>CAXXGF010000044.1:0-132325 GCA_963677445.2 Melioribacteraceae bacterium | reverse complement strand
TGAACCAGTCCTGATTCATCTCCGAGGTAATATTTCACACCATTGATGCCGAATGCCTGTCCATATATTCCGGTTGAATCAAATCCATATATGCCATCTACCAGGTCATACTGAGCGATTGGAGTTTTGAATGTCGGTACGCCATAACCATCGGTGATCTGTTCGGCATCAAGAAACGCCGGGTCTTTCGAACGGTAAATTTTATATCCTTCAAAATCATTTTCAGGACCGCCGATTTTTTTAATAAATTCGTCAACTGATGATTCAGCGACATCATCCCAGTATAAAGTAACCTTCTTATCGCCGGCAATCGCTTTTACCTGCGGAGGGAAAGGAGCGTTGGCAAACTGGTAGTCATTATCATAGGTTTCCTGAACTTTAACTTTCTTCTCAATTATAGCCTGTTTTCTGATTGATCCTTCAGGGTCGGTGGAAGGACCATTAGCGAGAATAACAGCAACTGAGAATGGCTCGGAACGGCCTGCGTCCAACGGGAAAACACCGGAAGAAATGAACAGGTCATATTCTCCGGGCTGCACCGCGAGAGGATCATAAAAGCGTCCGGGCTGCATCAGGCGCGACCAGGTAATTCTGTCACTTACGGTTCCGAATGACCATGAGCCTGCCGCCTCATACTGGGCGTTGGTTATACCGATCTGGTCAGTTTCCGATACATCTGTAACGTCAATATTCGGTTCACCAGGTAGTCCGTAGGGAGCTCCTGAAGTGGGTTTACCATCACCTTCACCGACGTCAAATGTGCCTTCAACACCGTCAGCGCCAACGTCATCTGTAAGTACATTCCAGTCGCCATCTTCATCGATGCCGTTATCGCGTCTTTCATCAATCATTTCATCGATGCCTTCATCGATATATTCATCAACTGCTCCGTTATCGTCATTATCAATACCATCGGCATATTTCATACCAATTGAGGCCGCGGTAACATTATATATGATCACTCCTGTGGAATCGACTTTATATCTGTAATATGGCGCGTCCGAAGCTGCCTGACTAACCATATCCTGAGTAATAACAGGGCTATCCTGCTCGCCGTCTCCATCATTATCAATATTATCTTTAAATGCGAGATTAAGGTCGCCTCCGTCAAGGCCGAGAAGATGAACAACCCCGTCCTGAACAGCGTCATTCTGCGGATTTGAGGGCCAGCGGCCGTAAGTATCTGTTGATGCTTTATCGATCATAGCCTGGGTAACAACAGGACTGTTTTCTTCAGCATCATTATCCTGGTCCAGACCGTCGGCATAGTTTACACCTGTTTGATCCTGAAAAGCTATATGTGTCTGCGCTTCATCAACCAGGCCATTTCCGTTATCATCAATCAGGTTATCGGGAACTTCACCTGTAAGCCATGCTTCAGGAACGATCGGTCCCATCGGGGTGCCGTCATCCATCGTGTTTTCACCGTCACTGTCGTTATCTATACGGTCAATGGCGTTTCCGGGTGTTTCGAGGAATGCCTGACCGATAATTCCGACAGGATTACTTCCAAAATCGGGAGCCCTGTGATCACGGTCGCGGCTGAAACCGATATCGACCAGAAGATCAAACTCGGATATATCATCCTGTGAGTCCCCGTTGCCGCCGACAAAATCGGCATGCCATGCCATAAATACAACTTTCGGAATATCTTCGGTGCCATCATTTTTTATTGTATGAAGAAGATAAATAGCATCCTGAACCAGGAACTGGGACCATGCGAGTGAACGTGATTCCATTATAAGTCCCATTCCTTTTCTGCTAAGGTCTGTGGAATCAGGGAAATAATTGGCATATCTCGCGTAAAGATCGTCAGATGCTTTATAAAATATTTCCTGATCGGCGCGAAAGTCATTTATGCCGCCGAGTCCGTGCCACTGGCCATCCCATGCATCATCCCTGTCGGGCCATGTATCGGGCCATGTGGTCGGGTCATCACTGGTAGCTATTTTTCGGGTTTCTCTGTCATCGTTAAAATAACCGGCAATCGGTTCCATGTTCCAGCTTGTGCCTTCAGGAGAATTCCTGTAGGTTGGAACATCCACTATTTTTAACACTTCGCCTGTATTATCTATAACCTCACCGCCTATAAAAACCGCGGTAAGAGCGAGATAAACCTGGCCTGTATTTTTGGGCCACTCGTAAGGTGTCTGAACATCAATCGGAAATTCACCACCTGTCCGGCCTGTAAAGCCGAAGTTGTGGATAGTAGTCCTGATCCTGTTCCCCTCGAGCTGCGCTTTGGCTCTTTTACCGCTGTCTCCCCTTTCATCGCTCGGAATATACTGGGCGGCAACATTCAGCGTGAAAGTTACGGCAAGAGCAATTGTCAATAAAATTTTCAAAAGAATTTTCATTTATAAATTCTCCTTATTCGAATTATTCTCATTAGAAAGCAACATCAAAACCTACCTGTACTCTTCGAGGCTGGTCATAATGCCATGGCCTTATCAGGTATTCTTCGATTGTATTTGGTCTGTTCGGATCTTCAACACCTTCCAGACTCTGAGCTTCAGTTGTGAAGTCAGCAAGACCTGTATCTGAAAATACATTAACAATAATTTTAGTGTCGAGCAGGTTGAATACTCTGAAGAATGTTGTAACTTCCTGTCCGAATACTTCGAAAGTTTTGAATAATCTCAGGTCGAGACTGAACTGATTAGGACGTCTTCTTGTGTTTCTGCTGAATCCTGAAGTCAGGCCTCTGTCTGCTGTAGCCTGCGTAACCGAGGGAGTATAAGGTAAACCTGTGCCATAACGTCCGAGGAGTGTCGCTCCCCATGTGTCTTCTCCAACATAAAGAGAAGCATTAATGATATGACGCTGATCCCAGTCGAGAGGCAGCAGATAATATGTCGGCTCGGTGTTGTCCCTGGAAGCGTAAAAATCTTCTTCCGGAGTTGAGTTTATACCTTCGGCAAACTGGAAGGTATAGTTAAAATCAAATGAGAAATAATCGCTGTATTCTTTTTTAAAATCCAGTGTTACACCCTTAACATTAGCATAAGCTCTGTTAATAAAGAGAGAATATGCTACACCATTTCTTGTTTCGTATGAAGGTCCGGAGGTAACATAATCACGAATGTCCCTGTAAAACATAGTAAGGTCAACAAGAAAGAGGTTGGAAAATTCCTGCCTGAAACCGATTTCGTACATTGTTGTAGTCTGTGGTTCCAGATCGGGGTTTCCATAAACGCTGCCAGGGTTGCCGGTTGTGGGTATTTTATAAGATGAACGGTCAAAAAGCCTCTGATAGGTGGGAATCTGGAAGAACTGCCCGTATGAAAAGTGAACCACCCCTGTGGCGCTTATCGGGTAAGCGATACCAAAACGGGGCGCCAGTTTCCATTTTGCTGAAGCGTCTTTATAAAAATAGGGCTCTCTCTCAGCTACAGAAAGGTCTTTTAATTCATCCCGCAGAGGTATATAGATATTCGGGTCCGTATAATCTACCAGTATCTGTCCCCTAGAATCAAAATAGTCAAATCGTAAACCAATATTTATAATTACACTTTCAAATTCAATTTTATCCTGAATATATGCTGACATCTGCATCGGGTCCGCATCATATTTTTCCCTGTTTGGTGAGGTTTCTTCAGGAACCGAAGGAACAAATGGTTCTACAGGAACATTATTGACCGTTTCCGGTTCCAGATAAAAGTCATCAAATTCCAGTTTATCGAATCTCGCCTCAATACCAAACTTCACAAGGTGATTTTCATGAACCTGGCTGGTAAAATCAAATTTACCGAGGAAAGAATTTGTCTGTCTGGCGAACCTGTGCAGATTTGTTCCCGCGTGAATAAACGCGTAAGAAACTGTATTCAGTGAATCGGGATGCAAATATCTTGAGTCCAGCTCATTTTCGTAAAGATATTCATCAAACTGCCTGTTAAAATATGAGGCTTTGAGGGTATAAAAAGAGCTTGATGAAAATGTATGGGTCATTGTCAAAGTTGAACTCAGACTTGTGGAATATTTATTTACATTCCCATCGGGATTCCATTTATAGGCGTGATCATAATCCTGATAATCATTTTTTGAATAAAGAGCTTCCAGATTAAATTTGAAAGCGCTTGAAGCAAACCAGCTCAGGTTGGCAATACTCATAATACGCTCACTCCAGTTCATGGCAACATAATCGCCGTCGCTGGAATCACCCATTGTATTAAATACACGTTTGCCATATAACCAGCCGTCATCATAAACATAACGTCCGTTTACAAAAAAGCGGAAATCATCTCCGAGTCCGGGAATCGGACCGGATAAACTACCCTGGAAATTATACATCGGGTTTATGGCGTCAATATTGGTAAATATTTCGGTGTTGTTACTCAGGTAATCAGCGCTATAAATTTTAATGTCACCATGATATTTTGATTTTCCTTCTTTGGTAACGGTATTAATAATGCCTGAAAGAGCATCGCCATGTTCGGCATTGAAGGTACCGCTGATAACCTGTAGTTCCTGGACACTGCTGTTATCAATATCGATTCCACGACTGTTATCATAGGAATCGGTGACGGAAATTCCATTTACCTTAAATGCGATCTCTTCGGCGCGGCCGCCGCGGATATGAAATTCGCCGCCTGCGCCTTTTGTAATACCAGCCTGGAGCTGAAGCACATCATCAAGCTCGGCTACAGGAAGGTTTTCAATTGTTTCGGATGAAACCAGGGATTGACTTGAGGTAACATCCTTCTGAATTCCGCCGGCTTCAGCCTGTACAACAACTTCGCCAAGCTCAACGTCCTCAATTGTGAGCACCGCGTCAAGTTTTGTTGTCAGATCGATTGAGATCGAGACATTCTCAACAACCTTGGTCGTAAAACCTACAGCCTGAACTTTTACGGTATACTTACCGGGAGGGATATTCAGAATAACATACTTTCCATCAAGATCAGTAGCTCCCCCGATATTAGTGCCAAGAAGAATGACATTGACAAACGGAAGAGGTTCTCCTGTCTCACCATCAGTAATTGTCCCGGTTAGTTTTCCGGTCGTTCCCGACCACATACTCACCGGTATCATCAATGATATGAGTAATGAAAGTAAAACTTTTTTCATTAGGGACTCCTTAAATAATTTAGTTAACTTTGTCCTCGAGTGTTTTGTAGGAACCTAATAGTTCGGTATCAATTTCAGTTCCCGCAATGGTGCGTAAACCGGATGAATACTCATCCAGAAGATCACGTTGTGTAAAATGTTTTGTGGTCAGCTCCACAAGTTCCCTTATTTCATCATAATTCATCAAACTGCTTTCTTTTCGCCCAATAACCTCGAAAATGCCCCACATATCATCAACTTGCACAGGTCCAATTATCTTATTCATATCGGCCTTCCAAAATTTGTCTTTTAATATACCAAATTTTGATAAATGTGCAAATCCAATTTCGCCGTTATTTTGAGCGGAAAATTTTCTCAGTGAGAACTTTCGGGCAAGTTTACCGAAATCAGCGCCTTTCTTCAGACGACCGGCAAGGTCGTCAGCCAGTTTTTTATCATTTATGATGATTTCCCTTACATTCACCTCCCTCGGGGAAGAAAACATTTCGGGATGCTCTTTATAAAAATTATATACCACCGAATCTTCAAGCTCTGTCTCATAAACTATTTCCTGAAGTTTATATTTCATAAAAAGATTCAGCTCCAGATTTTTAAAAATCTTTTGAACAGCCTTCTCATTATCATAACCTTTCTTTTCGGCAATCTTCAATAACTCCCGCTGAAGCAGGAGCCCTTTTAGAATTATTTTCAATTTAGAAAGATCGGTTGCTTTTTCAATGTGAAATTCAGGTACTGTTTCCAGCATCTCCATAATATCGGAGACGCTGAACTCATCATCCCTGTATTTCATGCACACTCCCGTGGGAAGAGGCTCTTCTTTCTCAAGCAATTCAAGCTTTTCAGTATGGGGCAGACGCTTAAGTATCTTTTCAAGAATCCCCTCGTTAAAGCTGAATGCTTTAGTGTCGATAACCGACTTAATATAGGCTTTCTCAGCAGGCCTCTTTTTATTTATTCTGACTGCTCTGTTTAATCCGTTGCGGTTCTGGTTGAATTCATGCTCGGTAAGAATCGGATTGGTAACAATATTTTCCAGTTTGATTATGCTGTATCCAAATTCAGTCTGCACTGGTTTTGATATTTCACCCGGTTTCAGGCTGAAGGCGGCTTCTTCAAAATCGGGGTCCAGTTCCCCCCACGAAAATTCACCCAGATAACCTCCGTTGGCTCTTAGAGTCGAATCGGTAAATACCGAGGCGGCAAGGGTCTCAAAATCAGCGCCAGCCTTTAATAAATTGTATAATTCTTCAGCATCACTTTCTGTCGCAGCAAAAAGATGACGAACTGTTATTTTTTGATTTGTTCTGTAATAAGCTTTGCGCAACTCTTCTTCGGTCGGAATTATTTTTGCGTATATTTCCCTGTCCTTTAAATATGCCAGTATGGCCTGCTTCTTCCGCCAGTCAAGTTCTTTAAGATATTCCGGATTTTCCTTTACCCCGCTGCTTTTATCATAATTGAAGAGCAGCGTTTCATCGATTATAGTGTTCAGAACAGATTTCCGAACATAAATATGATCTTTTACCCCCGAAGCCGCGAGGAATCCTTCATAACGTTTTTGAAAATCACTTAGATAAATTTTATGGTCGCCTACTTTAGCGATAACTTTTTTTTCGCTCTCTTTTTCTCCGCATGAAACTGCAATAAAGAGCAGTATACATAAATAAAATATATGTTTACGTACGATCTCAGACACGTTCATATTTATCAAGACAGACTTCCGGAAAAAAAATTATTTAAAATTTAATGTAAAAATTACATTATTTCCTGACTACTACCCGATTAAGGGTATTTTATATCGTTTTTATAAAAACTTCAACTTCTACCTACCTAAACAGGTAGGTTATAATTATTCAAATCAATTTTTACAATCGCAATTGTATTTCAATTTGCTGTATATCTCAAATATTATCTTTTGTAATTCTTCCAGACTGGAATCAATCGCGAGCGCCACCGCGCCCATACTGTTTCCACCGGCAAGCTTTGAAAGTATTTCAAGTTCATGAGACGAATAGTGTTTACTTAAACGTTTTTCTTTTTTCTTTCCCGCCGAATACTGCTTAATTATTCTATGCGCGATATAAGCGCTCATATGACTTCTTTTATGTATAATGCTTCGCAGGATATTTACAAGTTGTTTAGGAGGGGTTTTTTTTACAACATACCCCTGCGCGCCCGCGCACAGGGCTTTAAATAAATTTTCATTCTCGTCAAAGGTAGTCAGTACAACTGTGGATGCCGCTCTGTTTTTTTCCTTAATTTTTTTTATCCCCTCTATTCCCGACATACCGGGTAAATCCAGGTCAATAAGGACAACATCGCTTTTTATTCCTTTTTCTTCTGAAAAGAAATTTTCGCAATCAGGATATGTTTTTACGTTATTCCCGGATTCGACCGACTCAAGCAAAATCTTAAGCCCGTCCCTTATAGTCTTATTATCTTCAATAATAACGATATCTGCCATTAATCCATTATTTCCTAAAAAAAAACATCCGGTCTTATTTACAATAACAAGTTATTATAAAATATGCAGTTAATCTACTACATGAATGAAGGGATTTTTTTGAGCCATTTTATTCTGATCTGTTTTTTCCTACATAAAAGGGTAGTAACAGGAGGAATGATAAAAACAAACTTTCTTGCTGAAGACTCCTCCCTTTCAATTACAATCTTAATTATAAACCGGACGAGCCGAAACCAAAATAATTCTGTCGTCCATGCCGGGACTGTTTTACCTTTCTTTATACATTTTCCCCTATTTGAAAATAGGGGCTATTTTCTTTCATCCCTGCCGGGATTCAAATTAATCTGATTTAAAATTTGCTTGTAGTTAATCATTATTATTTAGAAAAAGTCCCGTTAGGGACGACAGACAATAGCCCCACAATTCATTGTGGGGGATAAAATTAGAGAGGGAATTAAAAGTCCCGCCAGGGACGACAGATGATTTAATAAAAAAAATTTTGCCATTTTGCGTAGAATTTTACTCCTAATGGAATACTCGTATTCTGATTTTTTAAAATCAGACCAGCCCTTCCCTGATAGCTTTAATAACGGCTTCGGACTGGGAATGGACATGCAGTTTTTTATAAATATTCCGGAAATGAAACCTGACAGTCTCGACACTTATATATAAAGAGTCGGCAATTGCTTTGTAGCTGTAACCCTCCACAAGTCCGGCCAGCACTTCCTTCTCCCTCGGGGTCAGCTCAATTTTTTCCTCATGAATAGGTATCTGGTTGCTTTTCCTGATAAAATTCACAACTTTTCTCGCGATATGGGAATTCATCGGGGATCCCCCTTCGCTGACTTCCCTGATGGCGTCAAGCAATCTCGCGGGAGGAGTTTTTTTCACAAGGTAACCACACGCCCCGGCGACAAGCGCCTCGAAGATCACATCATTCTCATCATAAATAGTCAGCATCAGGATGTTAAAGGCGGGATTTATTTCCTTCAGCCTTTTAATACCTTCAATACCAGACATACCGGGAAGATCAATATCCATTAAAATAACATCCGGATTTAATTCGGCAGCAATTTCGAGAAGTGATTCACAATCCCGGAATGCCGCGACACAATTATATCCTTCAGTTCCGTCAATGAGTATTTTCAGGCCTTCCCTGATACCATCATTATCTTCTACAATCGCGACTTTTAACATTTAAGGCAGCTATTTTTTGGGGGTAAAGTTAATAAATAGCCATATAAAGGTCTAATGAATTCTGCCTGAGAACATTATTTTTGTTCCTTTGCCGGGAAATGACTCAATCTTAAGATTCCCCCCTATTTTATCTGCCCTCGATACCATATTTTCAAGTCCGTTTCCCCTGTGCGGGCCATTCTTTCCACCGGGATCAAATCCCTCCCCGTCATCCTCAAGCACCATTGATATACGGTTGCCGCTCACATTCGCGTTTAAAGTTATTTCCCTGCAGTCGCTGTGGGTTATACTGTTATTAATTGCCTCTTTGAATATAAGGAACAGATTCTGCCTCTGCTCCATAGGAAGTGAAATTTTTTCAAGTGATTTGAGATTTGATGAACTGAAGGAAATTCCCTTAAATGAAAGCATCTCGGAATAAGCGTCTTCGAGTCTGAGTATCAGGTCATAAATTGAGTCCCGCTTTGGGTTTACCAGCCAGACTATATCGCTCATTTCATCCACCAGGAGACGAGATTTCGCGCTGATTTGTTTAAGGATGTTTCTTACATCTTTATTATCCTGTGGAATTTTGGTCCTTATTACTTCACTTAAAATGGAGATTTCCGTCAGACTCGCTCCTATGCTGTCGTGAAGATCCGCGGCAAGTTTGCTCCTTAGTCTTTCAACGGCGAGCAGTTGTTTAACATAAGCGATAATAAAATAAACTATCCCCAGTCCGGCCAGTAATAATACACCAAGGATAAACCACCAGTTTTTCCAGAAAGGAGGATAAAGAACAATATGCAGAGAAGCCCCTTTTTCATTCCATAATCCGTCATTATTTGAGGCTATTACCCTGAAAACATAATCTCCCGGCTCTGTAAGGGTATATGTGGCAGACTGAACATTTCCCGCGTTTATCCAGCGGCTGTCATATCCTTCAAGCATATATTTGTACTGGTTTTTTTGAGGGATCGTATAATCAAGAGCCACATACCCGAATGTCAGGACATTTTGATCGTATGAAAGTTCTATCTCGCTGGTATTGATAACTGAGGCGGATAATATTTCATCTTCACCATCAGGAATTACCTCTTTATTAAACAGCTTCAAACCGGTTATATAAACGGGCGGAACATGGGGATTATCTTTCAGATTATCGGGATGGAAATAATTTAAACCATTTATACCGCCGAAAAAAAGTTCTCCGTTCTTAGTTTTACAGCTTGAACCCCAGTAAAACTGGTTGCTCTGCAACCCGTCCTCCCTGGTAAAATTCCTGAAACTTCCATCGGAAGGATTGAACATGGATAAACCATTTGTTGTGCTCAGCCATAAATTACCTTTGGAATCACCAAGAATTCCATAAATCACCTCACTGCTCAGCCCATCCTTTTGAGAAAAATTCCTGAACGTTATTGTTCCGTCATAATCATCCAGACGGCATATTCCTCCTCCATACGTTCCAATCCATAACCTGCCATCCAGATTTTCATAAATTGAAATTACCCTGTTATCACTCAGGCTGTAAGGGTCCTCAGGATCATGCTTGAAATGTTCAAACTTAATCCCCTCCAGTTCCATTTTTTTAAGAAACTTTCTGCTGATTTTATTCAGTCCCCCCCAGGTTCCTATCCAGAGATTACCCCGTGTGTCTTCAAAAATACAATTCGATTGTATTCTGTTGTCGCTCAGGCTCTGTTTGTTATAGGGATCATGATTAAAATGATAAAACTGGTTTTTCTCTCTCAGAAAAAGGTCCAGGCCCGATTCCGTTCCTATCCATAAATTGCCATAGCTGTCCTCCATCAGCGCCTGAATTATATTACTGCTGAGGCTCATCGCCTCCTGAGGAATATTCCGGTAATTAGTATTGCGGGGTGACTTTTCTTTAAGCCTCGCATTCCTGAATTCACGACGGTAATTCTCAAACTCATATAATCCGTTTCCCCAGCTTCCAATCCATAATGTCCCCTTTTTATCTTCGATAATAGAGGTTATGGCATTGCTTCCTATATTGAGAAGATTATCATAAATGATGTTGAATTTTCCAGGGCTTTCTTTATCCCTCCTGAACGCGTTCAGTACTCCCCCCATTGTTCCTATCAAAATTGTTTCACTGCGGTCTTCATATACCGAGCGAATCATATTATCCGATAGTGTATTATCAATTGAAGGATCATGATAGAGATGATAAAACCTTTTTTTTATACTGTTATATTTATCTATTCCCCCGCCGGCTGTTCCAATCCAGATAATACCGTTCTTATCTTTATATAATATTCTTATATAATTATTTCTTATACTCCCCTCATTATTTCTTTCATGCATGTAATTTGTAAAACTCTTCTGGGAATAATCGAAGATACTCAAACCCTCCTCTGTGCCTATCCAGATATTATCATTGTTATCAACAACGATAGAATTCACCTGGTCATGAGGCAGAGAATTTCCGTCATTCCTTTTTTTATAATGAACGACCGACCTGTCGGCCAGGTCGATGATTAAAAGCCCCCTGTCAGTTCCTGTTAAAAGGTATTCTTTTCCATCAAGAAAAGCAACAAGAAGAGAATTTACTGTGTAGTTATTAGCTGATCTTTCACCTGGTAAAACATATCGCTCAAATTTTTTCTGAGGCAGCGAATAACGGCATAATCCGCTGTCTGTCCCAACCCAAAGATTATTGTAGGAATCTTCGGCCAGAGTCAGCACCAGATCAGAACAAATACTATCATCACTGCCCGGAGTATGCTGCCACGATTTGAATCTGTTTGAATTATGTTCATAACGGCAGAGGCCGCCGCCATCGGTGCCTATCCACAAATTCTTTTTCGAATCTTCAAAAATGTAACGAATATAGTTGGAGCTTATTGACTTTGGATCATTTTCATCATTTCTGTAATGTCTGTAAACTTCCCGGTAAGGATCATAACAATCCAGTCCTCCGGTATTTGTTCCAATCCATATCAGCCCCTTGCTGTCCTGAAAAAGGTATAAAATAAAATTATCTGAAATTGAATTTGGATTTCCTCTTTCATGCCTGAACACTTCGAACCGGGTTCCGTCATACCTGTTCAGGCCATCTTCGGTCGCAAACCAGATAAACCCTCTGTCATCCTGCAGGATTGAACGAATAATAACCTGTGAAAGGCCTTTTTCAATAGAAATGTGCTCAAATTCTATTTCTCCGGTTCCGGATATAAGCCGGACCGTTAACAACAGGCTGATAACAACAAAAAGGGAACCGGGATTTTTTAACATCAGTCAATACTTTTTATCAGAATATTAATTAGAGAGATGTAATTACATCACTCTTAAAACCAATTTAAATAATTTTCAATTCTTGTCCAACTGTTTCGTTTAACCGTGAATAAATTGGGGCAAAATTGAATATTATTTATCCATGTTGATGTAATCGGGTAAAACAATTAATTACGAAAGAGAATTTTATATTACTAACCATATACAATCTGTACTGTTTTTTATTGCCCTTTCGAATTTAAAAGAATAACTTGCATTATTATCAGGATAATTTTTGAAAATAAAGAGAATATAAAAATGGGAAATATTTACTTTCTTTTCTTTGCTTTTATTTTAATGCTCGCGCCCGGATGTAAAACTCAAATGGAAGCCGAACGTGTTCCCTCCTGGGCGAAAGAGGCTGTCTGGTACCAGATTTTCCCGGAACGTTTTAATAATGGAGATATAAACAATGATCCGGCGCCGGTTGATATGCAGGCTGCGTGGCCATTTGAATTCGCCGCGGACTGGAAAGTTACCCCCTGGACCTCCGACTGGTATTCAATGCGCCCCTGGGAAAAAAATACCGGAAAGGATTTTTACTGGAATGTGGGAACACGCCGTTACGGAGGCGATATTCAGGGAATTCTCGATAAACTGGATTACCTTGAAGAACTCGGTATAAACGCTATTTACCTCAATCCTGTTTTTGAAGCCCCATCCCTCCATAAATATGACGCGGCTACCTACCGCCATATAGATGATAACTTCGGGCCTGATCCCTATGGTGACAAAATAATTGTAAATAAGGAAAATCCCGCGGATGAAACAACCTGGCAGTGGACTTCGGCAGATAAACTTTTCTTGAAGCTGATTAAGGAGTGCCATAACAGGGATATAAAAATAATCATCGACGGAGTATTCAATCATTGCGGAACTTCTTTCTGGGCATTCCGCGATGTGATGAATAAACAACAGAAATCAGATTACGCGGGATGGTTCACCATTAAAGAGTGGGATAGTCCCGATACAGAAGAGAATGAATTCGACTGGGAAGGCTGGTATGGGATCAGGTCGCTTCCTGAATTAAAAGAAAATGAGCAGGGACTTATTGATCCGATAGTGGCTCATCTGAAAAAAGTTGTAAAACGATGGATGGATCCCAATGGCGATGGAAATCCGGAAGATGGAATAGATGGCTGGCGGCTTGATGTGGCTGATATGGTAAATATAAATTTCTGGAAAAAATTCCGTGTCTGGGTCAAAAATATCAATCCCGACGCTTATATAACCGGCGAAGTCTGGTGGAAGGACTGGGATAATAATGTTATGACTAACGCTTCCGACTGGCTTAAGGGTGACGCTTTTGACGCGGTTATGAACTACCGGTTTGGACGAGCTGTAAAACATTTGGTTATAAATGAAGAAACAAAAATAACACCTTCGGCTTTTATTGACAGCTTAAAAAATCTTCAGAGGGATTATCACCCCGAAAATCTGGCTGTGCTGATGAACTATTTCGGAAGTCATGATACCGAACGTTTGGCAACCATGGCGCAGAATCCGGAGGCTTCGGTAGATCATCTGGGTATTCCGGACCCCGACAGATATGTCAATATCCAAAAACCCTCTCCTGACGGTTATAAAAAGATGAAACTGGCGGCGGCAATGCAATTAACACTCCCCGGGGCTCCCGCTATTTATTACGGTGATGAAGCCGGTATGTGGGGACCTGATGATCCCGATTGCCGTAAGCCGATGGTCTGGCCCGGACTGGAATATGAAAATGAATCGGGTGATCCTTTCGGAAGGAAAAGAAATTCAGATGAAGTCAAATTTAACGAGGATATATTCAACTGGTATAAAAAAATTATTGGTATCCGGAATAGTAACGAAGCTTTTTCAATTGGTACTCTTAAATTTTTCCTCATCGATGACGATAATAATTTATTAGGATATCAGCGGGAATGGAAAGATCAGGAGTTTTTTGTCATTGTCAATTCCTCCGACAAGTCTGTAAAAACCACTCTCCCTCTCAAGGAAATAAATAAAAAGGATAAAATGAAAGATTTGATAAGTAATAAGGTTTTTTCCGCGGAATCGGGAGAATACACCTTTAATCTGCCCCCGTTTTCCGTTCTGATATTAAACTGATATTTATCTGATTAAAAATATATTTTGTACACCGGGAGATTGCTATATGATAAGATTATCTGGAAAAAAGAATATCACCTGAATATTGCGGAAATTGATCAGCAGCGCCTGAAGCTGGTTGCGCTGATTAACGAATTGCTGGATATAAATTACCAGGAAGAAGATTTCAAAAAATTGAAAAAAGCGCTGTTTGAAGTGGTTGAGTATACAAATTACCATTTTGAGGCGGAAAGCAGTCTTCATAAGAAATTAAATTACGGCCATTATCATGAGCATAAGGCTCAGCATCAGATGCTGGTTAAACAGATTGTTGAACTGTTACAATCCTTAAAAAGAGGTAAAACTGAGTTCCGGGATGATCTACCGGAAATTCTCGAGAACTGGTTTATCAGGTATGTCATTAACCATGATAAAGAATTTGACCATTTTGTGGAAGAAAACAATCCAAAACTGATTGCGAAACTCTGATTATTTTGTATGAAACAAAAAAAAGGCTGCCGTTTATTGAAAACAGCAGCCTTTTTTTTCGTGACTGGAATTGTTATGGAATGATTATCCTTATCTGAGAAGCATCATCTTCTTCACCTGGGAAAACTTACCCGATTCAAGTCTGTAAAAATATACACCTGAAGGAAATCCTGATAAATCTATATTCATCGAATAATTTCCCGCTTCTATTTTACTGTTGACAGGAACAGAAACAATTTCACCAAGAATATTTATCACTGAAAGTTTCACAGCGCCTGATTCCGGAAGTGTAAAGTTAATTGTGGTGGAAGGATTAAATGGATTCGGATAGTTTTGAGCGAGAGAATAATCTGATGGAAGATTATCAGATAAGGTCTCAACAGTTAATTCACTTCCCGCGGAATTATTTATTACAATCTCTTCACCTTCTCTCAAAGTCGCTCCGTTTATTATTACATCTATTCCGCTGCCGGATACAGATAACGGATATACAATTCCTTCAAGTGAAACGGTATGGGCATTATCATCTATTGAGGCGATAAATTTATCACCCGCGAAACGGATATCAAAGGCTCCTTCCGGCGGCGCCGGTGGTAAACTACTCTTCAAACCTTCCGGATTTTCCGAAAAATAAAGCTGTGATCTGTTTCCCGCGGCATCAGTAAACAGCAGTGAAGGCAGTTTACTCACTTTCCCGGTAGCGGGGACAGCTGTCCTCGAATTAAGATTTATTATACCCGCCGATGAACTTCTCACCCAGTAACCTTCTCCCGGCATGAGTGTATTGGCAATGCCGTAACCATTATCATATGAGAAAAACTCTGATACAATTATATCTGCCGGTTCTGTGGTAATTACCGAGCTGCCGAGCGCTTCATGATGAACACCGATGAGATTCCACCCTTCACTAAGCTGAATATTTTCCTGCGCCTCCGTACCGGTGAATGATACTCCGGAATTCTGAGAAAATTTGAGCCAGTAGCCCGTTCCGTTCTCCAGCATATCCGCTGAGAAATATCCGCCATTAAAAGCAAACGCCATTCCCGAAGAACCGGGGAAAAGGCCGGAGACAGTCATATCGCTTGAATTAACAGGAACCGATACCAAATTCCATCCTTCATCATACTGGCTGGAAAGTGAAATCTGGTTGCCTGAATCAATCTGTTTTTTCCAGACACCATTGCTGAAGGCGCCGGCAAAAAGATATCCATCTTCATAAGAAAATTCCAGAAACTTCATATATCCGCGAACCCCTGATCAGCTAATTCCCAGGTTTGTCCGTTGAAACTATAAAGATAATTTGTATCATCCCTGTGAACATATAAATAAAGAGCGTCATCTATATTGAAGAGCCTCATATGGCTGTAATAGTCAAAAAGTCCTGTTGGCAGACCGTCACTCATATCCTCCCAGGATGCCGACTGCTTATCGACATAATAAATCCCATCATATGAAAAAGCGGTTATACGTTCTGAATAGTATGCGAAAAAATTAAATGTGGTATACTGCGGAATTCCATTCTCAAATAGTTGCCAGGAGCTCCCCCCATTTGTCGATCTGTAAAGTCCTTCGTAGGTCCTCGCGATAACAAGATCATCGTTGGCCATCAATGTATAAACAGGAACACTTACTGTACCTTGCATCGGAAGACCGGTGGAAACTTTGACCCACGAACTTCCTGAGTTACTCGACTTATATACTCCTCCGGCGGCCCATGATGGAGGAAGATGAGTGCGGGGGATCATTCTGTTAAAACCGGAATAAACCACGCCGGTCGATTTATCAGCAACAATGGTCCTGCCATATGATTTATAGTCGGAAGGCACTCCGGAGCCGGCAATCTGCCAGCTCATACCCATGTCAATGCTGCGATAAAGCCCGTCTTCGCCTAGTACATTAATAATTCCATCGTCATAAACAGCTTCAATGATATTAATATCAGTCATCTTCTCCCAGGTATCGCCTCCGTCAAAAGTCACCCAGTCGGCGCTGTATTCGGTGGCGAATAACCTGTCCGCTCCGAAAGCGGTAACAAAAGGAGTAGTTGCGATGAGTCCTTCCGAGATATCACTCGAAACACTGGTATTCAGATTAAAAGAGTATAATTTACCCTCATCATAATAATAGATCATATCCTCTCTGATTGTGAAATATGTTGATGTAATTCCATTACCCACCGGTGACCAGTTTCCCTGGTTGTAGCTGTAAATCATTTCGTCATAAGAATTTCTTATATATATTTGCCCATCATATTCGACAAGGTTATTTACATTGTAATAATTGTTACTCGTCGGGATACCTTCATTCCTTTCAACCCAGTTAAATCCGCCGTCAGAGGAAAAGTAAACTCCCTTCGTTGCCGTGAGGTATAATCCTTCAGAAGTATTTACCATCCCGTTAGTATAAGCGGGTTCAGGTAAGCCTTCGGCGAATGTCCAGTTTTCTCCATTATCCGATGTGGTATAAACCCCTTTGGGCAACGGGTAAACTGAAGTGGTTGTACCAGCTCGAATGTTGAATCGGTTTTTCCCACCGATCTGATATCAACAAGCTTCTGAATTGTCGGTTCACCGAATAGCATCGTCATAGCTTCCATACTGAGAAGAGGATTACTCCAGTTTTCTCCGTCTGAAGTGGTGTAGATAGTATCTCCAACCACCGCGAAAAGTTCTCCGGCTTCCTCAAATAAAAGCTGGGACTTCCCTCAAAATCTAACTCTGTCCAGGCGCTTCCTCCGTCAATGGATTTAAATACTCCATAATATTCGAAAAATATAATCCATCGTTGAAAGCGAGAAGTTGTCCTGAATCATTTAATTTTCCTATGGCGCTCCATTCTGAGTTTTCCCTGGCAAAAACATAACCATGATTTGAAACCGTAAGAAGTTTGTTTCCATAAACTTCCACAGAACTGACATAACCACCTTCAGGTCCGGCTGTCTGTTCCCACTGACCCGCGAATAATAACCCGCTTAATAAAAGTAATACAAAAATTGCTCTCATATTTACCCAAAATATTAGTTAATACAATTTCAGACATAACATCCTATTTAAATACGTTATTCACGATTATTTAGTTCCCGTATTAAAAAATATTTTTAATACCTGTTAATAAAAGGATAATATGTGATATTATTCACAAAAAGGGAATGATATTTTATACCTGGTTCCGGAATTAAACTCTTTCTCAAAAGAACCTGAAAGCTGTTCCTTTATCAAAATGCCAATCAACTGCATGCCAATGGAGTCCTCGTTTTTTTGCATATCATCCTCAGAAATTCCTTTGCCATTATCTCCAATTTCAAGAAGAATTTTATCACTGTATTTTCCGAGACTGATATCCAGGTATTTCTGTTCCTTCCAATCATCGGGAAACGCGTATTTGAAGGTATTTGTAACAATCTCATGAATTATAAGCCCTAATGGAACAGCTTTATCGATCGGCAGCTTTACATCCTGGAGATGAAGATTCAGATTTATGCCTGCCGTGGAATAATTATACATCCTCGAGAGCTCAAATATCAGTCCGTTGATGTAATCCTTAAAGTCTACCATGGCCGATTCGTGTGAACGATATAACTTATCATGAATTATTGCCATCGATCTAACTCTTGATCTGCTGTCGTTAAGCACCTGCAGAGCTGTTTCATCCTTGACCTTCCTCGATTGAAGATAAAGCAGACTGCAAATTATCTGGAGATTATTTTAACCCGATGATGCACTTCTTTAAATAACGCCTCTTTTTCCTTCAGAGAATCTTTCAGTTCCTGCTCCCTTCTTTTCCGATCTGTAATATCTCTGATAATCAGTGTCTTAAAACTCCGGTTGTCTGTCTCCCAATCAGCGATAGATATTTCCAGAGGAAGTTTTTTATCCGTAATCTCTATTTCAATTTCGACAATATGATTTATTTTATCACTTTTCGACTCTTTAAAAGCCTTCATCTCCTTTCTTAAATAATCGCTGTTTTTCCCCATTATGGAAGAAATATCCCGGCCAATGACAATTCTTTCACTAGTATTAAAAATTTTTTCGGCCGATTGATTTAAAGCGGCTATTCTTAATGATTCGTCAACAAGCAAAACACCGTCAAGCGCCGTTTGAAAAAGAGAACGAAACTTTTTTTCACTGTTTTTCAACATCCTGAGTGTTTCAACTCTTTGAATTACTTCGGCTGCCAGACCAAGATAAGTATCAACCATATCTTTCATTTTCATTTTTCTGCCATCGCCGATTTTCACGAATCCTGCCGCGACAAGATTGTTGCCCCTTACACATGAAAGTCTGTAACACATTGAATCTTCTGAATGCTTTATCTTTTTAAATACCTCATTGCTGAAGAGTTCTATAAGACATTTATTATGATCATAACATTCACTTACCTGGTTTTGTTTAAACTCGTCGATCAGATCATCATCAAGAACAATGCTATCCCTCAAATTCTGTTTACTTATTTCGTTCTCATTGTTATCGTCAACTGCCTCCAGAGTAAGCATTTTTTCATCTTTATTAAAAACCGCCATTGCCGCTACACTTGCCCCCGCAATTCTTCTGAGATTCTGACATAATATATCGTAAACTGCTTTTTCCGCAGAGTTTTCAATTTGCAGTACAGTATCATAAATTATTCTGAATGCTTCATTTCTTCTTTCGAGCACAGAATTAAAAGATTCGTTTTTTTGCCTGCTCATTTTTTGGATTTCCTTCCTTTACGGGAGATAAAAACAAGAGCGATTAAAGATAAAGGCGCCAGAATCATGCTGATAACATATTCAGGGACACCCAAAAGCTCACCCATCAGAATTTTCTGTGGTATATATGTGCTTTCGAGTAAAGGATTGACGAAATAAATAATTAGAGCCATTCCCGGAATAAATGATAGAAGAACAATCACAAAAGTAAGATCACCCTCCCTATCTGACGAAGTGTTCCGAGAATACAGCCCCCGTTCAATAAAATCCCCGCTCCGAAAAACATCCCTGATAAGATATTATACAGCCCATAACCGCGGAGCAGCCCGATTGGCTTCAAACCAAGATCACCAAAGAAAACACCGGATAATAGAAATCCAATATTTGTTATTATAAATATGATCAGGAAAAACCTGACTATTCTTTTCCATCTCCCTGAAAAGAGCTCTCCCAGTCCCACCGCAAAACATAATCCGGATCTTTGTACAAAAAACCCAAATCCCATTCCAAACAAAAATCCCACCAGCAGAAATAATTCAAGTGACATAATTAAGTTATCTCCATAAAATACGATACATAACATAAGCTCCGGCGACAATGCCCGCTGCCGAAAGAAAGGAAGATACCGAAAGCATCGGGATTCCGGTAACGAATGCTGTCGTACAAGTTCCGGGAGCAAGAGTTACACCAATACCGATTAATATGCCTCCGATAACTGCTTTGCAGATATTTTCCTTTTTGGGATACCTTAGCCTGAATTCCCCCGAATAACCGGCGCCCGCGAGCGCGCCCGCGATTACCCCCAGGTTTACAACAAAAGCGAACAGGAATTTTTGTTCCGGTCCTGTCAGTCCTATCATTGGTAAAAAGCTGCTTCCTCCTATCCAGAACTTACCAATACTGAAATACATAATTATATTCAGCAACGCGAAACCCGCGACAAACCATGTCGATTTTTTTATCTTCATAAATGATTTACCGATTTTTTATTATCTCTATTTCCCAGATATCCCCGGCTTCATAAATATTTATTTTAATGTCATCCTCTTCATCAAGTTCTTCGGGAACCGATTTAATGGCCAACGGGTCACAAACCTGAAATATTTTTCTCTGGCCTGGTTCCATACTGTCGACCTCCCTTAGAATCTGAACCACAACGAAGGGACAAATTTTTGATTTTAAATCTACTCTTTCCACTTGTTAGTATCTCCCAACAATAAGTCTTCCAGTTTTTTTAATGTGACACTAAAAATTGTGCCTTTATTCTTTTTACTTTCAACTTTTATTGAGGCATCATTCATGCCGCAGTAATTTTTTACCAGAGCAAGCCCCAAACCTGTCCCTTCAAATTTCCTTGTATACCCCTGTTCCTCCTGTGAAAACGGTTTGAATATATCATTGATATACTCTTTTGAAATTCCAATTCCCGTATCTGAAACTTTTACGACTATATGCGCTTTTGCCGCCTCCTTCACACTGAGTCTTATTTCTCCCTTTTCTGTGTATTTTACCGCGTTGTCGATTAAATTAACAAATATCTGGGTTAGAGAATACCTGTCTGCCCAGACTAAAAGATCACCCCTGGATTCAGAACAAAAGCTGAAGGATAAATTTTTCAGTTTTGCGGCATTCTTAAATTCAGGGATTAAAGGTAGTAATATATCATCCAGAAGATAAAGTCTCTTTTTGACAACCTTATATGAGTTGGTCTGGATTGCCGACATATCAAGAATAAGATCAATAGTCCTTATCAATCTCCACCCACCTCTTTCAATTATGTCAAATGTTTCTCTGTATTCATTATCCACCAGCTCTATCATTTCAGATTTCAGCAGTTGAGTCGAGCTGAGAATATTGTTTATTGGCGTCCGGATTTCATGCGACATCTGGGCAAGGAATTCTGATTTCAGGTGATCCGACCGGATAGCTTCCTCCTTTGCCCTGATAAGTTTCATCTCAATAGTCTTCCTCTCGGTAATATCTTCCTTGATCGCCACAAAATGTGTTATCTCCCCCCCTTTTGATTTAACAGGGGTTATCGACATTTCCTCGTAATATTCTTTGCCGTTTTTTCTCCTGTTAATTATTTCACTTCGCCAGACTTTACCGTTTTTAATTATCCGCCAAAGATCCTGGTAAAATTTTTCATCCTGTTTCCCTGACTGAAAAAGCCGGGGATTATTACCAATGATCTCCTCCTTTTTATACCCGCTCAATTTTTCAATCGATTCATTGCACCAGACTATATTACCGGAAAGATCAGCTATTATTATTCCGTTATACGCCGAGTTAAGGGCGCTGCTTTGAATACGTATCTTTTCTTCCGCCTGTTTGGTAAGAGTTATATCATTGCATATTCCTTCTATAATTTTTTCCTCGCCGTTGACAGTCAGGCAAACCGCGTGTTCAAGAACCCACCTTATTTTTCCCCTTTCATCTTTTATCCTGTACTCATGAATAAAGTTTTCCCCTTCTCCGGCTGAATTATATAATTGAATGATTTTTTGCCGGTCTTCGGGCAGAATATTTTCCATGAACATCCAGGGATCTGTTCGCAGTTTTTCGAGGGAATATCCAAGAATTTCATTTACCTTGGGGCTGTAATATATTCCTCCTTTTATGGTGGAATAAAGGAAGATCATTTCAGGGGACTTTTCAACCAGGGCTTTAAATTTCCGTTCACTGTTTTTTAAACGAATCTCAATTCTTTTTTCACGGCTAATATCCTGAATTACTATAACAGTCCCCTGTATCCTTTTATTGTCATCAATGATGGGTGTCACCATCTCCCTGATATATTTTTCTTCTCCATTCTTTGAAATCAGAAGCGCTTCCTCCTCAAATCCTTCCGGTTTCTTTGAATAACTTCCCAACAGCCCTGTGTCAAAACGTTTTATTTTCATCAACAGTATTTCAGATACTGGTTTTCCGGCTGCTTCTTTAATAGAAAATCCGGTAATTTTTGAAGCTTTTTCATTCATAAAACTGATTTTGCCTTCAAGGTCGGTCGCTATAACACCTTCACCCATGCTGTAAAGAATTGTGGTGAGCCATTTATCCTTTTCGCGCAACAATAAATCTGTCTTATGTTTATAAAGTGCAATCTCAATATTTGTATGAAGTTCTCTTTCTTCGAATGGTTTAATAATGTATCCGTAGGGAGTCGCTATCTTTGCCCTGTCAAGTGTCTGTTTGTCGGCGTAAGCTGTGAGGAATATTGCGGGGATATGAAATTTTTCCTTTATGATTTCCGCTGTTTCTATTCCATCCATTTTTCCCGCGAGCATAATATCAAGTATAACAAGATCGGGAGATGTTTTCCCTATACTCTTCAGCGCTTCTTCACCACTGGAAACCGTATCGGTAACTTCATATCCTAAAACCTTAAGTCTCTCCATCAACTCAAGACTTACGATCATCTCATCTTCAACAATTAGAATCCTGGCGGCCATAATAACATTTATTCTTTTTCGTTTATTATCGTAAAAAAAAACGAATCATTTAGAAAAACTTATGTTTTTGAAAATTTTTAACGCTATTTCATTTTCCTGTCCGATAAAACTACAAAAAATATGAGAAATTACACCTATTTTATTATTTTTTGATTTCAGAAGAATACAGTTTAGATGGAAGATAAATCAGGTTTCATTTTTAATATAAAAAAGTTCGCTATTCATGACGGTCCCGGTATAAGAACAACCGTGTTTCTCACCGGCTGCCCGCTCAAATGCCGGTGGTGTCATAATCCTGAAAGCATCAGGGATATTCCGCGATCGGCCATTTCCGGCAGGAGCGGTGAAATATCGGAATATGCCTGCGAAATCTATTCGGTAAGCCGGCTTGAACGGGAAATATTAAAGGACCTGATTTTTTACGATGAGTCAGGCGGAGGAGTTACCTTTTCGGGAGGCGAACCTTTGGTCCAGTGGAAATTCCTCATTGAAACAATGCGAAGAATGAAGCAGCACGAAATTCATACAGCCCTTGATACTACCGGTTATACCCCGGCTGATACAATTGAAAAAGTGATCCCGTTTACGGACCTGTTCCTTTTTGATCTCAAGATCATGAATGAGAATGAACACATCAAATATACCGGAGTTTCCAATAAACTGATATTATCAAACCTTGAGTATCTTTATAACAGCGGAGCAAATGTTCAAATTAGAATTCCTCTTATTCCCGGAATAACAGATACCGCTGAAAATATTACTGAAACCGCCCGCTACCTCACACGGTTTGAAAGAATCAAAAAAATCGATCTTCTACCTTATAATGAAATCGCTGAATCAAAATATAAAAGGCTTGGAATAACATCCGGATTAAATAACTTAAAAACACAATCTGACGAAGAGCTGGAAAAAATTAAAAGTTTTTTTCCTGATTGTTTCGATATAAATTTTCGGGGATAAATATGAATGAACGGATAAATATCTTAAGAGAAGAAACTTTAAATACAAAACCTTCAATTTCAATCGAGAGAGCTGAGTTGCTTACCGAATTTTACAAGAGCGGCCAGTCGGAAAAAGAATCTGTCCCGGTTGCCAGGGCAATGGCGTTCCGGCATATTCTGCTGAATAAAAAACTTTATCTTAATGAGAGAGAGCTGATTGTCGGGGAAAGAGGCCCCGCTCCACATTCCACACCGACCTATCCGGAAATCTGCACTCACAGTATGGATGATTTTGATATACTGAATGACCGTGAAAAAATATCATTCAGTGTAGACACTGATACCAGAACTTCCCAGCGGGAGGACATAGGTCCCTTCTGGAGCGGCCGTTCAATAAGGGACAGGATATTCCGTGAAGTGGATGAAGAGTGGAAGCAGGCTTATTCGGCGGGAATATTTACTGAATTTATGGAGCAAAGAGCTCCCGGCCATACTGTGCTGGATGATAAAATTTACTCGAAGGGGATGAAAGATTTTATTCTGGATATTGAAAATAGTATCGCGGAACTTGATTTCCATGGAGATCCGCGCGCGTTTGAAAAACGCGAAGAGCTTAAAGCCATGAAAATTTCCGCGGAAGCTCTTATCCTTTTCGCCGAAAGATACAGCCGTCTGCTGGCTATTAAAGCGCGTAATGAACCTGACCCGAGACGTAAAAATGAGCTTGAAACAATGGCCGGTATCTGTTCCAGGATTCCGGAAAATAAACCCCGGAGTTTTTGGGAAGCTCTTCAGTATTACTGGTTTGTTCATCTCGGCGTTATCACTGAGCTTAATACCTGGGATTCTTTTAATCCCGGCCGACTGGATAAAAATTTATACCCCTTCTACAAAAGAGATATTGAAAGCGGACTTCTGACAGAAGAGGAAGCGAGGGAATTATTGCAGAATTTCTGGATAAAATTCCACAATCAGCCCGCTCCTCCGAAAGTGGGAGTGACAGCCCAGGAAAGCAACACATATACCGACTTTTGCCTGATAAACGTCGGAGGCGTTAACGAAAAAGGTGAAGACGCTTCGAATGAATTAACCTACCTTATCCTTGATGTTATTGAAGAAATGAGACTTCTGCAGCCAAGTTCCATGGTTCAGATAAGTAAAAAGAGTCCCGACAGACTTTTGAACCGGGCGCTGAAAATATTGAATACCGGTTTCGGCCAGCCATCCGTTTTTAATACCGACTCGATAATACAGGAAATGCTGCGCCAGGGTAAAGATATTGTTGACGCGAGAAACGGAGGCGCGAGCGGGTGTGTCGAAACCGGCGCTTTTGGTAAGGAAAGCTACATTCTTACAGGCTATTTTAATATCCCCAAAATTCTTGAGATTACGCTGAATAATGGAATTGACCCCCGCACAAATAAAGAGATCGGCATTAAAACCGGCGATCCCGCTGAGTTTGATGCCTTCACTGAACTTATGGAGGCTTTCAGCAGACAGCTTAACCATTTCATTGATATAAAAATAAAAGGAAATGTTATCATTGAAAGATTATGGGCAAATTACCTTCCGGCTCCATTTATGTCAATCCTGGTCGATGATTGCGTTAAAAAGGGCATCGATTATAATGCCGGCGGCGCCAGGTACAACAGCTCATATATCCAGGGTGTGGGCATGGGAACAATTACTGATTCTCTTTCCGCGCTGAAAAAACATGTTTTTGAGGAAAAGAACTTCACAATGGAAAATACTCTCGAAGGTCTGCGAAATAATTTTGATGGTTACAGAGATATGAGAAATAAATTCCTTAACTCCACACCACGTTACGGAAATGATAATGATTTTGCCGATGATATACTTCGCGAGGTATTTGAAATATATTTTGCCGCGATCGATGGAAGGCCAAATACAAAGGGAGGACATTTCAGAATAAATCTTCTGCCCACCACCTGCCATGTTTATTTCGGCAGCGTAATCGGAGCGACTCCCGATGGAAGGCTGAGCGGTAAGCCTCTGTCTGAAGGTATTTCTCCCGTGCAGGGAGCTGACAGGCTGGGTCCCTCGGCTGTTATTAAATCGGCTGCTAAAATTGATCACCTGCGCACGGGAGGCACTCTGCTGAATCAGAAATTTTCACCGGGACTTATGGATGATGAAACAGGCCGGAAGAAGGTTCAAAGCCTTATCAGGGCATATTTCCGCATGGATGGTCACCATATACAGTTTAATGTTGTTGACGCGGCGACTTTAAGAAAAGCGCAGCTTGAGCCTGAAAACTACCGGGATCTTATTGTAAGAGTCGCGGGATACAGTGATTATTTTGTTAATCTCGGTACCGACCTGCAGGAAGAAATTATCCGAAGAACCGAACAAAAAGATGTGTAGGCCGCTGATGTTAAAGAAAAATGTTCTTCTGTTAATCATTTTAATTACTTCTTCAGCATTCGCGCAGGCAGGAAGTGAACTCGCTGATTGGCTAAAAAAATTCCCCGGGCTGAAAATTGAGACTATTGAGCCCGATTCAATATTTACCGAAGCATATAAAATTTATTTTCCACAGCATGTTGATCATAATGATCCTGAATCCCCTCTCTTTTATCAGTTGATTTATCTTTCACATTCTGAGAGGGAAAGTCCCGTTGTAATTGATCTTGAAGGTTATGAAATACACTATACGGGATCGGAGCTGTCTGACTATATCGGGGCAAATCAACTGGTTGTCGAACATCGATTTTTCGGTGAATCTCTCCCCGATTCTGTTGACTGGAAGTATATGAACATTAAGCAGGCCGCGACAGATCATCATAAGATCATTGACTTTTTTAATGATTTTTACACCGGGAAATGGATTAGCACAGGAATCAGCAAGGGGGGCCAGACTGTTATGTACCACCGTTATTTTTTCCCCGATGATGTTGACATCTCTGTTCCTGTAGTGGCCCCACTCAATTTTTCCGCGAGAGATCCGAGAGTGCATTCCTTTATTAATCGCGTAGCCACTGCCGAATGCAGGAACAAAGTATATAATCTTCAGACAGAGGCTCTTAAACGGAAAAACACTCTTCTCCCCCTTTTTAAGGAATATTCTATCGACTCCGGATATACATATAAAATGGGTTATGAAGCCGCTTTTGAATATATGGTCATGGAATATTCATTCGCTTACTGGCAGTGGGGTGATGGAAATTGTAATAACATACCTTCAGGGGCGGCCCCGGATGATTCAGTTTTTTCTCATCTTATCCGCAACAGTTCCCCTGACTACTTTTCCGATAAAGATATAAAAAAAAGTGAGCCGTTTTTCTACCAGGCATTCACCCAGCTTGGTTATTACGATTATGATACCACCGGTTTTTCTCACCTGCTAAACGCGTCGGATGGATCAAATCATGTAATGTATCAAAATGATCTGCCCCTGGTATTTAATGCCGAACCAATGATAGAAATTGACAAGTGGCTTAAAAATGACGCGAAGAACTTTATTTTTATCTATGGGGAATATGACCCCTGGTCTGCATGCCAGGTGAATTTTGGTGAAAACAAAAACTGTCTGAAAATGATTAAGAAAGGGGGATCACACAGGACCAGGATAAAAAGTTTCCCTCCTGAAGAAAGAGAAATAATATATGACCAACTTGAGAAATGGCTGGGTATGCCCCTTAAAAACAGGCGCTGACATGAAAAATGTGGTTTGTAAGGATATATCAATATAAATTAAGCCGAAAAATTCCACGCAAAATGGAAAGATTTTATCCTATTTATGGAACCATCCCTTTGGGGGCAAAGCGGTACTCGTAATCATTCTCTAATAATTTGCCGGAGAATAAAAAGCCGATTACGATTATTTAGATCAAAATATTCCGCTCCATTTTCAGCCATTTAGAGCAAGAAATAAATTGTTAAGCTGCCTGCATTTCCCCAGGCAAAGCTTTAGGAAAACGCCCTTATGGGGAAAAGTTCCCTGGCAAAACGGGAGGCGATTTATTCAATAAGAAGTTAAATTATACGCAAATTGGTAAGAAATTTATCAACAAGTAGAAAGTTTAATGCCAGGTAAAAGTTTTGTGATTACTCGAGGTGAGTCCTCCCCCGACGAAAGTTCCTCCGCGGCGGATGAGGCGCCCCCTCCAAAGCATTGCTACCAACTTAAGAATCGGGTTCGTTTCCATCCGGAGGTGTCGTCTTTTCTCTGGTTTCCTCCACGGACCGCCATCTTCGAAGGCTGCCCGCGGTTATTCGGCTTTGCCCCCTATCGGGGACATTTAGATACAAATAAGCACTAAGTTGACAGCATTGTCTCCAAAGGGGGACATTCGGATTGCTCCGGTATGTCGATAAATGTCCCCCGCCGGAGGGCGCTGCTGACAACTTAAAAATTTCCAATTTTTTTCCGTCCCCGAAGGGGGAGATAAAAAGCGAACGATATCCCCGGAAAAGCGAACCAGGTATTTTGAATTTGGATTATTCGTTTCATATTTATGCATTATTATTGACATCAACTTAAAAATATCTTTTTATCCTCAGCGCAACGGTACTCGTAATCATACTCGTACTCGAAAAACCTTATCGTAATATAAAAGACGAGGACGAGACAAGATCACGAGTACGAGTACGAATGATTACTCCAGAATTATCCATTCAATCCCGATGTCATTTTCTATTGATTAAAGCGTTCTGGGGGCTTTTTGATGGCTATTATTGACGTCAATAGCAAAAATATCTTTTTGTTCTTATCAAACTTCCTTTTTGGGGGCGCAACGGCACTCGTAGTCCTTCTCGTTCTATAATACCCTGAGCGTTTTTGAAAAGACGAGGACGAAGTACGATTACGAGAACGAGTACGATTCTTTTTTCGGATTCAATTTTTTCCGGTTTGCCGGTGTCAGAATAAAAAAAATCTGTCCGGCGGGGTAACCGGACAGATCAGGTCTCATAACAAAGAGTTATATATGGAAGGGGTTTTGAAAATTAAGACGTTTACAAAGTAACAAAGTTGTAACTCTTTATTCATGCCGTAAAATTTCGGCGGGATTGGTCATTACAGCTTTCATCGCCAGAATTGTCACCGTTAATAAAGTCAGAACCAGGGCGGCAAGTCCCGCCGTTAACATTGGCAGAACGGAATAATCAATGCGGTATGAGAATGTCTGCAGCCATCCAATCATAGCGTACCATACTACGGGCCAGGCAATAATATTTGCCAGCAATACCAGTTTGGAGAAATTTTTACAAAACAAAATTATGAGGCTCAGGGAAGAAGCTCCAAGCACTTTCCTGATGCTCACTTCTTTTAGCTGTCTGTTTACGGCAAAGACTGTAAGACCTATAATACCGAGAGAAGCAATGAACAACGATAAGAAAGAAAAAATGGTAAACAATTTTGACATTCTGAGCTCTGAGATATAAAGACTCTCAATTTTTTCATCAAGGAAATAATATTCCATCTCCATACTGCCAGCAAATTTTTTCCATATTTCATTCAACTGGTCAATGGTTCCATACAAATTATCAGACTGAAACTTAACAGAAATATGTCTCCCTTTCCCTTTATCATTGATTAACAAAACATATGGATCAATTATATGATGCATAGACCTGAAATGATAATTTTCTGTGACAGCCAGAACTCTGCCCGGTTTTTCATCCATAAAAATATCCAGTTCTTTTCCGGCGGCATTATCCCAACCGATATAGTCTCTCGCCGCCCTGTTAATAACATAATATCTTTCATCTTCCGATTTATATTCCTTCAGAATCTCCTCTCCTTCAAGAAGAGGAATATCGAGAGTTCTGAAAAAATCGCGGTCAACCTGCGCTATCCACATATTTACCCCTTCCCCCTCCTGCTGACCTTTCCACCAGACAGTCTGGTTCCAGTTGATATTATCCGGTTCATAGCTGTTTACCGAAACATTCTTTACTCCTGAAAGATTGAGCATCTCATCCTTCAATACCAGCGACTTGTCCCTTACCTGTTTATTCAATTTAATATTTAATATATACTCCTGGTTAAATCCAAGGTCCCTGTTTCTGATAAATTCCATTTGATTATAAATAATTATTGTTCCGCTGATAAGCACAATGGAAATGACAAATTGCAAAACCACAGAGATATTCCTGAAATTACTTCCGGAAATATGCGTGTCATTCCGGTTAAGTATTTTTACAGGCTGGAATGATGATATAAGCAGAGCCGGGTATGCCCCCGCTCCGAAAACCGTAACCAGAAGAAGCAGAAAGATAAAAGATAAAAAGTAAAAACTTCCATACTCTATCTCTAATTGTCGTTCAGCTATGCTTCCCAGCCAGGGTAAAACAGCTTCAGCGATAATTAATGCTATTATGATAGCTATAAGGACAAAAAGAAAGGATTCAAAAAGGAATTGGAAAACCAGTTTTCCTCTTGAGGATCCGAAAGTTTTTCTCACACCCACTTCGAGAGATCTTAATGATGATCGCGCGGTGGATAAATTAATAAAATTAATACATGCCAGGACCAGGACCAAAAGCGCGGCGAGAATATAAATATTTATATATGCCGAATTAAAAGCCGGTTCGGTATTTGATCTGTTATATTGAAAATGAATATCTCCCAAAGGCTGGAAATTCAGCCCGTCGGAAATATCTGTAAATTCATTAGCCTCTCCCCATTTTCTGAATTTATCTGTCAAAAAACCAATATCAACATTTTTATCCAGCAAAATATAGGTGAAATAATTCCACATACCCCAATGCTCAAGGTTAGCGAAATTTTCATAAGGGACAACAAAATCGAAGTGTATATGTGATCTTACCGGGGGATCAGCGGCAATGGCAGTAATTGTAAATTCCCTGGAATTATTATATCGCACGATTTTTCCCAGCGGGTCTGTTTCACCAAAATATTTTTTCGCTGCCGACTCGGTAATCACCATATTGCCGGGTGATTTGAGGGGATTCTTCATATCCCCTTTCAGCAGATCAAATGAAAAAATATCGAAAAACGATTCATCAGCGTAAAAAATTCTGTTTTCCGTAAAGGTTTTATCCTGGTAGTTAAGCACTCCCGAAATATTATCAAAGCGGACGAAATTTATAATTTCAGGAAAATTTTCCCGGAGCAACGGGGCAAGTGGCGAAGGTGTGCCCGCAAAACAATCTTTATCAGTTGTCTCTCCATAAACAAGCCTGTAGATATTATCATATTCTTTATGGAACCGGTCATATTGCAGTTCATTGTTAACAAAAACAACTATGACCAAAAAAACAGCAAGACCCGCGGCTAATCCTGATAAATTCAGTAAAGTAGTTATCCTGGCCCTTAAAAAATTTCTGACAGTAAGTTTAAGGTAATTAAATATCATATTTTTCTCCTGTCATTTGTTCGGTTTTTGATTTCAGATTGTTCGAGAAAAGTCCGGTAAGAAAAAAGAGATGAACGCGTGTTTGCATTGTTAAAATTATGCGGATAATATCGACAAATTATTTTTTCGGCAAAACTACTCCTTATTATTTATTATACCGGTAAAAACTGATAACCGCAGATCAAAACCGAAATTTTAAAACAGTTTTCTTCTAAAATTTTATTAGTTAATATATCATGAATTTACATTCTCTCTGATATTATTCACTTCACCTTACTCATCCCTTATCGCGTCAACAGGAGATTGATTAGCGGCTTTCATGACCTTACTGTTTATCGCCGCGAGAGCGAAAATAATCGTAACCAGAGCCGCGGTAATAAATGGATACAGGGACAATTCCAACTTGTAGGCAAATTCAGCAAGATATCTGTTCATCACATATATCGTCAAAGGTAAAATTAGAATTTGCGAGAAAAAGCAAATCTTTAAAAAATCATTGTTAAAAAGAATAATAACGGGAATGACACCTGAACCAAGCGCCTTTCTGATGCCTATTTCTTTCATTCTCTGCAGAACCATTAGTGATACAATACTGAAAAGCCCGAATGAAGAAACTAAAATTGCCAAAAACGCGAAAAGAGCCACGATCCTGTTGAATATAATATCATTATCGTACTGCCTGTTAAAGTCATCATTCAGGAAAAAATACTCGAATGGATACCCGGGTAAAATTTTATTCCACTCCTGTTCCAGTTCTGATAAAATTACGTGATTCCCCGAATCATCCAGCTGCAGGCAAATATATTCGGGCATTACCCTGGGAGGTATCATAAAAAAGAGGGGCTCAATTTTCCTGTGGAGCGACCAAAGATGAAAGTCCTCCGTAACACCGATTATTGATCCGTTCCCCATCCAGTGTGAAACATGGCTTCCGACCGCGTCAGCAGGTTTATCGAAACCAAATAACCGCGCGGCCGAAGAATTAATAATAAACGCTCCGCCCGAATCTGTTTTATATTCCCTGCTGAAAGCTCTCCCCCCCTGTAATTTAATTCCAAAGGTTTCAATAAAATCAAAATCAACAAAAATATTATAGAGCCCCGCGGTTTTTGTCTCCTCCCCTTTAATTATTGAAAGATTATCATGATGTTCAATTCTGCCTGGCGGGCGCAAAATAGCGCTGCACCTTTTTATCCCCTCAATCGAAATAAAATTTCTCTTCACCAGCTCAAGATGTTCTGAGATATCTGTCATCATTTTTTCATCCTGAACCGGAATGACCAATATATTATCTTTTTCAAATCCAAGGTCTTTCTCTTTCATATAACTGACCTGGTCATGGATTATTATCGCTCCGCTTATCAGGAAAAACGCTGAGGCAAACTGAAAACCAAGGAGAATATTCTTGAGTCTTTTATTACCGGCAGCTCCCGCTAAACCACCATTCAGCGCCTCAGCCGTGTTCAGCTTTGAAAACTTTACCGCGGGGAATATACCGGCCGCGATTCCGCAGCAGACGATAAGAATAAAATAGAGAAAATATAACCGTGGTCCGGTGATAATACCCGGGTTCAGATTCAGATTGAGAAAATTATTAACAACGGGCAGAGCCAACTCCGTTATTATTAAAGATAAAGATGCGGCGATTAAAAATAATATTGTCGATTCAAGGCTGAATTGAAATATAATTTCTCTCTTACACGCTCCGTTAACCTTCCTTAACCCGATTTCCTTTTCCCTCGCGATACCCCCTGAAATGATCATATTTATATAATTAATGAACGCGATAATAAATATCATTACTCCAAGAAAAGAAAGTGTATACAGGATTTTTTTATCGATGATATTGGCATATTCAGCGGTTAATGGTCGCGAAAGATGAATATTCTCAAAGTGTTGAATTTTTAAAGCCTTGTGCTCCCCGCTTAAATGCTCTTCACCTGCATTGTATTCTCTGAAAAAATCTTCGATTTTTTTACTGAATAAAGTTATATCACAATTTGGAGAAAGTTTAATATATGTTGGAATCTTGAGTCCGTCCCATCCTGAGGCCCATTCCGGAAAATCAAACTTTGACACAATTTTAACAGCGGGGAAATGACTATTCTCAGGAATATCCTCAAAAATCCCTGATATTTTCCAGGATGAATTGTTCATTACCAGTGTTTTTCCAAGAATATCAGCGCTGCCAAAATATTGTTTCGCGGCGCTTTTAGAAATTACAATCGATTCGGGAGAATTTAAAGCTGTAGCCGGGTTACCTGATAAAAGTCTGATATTGAAAAAGTCCCAGAAAGAGGCATCTGCTTTCATATATCCTTTTCTCATGAAATAACTATCCTTTCCCGGAATCCTAATTACGACCGGTCCTTCGCCGCTGAACCTGACACAACTTTCGACCTCGGGAAAATACTCCCGCAGAGCTCCGGCCACAGGTGGAACTGCGACAGCGAATGTCACCTGCCCCTCCTCATTTTCCTCTTCTGTTAACACCCTGTATATATTATTTTTAGAGCTGATAAAATTATCAGAGTTTAAATGGGCATAAACATAAAGAAAAATGAGAAGCCCCGAAGATAACGCGGTAATAACCCCAAAAAGATTGATTACTGTCTGCGCCTTGTATTTAAGAAGATTTCTTAACGCTATTTTTATATAGTGAAAAATCATAATGTTATTATCATTGATAATGATCACTCATATCTCAAAGATTCGACAGGATTTACCGAAGCCGCCCGGACTGCCTGAAAAACAACAGTAAGCACCGAAATAGTGAAAGATATCAAGGCCGCGAATATAAATGGCAGAATCGACAGTTCAATCCGGTAGGCGAAATTCTCAAGCCAGATATTGATAAGATAATAAGATAAAGGCCACGCGATTATATTGGCAAGAATAGCCCACTTTGAAAAATCCCCGGTAAGCATAAAAACCAGGTTATAAACTGTTGCCCCTAATGTTTTTCTGACCCCGATTTCTTTTGTTCTTCTGGCGGCTATAAAAGCGGCCAGCCCGAAAAGACCAAGACAACTAATAAAAATTGTAAACAAACAAAACATCAGGGTTATCCCGGCAAATTTTTCTTCATTTCTGTACATCCGGTCAAATGTATCATCAAGGAAAAAGTAATCGAATACCAGATCAGGCAATAACTTATCCCAACTCTTCTGTAATTGTCCGATTGTTTCAGGCAGATTTTCCGATTTTATTTTCAGAACAAAAAAATTGATCCTGCCAATATTATTATACAGAATCAAAGGTTTTATTTGCCTGTGCATTGACGCCGAATGAAAATCACTCACCACTCCGACAACCGACATTTTTCGCTCCGGGCTATCGGCAGACTTGCTTCCCGGGTAAATGAAAGTTTTGCCGACCGCCTCCTTCCAGCCGAATTTATCTGCCGCGGAACGGTTTATCAATACTGAATTTTCCGGATCGGAACCATAATCCCGTGAAAAATTTCTGCCTTCAAGAATTTCTATCCCGAGGGCGGGAAGATAATTTTCATCAATAAACAGTTTTTCTCCCATCTGGGGTTGTGAATCGGAATATCCCTCTGGATACATAATCGCTCCCTGGGTTCCCCGGCCCGGCACAAGTGAACTTCCCCCGATGCTTAAAACTCCCTGAACCGAACCAAAAAGATGTCTGACAGTCGATAAGGAATTTTCTTTCAGCAATTTTTTAGCGCCCGGAATTACAAGCAGATTTTCTTTGTTAAACCCCGGGCTCTTACCTTTCATGTAACTGATCTGGTTAAATATTGCTATTGTCGCTGTTATAAGTATTATGGAAATCACAAACTGAAATACCACAAGACCGTTTCTGAAAGCCGAACGTTTATATCCGCTTGTTGTTCCCCCTTTAACAGCAAGAGCCGGTTTTATCCGTGAGAGATAAAATGCCGGATAACTTCCCGCAAGTAACCCGGTCAGCAATATTGTGGCAATTACAAGCAATATCATTGTCAAGCTGGTAAGCTCCTTTAATCCGAATGTGGTATTATAAATCTGCTCGAGAAGCGGAACAAGAAAAATTATAATAATGATTGAGAGAACCATTGCGATAAGACAATAAAAGAAGGATTCCATAAGAAACTGAACACGCACAAGATTGTTGTCTGCCCCGAGGGTTTTTCTCATTCCAATTTCAAGCGCTCTTATCACAGAACGCGCTGTTGAAAGATTGATGAAATTAATACAGGCTATTAACAGAACAAAGACCGCTATTCCGGCAAAGAGATACACATATAAAATATTACCCTGGGGAGCGATCTCACCCCCAAGATCGGAGTATAGATGGATATCGGCCAGCGGCTGGGTAAACAGCCTTAACGAAAGCCCTGCTCCTTCAAGTATTTCCTTCATATACTTATTGACAAAATCGGGCAGTTTTTTCTCAAAATCAGAGGCTTCGCTCCCCTTTTTAAGCAGCAAATAAGTATAAAACTGAATATGGAACCAGTTTTCCATGGCAGCCCTGTCTTCAGCGTATAACGTCTCAAATGAACAGGCAATATTAAACTTGAAATGTGAATCTTCCGGAATATCCTTCATCAAACCGGTAATGGTAAATTCCTGACCTTCAATTTTTAATACACTGCCCACAGGATTTTCACCCGGAAAATATTTTTCGGCCATGCTTTGTGAAATCACCGCGGTATAAGGCAGATTCAGGAGTTCTTCGGGCTCGCCTGAAATCAGGGGAAAGGAAAAAATTGAAAAGAGAGAATTATCAGCATAACATACCCCCTTCTGCATCAGCTTTTCACCATTGTAAGTAACATTGGCTCTGAAAGGTCTCTGGATTCTGACTACATCCTCTACTTCAGGATAATCCTGTTTCAGAAGTTCAGCCGCGGCGGGCATTGTCATGGGAAATATCATATGACTGCCGCTTTTCAGATCAACACACAACCGGTGAATATTGTCATAGTTTTTATTGAACCTGTCAAAATTTGTTTCATTGCTCACCCATAAAAAGAGAATTATAGAAATTACAAACCCTACAACCAGACCTGTCAGGTTTATGAAAGAATAACCTTTAAATCTTAAAAAATTTCTGTAAGCTGTTTTAAAGAAATTCCAAAACATCGGTCAACCAACAATTGTGAACGTTTATTCAATTATTCATTTCTAAGAGTATCAACCGGGTTCATCTTTACCAGTTCCGATACTTTTCCAAAAGTAGTAAGAATTGCTATAGAAAAACAAGAAATAGCTGAAATAACAAATATCCACCAGGCAACATCCGTTTTATAGGCGAAACCTGTCAGCCATAAATCTATTATATATCCCGCGGCCGGCCATGCTATAATATTAGAGATAAGAACCATGGCCATAAAGTCTTTCATATAAATCAGGAAAAGATTCCGGGGAGAGGCGCCAAGAATTTTTCTTACACCAGTCTCTTTTTTTCTGCCACTTACCAATAGTGAACTAATTCCGAAAAGACCGAGTGATGAAATAATAATAGCAATAACCGAAAAACCTGTAAGAAGCTGAACGGTTCTTTCCTCCTTCAGATAGAGCAGGTCATATTTATCCTCAAGAAAACTGAATGAATATTCTTTTTCAGGAATTATACCGGTCCATACTGATTTAATGGCCGCGAGAGCCTCAGATGGATTATCGGATGAATATTCCACAATAATTGTAAGCATCATCGACGGATCGGGATAAATTACCAGGGGATTAATATTCCGGCGCATCGATTGCAGATGAAAATCCTTTACGATACCTATAACGGTTCTTGGCTTATCCCCTCCCGGAATTATTAGTCTGCTTCCTATCGCGTTTTCCAGCTCAAGTGTTTTAACCGCTTTTTCATTAAGAATAATACTTTCCTGAAAATCTGAAATTATCTGTTCATCAAAATTCCTTCCTTCTGCAAGTTCAAGTCCCAGTGTCGGGATTATTCCTATATCGGCAGGCAGCGCCTGAAGCGTTTTTGAATTTTCATCACCTCCCTCTTCATATACAGATATATTCATCATGCTGTTTAAACCAGGCAGAGAATAAGCGCTGCTCACATTTAAAACCGAAGGATGTTTATTCAATTCGTTTCTAAACAAATGATATTTTTTTTGGATGATTTCATCATTATATGGAAAATGCAGTAAAATTCTCTTTTCTTTATGGAAACCAAGATCACTGTTTTTCATATAATTTATCTGCCTGCTTATAAGGAGAACAAGAATGATTAATGTTACTGATACCGCGTATTGTATCACAACAAATAATTTTCGTATTGTAAGTTTTCCCTTACCCGCGCTGTATTTTCCATTGATAATATCAACAACCGAAAACCGGGAAATATACAATGTGGGATAAATTCCGGCAAAAACAATGGTCATAAAAATCACAGCGGCAATCAGGGTCAGTAATTCAGAGGATACTCCGCCCGGCAAAACTTTCACCGCCCTGAGAAAATTAAAAAAGGGGTCGGTAAGAAAATCTGCCAGAATAAGGCTGAAAAAAAATGAGGTTAAAATAATAATAAATGTTTCGAGCAAATACTGAAAGGCAATCTGTGAACGTTTCGCGCCGATAACTTTTCTTATCCCTATCTCTTTTATCCTGTCAAGATAACCCGAAAGTGAAATATTGATATAATTAAAACAAGCGATCAATAAGATCACCGAAGCCGCGATAATAAAAAGGTAAATGTATTGAAGGCTTCCTTTGGGACCCACATCCCCGCGCAACTCATTATTCCAGTGGACCTGATCCAGCGGCTGAAGTGATAGTTTTATTCTTTCCGCTAAATATTCCCCCAGGTTGGTTTTCATCATTTTGGCCATCTGTCCTTCAAGGGCTGAACAGTCACATCCGCCGGCAAGCAGCAGATAGGTTAGATCATCCCCCCAGCTGTTCCACTCCATTTCCGGAATTTTTCCCATAGCGTAAAGAGTACTGAAGGATACTATATAATCAAACTTCAAATGTGTGTTGAGAGGTATATCTTCAAAAACACCGGTTATTTTCAATATTTCATCATTATACTCAATGTTTTTACCGACAACATTCTTATCATTAAAAATCTTTTCCGCTGCCGATTCAGAAATAACAACTGAATATGGTTCTTTCAGCATCTCATCCGGGATTCCATCTTTGAGCTTAACAGTAAAAATGTCGAATATTTCAGGATCGGCGAAAAAGAAATTATCAGCTTTATATAAATTTTCTTCCCCGTCAGTTACATTCGCGTTCCACTCTTTTCTTATTCTCACCGCGTTTAATACCTCGGGCAAGGCCTCCTTAAATGCGGGACCGAGAGCGGGCATAGAGCCGGCAAACTGCATTCTGCTTCCCTCCATACCCCAGTCAACTGTTATTCTGTATATATCATCTTTCTTCAGGTGAAAATTTTCAAAGCTGTATTCATTCAGCACATAATACATTGTCAGTATTGAGAGTGTCAGGCCTGCTGTAATTCCCGAAATACTGATGACTGACAGACTTTTTGATTTCAATATTTTTCGTATGGTAATTCTTATATAACTCAAAAGCATAATAAGACCTGTAATTATTCATATCGGAGCGAATCGACAGGATTTGCCAGCGCTGCTCGTACAGTTTTCACTAATATTGTTGTAATCGCGACTGTAAAGGCGATTCCGCCCGCCGCAAGAAATACAAAAATATCTGGTTCGGTCCGGTAAACAAAACCTTCCAGCCAGTTATTTGTTAAATAATAGGCAATCGGCCAGGCAATAACATTTGACAGAGCGACAATACCGGCATATTCCGCCGTCAGAAGTGAGATAATCCTCACCGATGAAGCGCCCAGTGTTTTTCTGATTCCTATTTCCCGCGTTCTTTTTTCAACAATAAAAGAGGTAAGACCGAGCAGCCCGAGGCAGGATATTATTATAGCGAGTAAAACAATAAATGCCGATATCTTTCCACTGGTAATCTCTGTTTTATATGTTGATTCAAAAACCTGGTCCAAAAAACCATAATCGAATGGTGTTCCCGGTGTAAGTTCGTTATAAACCTCTTCTAATTTTGTAATAATTGATTCCACATCCTCTCCCTGGTATTTGATCAGGGTATACCGGTAGAAATCAGGCGCTATAAGCATCACAAGAGGTTCAATTTCATAATTCAGCGGCAGGAAGTGAAAATCGTTCGTTATCCCTATTATCTCTCCTTCCTCTTCATCTATTACACCAAGATTGATTCCGATCGGGTTTTTACCTTCAAATAATGACAACGCTTTTGAGTTTATAATATAATTCAGATAATCGCGACCATATTCCTTATCAAAGCCTCGCCCTTCAACAATTTCTATCCCCATCATTTCAAGATAGTTATAATCGACAGCGATAAAACCAAAGGTGGTTCCCTCCTCATTGCGTTTTCCCTCCCAGGTAATTCCGCGCATGATTGACCATGCCTCAGATGGAACATCCGATGTAAGGCAGACATCAGTTATCCCGGAATTCTCCTTGAGCCTGTGTTTCCAGGTGTCGAATCCCCCGACTATTTCAGGTGTGGTTCTGATATATATCAGATTTTCTTTTTTATATCCAAGATTTTTGTTTTTCATATAGGATATCTGGTTGTAGATTGTCAAGGCTCCAACCAGCATAATTACCGTCAGGATAAACTGAAAAGTTACAAGTGCTTTCCGCAGATAAGCTCCTTTCTGTCCTTTGTGCATTTCACCCCTCATAACAGAAGCGGGATTAAAGGAGGAGTTTACAACCGCCGGAACCAGGGAACTTATCCCCCCTATGGTCAGGACCAATATTATAAGAGGAATCACGGTATTTGAATCCAGAAGATTGGTTGATGTTTTTACCCCGGTCATTTCATTGAACCAGGGTCTGACAAACTCACTCAGCGCTATTCCGGCGATAGTCGCTAAAATAACGAGAAGCATGGTCTCGGCAATTAACTGCCAGACTAACTGGCCCCTTACAGCTCCGCTGATTTTACGAATCATCACCTCTTTTGCTCTTTTCAGCGATTGGGCTGTTGAAAGATTAATATAATTTATACAGGCTATCAGAAGAACAAAAATTCCGATTCCACCAAAAATAAATAGATATCTCATCCCCTCCGGTTTACCAGATTCGGAATAGAGATGAATTTTGGAAAGTTGCTGAAGAGATGCTGATGTCTGCTGACCTTCAAGAGATTCCAGCAGCTTTTTACTTATTGTTTCTTCAATCGCTCCCGCGTCAGCTCCTTTGTCTGTAAGTATAAATGTGTTCAGCCAATGGGAATACCAGTTGTCGAGATCAGCCGGTTCGGTCATTATTTTAACCGGAAGCAAAACCTCAAACTGAAAATCTGTATTGTCCTGAATATCTTCAAAAATCCCGGCAACTTTTACCTGGCGCCGGTTATTGACAGTTATCATTTCACCGAGCGGGTCTTTTTCCCCGAAATATTTTTTTGCTGTCTTTTTGCTGATAAGGATATTATCAGGAGATTCAAAAACCTCTTCGGGAGGAGAGGAAATAAAATTAATCGTAAAAATATTCAATATGGATGACGTTGAATAAAAAACATTTTTTTCACGGAAATTTTTATCACCAAACCTTAGCGCGGTCGGCCTCCTTACAAATGCGCCCGCATCCTTAACACCCGGAACAGAGTTTTTAGCATAAGTATAGAGTGGAAAAGGAGTAGAACTGTTATAATCAAATTTGTCTCCTATCCGGTATTTTTTATTTACCCTGTATATTTCATTTTTGTTCAGGTTTTGGTCTTCAAAGGATAGCTCACCCGAAATCCAGGAATAAATCAATAATGAAACAGCAATCGCGATTGATAATCCCGCGAGGTTCAGTACAGTTGTAAATTTGTTGAACAATAATGTTCTGTAAGCGTGCCGAAAGAATTTAAGACTCATTTATATATCCAGGTTATTATTATTTCCATTCCATTACAGGAATTACCTGTAAACGATATATTGTTATCTTCAAAAGATATGCCATTAGATTTAATATAAAAACCGGCCAATCTGCTATTCCAAACCTGTTAAAGATGTACGAATTGGAAGTGGTAGTGTACGAAAGCGTTCAGGTTGATAATTCTTTTGCCCGGAGTAATACTATTCAGTTTTACCAATATTAAAATTATTTGATTTATTTATCATTTGGGATTTATTTGATAATCCACTTTTTCCGACAAAATTCGGCAGAATATAGATGATTTTCAAAGTTGATTTTGCGAAAAAAAAGATGTATTATTAGATGATACATTGATTTATTGACTGTCACATTTTCCTTGATAAACATTTTGTTTAGTGGATTCATTAATAACCTTTAATGTTTTTCTTTTTTAACTTATTCGGAAAGAGAAATGGAAGAAACTCGGAAAATCCTCCTCGTGGACGACAATGAAAATGATGTTGAGCTGATTCTGGCTTCACTTGAGGAATTTAATATTGTAAACCATGTCATTGTCGCGCAGGATGGAGCTGAAGCAACCGATTTTTTAAATTACCGTAATAAATATGAGAAACGTGAAAAGGGTGACCCGGTTCTGATTCTGCTCGATATAAAAATGCCCAAAAAAGATGGAATAGAAGTTCTGAAGGAAATAAAAAACCATCCCAATCAAAAAAATATTCCTGTGGTTATGCTTACTTCTTCCGGAATGGAAAGTGACATAAGGGAATGTTACAAACTGGGAGCGAACGCCTACGTTGTAAAACCGGTAAATTTTTCTGATTTCACAAAAACAATAAAGAACACAGGAATATTCTGGATATTAATTAATAATACCGCCGATTGATTTATTCAGCCGCGGATTAAATCTCCATTTTAATTTATTGCGGATATTTTTTATCATCCTCCCTCACTTGAAAAATACCCGCTAACAAACGTAATTATTCTCAAAATCGCAAGCCGGCAAAGTCTGAACCAAAAGAAAATTCAGAAAAAACAGTACTCGTTCTCGTAACCGGCCTCTCCCTTGGCTTTATTTTTCCAAACTGCAGAATGGCCTTTCAGGCTGTCCCGGCCTCTGAGGATTATTCGGCTGGCGATATAAAACTCCCTCCAATTGAAAAAATCTTACTATAATCCCAAAAACTGAATAGAAATACCGCAAAGCAGAATTGTTCCTCCCGCGAGCGCGTGGCTTAATCTCTCCATTTTTTTTACCGGCAGAAAATTGATCCCGAAAATGGAAGCCGTTACAATTACAAGCATGGTCAGAATAGTTGTGAAAGCAAAAACAGAGGTGACAAAAATCAGTCCCCCAATGCTTTTGGACGCCGCAGGATACATAAGAATCGGTATTAGGGGCTCACATGGTCCAAGGACAAATATTGTAAAAAGAACCCAGGGAGTCATTTTTTTCTCATGCGAATCGTTATGCGGGTGAGCGTGATCATTTGTGTGTGAATGACTGTGCTCGTGATAAACACCATTTTCGTGATGATGGAAATGTGTATGCGGTTTATTTCTTACAGCTCTTCTGATACCCCAAACCATGTAAACAAATCCAAAAGTTATAAATGCCCACGCTGCCAGGTTTCCCCGGAATGATTCGAATATTTCAATATTTCCAATCGCAATCCCCAGGCTTATTCCGATAATTCCCAGAATAACCGATCCCAGCACATGCCCTAATCCGCAAAGAAATGTAACCAGCGCCGTTTTCTTTAATGACCACTCCCCCGATTTTGCCATAACAATAAAAGGCAGGTAATGATCAGGTCCGAAAAGAGTGTGAAAAAACCCGACCGACGCGGCAGTAACAACCAGAAGATAGAGTTCAGAGGACATCAAAGCCTCCGTAAGTTTATTTATGGAATTTTAAAACTTATCTTCTTAACCAGCCAGACCGTAACCAACATAAAATCTAAATTGAAAAATCTTACTCGTTATCGTAATCATCCTCAGCCTGGCCATTTCCTCTAAAAGTTTTTAGAGTACAATTATAATTACAACTTTTTCCCTGGTGTGATGTTCCATGAGCTGAAGTATGCTCACCACAGAACATTATACTCATTTCAATATTCTGCCATAAAAAGCTAAAAATAATTTAATCAGTAACATGGTATCACAACCATCATCTGAAAAACCGGTAAAAAATATTAAAAATATCAGGAAGTCAACCTGGTATCAATACTAAGAAATCCTTAAAATAAATTATTATATTTTTCGGTTTAAAACAAATACCTCCTTAACCGGCAACTTATCCTTTATTCTAAAACCATATTTTTTTATATTTGGCCTTTTAATCTGACAAGGCTTATGGATATAAATATTCTCTTTATCGGCGATATAGTTGGAAAACCGGGGCTGGAAATGGTTCAGACCTGGCTGCCCGGCCTCGAAAAAAAATATAAAGCGGATGTAATAATCGCGAATGGCGAAAACGCCGCGGATGGCAAAGGCTGCACCGAAAAGGAAGGCAAACTGCTTTTCGGACTGAATGTAAAGGTAATCACAGGAGGTAATCATACCTGGGACCGAAGTCAGTCGCAGGACTATCTCAAGGTGGAACCCCGCTCTCTCCGTCCTTTGAATTACCCCATCGGGACATACGGGAAAGGTTTTATAATAATTGACACACCCAAAGGGAAAGTGGGTGTGGCCAGTCTGCAGGGACGCGCTTTTATGCCTGCAATCGACTGCCCCTTCAGGGGAATCGACTGGGCGCTGAAAAAAATACTTGATGAAACCAAAGTGGTTTTTGTCGATTTTCATGCCGAAGCGACTGCCGAAAAGCTTGCCATGGCTAATCATATTGACGGCAGAGTCAGTGTTCTTGCCGGAACACATACACATATTCAAACGGCTGATGAAAGAATTTTCCCTAAAGGTCTGGCATATATTACCGATGTTGGGATGACAGGTCCTTATGATTCGGTTATCGGAATGAAAACAGAAGCGGCCATGAATCGTTTTATTTACCAGACTCCGCAAAAATACCAGACCGCGAATAACCAGAGACATCTCTGCGGATTATTCGTAAAAGTGAACACAGAAACGGGTAAAGCAAAAGAAATTGAAAGAATAATGATCCCCGAGTTTGAGAAAACCTCTGAAGGATAGATGATAAAATTTTCATTGCCGCGGCTCGATAAAGATAAACAGCTTAATGAGTTGTTAATGCCTTATTGCCGCTTTCGGGAGGGTGATGTATGGAAAGACCCTCAGAATAAACACACCGTTGCCTGCCTCAGCGTTGATGAACAGGAAAAGATCAGAAATCTTGCCGGTAATATTAAGGCAAGCCTCGCTATTCATGATCCTCCTTATAATTTGATAGCTTTTAAGAAAAGCGCTCCCGAAAAATTCATCGACTGGTGCTCTGGTTGGGTGGACCTGACATACAGCCTGTTAAAAAATAATTCCGCTTTTTATATCTGGCTGGGAGCGGATCAAACCTCTCATTTCGAACCTTTCGCCCGTTTTATCATAATGATGGAAAAGAGCGGATTTGATTCACGCAGCTTTATTACCATGCGAAACCAGAGAGGTTACGGCACACAGAAAAACTGGATGGCTGTCAGACAGGAGCTGCTATATTACGTAAAAGGCAGTCCCCTCTTTAATATAGAATCGGTATATACTGATATACCAAAGGTATTAAAGGGATATTACAAGGAAGTTAGGGGAAAACTTACAGAAAACATTGAAAGAAGCAAATCAGAATATATAAGGGCCGGGAATGTCTGGATCGATATTCAGCAGGTATTTCATCTTATGGAAGAAAATGTTTCAGGATGTTACGCGCAAAAACCTCTGAAAGCGATTGAAAGAATCATTAATGTTTCAAGTTATGAGGGAGATTTGGTCCTCGATTTTTTCGCCCATGCAGGCACAACACTTCTCGCGGCTGAAAAATTAAAGAGAAATTGTTTTACTATTGATATAAATCCACTTTATTGTGAAATTTCGGTACGTCGTCTTGAAAATTTTCGTAAATTTGGAAAAACAGGATGGCAAACATCAAATCCTTTTTTTATGGAAATAATGGAAGATAAAAAACTGCAGGACTACCTGCTCGAAAAATATAATATAATAACACCAAATGAAGAATCGGGAACTGAATGAATTTAATTGACGGTAAAAAAATCTCAGATGAAATCCGCCAGGAATTGGCAGAAAAAGTTTTGCCCTTAAAAGAAGCCGGTGAAATGGTACCGGGACTTGTGACAATTCTGGTCGGGGCAAATCCGGCATCTCAGATATATGTAAAAATGAAAAATAAAGCCTGCGCCAAAATCGGGATGCATTCCGAGCAGGTCAACCTTCCGGCCGAAATTTCGCAGGATGAATTGCTGAAAATAGTTAACAAATATAATAATGATGAAAAATTTCATGGGATCCTGGTTCAGCTTCCATTACCAGCGCACATAGATGAAAATGTAATTATAAACGCTATAAATCCGGAAAAAGATGTTGACGGATTCCATCCTGTAAGTGTCGGCAACCTTGTCATTGGAAACGATACACTCTTTCCCTGTACACCATATGGTATCGTTGAACTGCTAAAAAGATATGAAATTCCAACCCGGGGCAAACATGTTGTCGTAGTCGGCAGGAGTAACATAGTTGGTAAACCGGTCGCTAACCTGCTGGTGCAGAAACAGGATGGCGCAAACGCGATTGTAACAATTGCCCACTCAGCCGCACCCGACCTCGCCGCTATTACCCGGCAGGCCGATATTCTCATCGCGGCAATAGGACGAGCGGAAATGATCACTGCCGATATGGTAAAGGAAAATACCGTTGTTATTGATGTAGGAATAAACAGAGTTGACGCTCCCGAAAGGGAAAAAGGATATAAAGTGGTTGGTGATGTGAAATTTGATGAAGTTTCTGAAAAAGCTTCATGGATCACCCCGGTTCCGGGAGGTGTTGGTCCCATGACAATCACAATGCTTCTTAGCAACACATATAAAGCATTCAAAAAAATAACCGGTAAATAATTTTAAACGGATTTGTTATGCATAATGCGCTAATTGATAAAGTAGTTTCGCAGGTATTTACAGAAAAATCATTATATGACCATCTTTTTAATGGCAATACCTGTTCTGGATGGGAAAGGAGCGTTGTTGAACAGCCGGAAGCTGTAAATAATATTATTCAGAACGGAGCGGCGCGCATCGCTGCCGGACCCGGTGTGGGTAATGAAATCGGCAACAGCCATCTGGCGAGAATGATTGATCACACAATCCTTAAACCTGAAGCTACCGAGGATGATATCCGACAGTTATGCGCCGAAGCAAAGCAGTATAACTTCGCCTCGGTTTGTGTTAATCCATCCTTTGTGCCTCTATGCAGCGGCCTTTTAAAAGGAACCCCTGTAAAGGTTTGCACTGTGATTGGTTTCCCGCTTGGCGCCAACAGCACTTCTATAAAAAGAAAAGAAGCCGATGAAGCTCTTGAAAACGGAGCGACTGAACTTGACATGGTCATCAATATAGGCATGCTCAAATCAGGTAAATTTGATTATGTTTTTAACGATATCAACCAGGTTGCTCTCGCCACAAAAAAATATCGCGCGATAACAAAAGTAATAATAGAAACCGCTCTTCTGACAGATGAAGAAAAAGTAAAAGCCTGCCTGATAGCCAAATCCGCTAAAGCTGATTTTGTAAAAACCTCTACAGGTTTCAGTAAAGGCGGCGCCACTGCCGGTGATATCGCGCTGATGAGATATGTGGTCGGAAGCGCAGTCGGCGTAAAAGCTTCGGGAGGTATCAGGAGTCATGAGGATGCCGCGAAGATGATCGAAAGCGGCGCCGATCGTATAGGCGCGAGCGCGAGCGTTAAGATAGTCACCGGGAAGTGACAATTGGTCCTCGATCTGATCGTTAAAGATACCGGTGACGGATTCACCGCCGAAGCGCCCTCAATTAATGGTTGCGAGAGCTGGGCGCATCATGAGGAGGAAGCAATTAATAATGCTGTCGATCTCCTCCGTTTTTATTCCAATATCCCTGAAGATACCGAAATCCTCGTGGACCGCGCCCGCAAAAAAGGAAATACAATAGTATATAAACTTATCTTCAATAAATGATTTAAAATCATAATCTTAATCGTAATCATAATCGTAATCATCAACCGGTAAACCAGAAGTAAAGAGTTGAAAAATAGAAATTCCCGGACCGCGTAACTTCAAAACTGCTTTGGAGAAGCTGCATTATTGCGGAACGTCCCCATGGGGTAGTAAAGGATAAATCCTTATTGCAAGATCCCTGTAGGGGATCAACAGTGCTCAGCTAAAAAAACTACAATTCGAATTGTCTCCAAAATTTTGCCATTTTGCGTAGATTTTGACTGCTTACGGACAAAGTTTCAGCCGCAAAAAACGATTTCGACTTCGATATAGAGCCTGAGAAAAAATTACAGTCCAAATGTCCCCGAAAGGGAGTAAACAAAAACCTGGTATAAAAATTAAAAACAATGATGAAACAATTCAGAACAGAAGAAAGAGTAGCTAAAATAGAACGCACCGTCCGTTCCCGCCAGCATGGACTGAAAGTGGTGATGGAAAATATTCACGATCCTCATAACGTCAGCGCCATATTCCGCACCTGCGACGCTGCGGGAGTGCCCAAAGTGAGTCTGCTTTATAACAATGAAGAGTTCCCCAAAATAAGCAAAGTCTCCTCCTCCTCGGCGAAAAAGTGGGTTGAAAAGGAAAAATTTGTATCGACCGAAGAATGTTACACCACACTCAGGCAGCAGGGCTTTAAAATTTACGCCAGTCTTCTCCGCCCCGACGCTGTCGATCTTTACAAAATTGATATGACTCAAAAAGTCGCCTTCGTACTTGGCAATGAACACCGTGGGGTCTCGGATGAAGCCGCCGACCTCGCCGACGAAATATTTTACATCCCCATGTTCGGACTCATCCAGAGTCTTAACGTCTCAGTAGCCAATGCCGTAATCCTCTACGAAGCCATGCGCCAGCGCCGCGAAGCGGGAATGTACGACAAAAGCGAGCTCCCGGAAGAGGAACTGGAAAGGATCATCAATGAGTGGTGTGAGAAATAGATATCATATATTATCAATTAATTAGCCAGGATATTACCGGCTATATACAATACATTTCCAATTTTATTTGGTTAAAACCATTTTGCCGCCGGCTGTAAAATCTCCCATGTTAATGATATAGATATAAATTCCGGAAGAAAATCCCCCGGCGTCAAAATTAACCTTATATTTTCCCGGTTGTTTGATTTCATCAACCAGCGTCTTCACTTCCCTGCCCAAAATATCATAGACTTTTAATGTAACCTTTACATTTTTCGCAACATTATATTCTATGGAAGTAGTTGGATTAAAAGGATTAGGATAGTTATCGTTCAATAAAAAATTTGTGGGAGTAAAATCATTATTAAAATCTTCAACATTTGTCACCAATAAATTCTCATACCACAATAATGCGTTTTCATCTCTGGTAATAATCACAAAATCCATATCGCCATCACTATCAACATCCACCGGAAAGTTTTCTCTGAATTCACACTCATCCTCAAGCAAAACATGTTTGCTAAAATTATTGGCCCCAAGATTCTCTAAAAGAGTAACTCTTCCATATATTCCTTCTGAAATCAGTAAATCCGGATCGCTGTCATTATCAAAATCCGCACATCTAAATGATAAATGGGATTTCACATTTTCGGCAATTATAATTCTTTGAAAATTGTTATCTCCATCATTTTCATAAATAACTACATCATTGCAATAGTCATATGATGAGACAATATCCATGATGCCGTCTCCATTCATTTCTTCCACCAGAACATCATTCGTTGAATTGGAATCATCAATCACTTCTTCTATAAAATTCCCCTGCCCCCTGTTTTCATATAGTACAATAAGATGATCGCTATCAAAAGTAACAATAAAATCTATATCATTGTCACCGTCGATATCGCAAGGTTTCGCTGTCCTTATAAAATTATAATTGACATTAAGCGAATTCTCAGAAAAATTGAGATAGCCATCATTTTCAAGTACCAAAGCTTTGTGTTTTGATAAAATCGCGGAAACAATATCCGGGTTAGAATCTAAGTTAACATCTGAAATTTCCAGAGAGACCACATCATTAACGTTTTCAGCGGCAATTCTATAGTTAAAATTCAATTCCCCTTCATTTTCATAAAGATCAATAGAATTTTGTTTGCTATTATAATTGACAATGTCAATATCATCATCTGAATCCATATCCGCAGCAAACAAATCTGTCGATCGTTCATTGTTATCATACAATAAATAGGGAATAAATCTTTCCTCTCCATCATTTTGGTATATTACAATATTTTTATCAGAACTGGAACCTGCCAGAATATCAATATCATTATCTTTATCCAAATCTATTGGAAATATCGATCTGAAATAATCAACAGAGCTTGATATTGTTCTATAAATGAAAGCGCTATTTTGGTCATTTTCGAACCAGGTTATTCGATTTTCATCAAACTCTGCAAAAATAACGTCAACATCATCATCGGAATCGATATCGGGGGCAACAATATCAATCGGAAAATCACCATAAATATTAAATGAAGAGGAACTAAAATTCTGGTTCCCATCATTAATATATACATATATTTTACATTTATTCCAGGAACCGGCTAATACATCAATATCACCATCCTGATCAATATCAACACCTAAAATGGATTCAATGGTACGGTAATCTGAATATATAAGTTTTTCATTAAAATTTCCGTTGCCATCATTTTCGTGCCAGGTCAGATTAAAATCCTCTGTAGAAGTGGAAAGAATATCAGGATCTCCATCATTATCAAGGTCAATGCAATGGATTTGCAATGCAAAATATGCAGTATTTGCCACTAATTTTACTGAAAAACTATTGTTCCCCTCATTTAGCAGGTAATTTATCTCATGGTCATAATGCGAGCTAAAAACAATATCTAAAAGCCCAGAGAGTGTAAAATATTTTGTGTAAATGGAAAGCATCTAGATGAAAGGCTTCAGCCTTTCATCAAAAAAAATAGAGAGCTGAGAAAAAATGAAGGACCAATTACGAACAGGCATACTCCATTTTTTACTTAGATCAATATAAGAAAGATAAAGTATTTTAAGCAAGGCATCATCATTAGGGAGCAAACTTTTTGACTTAGTAACTTTTCTAAACTGTCTGTGAACATTTTCAACAGGGTTAGTTGTATAAATAAGAGTTCTTATTTCTTCAGGATACTTAAAGTAAACAGAGAGATTCGCCCAGTTTTTTCTCCATGAATTTATCGGGTAAGGATTTTTTTTACCCCATTTAGCTTCAAGATTATCAAGCTCGGCAAGGGCAGATTTTTCAGTTGGAGCTTTGTAAACTAACTTAAGATCATTCAAAAATTCTTTCTGGTTTTTAGAAGCAACGTATTTTATTGTGTTACGGATTTGGTGAATAACACACTGTTGAACCTGGCATTCAGGGAACACAGACTCAATTGCTTCAGGAAATCCTTTAAGGCCATCAACACAAGAAATAAGAATATCTTTAACGCCTCTGTTGCGTAATTCGGTAAGAATAGCCAACCAGAAATTAGCCCCTTCAGCTTCACCGATCCAGAGCCCCAGAAGGTCCTTATGTCCTTCTAAATCAACTCCAAGGCATGTATAAGCAGCTTTTGAAACAACTTTGCCTTCCAGCCTCACTTTATAGTGAATAGCGTCAAAATAGACGATTGTGTAGATATCCTGAAGTGGTCGATCCTGCCATTGCCTGGCATGATCTACCATGGCATTTGTGATATTAGAAATAGTTGCGGGAGAGATATCAAGACCATATATCTCTTCTATATGAGATTGTATATCACGGGTTGTCATTCCTTTAGCATACATTGATATTATTTTATCCTCTATGGGTCCAACAGTTCTTTTGTATTTTTCAACCAATATCGGATCAAATGTAGAATTACGGTCTCTTGGTATATTTATCTCTAACTTACCATTTTCGGATATTATTGTTTTGCTTCTTTTTCCATTTCTGCTATTCCCGCTATTATTTCCGATCGGGGAATCTTTCGGGTAGCCCAGATGATTAGTTAACTCCGCATCAAGGAGTTTCTCAATAGAGGATTTAATAAGTTTTTTAATCGCCCCGTTTTTACCCATCAGGTCATCATAGGACTTTACGTTTTCCAAATCAGCCATAAGCTGGTCCAAAACTTCTTGTGGTAATTTCAAAATAACTCCTGTATAAATGATTTTTAAATATACTCATTTGAGGCTTTCTGGCCCCACAAATTTTTCGCGACGGGGGGAAAGGGGCTTCGGACTACGTCCTCAGCCCCTTTCCCCCCGAAAAACCATTTACACCAAATTATTTACACTACCTATTTAGAAGGTGAAATTCAATCAACTAACGATATGTTAGAAAAATTTAATATTAAAAATATATTTGAGAATTGTGAACAAATTGAGTATTCTGATATTCATAACTATTTGCAATGGCTGTCCTTAATTCCAGCATATTATGGTAGTATCAACAATTACCAAAACATTGAAGGCACCTATTTCTTTAATGAAATTTATACCCACTCAAAACGAAATATCCCTTTACTCAAATTAGATCGAAAAAAAATATTCTTTTTCCCTCTATCCTACCTTAAAGGCAATGGAAAATTAAACGATACCTTAAGTTTATTAAACTATTCAGTAACTGAATCTTCACTTGAAATACAATTGGAAAACGAAAAAATAATATTCAATCACATAAAAAATGATACATTCAGCGAGTATTCTTTTGGGAAAATAGCATTTACCCGGCATATGAATAATATATCTGTTTTGGGATTCAATTATGAAGAATTGTTTGAATATTTTATATTAGTTTGTCAAAATGACGAATATTGTGATTTACATGTGGTCTGGCTTGATCCTAAATATAATATAATATATATAGAAAACAATATAACTGTAGGATATTTGTGTTTAGAGTAATTATTTATTGCCTTTATATAAGATAAATAATACTTATATTATAAAATGTATACAAAGGTAGCTCTTTCTTCGCCGAGTATAACTACCTTCCTGCTCAGGGCGAAATCTCTGGGGCAAAATCACCCGCTCATGGAACCCCTCCACCCCTTATGAGAAATTCAAGTTTACCGGCAAGGAGCTTGACACAGAAACTGATTATCCCTATTTTAGAGCAAGATATTACGATTCCTTCAAAGCCCAATGGACAAGCCCCGACCCGCTGGAAGATAAATACCCGGGCTGGAGTTCTTATAATTATTGTTTGGAAAACCCGGTTAAGTTTTTTGACCCGGATGGTAGAATAGTTGATGACAGTCAAGTGAAAGATGATCAGGCATATATTGATTTTATTAGCACTGAGGAAGGGAAAAAATATATTTCACAATTTCAAGAAGGAGGCGATTTTGAAGATGTATTATTGATATTTGAGAAAGTTGAAAATCTAACGGATAAATCTGGGTTTATCCCGCTAAATGGTCAATGCATTGCCAAAACATTGACAGAAGAAGGGAAATGGGATAGAGGAAGTTCAAAGGATTTCAGTAAAATGATGTTTACTATTCAAATTAATCCCCAAAACAAAAATGGTCATATTGGTAGAGCGAATACATATTTACATGAGGTCCAACATGCTGTTGATGATATGGAAGCAATTGTTGACCCTCAGAGAGGACAAATCAATTTTCAAAGAACGTGGTATGAACAACATGCAAGATTGGACACCAAAGAATGGTATCAAGATCGGTTAAATATGCTAAAAAAAAGTAAACTCATGGCAAAAAATGAGAGGGAAAGAATATTTTAACCTTACAAAATTACAAATGATAGCTGATACCCGTCGCTAGGAGAGAATATGAAAATAATTAAAAGTTTTACAGCATATTACAAATTTCTTTTTATGTTTTTTTTTGGCTATCTCAGTATATTCCCAACAAGCAATATTCTTCGAGCGTTATTTAATCGATGATGGAGAAGTTCAACTTAATAGCAAATTGATCGAAAAGTCAAAAATTATGAAAAAAATTGCAGATGATTGCGATAATATTCAATATTCTGATATCGTTAGTTATCTAAATTGGTTATCGCTGATTCCATTCCATTTCGGCAGTATGAGTAATTCCAACATATTAGAAGACTCTTGTATATATTATGAAATATATGATAAAACAACTCATAATATTCCCTTTAGAAAGTTTAATGGAAAAAAGATATTTTTTTTCCCCATATCATATTTAGAGAATAAGGGAAATATAAGCGATTCTTTAAGTTTATTGAATTACTCTTTAACTCCTTCATCTCTTGAAATTCAATTGGCAAATGAAACAATAGTATTTGACCACTTTATTGATGATTCATTAAAAGAATATTCTTTTGGAAAAATTGATCCATACTCCGGCGCATAGATGAAGGAATGAATTTAAGGTAGAGAATAATGTTTGAATAATCTGAATATTCTTATAATTCCTTCAGATATAATATCAGATTACATCTTGTGATTAACATATAGAATAATTGATTGGATAAGAACTTTGATGTGAGATATAATCTGACAAATACATTTCGGTGGGCTATGTATATTTAGAAGGTATATTCTATATTCTCAATTACACAAGGTAAATATGTGCCAATAAGAATATCTTACATGTTTATCCTTGGAAAATAAGTTAACTAGAACTGGTACTAATGTGTACCTTTCAAAAGTTATCTTGGACTTTAACCGAAAGCGGTATATATTGAGTATATTATTCTCAACATGATGAAAGCAATTCTGATTGTAATAATGAACATCTTGGATGACTAAATCCTTACTCCAACGCAAAAATAAAATTTTGTTTTATAAAGTCAAAGCCAAACTAATTAAAAGCTGGCTTTGATTTTTCTTTTGTAAATAACAAAGTCATCTACTAATGATTTTGATATTGCTACGCTAGCCTTTTGAAACATCCCCCCATAAGATTCAATAAATTTCTTTTTTTTGAAAAATTTTATAAGTTAAGGATGAAAAAGAAAAAAGACGGGTACGGAAGGCGGCAATATAGGCCGGGTTGAATGTAACTGGGACACATATATGAGTGGCGGTATTCCTTACTGGACCAGAACAGATGATCGCTTCTACTACATAAAAGATCATCTCGGTTCAATAAGGCTGACAATTGAGGATAACGGTTCCCTTTTCGCCGCGCAGGACTACGACCCCTGGGGTAAAATCACCCGCTCATGGAACCCCTCCACCCCTTATGAGAAATTCAAGTTTACCGGCAAGGAGCTTAACACAGAAACTGATTATCACTATTTTGGCGCAAGATATTACGATTCGCAGGGAAAGCCCAATTGAACAAGCCCCGACCCGCTGGAGGATAAATACCCGGGATTATGGAGTTATAATTATGTCGCGAATAATCCAATAATATTTTACGATCCCGATGGTCAGGATATTTGGGTTTGTTCCGGACTCACGCTTAATAGTCAATTAACTGGTGAAAATAGTAATTATTATGATGATGACAAAATGTACGTTTTTCAGTCAAAACCATTATTGGATACCTATGTTGGTGATTTATTAGGTCAAATGGGCTATCCTCAATGGAGACAAGTTGGCACTTTGATGACAGAACAATATGATAATGGTGATAAATTTTTAGCTGTTGATCTGGAAGATGGTGGCTGGCAGAAATTTAGTTCTCTTGTCAAAGATGATAAAAATATGTCTGTCAGGTTTGCAGGTGCAAATGCTATTTTTGATACTCTGGGTGATCTGGCTTTCATATTTACTATGAGCAAAGAAGTAATCAGAGCTGGTGGAAAAGTGACCTTGGAATTAGGTGGAAAAATAGTAAAGGACCTTTTTACATTATCCGACGTAAAAAACTTGGCCAGCTCCAAAGATTTTTTGGACCTTCTAAAACAATCTCTACCTGGAAGTTCTATTGAATCATGGCAAAATTATTTAAAGGAAATTGAAAAAGATAATGTTGTAACAGAAGTTGAATTATCCGATGAGTGATATATTTTTATTTCTAGGTATTCTATTGTGTACTATTGGCACAATTATATCTTATAAGATGAGTTCAGAAGCCAAAAATGCTAAAGTTCCGACAATTTTTCTGCCATTTATATATCATAGATATGTAAAAAATGGAAAAACATTGCAAACTATTTGTTTGCTGAGTAATTTTATTGGTTTACTGCTCTTTTTTATTGGTTTAATTCTATTATGATATAATTCGTTGCTTATATTTTTAGCTCGCTAATATGTAATGAATACTGTCATGATAATTCCCCATCGACTAAAACGTCTCCCGCTTTTTCTATCCCGATGTATCTTTCTCCTGTATTCTTTTAGTAAATTAAAGAATACCATTGGACTATAGCGCTTTTGTTGCATAAGGCTTACAATAGAAGATAACGGTTCCCTTTTCGCCGCGCAGGACTACGATCCCTGGGGCAAAATAACCCGCTCATGGAACCCCTCCACTCCCTATGAGAAATTCAAGTTTACCGGCAAGGAGCTTGACACAGAAACTGATTATCATTACTTTGGGGCGAGATATTACGATTCCTTCAAAGCCCAATGGACAAGCCCCGACCCGCTGGAGGATATTTACCCCGGCTGGAGTTCTTATAATTATTGTTCGAGCGATCCGATTAATCGCTTTGATCCAAATAGTATGGATTGGTATAGTACTACTGATACAAATGGAGTTATATCTTATACATGGGATCCTGATTTAACTGCTGATAATGCGGAAGAAAGGCTCGGTGAGGGGCAATCTTATGTTGGCGTTGGCTTTTTCCATATTGAAACATTTGATCCTTTCAGAAACCTGATATACGCAGGAGATACTAAAGGAAATGTTACATTATCAGTATCTTCAAAATTGTCCAGTGAAGGTTTTCATACTATTGCGACTTTTTTTGGTAATGTCCCTGTAGCCGGCGATGCAGTTGATGCATTAGATGGTTTATTATTTCTGGCTGAAGGCGATTATGAAAATGCCAGCTACTGTGCTTTTGCTATGATACCTTTAGTAGGTAGTGCAAAACCTACAATTAGTATGATTAAAAAAACCTTGAAGGAAGTTCATAAAACATTGGGTGGAAGTTTGCCAAAATTCAAGAAAGGTAAATGGGGTAGTCCACAAAGAGGTTCTGCTTTAAAGGGATATCGACTTGACCCCCCTCATACAATTCATCCGAACAGTGCAGAATCTATGTATCACATTAACTATTGGGATTGGACGAGAGGAAAAAAAGGGAAGGGAGGAATATGGGGCTCAAAACCAATAAAATAAAGGAACCAAAATATGGAAAATTTCAAAATAAAAATATATTCGGCCGAAACAGGAAAAAAATTTCCCAATTTTAGACATCTTGGTAAAGCTGAGTGCCTCTCTGTAAAAAATAAAATGGCAAGCAGATTTTTCAATATTGAATTGAATCAAGACGAACTGATTGGCGCAATAAAAAAAGCACGCAATTTTTTGCCAGCGGTTAATATAAATAATACTGAATTTTGTTTTGAAAAAATATTCCACAATATTGGTTTGCAAGTCCCCAAAACAATTTATATAAACTGGTATAAATTCGATGATATTGATGAAATATCATTCGATAGTTTTGTTGAATTATTTAGCTATATCTGGTATCCATCAAGTGACGATATTGAAATATTTGATTGCAACAATAATTGGATAGTCGGTATTGATCATAATGGTTTTATTTGGTATTTTATTAAATAATATATTAAAAAAGGCTGGTGAAAAAATTCATCGGCCTTTAATATTTTGTTTGATTATATATTGCAATAATAAAATCTGGTAATTAAAAACATCCCATCCAGTTTCCCATTCCCCTGTGCCCTCACTTGCTGAATTGGTATATCCGCAAAGGCTCACAATCGACGACCGCGGTATGATCTCAGTCTTATCCTCCGGAGGCGGACATGTGACCATCGGGTCAACATACTCGAAGGAAGGCAGTGGAGCAATTCCACGGTTTTTGACAAATTTAAATTTACCGGTAAAGAACTTGACACACTGACCGATTATCATTACTTTGGAGCCAGGTACTACGACGCCTGGAAAGCCCAATGGACAAGCCCCGACCCGCTGGAAGATAAATACCCGGGATTATGGAGTTATAATTATGTCGCGAATAATCCCTTAAATGCTATTGATCCTGATGGAAGGGAAATAAGAAGTGATGATAAAGATGATATTGATGCTGCAGCTGAGATGGTAAATACTAAATTTAAGGAACATGGAATAACTAACTACAAAGCGAGTACTGATTCAAAAGTGATCAAAGCAAGTTGGTTCTCAAAAATTTTTGGTGGCAAGGATAAAACTGTTTATTTCTTAAAGTTAGAGGGAAGTGGCGAATTTAACGCCACGACAAAAGGAACCCTTTCCATCGGCGATGAAAAAATTGAACGAAGTACGATTGCCAACGGAGCATTTGGAGCGCTTAAAAATGTCGTTAATTCGGAAACAGTTCATAATTTTCATTACACAGAAGAATATAAAGGAGAAGATCTTTCTACAGGTTATGGAGGAGGATTTGCGCCAAGATTTTCAAATAACTTTTATGTTTCACCTAAGGGGAACCAGAAAACTATGTCAAATTGGCAGGGATCAAGTCCGGCAGCTATATTTTTCCACGAGATTGTTCATGTGAATAATAACTATCAACCGGGAGTTCCCCAAAAGGTATGTGAAGGATATGCCCCAAATTTCGCAAGTCGTGTTGAGCAGGTAATGAATCCATGGAAATTTTTTGTAAAACATAAATGAGGTTACTAATATGAAAAAGATTTTATTTATAATTTCGCTTGTTGTTATAGGATCATTTTTCGTTCCTTATTTGTTTCAAAAGCAATTAAATATTATTGTAGCAAATAATTACGTTGATAAATTCAAACCCGAATGGGATACTGTATTCGTAAACCTAAAAGATAAAGACATAGAAAAAGAAGATTTAACAATTACTAATAACCGATATGATGTTGAGATATGGAAAGATGAAGATAAAGTTAGATATAATCATAATTATAAAAATGCAACAATAATTATAGATGAGATCAATCAAATTGGCTTTTATTCTAAGGTCTATATCGAAGTATTCAAATGGGAAGGAACAAAATGTTATACTGAGGAATATTTATGTATATTTAATCTATGGTTTCGGATTAGTCAAGAATTGACAGGTATGGCATAAGGGACAAGATGAGCTAACAATAACTGTTGTTTCTTTTTTTATAAGTTTGTAAAAAATTGCAGCTCATCGGCGGCGGCAATATCGGCAGGGTGGAATGTAACTGGCAGAATGAATGGTATAATGGCGAACCTGTATGGACCAGAAGCGATGATCGCTTTTACTACATAAAAGATCACCTCGGCAGCATCAGGGTTACTATTGACCAAACCAACCAGGTAACCGCCGCCCAGGATTACTCAGCCTATGGCGAAATATGGAGAAGCCTCAACTCCTCCACCCCGGGTGACAGGTATAAGTTTACCGAAAAAGAGCTTGATATTGAAACGGGGTATGCTTATCATGGCGCCAGGTATTACGACCCGTGGAGAATTACCTGGAATAGCCCCGACCCGCTGGAGGATGTATATGCGGGATATTGGAGTTATAATTATTGCTTTGGCAATCCTAATATTCTCAAGGATCCCTCAGGAATGGGCCCTGAAGCATTAATGAATGTTGGAATGAGGGTAAACCAAAGACATCGATATATGAAAGATATCAATGGTGCCTCCACTAAAGCGATAGCTAAATCCATTGCCCACTTGAGTAAGGATGATGTACCAGAAGAGTTTTATGATTTTTTAGAAGATTTCAACATATTGTTAGGCACAACAAATGATATTGAAGATATTGTAAAATGGCTTGAAAAAAGTCCAACATTTGGATCATTAGTTGAGTTTATATCCCAAAATCCCAAAGTGATGCATCTTCTAAATAAATTTAATAAATTTGCTGGTCCAATGAACTTGGGGATTTCTAGTTTCCTATTAGGAAGAAATATTTCTCTTTCGATAGAAGGTAAGCGAGATTGGTTCGATACTGGATGGGATATTGGACAGTTTGGCACCGTTCTTACCATAAGTTTTGCTATTAACCCAGGAGCCGGTGCGGTTGTTGGAATTTGTTTATCTGCTGTGAAATGGGGAATTGATAATTATCCTCTTGCAAAAAAGATATCAAGAAATGTTGGATTTCAAATTTATAACGACGTCTATTACTATTATAGAAATAAAGCTATATACGGCTATTAATTTAAGGATATATATATGTTGGCAATACACAATATAACTAATATTAAAATGAAGAGACACCTCCTAAGGACACTTATAATATATACCTCGCTTTATATATTTTTCAATCTTGTTGTTAGCACAATTATATTTTTATTGATCAGTTCGATCATATTTATTTTTTTAATAATTTTACCAACAATAATAACAGTTATTAATCACAATTATTATAGAAATAATATAATCAGAAATATAGATAAGGATAGTATTTACCTACATACAGAAACTATTCAATCACCTATCAGAATGCAATCTGTGAAGCGAATTCAAAAATATAAGTCTGCGAATGTAACTCTCGATAGAGCAGATTTACCTTGGGAAGGGATTTATTTTTATAAAGTCGAACTTAATGATAGTAGAATTTTTATCGCCTCCTCTCTTTATACCGAAACAATATATTTTGATAATATTGAAATGCCATTTAAGAAAAGAATAATTCCTATTATCACTAAAAGTGACCTAGCAGTGGATTAGTTTCCTGAATTAATGATGTACTAACACTTGATGATTTTACATACCTAAGCATTTTGAGAAAGTGATTATAGTCAATGGCTGGAAATCCTTAAACCTTTATGGCAACAGATTTATTGGCCGCGCCGATGTTATTTATGACACCGCACATGTGGAAACCGAAGAAGGAATGGTAGAGGTTCAACAGAGAATAGATGAACGATTCTACTACATAAAAGATCATCTCGGCAGTATAAGAGTTACAATAGACCAAACCAACCAGATAACCGCCGCCCAGGATTACTCAGCCTATGGCGAAATATGGAGAAGCCTCAACTCCTCCACCCCGGGTGACAGGTATAAATTTACCGAAAAAGAACTTGATATTGAAACGGGGTATGCGTATCATGGCGCCAGGTATTACGACCCGTGGAGAATTACCTGGAACAGCCCCGACCCGCTGGAGGATGTATATGCGGGATATTGGAGTTATAATTATTGCTTTGGCAATCCTAATATTCTCAAGGATCCCTCAGGAATGGGCCCTGAAGCATTAATGAATGTTGGTCAAAAGGCAGACTCAAGAACTAAAGTTAATTGCATGAACAAAAGTGAAAAAACAAAATATCCTCGCAATTCAAAAGATGCCTACTCCCAGGCATTATATCCAATGGTAAATGAAATTAAAAGTTTTTTTAGTTCTATTGGTGAATGGCTTGGAATAAGTTCTGTAGATGAAGAAACTATCCTTACCGGAACTTCAAATACTGTTACGGGGATTGGCTTATTTAATTCAATATTCTTAAATCCAATTGCAGTGAAAGTTAATAACAACTTCATTATGCTACAAGGTACTGATGTTGCATTAAAATATGGAATTGATTTTAGTGATGAATTAGCAAAATCAATAAAACTTCTTAAAGGCTCTGGATATTTAACACATGGTGTATTTTACCTCGGAGTAGTACTTGATTATAAGCAGTATAAAAATGGTGATCTATCTGGTCCTGATTTCGCCGGTAATTTTATGTGTGGAGTTATGGGGATGGTGTCTGCTCCATGTGGGATAACTTATTATTTACTCCATAAAACAGGCAGTATTAAGAGATCCGTTGCTTACAACCTGGAATATTTTGGTAGACCTGATCTTCCAGCACCGGGAACAGGGTGGTAATATGAAAAAGTTAACATTCAGATTTATTTTATTAACTTCTTTTAATGAATTTTTCAAGATTATATCTCCACGAGAAAATACAGTAGCAAAATCTATGGTTTTCATATCTATTCTGCTAATACTTAATTTTATAAGTATTGATAGTTGTATAATTTTTTTTTGAAAAGTAAATTCTATGATAATTTATTTATTAATTTCCTGATTTATTTCTTCATTTTCGTTATTAACGGTATAACTTTGTCTTGGAAAAATAAATCTGAGCAAGCAATTAAAATCAGAGAAAATTTATCGAAGAGAAAAAAAATCACATATAATTTTGTGACAATATTATATGTGATTTTAACAACGTCTTGTATTATATTTTCGTTTAATCTTGATTAGTCATGGAAAAAAATAAGGTAATTTTTGAACATATCAAATATTACTTTGTATTATATCCCCTAAAGGCAACAGGATCCTGAAACAGGCTGGCGGAAAAACCGAATACTACGTGCGCGATCACTCCGGCCGCGAAGTTGGCATTTTTGATCAGGATGACGGCTGGAAATCTTTCAACCTTTTCGGCAACGGTTTAATTGGCCGCGCCGATGTATATTACCAATCAGTATGGGTAGAAGATCCCGAAGAAGGAATTGTAGAGGTTAAGCAGCGTTTCGATGAACGTTTCTACTATATAAAAGACCCCCACAGGGACAGGCATCTGGGCAGCATACGAGTAACCATTGACCAAACAAACCAGGTAACCGCCGCCCAGGATTACTCAGCCTGCGGCGAAATATGGAGAAGCCTCAACTCCTCCACCCCCGGCGACAGGTATAAATTCACCGAAAAAGAGCTTGATATTGAAACGGGGTATGCGTATCATGCCTGCCCGCCGCAAATGGATTTTTTTGAAGCGGCCCCTCCTGCTCTTTGAAATACTGGATGATTACATCGGCTATACTTAGGGCGGGGCGCCAGGTATTACGACCCGTGGAGAATTACCTGGAATAGCCCCGACCCGCTGGAGGATAAATATCCGGGCTGGAGTTCTTATAATTACACTATAAATAATCCAATTATATATACTGACCCGGCTGGTGATTCTGTTGAGGTTGGGTATATAGATAGTAATCCTGTGGGTGATGAACAACATGCATATCTAATTCTGACAAATGAAGATACTGGCGATAAAGATATTCTTGAAGGAATGCCTGAAAATATGGAGATGGGTGTAATAGCAGGATTGGTTGGATTGGCAATGGGCGACAATGGTGAAAATTTAAGAAAAGGTGTTGGTTGGGGTAAATTGGTTAAAGAAAAAGTTCGAACTCCTACAGATGCCAGCAAAGAAAATAAAATAAAAATCAACACACCTGCCGGACTTACTGATGGTGATTTTCAGAAGAAGTTGATTAAAGCATATAACTGTTATCAAAATGACATTGAATATTCACCCTTTCCTTTTATTGATAAAGCTAATAGTAATTCTTTGATTGGTAGTATATTAAGATTTGCTGGATCAAACTACAAGCCGGAGCCGGGCAGAAATGTTCCTGGATGGAATCAAGACTTGTTTGAAATAAAAAAACAATTTAAATAATATTAATTCAGGGAAAATAAAATGAGTTATTTATTTAGTTTACATAATAGTATATTATTTTTTACTATATCTTCAATTATTCTGTTCTCTTCATGCGGTAGTCAAGGGGAATGGGGATTGAAAAACATCTTATTTAAGTATCAACTTGAATTCACGGATAAAGAATACACCAAAGAAATAATATATGATTCAAATATATCATCTGGAAGATTCGAAATCAGACTATTCTTCCCACAATTACAACTTCATCCAATTCAATCAGAAAAGGAAAGAAAGCAAATAAGAGAATTATTAAATGGTTTTGAATATAAGTTTTATAAAATGCAAAATAATACTGTCTTGGCAGAATATAGTTTCGATATCAATGATAAAAAAACCAGATACCAATTTAATGATAATAAACCCCCATCATTATGGCTGGAATCATCAATAAGAATTGAACGGGGGCATATTTATAAAATTCTATTGAAATTTCCTGCGACAATTATTGAGGATGAAAGATTTACTAGACCATTTCTTGTAGGAGGTATTTCGAAAAATATTATTTTGTAATCTATTTTTGAGGTAGGCATTTTGAGCCAAACTTAATATAATTTTTCGAGATGATAAGGTAAAAATGCTAATAAATAATTTCCCCGTTAATTTTGGGATTTTTAAATTTTCGAGAATTATTTTAGATGATAGTTTGTCAAAGGCTGTTTGTCTGGATACTCATTATTGTGGTCCAAAGTGCGGTAGTAAAATGATTTTTTTGCTTTTCAAAAAAACAGACAGGTAGGGTGATAACTGATAAAATACTTTTAGAAATCTATTAGCCGTAACCTGTTAACTGGTTGGCTCCACTTTAAATCTTTCAGCTCCTATTTGGTCGAAAATCCTGAGGAAGATAGGTTGACATTATTCAAAGTACAGATGAACGTTTCTACTATATAAAAGATCACCTCGGCAGCATTAGGATTACTATTGACCAAACCAACCAGGTAACCGCCGCCCAGGATTACTCAGCCTACGGCGAAATATGGAGAAGCCTCAACTCCTCCACCCCGGGTGACAGGTATAAGTTTACCGAAAAAGAACTTGATATTGAAACGGGGTATGCTTATCATGGAGCCAGGTATTACGACCCGTGGAGAATAACCTGGAACAGCCCCGACCCGCTGGAGGATGTATATGCGGGATATTGGAGTTATAATTATTGCTTTGGCAATCCACTTGTTATGATTGATCCTTCTGGATTAGGACCAGAGGATCTAATGAATGTAGGTCAAAGAGCTAACTCAAGAACAACTGTCAACTGTCAAAATAAAAGTGAAAAAAATCGTTATCAGGAGACTAATCCCTCACAAAATCAAGATAATGTCACATCAAAATATGAAGCATATGCAATTGTTGGCGGTATTGTAATTGAAGGCATTGCCATCACTACTGAAGTATTTTTGGGAGCATCATTAGGTGTTCTTTCTATTATCATGAAAGGCGACACTGAGATAGATAAATCAAAGGCACGACCGTATCCTTTAACTCAAGAAGAAATAAAAGCTTCGGTGATATATAGATGGGGTTCAAAAACAAACTCAAATTTGACACCAAGAGAATCAGATAAGGATGGCCTATCTTTTTCATTATTCAAACCAACAGATAGAGAAAAATATGTTCAAACAACAATAGGAGAAGTTTTGGCAACGGGTCAGTTAAAAGCAGTGATCGATAAGCCAGGTCATGTCGCAGTAACACCAGTGGAATGGCCAATAAACAAACAGAGATACCACGAATGGCAAGCAACAAGAAAAAATGCAAATACAAATCCTCATCACTTAACGCTCATTTTACAATCTATTACAAGATAAGGAAATCATATATGTTAACTAAAAAATCAATTATAAAAATGATCAATGATCTTTCAAGTAATGATGAAGAATTTGTAAATGTTATCATTGATAAACTTGTTTCAATGGATGATAAATATATTCCACTACTTATTCAAAAGGAAGAAAAGCAAACTTGGTATTATTCAGCGATGGCTTTACAAAAGATTGGTTATCCCCGTATTAAAAATAGTGTTTCACAATTATTAAGATGGTTTATGGACATAAATTGGCCTGGGGCGATGATGATAATTGATTTGTTATTGACTGTTGATCACAGCATTCTTATTCCAGCTATCGAAAACGCATTGTTGGAGGCAGAAAAAGACAAAGACCAATGTTGGGTATTTGGAATATCTGTATTTCTTGATAGAGCTAATATTACAGAAAAAGATTTTAATTCAAAAGAACTTTATAAAATACTTGAAGAATCTGAGGAATGGGAATAATAGCGGACCATCATATTAACTTTTAATATATTTTTTAATATTAAAATTATTTAAGGAGTCACATAGTCTTATGTATTTGTCCGATTTTAGCAATTCTCAACTTTAATTCCTTGAAAATCTAAGATCATTTTTGTACTGAAATTCTCCTGATAATATATAGTTCAGGATAACCAGGTAACCGCCGCCCAAGACTACTCAACCTACGGCGAAATATGGAGAAGCCTTAACTCCTCCACCCCGGGTGACAGGTATAAGTTTACCGAAAAAGAGCTTGATATTGAAACGGGGTATGCTTATCATGGAGCCAGGTATTACGACCCGTGGAGAATAACCTGGAACAGCCCCGACCCGCTTGAGGATAAGTACCCGGAAATTTGTTCTTACCATTATTGTTTTGACAATCCATTAAGGTATTGTGATCCGGACGTAATGGATTCTACATCAACTTCAGAAAACATTACTCCCTCTCAAATTCTTAGTTCAGCAACGATTGCGGCTAGACCTTTATCGAAAATCGTAGCAACAAACCCACTCGGTTTTATTGCTACTTTACCGCTTATAATTGCCGGAGATACTGAAAAATCTAAAAAGGATTACTCTTATGTCGTTTATATAAAAACAAATTCTGCTGGTGAAGTCTATGTAGGTAGGACTAGTATAGCGTTCCAGAGTTATATTTGCAATATAAAATAATATTGGATATATTTGGTCAATTATTTAAATAGGAGAATTGATCATGCCATTCCAACGCCAAAGAGCCAACCTGGAATTATCAGAAGCAGACAAAATAAGATTAGAAACAATATCCAGATCTGGTAAAGAACCATACGATAAGGTGCGCAGAGCAAAAATGCTTCTTGCATATTCACAAAACCAATCAATAAACCATATATCAAAAACAATAGGAGTCTCAAGACCAACTGTAGAAAAGTGTGTGGACAAAGCTTTGAGAGGTGGAGTTGAAATGGCATTGTCAGATTTAAAGAGGAAGGGAGCAGAAGCTTCAATTACTCGCGAATCAAAAATATGGGTTGTAAATCTTGCATGTCAAAAACCCAAAGAATTAGGTTTAGCCTCCGAATTATGGACAATAAATCAATTGGCAAGCTATGTAAGGGAAAACTGTGAAGCAGTCAACCATAGATGTTTAATAAAAGCCGGAAAAAGTACAATACATAGAATATTAAATGAGGTGGCAATTAAACCACATAAAATTCAATACTATTTAGAGAAACGAGACCCTGAATTTGAAGAAAAAATGGCGCAATTATTATATGTATATAAAGAGATTGAAATTCTAAACAAAAAGTTGGAAAACAAAGAAATCGAGCAGAATTTCACAACTCTTTCCTATGATGAAAAGCCAGGCATACAGGCAATTGAAAACGTAGCGGCTGATCTTTGCCCCGTTGTTGGCAAAACATCGACATGGTCGCGTGACTATGAGTATATACGTCATGGAACATTAAGTCTATTAGCTGGAATAGATTTGCATACCGGCAGAGTGATAGGCCTTGTACGGCAGAGACATAGAAGTAAAGAGTTTATTGAGTTTTTAGAAAAAGTAGACTCAGAATACCCAAAAGATTGGAAGATACGAATAGTATTAGATAATCATTCAGCTCATATATCCAAAGAAACGATGAATGCATTATCAAAATATCCGAATAGATTTGAATTTATTTTCACACCCAAACATGGTTCATGGTTAAACTTGGTAGAGATATTTTTTAGTAAAATGGCCAGATCATTTTTACGAGGAATAAGGGTTAAATCAAAGGAGGAACTAACAAATAGGATTATGAAATACTTAGATGAAATAAATGCTGATCCGGTTGTCTTTAGATGGAAATATAAATTGGATGAAGTTTTAATTTAATACACTATTGCATACATATTTATGGAACGTTATACTAGGGAGTCGATGTTTGCTCCTTGGATCATGTTTGAGGCGGGAGCTCTATCGAAAAATGTGGGTAGATCCAAAGTAGTTCCGATACTTGTTGATATGGAACCGGATGAAATACGAGGGCCGCTTACGCAGTTTCAATGCGCAAAATTTGAAGCTACTGAGATGAAGAGAGTGCTTAGGATGTTGAATAGTGAACTCAGGGATGCTTCTTTAACTGAATCGGTCCTAGAGTCTGTTTTTAAAATGTGGTGGCCAGATATCGAAGGCAAAACTAATTCTCTAATATCTGAAATAGGCTCAAACGAAGATCATACAGACGATAGAACGGAAAAAGAAATTCTTGATGAAATATTGGGTTTAACAAGGTCCATAGCCAAACGTCAATCAGAGAAAATCGGTGCTATTGAAGAAGAAGTCCCTTCTCCTATCAAAGTAGAAAGCGGAGGGAGTTGGATAGGTTCACTTTCGCTTGAAACTGTACGGAAGCGGATCGAGCAAGGTGGCAACTTCGTTGGCGCTAATCTAATGGAATTAAACCTCTCTCGCATGGATATGTCTAATGCTGACTTGAGGGGCGCCAACTTAGTCGGGGTAAATTTATCTGGTACTAAATTGGTTGGGGCAAATTTGCTTGGTGCTAATCTTGAATCGGCGATTTTAGACGGCGCCGACCTGAAATTGGCAATATTGGATAGAGCAAATCTCTGGCGAGCGTCCATGATCGATGTTAAGAATCTCTCTTCAATTAAATCCATGAACGAAGCCAATACATTTAAGATAAAAATACGTGGTGAAGACCGCAAGGCGATAAATGAGTACAAGACATTAAATGCAAGGGACTATCCAGCGTTTTTTAGATATTACCTTAATAAGGGCATGAGCAAGGATGAACTACGAGAGATTTTTCTGTGGACAGCCCATTCATACCCAGGTGAGGATTTCTAAACGACACAGCGCGCATAACATGCCCTGCAGTCAGACGCCGCTGCGAGTCGCTGCTGAGGGGCAGCGTTATATATTTAAACAAAACACAGACTATGAAAAGTATATTAGCCTTGATACTGGTAATATTATTTCTTCAAGGATGTTCCAGTAAAGTTAATGAAGAGAATTGGAAAAAAGTTGGAGAAGTAAGATTAAGAGACGAATCTCTAACAATCTCTATCGCAGATGAAAAGAACTGGGAAGGCACTTACCCTGGATTTTTAATAAATACTTTAAGTATTCAGGAGGCGAAGGATAGTTCAGCAGTAGAGAATATTATAACCACACATGACGATATCTATAAGCCGGAAGTAAAGAGTGGATAGTGGAGTGTGATGAGTTAAAACCACAATTTCGATGACACCTTCTGTTTCGATTTCGAGCTTATTCACCCATTCGTGGTTTACTAATTCTGTTTATAGCTCGCGAAATCCGGTTCTTTTGGCTAAAGCCTTTGTGGCTTTTATGGTATTCGAAAGTGCTCCGGCCTAAAGGCGCGGAGTTATTTTAAATATGATAATCATAAACTGATATAGCCAAATGAAAACAGGCCCTCAAAATGAAAGCACAAATCTCTTTCTCTGCGGGCCTTGCGTTTTCTTTCCCTTTGCGCGCTTTGCGTGGAATTTTATCTCAGGACAATTAAATAAGGTTAATAAGGTTTTGTTTTGCCTGGTCGTTTCCTTGCTACCAAGGAGCCCCAATTTGAAAAAGCATCAAATTCCAAATTTGGCAGCAACAATTTTTTTAGAAATTATTACCTGTCCAAAACAATTCAGAAATTCGTGATGGCATGGGAGGGATTTGATCTACCTTGAGATGAAACTAATCTTGAGAGAAGACTGGTTATTTCACCCTCCGAAATAACAGATTTTTTCATGCAATTATGATCTTATTGCCTGGAAGGTTAAAAAATCAATAATAAAGTTTCCTTACCTTCCTTTCACCCTTAAGCTGGACCAGCCGGAAACAAAAAGGGATAACAAAAGAGATGATCATAATTATAATCTGACAAGCCGGATAAAAACAGGCCGTCAAACTAGAGGTTAAAACTTTTTCTCTGCGGGCTTTGCGTTTTCTTTTCCTTTGCGCTCTTTGCGTGGAACTCACTCCTGGGATAATTAAATATAATCATTAAGGTTTATTAAGCTTTGTGTGGGATTTTACGCCTTCTTTCCCATCGAAAACTGTAGCAAACCGAATTCTTTAAATTAATAATTGTTAATTATCAATTATTAATTGCAATTTCGCCATCCTGCGTAGAATTTAATTTCTGATGGAATAAACAACTCCGAACGAAGTCACTTATGATTATGATGATTTCTTTAACAATGTCTTTCAGTTCCGGCTTGATCAGCTAAGTAATTGTCAATTGAAATCAATTTTCAGAACATATTATAAAGATGCATTTTTTTATAAAGCAGCGCTCTTGAAATACCAAGATTTTTAGCCGCTCTGGTGCGGTTATTATTAGCTCTCACGAGGGCGGCGCTTATGGCCGATCGCTCAGTCTGTTCGATCAGCTTGGCGAGATCACAATCTTCCCTGATGCAATAATCTAACCGGAATTCCCGGTATCCCTGTATTATTGTTCTGAGTTGCTCTTCCCCCACCCTGTCCCTGTTGACAATAGCCATGGCTCTTTCAAGAATATTTTTTAACTCTCGTATATTGCCGGGCCATTCATATTTTTCGAGAAACCGGAAAGCTGAATAGTCAAGGGATTTATGGTATACTCCATGTTTTTTCTGAAGATCTTCCCATATCCTTTTAATTATTACCGGTATATCCAGTATCCTTTCCCTGAGGGGAGGAATAGTAATTGGGATAACATTAAGACGGTAGTAAAGATCGCGCCGGAATCTTTTTTCTTCGATAAGTTTTTCAAGATTCTGATTAGTGGCGGCAATAATCCTTACATCAATTTTAGTGGTTTTTTCTCCCCCGAGCCTCTCAATCTCCCTCTCCTGAATCACCCTTAGAAGCCGTGATTGCGTATTCATCGGCATATCCCCGATTTCATCGAGGAAAATGGTGCCTCCTTCAGCGAGTTCAAATTTGCCCCTTTTCCCTCCTTTCCTGGCCCCTGTAAAAGCCCCCTCTTCATAGCCGAAAAGTTCCGATTCGAAAAGACTTTCCTGAATAGCCGAACAATTCATCCTTATAAATGGAGCTTTATTTCTTTTGCTCAGATTATGGATGCTGTGAGCGTATACCTCTTTCCCCACACCGCTTTCGCCAAGCAGTAAAACTGTCGAATCGGAAGCGGCAGCCCGGAACGCGACCTCTTTCGATTTCCGGCTTATTTCCGAAACAGCAATTATATCATCCGCGCTGTAGTTCGTATCAGTATGCTTCTGTTGTTTGATCGTCGCGTTATGAAGTTCACATTCCAGTTTCTCAACTTTCTGGTTTAATTTTTTCAGCTCTTCGGTGTATTCGAATCTTATTACTCCTATCGCGCCGATGCAGTTGTTATAATTGTCAATTATCGGTATCCGGGATACAACAAATTCATGTCCGTGAATGAATTGAATATCATCTCTTTCGGCAATGCCGGTTCTCGCGACAATATGAAGCCGTGTATTATCTATTACTTCCGTAACATGTTTGCCTATTACTTCATCCGGTTTTACGTTATGTATCTTTCCATAACTTTCATTAACATAAATCAGGATACCATCCTTGTCAACTATTTGAAGTCCTTTCAATGACAAGTCGAGCACCTTTTTCAGCATGAGGCTGTTTTCGGCAAGGTTGTTTATATTTTTATAACATTCTTCCATATCATACGCTGAAAAAAAAGTCCTTATTCGTTTTTACAGGACGAATTTATATTATTTCCCGCAGAAAAACAAAACAAACCGCAGTTTGACAATATAAGGGGCCTTGATTTTCCCCAGGCAGAGCTTGAGGAAAACACCTTAAAGGGGAAAAGTTCCCTGGCAAAACGGGGGGTAATATATTCAATAAGAAATTAAATTCTACGAAAATTTGTAAGAAATTTATCAGCAAGTAGAAAGTTTTATTACCAGGTATAAGTTTCGTATTCACTCGAGGTGTGTCCTCCCCCGTCAATGAAGAAAAGCGCTTCATTGCCACCCCCTCCGAAGGGGGATATTTGTCAACCAATCCAAATATTTGAAATATCCCCCTTTGGAGGGGGTGGATTCAAAGTGTTTTTCTTTGAAGACGGGGGAGGACTATCCTTGAGCTGATCGATAACTTTTCTTTTTCTGACTCCATCGGCTTATTGATTTAGAATCGCGGCCTGAATATCGGCAACATGTTATTTACGGGCTTTTTGACAAATTTTGCTCCTTAGATTATCCTCAACATGTTAGCGTTAGTGTGGTGATAAGAGCCTATTAACATCAGCAGGCGAGCCGAATTCCGCGACTATACGGCGTTTGCTATATTGGTGTATTAATTTGTGACAGTGTCACGATTGCAGACAACCTGTGATCCCCTGATAAAAGACTGAAAAAGTTTTCCGGAATAGGAGGAAACATCCCTGCTATACTTAACAAATTAATAACCTGCATAAGAAACGGGGCATTATTCAGGGTGTCACGAATGTAGACATATCAAAAACGGCTACTTCGTGAGGCAATTAAAAATTTGGTTTTCAGGCTAAATTCCAAACAAATGTGTTGTGTGTCCAACATGGCATGATAATGGCGTCACTGCTGTGGAAGCAAATTTCTAACAACTATTTTCTAAATAAAAACTCGAAGGAGAATTTCCATGGCAAAGAAACTCAAAGAGGTTTTGGAAGATGCCGGTATTTCGATGGATCTGCAATCCGGAGGAAAGGCGCCTGAAAACCTAATCGACCGCGAAGTTATAAGGGAACCACATCCCAGGGTGCAAAAATTAAAAGATATTTTCATGGACACATTGTCATCAGCAAATAATGAATTCACCTACTGGTACACCAGGGAATATATGATGCATGACAATGAGATTCCGGTTGTCCGCAGGGCAATGGCGTTGAAGACTGCTTTCTCGCATCTTACCCCGGCAATTTATCCCGGTGAACTCCTCGTAATGCATAAAGCCTCCTATTTCAGGGGTTCATTCCCGATGCCCTGGCTTTCGGAAGGTTTCTATATGGCTCATGAAGATGAATTTTACCAGGAAGCGCTGAAAAGAGGATCCGCTTCAGTAGATGAACATTCAAAATTCGGACAGGGCGGGGGAAATGTAACAAAAAGTTTCGGCAAAGTGGTTTCAATAGCCGGAAAATTCGGAATGCGGCAGGAAGAAATTCCCGCTCTGCTTAAACTTGCCAAAATGTGGTATGGCAAATCGGTCGACGATCTTGGCAACAAATATGAAAAGATGGTCCCCGAATATAAAGTTAAAGAGCAGGTGATGAGAAGTATTATCTGCATGTTCGATTCGGGATTCACACTTCCACAGGGAAGAGAAGTGATCAACTATTATTATCCCCTCGAATATGGATTTGACGGAATAATTAAAATTGCCCGCGAAATGAAAGCCGCCGCCGCGGGAAAAGCCGATGGCGACGGGATGGTTGGGATGAACCGTCTTTATAATTACGAAGCTGTCATCCTGGTTATCGAAGGAATTCAGAAATGGATTAACAATTACGCTGTTGAAGCGCGCAGGCTGGCAGGTATTACAAAAGATAAAAAATTGAAAGCCGACTATGAAAGCATAGCTGATACTCTTGAATGGATTGAACATAATCCGCCGCGGTCATTCAGGGAAGCCTTCCAGATGATCGAAACCATCCATATCGCAGTTCTGAACGAAGACGCCATATCAGGAATGTCGCCCGGAAGGATCGGACAGGTTCTTTATCCATATTTCGAACAGGATATCGAAGCCGGAAAAATTACCGAGGATGAAGCTCTCGAACTTCTTGAGCTTGACAGAGTAGTAAAAACATCTATCGACTGCTTTGCCTCAACCGGCGTTGTAGGCGGTGTTCTTTCAGGAAACACTTTTAATACAGTATCTATCGGCGGTCTTGACAAATACGGACAATCGGCAGTCAACAGGCTTGAATATCTTATTCTCGAAGCAGCCGCAAACAACGCGATGCCTCAATCGACCATCGCGCTGCTTTATGATGAAAAACTGCCGGAAGATTTTCTGATGCTGGCAATGGAAGTTATTAAAACCGGCACAGGATATCCCGCTTTTATGAGAGCTGCCGGAGCTCATGAGTTCCTGCTCGATCAGTACTTCGAAGAAGGAATGACTATTGAAGACGCCAGGGCATGGGCAATTGGCGGCTGCCTGGAAACCTCGGCCGGCGCCTGGAAACCTTTGCATCTTAACGGCAAAGAATACTGGATTCCCGGTGGCGCGGGTCAGCCCACCAGTGTGGGAGTGCATTTTATCTCGATGCCAAAAGTCCTTGAGCTCGTTCTCTTTAACGGCGTCGATCCACGGACAGGTGAAAAAGTTTATGAACCCCATAACAGCAAACTTGAAACCTATGACCAGGTATGGGAAGAATACAAAAAATACTGGCAGAAAACATGCGAAGTCCTCGCCCTTACAAATAATATCCAGCATGATGTCTGGAGAAAAAATAACATGGCTGTATTCAATTCCATGCTCAAACCTGACTGCCTGGACAAAGGACATCTGATAAATGAACTCGGTTACAGGTACAATGCCACCTTCAATATTGAAAGCGCGGGCACTATAAACCTCGTCAACTCACTTGCCGCTCTCAAGAAAATTATCTATGAAGAAAAAGAAGTTTCTCTCGAAGAGTTAAAATCAGCTATAAAGGATAATTTCGGATTCAAGGACGCGAGAGAAGTCAACTCTTTCTCACTTGCCGACCAGGAAAGAAAAGAAGATAACAGCTCACAGAAATGGGAAAAACTGCACTTCAAACTTCTTCAGGCCCCCAAATATGGCAATGATGATAAATATGCCGACAATATTCTGCTCGAATGGGAAAACTTTTTCTGCAGTGATTCACGTAATTATGAATCGCTTTATGCCAGGAAGATGTATCCCTGCCAGATTTCGGTATCAACACACGGAGCTATGGGCTCGGCAACACTCGCGACACCCGACGGAAGATTATCGGGAACAACCTTTGCCGACGCTTCAATGTCAGCTTACCCGGGAACCGACAGAAACGGCCCCTTTGCTTTGCTGAACTCCGCCACAATATGGGATCACTCAAAATCTCAGAATTCACAGTTGAATATAAAAATCCATCCGACCGCGATTAAAGGCATTGAAGGCTCGAAAAAACTTCTCGATCTTACACGCGCCTATATGAGAAAAGGTGGATTCCATGTTCAGTATAATATTGTCGATTCAAAAATACTGAAAGACGCCCAGGAACATCCCGAAAATTACCGCGATCTTATGGTTCGTGTAGCCGGATTCACCCAGTACTGGGTTGAAATAGGCAAATCGGTTCAGGATGAACTTATTTCAAGAACAGAATATGAAGGAGTTTAATAAAATGGAAAAGTTATTATTCAGAGACACAAGAAATTATGTCCCCGTGGATGTAACCAAAGGTATCGACCATCTGACCGGAAAAATTGAGCTCGCGGATGATTACGCGCCCGAAGGATATGAGGTTATGCCAAAATGCAAATTCTGTAAAAATTTCAGTGAGGATGGCCAGCAGATGGGAATCTGTGAAGCGTCAAAAAATGAACCGAAATTTTTTGCTTACCCCGATATGGTGGCAGTAACTTGTCCGGGCTACAAACAAATCAATTAGCAGCTTGTTCAACGGGGAGGGACGCTGAAAAGTGTCCCTCTTTATTTTATTAACTTTTAAAATTTCAAAAAGGAAATATTATGGAAAACAGCAAAGCTAAAGGATATGGATGGTCGGTTGTTGCCGCGTCGTGGCTTGCGGTATTCTGTTTGTTTGGCTATCGCGCAACCTTTGCCATCCTGAAAGGCCCTATGAGCGCCGATCTTGGCTGGACCCAGGCTGAAGTTACTCTTGGTTATTCATTGATGATGGTTTTTTATGCCATTACCGCTTTTTTTGCGGGAATGATTCTCGATAAATGGGGTACAAAACCTGTTTATTCAATCGCTGCTGTACTCGGGGCTCTCGGATTCTGGCTTACCAGTATGGTTCATTCACATCTGGCATATCTTTTCACATTCGGCTTTCTGGCGGGAATCGCAACAGGTATGCTCTGGGTTACATCAACTGTTTCGGTAAGAAAATGGTACGTCGGGAAATCATACGCGACAATGTGGGGAATCGCTTTCGCGGGAGCGCCTATGGCCCAGTTTATTCTGGCCTACGTCACAAAAGGAGCCCTTGCCGATGGCGGCGCCGATTCATGGCGAAGCGCGATGGTTCTCCTTTCGGTAATTATGTTTGTTGCTCTTGTTCTGGCAGTAGTTCTCTCTAAACGATCTCCCGAATTTTATCAGATGGAGGCTTTTGGCGAGTTGCCCGCCGGCAAAGGTAAAAAAGGAGGTGAGGATTATAACTGGACGAACAGGGAAGCCTATTCAACCTATGCTATATGGGCGGCCATCCTGACCTTTTTAACCGCTATGATGGGAGAATTCCTCATTTGGACACAGGTTGTAAGCTACTGGACTGCGGACCTCGGCTGGACTCGTGATGACGCGGTTAATATTTACGCGATTATTGGTCTTATTGGCATTTTCAGTATGCCCATCATGGGAATTATAGCCGATAAGATTGTTCAAAAAGTGGGACATGAAGCAAAAGGAAGAAAAATAATGCTCATAATAGGTCCCTCTACCGGTATTATCGCCTGTATGTTTCTGCTGGCATCGGGCGCTTCAGTTACATGGGCCTATTTTGCGTGTGTCATTTTTGCTATCTACTGGGCAATTGTTCCGGGCGGAGTTGTGGGATATACCGGCGCGATATACGGAAGGAAAACACTCGGTAAAATATGGGGACTCGCAACCCTTATCGTTATGGGTATCGGACCCTTTTTAGGTTCATTCATAGGAGGCTGGTTAAAAGATATTTCCGGCTCTTATACCTATTCAATTTATTATGCTTTGGGTTCCTTTGGTCTTTCAATAGTTCTTGCGGTTACATTACCCCTGGCTGCAAAACCAAAGGAAAAATTTATTTACGATAATTTTGAAGCTACCGTAACTTCCAAATAGCAGTCCTATACTGTCCTCCGCAAAAGAGGACAGTATTTTTATATTTTAAAACCGTTGAACAAGCAAACCGGAGTAAATATATGTACACTTATGAGAAGAAAGACTTTACAGGAAAAGTTGATAACGAATTTAAGGTCGATGAATTAAAGGGACTGATATTTGATATACAGGGACATTCAGTGCATGACGGACCCGGGACAAGAACTACAGTGTTTATGGCCGGTTGTCCGCTCGATTGTATTTGGTGCTGTAATCCGGAAGGTCTTTTCAGAAATCCTGTGATGATGTATAAAGAATCAAAATGCCGGCGCTGCGGAAAGTGTATTGAAGCATGCCCCTATAATGCTATTACGGTGGTAAACGGGAAATTGAAACATGACAGAAATATATGTGACGTATGCAAAACATACGAATGTCTTGATGTCTGTTATTATGAGGGTTTAAGCGCCAGCGGTAAATATTACAGCATTGAAGAATTAATGCATATTCTTAAACGTGACAGGCAATTCTGGGGAAGCAGGGGCGGAGTAACCCTGAGTGGCGGAGAACCATTGATGCAGAAAGATTTCGTACTCGAACTGCTTCAAAAATGCAAAGAAGCTTATATCCATGTCGCTATAGAAACAACAAGTTCTCTTTCCACACCATATTTTATGGAAGCTATGAACTATATCGACTGGGTTTTTACCGATATAAAACATATGAATTCAGAAAAACACAGGAAACTTACAGGATGCGGCAATGAACTTATTCTGAAGAATATAAAAACTCTCGCTGAAAAAGAAGACTGGGATGGTTTTATTGTTCCCCGTATACCTATTATTCCCGGTATAAATGATTCAGAAAAAAATATCAGGGAAACGGCTCAGTTTGTCGCCGAAATCGGCCTTGAAGTGATTAATATTCTGCCATTTCACCGCCTCGGAGAATCCAAATACAGACAACTGGGAAAAATCTATAAATTTGCCGATCACAAACCTCCTCTCGAATCGCATATGATAAGTATAAAGAAAAAAATTGAGGAAGCCGGCCTGGTCTGCTTTGTAGGATATGAAACTCCTTTTTAAAATTTCTAACCCTCAATTATTGTCAGGAGTTAACAATGAATAAGAATTTCATAAGTATAATATTTTTCAGTCTGCTTATCTTTTACCCCCTCTTTGCCCAGGATAATTCAGATAACAAAAGCAAATTTGATATTAATTTTTCTGAACGATTCCGCCTGGTTATGTGGGATAACGCGATTGATCTGGATAAAAACGGTACATCCAATCAAAATTTCGCGAGATTCAGAAGCTCACTCGGAATTAAATATTCCGCCAGTGAAAACCTGGTCTTTAACCTTAAATTCACCCATGAATTCAGAAAGTATTTCACCCCTTCGGCAGCGGATTTCCATATGAACGAGGTTATTTTTGACCAGTTGAATCTTCAGTGGAAAACTAACGAATTTCTGCCCGGAACTCTGACCTTCGGCCGACAGAATATTTTTCTCGGGGAAGGTTTTGTCATTCTCGACGGACATCCCGGCGACGGCTCCCGATCACCATATTTTAACGCGTTTCGTTATGACTGGAATATCAACAGGGATAATACACTTACCGGCTTTTTTGTTTATCAGCCGGAGGAGGATTTTTTACCGGCGCTCAACGGTAAAGATATAGACAAAGCTTTTCAGGGAGATGATTCCTATCAGCTTGTTGAGCAGAGTGAAAGAGGCGCCGGATTATATTATACCGGAGATCTCGCGGAATTTAATCTGCAATCATATTTTATCTGGAAAGCAATCGCCGATGACGGATTACAGATTGTGCCGAAATCAGATATCTACACCTTTGGCGCCAGGTGCAGGATACCTTTGAACACGACCCTGGCCCTTACTGCCGAAGGAGCATACCAGGGAGGGAAATATGGTGATTCCGACCGGGGCGCGTATGGCGGTTACAGCTATTTGAGCTTTAGCCCGGAAAAGAAAGTATCCTGCATCCCCTCGGTTATAGATGCCGGATTTTTAATCCTGAGCGGCGATGATATAAATACAGACAAAATGGAGGCGTGGGATCCTCTTTTCAGCCGATGGCCCAAATGGAGCGAGTCTCTGATCTATACCTTTCTGAAAGAAAGCAGGGGCAGAATCGCGTATTGGAGCAATCTTTATTCATTTTACCTGCGTTCAGTTTTTACATTTCCGGAAGATATAGCTTTGAACCTGGGTTATTATCATCTCGGAGCTATGGAAAATACTTCGGCAACTTCCTTTCTTAGCGGAGATGGGACCAACAGGGGTGAATTGTTCACCGCAAAACTTTCTTATAAAGTAAGCTCAAAGATAACCGGACATATAGTATGGGAATATTTTGTGCCCGGTGATTTTTATTTTGATGAAGCCGAAAGATCGCACTGGGCAAGAATGGAATTCTTGTTGACCTTGTGATAAAATATCCCGGGAGAAAGTTTCGGGAACGGCTGAAAGCGCGGCGGCCCGGAACTTTTCTCCTTTTGTAAATTCAAGTATAAAACAATAAATCTTACGCTGTTTTAACGGAGGACTTATGGAAAAGAATGACATTATCACAAAAAGACTGATCGATGATATTATTAATCTTGAATGGACTATGTTCAGCAATGTTAATTCTTCAGCTCCCAATAGTTGCCAGGAGAATGAAAAGACATTCAGACTAATGAGATGGATGAGTTATTCAGTGATGCCCGAAGAACTGCTGACCGAGATATTCAATAACATTTATAAGGCTTCTCTTGAAAACCGAAATCTTATGATGCTTAAATATGCCCGCATGGATGAACAGATACCTCAGCTGACTGAAAATCCTCTGATTGAGGAATGTGTTGTGTTGGAAGAAAAGATGATGAAACATCTGAAACAGATTTATCCTCTCACATTCAGTAATAATAATGATGGATTCGGCAACTATCTCAAATGTGAACTGGAAACTTATTCTGAAAAAGCCATTGAATTGTATTACAGGTTTTTATCGGAAGCAGATAAACACAACAGAAATGTGATAAAAGCGCGTTATGATAACCTGTTCAGAAAACTCGGTTATGCTTCCATTGAGGAAAAAGAGCTGGAAGAAAAAAAGAAAATGGCCGAAATTTAATCTTTGCGGGAAAAGAAAAAATGTACGGACTGCAATTATCGGAACGTTTCTACAAATTCTACGGAAGAGAAATGATCAGGAAATATTTTCCCGGTTATGATGAGAGGATAGCGGCAGGACTTGTGGGTGAAGGTTCGGAGTGTTTTGGATTTGATGATGAGATATCGAGGGATCATGACTGGGGACCCGCTTTTTGTATCTGGCTGAACAGAGAGGATTTTCTGAACGTCGGGGAGGAAATGCAAAAAAGATACGACGCTTTGCCCGGAAATTTCGCCGGCATTCCTGTCAGAAAAGGAAACCGGTATCGAAATAAAAGGCATGGCATTTTTGAGATAAATGAATTTTACAGAGAAATTACCGGGTTTTTAGGGCTTCCGACCGATTGGCGGGAATGGCTCAGTATTCCTGAATACGCGCTCGCGGCATGTACAAATGGAAAGATATTCGATGATCCGGCGGGCGAATTCAGCAGTTTCAGGCAGGAACTTCTTAAGTACTATCCTGAACAAGTCAGAATAAAAAAAATTGCTGATTGCGCTGTGATAATCGCCCGCGAGGGGCAGTATAATTTTCAGAGATGTGTTAAAAGAAATAATCACATTGCCTCATTTCACGCGAAAGCATTATTTAATTTGAATGTGATCAATATGACATATATGTTAAATTATTCTTATATGCCATTTTATAAATGGATGGGCAGAGGACTTGAAAAACTGCCCCTTCTGGGTCCCGCTGTTCTGAAAAAACTGAATGAAATAAATTATGGAAACCACGATAATTGTTTTGAACTGATAAATCAACTCTGTTATGATCTGATAATTGAGCTCAGAAAACAGGGGCTTACAAACTCAACATCCCCATACATGCTCGATCATGCCGGGATAATTCTCGGGAAAATCAGTGATAATCAATTAAGAGATTTTCAGCCGGGCAAAGATTCCTTTTAATCCGAATCCGGAGGGAAAAACAAAAAGTCTCATTTGTTCCATGAGTCTCCTTGTTATTCCACTTCTGGTTTAGTCAGTTAAAGCAATAAGATTTAATCTTACCGGCTGGCCACCTCTGCTATTAAGGTTAATAAATCAAAAATAAGGTTTTTCGAGCTTTTCGCGGGATTTTGTGTTTTGCGATTTAGTGTCCCATTTTTAGCAGGATTTTCACTCTTGAAGTTACTTTATCATTTAAATTGTTAATTGTTCATTGTTAATTGCCCTCCTTGCCATTTTTCGCCGAATTTAACTCCTTACTGACTAACCATACCCCCACCCCGAGCAAAATGAACACCTCAACCGCCGCCACTCACCCGGTCATCATACTTTTACTCAGATTTTTTCCCATTCATAATTCATAATTCACCATTCACAATTAATTACCTCTTGTTAATTATTAATTATTTTCCTATTTTGCGTCTGACTGATTGTTTTTGGGGTAATAAGCGCTCGAATTAGCGAACGATTGTTTTATACGATATAGATTAAATATGATTTTACACGGCCGAATAGCAGTAATGTGAGTTGCGTGTCGGAGCTGTGAAAATAACAGCGGTTATGTCCAATTTATCCCCATGGGACTGAATTTTATGGCATGGCCGTCCCCGTGGGGTACATTATTGCTTACTAAATTAATGGTTAACAATATTTTTTTGAGCAATGATGTATAAAATTCTTATTTGTTAGGTGCAAGCAAAATGGACAGAAAGTATGGAGAAAAAAGAAGATACAATAATTTGTTTACTGGATGTATTAGGCTTTGAAAATTTATTCAAATCATTAGGACTTGAAAAAATCGTGGAAAAATATAAAATGTTAACTGATGCGGTAAAAAATGAAACCAGAAAAGTTTTTCTTCTTCAAGGACCTGATGGTCATCCTGTAATGGGTTTTGCTAGTATAGAATCAGCATATTTTAGTGATAGTATTATGTATTGGGTTAATTACGATACATTTAGATTAGAAGTATTGCTTAAGGGAATAAGTGAACTAATCTGCAAGTCAATTGAAATAGGACTGCCATTAAGGGGCTCCGCAAGCATCGGAAAAGTAAGTATTGATATGAAAGAAAGTGTGTTTTTAGGACAACCAATTATAGATGCAGCAAGAGGTGAAACCGCCCAAAATTGGGTTGGTTTCACATTAAGCAAGACATTTGGTTTAGATGGATATAATAAAGGATTCAAAGCAGATTATATTCTGCAATATGAAGATCATATCAAAAAAGAGAAGGAAGACTTGCTAATTCCATTGGTTCTTGACTATCCAAGACATTGGAGAGCAACAAGGAGTGGTTGTTTAGTTCAACAAATTGAAAAACTGAAATTATTCGAAGAATGCAATAAGAACACAATAAATTTTGTCAAATATTCTGAAAAAATGCACGATTGGTGGAAAAGAGCAAGAATACAACGAACAAGATAAATGAATGAAGTGTAATTAATTTGCCAGCAGCTAACAAGCCGCTCAATACGGACAGCTTTTTTAGTGCGGCATTTGTGGAATTTAAAAGTTTATTAAGATAGACAAAGTTGTTGTTCAAATTAGTAGTTCTAAGAAATATTTTCAAAAATTAAAACGGTGTTGCCTCTATTCGGCATAGTTGTGTTGGGCTACCGGTTAGCGGCAATACCGTTATGCAATAGAATGAACAGTTACCACAATTAATTTGTTTTGAAAGGAGGATAATAAGATTGGATGAACTAATTAAAATAATATTATCTAACAAGGATTGGATTTTTTCTGGTATTGGAGTCTTTGTATTAAGCGGCATAATATTTATTATCAGAAAACTACTGAAGAAAAAGAAGGGTGAAGTGCATTCTGAATCAATAAAACAAAAAATTGTTGGAAACGGTAATTTTCAAATCAATAATTCTAAAATTTTAATTAATCGAAAAAAATCAAATGAATCAAATAAATGAACAAAAATCTAATAATGATGATAATATCAGACAGAATCAAGTTGATGAAGATAGGATTGAATCTAATGAAGACTCTCCACTAGAAACATCTATTAGTGACTCAGATATTAAGCAAGAAATTCATGGAAAAGATAATGTTCAGCTAAACAATAGCATTGTCCAAAATTTTTATGATGGTTTTTCAAAAAAAGATTATGAACAATATGCTAATGAAACATCATTTTCAATAGAAAGATATCGTTTTTCAGATGAAGAACTAGATAAAATATCTAAAATATTTGTAAAATCAAAGAAGTTTGAAGAGCTTGTAACGGTATCAAAAAAACAAATAGTTTTTATAACAGGTGAAAAAGGCGTCGGCAAATTTACTGCAGCGTTATATTTTGGAAACCTACTGAAATCAGAATCGAAAATTAAAAACATTTATATTATTTCTGATGCAGAGAAAATAGCAGTTAGCACTTTATTAAATAAGTTACCATCAAAAAGTTTTTTATTAATAGAAAATACTTTTGAGTATGATGTTTTTTCACTTTCCAAAAAAATATTTGGAAATGTAGATTGTGCTCGGTTAACTTATATTAAAAATTCGTTGAAGGACTCTTATATTGCAACAGTGTCCAACAATAATCTTGATTTTTTCTCTGCAAAATCAAAAGAGGATCTATTCAATGAGTGTATTGTGATTGAAGATTATGAGAGACCAGATCCAATTAAAATCCTTGAAAAACATGTGGATTTTTATCTCAATACAAAACAGAAACTCAAGTTTAATGAAATTTTAAAATATGAAGAAATAAGAACACTTCTTATACGACTTGACAGTCCTCAAAAAATAGCAAAACTTGTTGAATATTCTTTAACTAACTTAGATATTGAAAGCAATTTGGAATATCTAAAACATTTTATTATAAAAGAGGTTGATAATTTACTAAATATTAAATCTGAGGTCCAAAGCTACTTTGAGGAACTGACAGATGAAGGAAAAACTCTTTCTATAGCTTTGAGTCTCTTTTCTGGAATCTCAGAATCAGAACTTTGGTTAATAAATAAAGATTTGAATTTTGCTATAACTAACAAGAAGGAAATAGAAAATCAGGATGTAAATGAAAAAAGTATTTTCAGTAGATCAAAACACGACCTACTAAAAGAAATTAGAGCCAATGTAGACTACTCTTTTATTGAATCAGTAATTGGAATCTCTAAAATAACTAAAGTGCAATTTGATGATGAAAATTATCCAAGTGAGATTATTAATTATGTTAAATCAAATTATCCAGAAGCAATGCAAAAAATAGTAATTCCATTGAAAACTCAGTTAGGAAACTCTATTAATGATCAACAAAGTCGCATTAGAATTGCTAACTCATTAGGGAAATTAGCTAGTACTAATTGGTTGACAATTAAACAATTAGTTGAACAATATTCAATGGAGGATCACCCTGCATTACGAGCAATAAGTGGACACATACTTGAAACTGCTATTCAAGATGAATTAATAAACGATGAAGTAGGTAAGCTATTGTCAAAATGGTCAAGTCTACCAATAAGCGAGGATAATTGGAAAATTATTTGGACAGTATGTTCAAGTTATAAACAAATAGGTCAGTTTAATATAAAATTTGCAATGCATGGTTTGAAACAAATTATAAGCAATTTTAAATCAAATCCTCAAGAATTTGTAGCTGGAGCACGGGTTTTTGACTCAGTTAAATATACATTGATTGTATTAGCTTTACTCGGTAATCTTAGTCAAATTATTGAGGATATACGAATATGGATTAGCGACTCAAATAAAGAAAAAGATTATTTATTAAAGTTAATTATTTCCCTAATCTGGATGGATATAGCAGCAGTATTTGCGGGCTTAAAACAAAAAACAGATTCACAAAATGAAATTCTGCTTTCAGTATCTAATAATGAAAAAACAATTAATGCCCTATCAGAATTAAACTCACTTTTCTTTGTAACACTTCATGATTTTACAATAAATGGTAGACCAATGAGTACAATATTTTTTGAAATTGCTGAAGATTGGTTGGTTTCTACTGATTCAAGGGTTTTAAATAATGTTGCAGTAGATATTATAAAACGTACTAGAAAAAATCTTAAAAATCATCACCATAAATATGAAAAATATTTTATAGCATACATAAAAAAATTCTGGCTCTTTCATAAACGACATAATTCTATTAAAAAAGCTGCTAAAATAATTTTGAAATAAGATAATTAATAAGGAGGAAAATAAAATGGAGCATGAAGTACCTAAACTTGAAGCTCAGTCAAATTTCACAAAAACATCTGGAATTATTTATGAATTAGATCAAAATGCAGAAATTGCGAGTCGTACAAAAAGTAAAGTTTTTGTTTTTGCAAATATTGGTCGAAATTTAAGATATATATTAAATGAAGGTCAAAAAATCAGTTTTGCAAAATTGATGAAGGAGAAAATTAGCAAAATCGATAGTATGGCTATATCAGTTTCATCTCTTCCTAAATTTTTCCGATTTATAACGGATTTCAATTTTGGAGACTTAAAAGTTACGGATGTAATGGTCGAAACCCAATTGAAATCTAAAGCACATGAAGAAATAGCCATAACTTTTGCTGAAGGAGGTGATCCAGTAAAAGACATATGTTATATGATTAAATCTAGTCTAGGGAGAGTTTTTACTGAAATCAGACTTGAAGATTTGGATAACCTGCAACAATTTACTGATAGAGTGTTTGGACGTGTCAGTGAAATGGAAATTAAACATCCTTTTTTAGATTTGGAAAAAACATCAGTTCAATACAAAATTCCTGAAGATATAGAACAAGCATTTGAGGAAATTCAGAAAGAGAAAATTGAACAAAAGAAAGCCAAAGCTCGTGCTGATCGTGAGCAAGAAGAAATTGAACAAGCTCAAAGAATTGAACAGCTTAAAAATAAGTTCGACATGGAAATAAAAGAATACCAATTGGATCGATTAGGCATTGAAAATAATGAAATACGACTACTGATGACAGATCCTGATAAGCGTGCACAATATTTGGATGATATTTATACTTTTCAAATGAATAAACTTAGAGCACAAACTGAACTTGTAATAGAATCACTTAAAAAGAAACAAGAATTGATCCTTAGATACTTCGAGAAATCTTCTGATGTGATGGATCATAAAGAAATGGAGAAAATTTTAAATTTGATTGATCAGAGTATAATGTCATTCTCTGGAGAATCAGTACTTGGTAAAATTGTTAAAGAAAAAATGCCTGAGTATGAACAACTTTTAAATGATTCAAAAAAAGAAAATCAACTTTCAACTAAAAGAAAAAAGACTAGGACACAAAAAACTGCCAAACAGGACAACATGGAAACAGAAAGCTAATTTAATATTATTGCTTAAAAAATATGTATTTTAAAGCATAACATCTGGCTGCAGTTGACCGAACCGCCGTGCTTCAATTGAAGTTCAGTGGGAAATTTAAAGTTATGTGCATTATATTAGTTACAGTGTAAGCGGTTCGACAAGTGAGCCAATCGTTAGTTGTAAAATATATTAATTTTGGCATACACTACCTATGATAGATAAAAATGAGTGGAAATTTAAAGATCAATCCCGAAGTATATTTGAATCTCAAAAAAAATAACATTCCTGAATCAGTAATTCCAATACTTGTTTCGGGTTCTTTATATTTTGAGCATAGTGGTGGATTATCTTCCAACTCATATTGGTTAAATTCAAAATTTGATAATCGAGACGAATTCTTTGTGCTGCTAAATGCATATTTTGGATTAGCAGGTGTTTTAAATAAAGTGCATCATTGTAATGAGTGGAAACTCAAGTTTGATGTAGCTTATTTATTTCAGGTTAAATCTTTCGCTCAAAGTGCGGTAGCAATTGATAGATTGACAAAATCGTTTTGCTACTCAGATGCTTTTGTTGTCTGTAGAACAATGATATCAAGATCTAATTTGCTCATTCTTTTCGCTTTAAATCCAAACTTATTTAATGTATGGCTCCAAAATCCAAAGGATGAGAAATTTTTAGATGGGCATATAAGAGAAGAATTGACTAACAATGGAATTAATACAGTTCAGCATCTATATGAGTTTTCAAGTGAAATAATTCATAGTCAGTTTGAAAGTCTTTCAAATATTGGTTATCTCGAACAAGGATTGTTTCCAGAATTACCGGCAATTCACAATCAAATTTATGTAATAGCAAAGTTTTTATTAGGTATGTCATATGCCACTATGTTATTTATGTACACCCAAGATAATTATAAAAATAATCATACTGATGATTTGAAAGATCATTATGTTCTTTTTTCTTGGCTTAAAAATAATTATTTGATTTATAATAGGTTTGATCATCTATGGACATTTATTGCAGAAGACAGGCATTGGCGGAAAACCGGAAAAGATAAACATTCTATTGGTGGTTTTTTTAATTTTAATGAACTCGAGAATCAAATAGAAAAATTTCATAGAAAAAATGGACAAAGAAAAAAACTTAGCAAGAAATATAACATATAGTCTAAAGCAACTAACAAATGGCTAAAGTCAGACGGCAAAAAGCGTGGATTATTTTTCGAGTTTTGGTGTTTTAACGAAAATAATTTGTAAAATTTACGGGGCTCGCGGATTTTTTTGCGCGGCTTATCAATAATCGTTATATACTTAAACAAAACACAGACTATGAAAAGTATATTAACCTTGATACTGGCAATATTATTTCTTCAAGGATGTTCCAGTGAAGTTAACGAAGAGAATTGGAAAAAAGTTGGAGAAGTAAGATTACGAGACGAATCTCTAACAATCTCTATCGCAGATGAAAAGAACCGGGAAGGCATTTACCCTGGATTTTTAATAAATACTTTAAGTATTCAGGAGGCGAAGGATAGTTCAGCAGTAGAGAATATTATAACCACACATGACGATATCTATAAGTCAGAAGTAAAGAGTGGATAGTGGAGTGTGAAGAGTTAAGAGTGCTCCGGCCTAAAGGCGCGGAGTTATTTTAAATATGATAATCATAAACTGATATAGCCAAATGAAAACCGGCCCTCAAAATGAAAGCACAAATTTCTTTCTCTGCGCGCCTTGCGTTTTCTTTCCCTTTGCGGGCTTTGCGTGGAGCTTCCCCGGATAATTAAATAAGGTTAATAAGGTTTAGTTTTGCCTGGTCGTTTCCTTGCTACTAAAGAGCCCCAATTTGGGAAAACGCCAAATTTCAAAATTGACAGCAACAATATGGCAGGGATGATAACTTCTCGAAAATAATTCAATGTATCGAGAGCGGAATCCCCTCGTCTTAAGATTTTAAGGGGAGGACGGGAGCACTGCTGTCAACTTAAGCGGAAAATCTTTTTTACGTTCCCGAAAGGGACCAACAGAACCATGAGAAAATGGATAAATTTCAAGGAGATAACCCAAATTTAAACCTCCTTGTTCGCTTTTACATTGATGTTGTGCGCTTTTTATCTCCGCCCCCACGGGGAATTCCCTGCGGGAACACCCCGTGGCTATTCGGCTTCGACCCCTTCGGGGCCGGTAAAAAAATAAAATCCCTTAAGTTGACAGCAGTGGGAGGGGAGGGATTTGATCTACCTTGAGATGTCTATAATCCGGTGAGAAGTCAAAATATTCATAAAAGAAATGACTGGCTTTTTCTCTCAAAAATATTCTTGTTGTTTGGAAGGTTAAAAAATCAAGAATAAGGTTTTTTAAGCTTTTCGCGGGATTTTGTGTTTTGCGATTTTGTGGCCTGTTTTTAACAGGATTTTCACTTTTAAAATTACTTCATCCTTTAAATTATTAATTATTAATTATTAATTATTAATTGTTCATTGTTAATTGCCCTCCTGCCATTTTTCGCCGAATTTAACTTCTTACTGACTAATCATAATACCACCCCCGGCAAAATAAACACCCTCCCCCCGCCACTCAACCAGCCATCATACTCTTACTCAAATTTTTCCCATTCATAATTCATCATTCATAATTCACAATTATTTCCCGATTCTTCTTTCCCTTTTTCCCCTTTTTTTATAGTTTCGTTTAATCGTATTAAAATAATAAAGGATACCTGATGCGCATTAAAAACATAATTTTGCTGCTTATAACAATTCTCATTTCCAATTTATCAGCGAAACCAGGTTTTCCCGCCGAAGGGATGTACCCTCTCAGTATAATAGATCATATTGAGCTGCGGAAGGCAGGATTAAAAATCCCGGTTTCAGACATCTATAATCCCGGTAAAACCGGTCTGGTTGATGCCCTGGTAAATATTGGTGGATGCACAGGTTCCTTTGTATCACCCGAAGGGTTGGTCCTTACAAACCATCATTGCGCTTTTGGCGCGGTAGTTTCCCACAGCACACCTGAACATAACTACCTCGAAGAAGGATTTCTCGCTGAAACCGGGGAGGATGAACTGCCCATTGACGGACAAACCTGCAAAATTACCCTTTCCTATGAAGATGTCTCGGAAAAAATCCTTTCAGAAGTAGAGGATACAGATGATCCTGCGGAAAGGACAAAAAAAATTGATGATATTATTGAAGAATTGGAAAAAGAGGCGGAAGATGAAGAAAATTCAATAGTAGCGAAAGTATCCGAAATGTTTATCGGAAAAACATGGGTGCTCTTCAGATACAGAATTATTAAAGATGTCCGGCTGGTTTATGTCCCTCCGGCAACTCTTGGTGAATTCGGCGGTGAATCGGATAACTGGATGTGGCCCCGTCATAACAGCGACTTTGCTTTCATGCGGGCCTATACCGCTCCCGATGGCAGCGCCGCTGAATATTCTGAAGATAATGTGCCTTATAAACCGGAAAAATTCCTGCAGGTAAATTCGGGCGGAGTAAAGGAAAATGATTTTGTTTTCATACTTGGTTATCCCGGAAGAACCTATCGCCACAGACCAAGCCAGTTCCTCGAATATATGGAATCTTACCGGCTGCCCTATATTTCACAATTATACGCATGGTATATTGAAGAACTGGAAAAATATACCGAAGGCAGTGAAGCGCTTAAGCTTGAATATGCCCGGACTATTAAAAGAATGTCCAATGTTGAAAAAAATTACAGGGGAAAACTAAAAGGTTTCAGACGCCTGGGACTGGTTGAACAGAAAAAGGCCGAAGAAAAAAAACTCGCGGAATTTATTAATTCAAGGATTTCGCTGAAAGAAAAATATGGAACTCTGCTCGAAGAAATTAAAAGTGAATATGATACCTTCTTTGATATTATAAATGCGCAAATGTGGTTCGGGGAATTATACAGGTTCTCCGATATTTTTTCATCAACAGGATTTATTCTTGAGAATGCTGATCAGGCCATTCTTCCCGATGATGAGAGGAAAACTAAATTTAAAGAAGAAAACATTGATGATCAGAAAGAAACGGTTGAAAGAGACTTAAATGAGCTGAACCCATATATTGAGCAGTTGCTGCTGACCCGTATGTTTCAGGACGCGGTAAAATTTGAAGGAGGTTCGGCTATACAGGCAATAGCGAATATACCGGGCAGCGGGGATGACCATGATGACGCTAAAACTTACGCTGAGTATATCATAAATCACATCACCCCACTCGATAACAATATCTTTTTTGAACTGCTCGATATGGACCCTGAAGAGATAGGGGGAATTGAAGACCCGGTATTTAACTTTGCCAGGGAGATTCATATACAGAAAGATTCGGTTAATACCCTTTATAAAAACACCCGCAGTAATTTGGATAAACTTCTGGCGAAACTTGTAGATGTTGAAATGATGATGCAGAAATCAGATTTTGTTCCCGATGCCAACAGTACATTACGCCTGACCTATGGGTATATAAAAGGATACTCTCCTGCCGACGCGGTTTATTACTCACCAATCACAACTCTCAATGGCGTTATTGAAAAAAGCTACCAGGGAGGAGACTACGAACTTTATGAAAAGGTAAAAGAGGTCTATAAAAATAAAGATTTCGGTCCTTTCTTCGATAAAAAACTGGGGGGAGTTCCGGCATGTATTCTTTATAATACCGATACTACCGGGGGAAACTCCGGAAGCCCGGTTCTGAACGCAAAAGGTGAGCTGATCGGATTAAATTTCGACCGCGCTTTTGAAGCAACCATTAATGATTTCGCGTGGAATGATTCCTATAGCAGGAGTATCGGGGTGGATATCAGGTATATACTCTGGATCGCTTCGAAGGTCAGTAACGCGGGTCACCTGCTGAAAGAAATGAATGTCGGAAACTGAAAAGAATAATTTCAACCCCGTCTTTAAGGCGGGTTCTTTTTTAATCCTTCCAGATAAAATCAAAAAGCATATAAGAGGCGGTTACCATAATTACATCATAACAGATGATTACAGCGATTTCAACCAGGGATTCATCAACCGATTTTCCGTCAATCGCGAATTTTGTCAGTTCCAGCAGAATAAGAATGAGTGGTAAAAGTATCGGGAAGGAGAGCACCGGGTAGAGCGTTCCCTTGGAGCTGGCCCTTGAAATAATCGCGGCAATAATTGTCGCTGAAATAGCGATACCGAAGTTGCCAAAGAAAAAGGCGGTAAGAAAAAGAGCGTAGTTTTCAATGACAAAAGAATCGAAAATAAGCAGATAGAGAATAGTGATAACAAAATTCATCAGAAAAACCAGGATAATATTAAAAAGCAGTTTCCCTGAGAATATTGTGGATGGAGCCGCGCTTAACTGAAGCGCCAGAGTTGTGCCCCTCTCCTCCTCCGAAACAAACGCCCGTGAAAGTCCCGACATGGCCGAGAAAAAAATCACAACCCATAAAAGTCCCCCGGTCAGGTATTCCGAAATCTTTTCGGAGCCTATTGAAAAAACTATCACACTGATAGTAACCAGAATAAACATAGCGAGAGCATTGATAGCATAACGAGTCCTGAGCTCCGATTGCCAGTCTTTTTTCAGCACTGAAAATGATTTCATTTCGCCCCCCCCTTCTGCTTAAACTCCTCAAGCTTTATTACATCACCGCAAAGCGCGAGATCATTTTCTTCATTAGAGGCCACAAGAACAAGAGCTTCTTCCTTTTCTTTCTCAATAATTTTGTAAACCGTCTCTTTGCCGGCGTTATCCAAATTGGAAGTAGGTTCATCCAGTATAAGAATTTTTGGTTTGTGCAACAGTGAAGATATAAATTTTATTCTTTGCTTCATCCCCGATGAATAACCCTTGAGAAGTTCTTTTCTCCTGTTCAGTAATTTAAACCTGTCAAGAAGTGATTCGGCATATTCCCTGTTATATACCTCACCCCTGATATTTGAAAGCAATTGCAGGTTTTCCTCGGCGCTGAATTCATCGTAAAGCACAAGGTAGGGTGAGACAAATCCAAGAAATTTATGCAGTTTTTCGGGAGCAATCTTATGCCCGTCAACAGAATGGATTATTTTTCCGGAAGTAGGAGAAATAAGTCCCGCGATAATTTTAACCAGCGTCGATTTACCTGATCCGTTTTTCCCCGGCTATTCCGATAACTCCCGGTTTTGTAAATTCAATATCGATACCGGAAAAAAATCAGACGCCTGCCAAATTTTTTCACCAGTTTGTTAATTTTCAGGGAATACTCAGTCATTATAAATTACCAGCTTCCCTTTCTTTATCTCATCATCCGAATTCGTAACCCAGATATAAACCCCGGTGGCAAGTTTTTCTCCATTATCATTTAGCCCGTCCCAGAGAATCACATTTCTTTTGATTATTTTGTCGGCATTATCTCCTATGGCTGTTATAATACTTCCACTTTTTTGAAATACACGGATCATCGACGGGGTAAAAATATAAAGCTCGGCAACATTTGAAGTCCCCTTCTTCACCGGCAATTTAATTGCTGTATGTTTACTGTAGCTGAATGGCTGAGGGAAAGCGAAATCATCATCCCCAAGCAGGGTATCCGCTTCCGGAATATTAACAGTATCTCCGACAAGCGCCCCCATTCCGCGAATATAATTTGAGCTGCTCTCAACAAGTCCGTAATAGCCGGTGATTATTTCGGAATAACCTGCCTCAGCTTCTGATGAAAGTGTATAACTGAAATCAATCATGGCATCTTCATTAAAAATCGCTGAACCAACATCCGTATTCGAGACTACAGCCACAATGCTGTCAGGATTTTCTTTATTGTCCAGGTTGAATACAATAAAGTTATTAGAAACAGGTTCCGAACTGACGGTAATTTTCTTTTTGGGCGGGGCAAAGTTTATTGTGGTCATGGGACTGATCTGGGGATAATAAATTCCCTCTTCAAAAAATTCCCCGTCAACCGCCCTGTGCCCGGTAAAATAGGTCCAGACACCAAATTTATTGAGCTCCGTTTTAAGTGAAGAGCCATTCTCAATGATAGCCAGTTCTATTGCCCGCAAAGCATAATTGTTCTGACTCATCAATTCCCAGATTCTGCGGATGATATCATTCCCGAAACGCTCTCTTAAATATATATTCCAGATTCCAAGTTCGTAACCTGAAAATTTCGGCATTGCTTTCCCCGGATCATCAAAATAATCCTTCATGTATCCGTAATAATCATTAATATAATCGAAAACAAACTCTTCCATCGCTACCGAAGTAATCTCATAATAAAATGATTCGGCGCTGTACCGGTTTATGTAACTTCCTATCTGAATAGCGTGATGAAATTCATGAGCCGCGGTAACTTTTGCCCCGTTAAGTCCCGGGGTGTAAAAATTATGATAATCATTTTCAATAACCATATAACTGGTCCAGAGGCTGTCGCCGAGATAATCTTCAGGGTCGGTGTAACCATATAAAGTGGTTCCGAGGTGCCTGATATAAACATCATACTTATCATCACCCCCCAGGTTACCATCGGTCGGGGGAGGATTGAAACCAAGGACATTTATCTCGTAGTCGTATGCCGAGTCAAGGGCCGCGATGAAAGGCGCCATATCAAATCCGGGTGTGTGATTACTCGCCGCGCTCGTATCATAATGAATACGGAAAAAACCTGAAGGTGTCACAACGCTTGTTTCAGTCTCGGGGCGGGTAAGCAGATCGTTAAGTGACTGCTGCTGATCGGGGGTGAATTTGCTGAAGTTCGCGCGGACAAACATAAACAGATCAAGCCCGCATTTGCCCCTGTGTGTTTGTTCTTCACCCGTTTTATCGCTGTATTCACCCGGAACGGGAAAGTTTCCGGTTCTTATATTTTTTATTTCGGTGAAAATTGAGTCCAGATTCTGTGCGCTCAGCATTATCGCTGAAAGAAGAATTAACAGAGATATAAATTTAATTTTCATATAATTTTCTAATATTTATTTGCTCTTCTGAGTCGGTGTAAATAATATATTGTTCCCGGTTATAAAAGAAAGGGTAAAAATAAGTATTGATATCAATTGAATCAACTACTTTACGGATAGAGGACTTATTATTGCCAAAATCAATTTCGGCGCGATATAAAGCATCTTCAAAAGGAAGATAGAAAAAAGGCTGAATAAAAGTATTATCTTTACCCCTTTTATTTATCACCATCTCAGGAAAAATTTCAGGATTCTCCTCGAGATTTAATAAATGTTCCATAACTTCTTTTCCCCCTGCGATAATCAGCCTTAAGCCAGACTGATCGTTAATTATCGAGAGGGATCTGTTATTTCCAATATTTCCTGTAAACCGGGGGAATTTACCAGCGCCCAATTTAATTTTTTTGAGGAATTTTACATCCGCGTCGCTTTCAATCGGATTAACAGAATATAATACCGCCGAATCTCCCTCTATTTCCCAAAAATGAATAACCGGAATTTTAGTTCCGGCAAATTGAGCGTCTGAAACATTTTCACCAAATATTTTCTCTTCCAATAAAGGATCATTTTCTATCGCGGGGGAAAAACTTTTGAAGAAAATTCTGCCTTCCCGAAGAGTAACAGAATACAGTTCATCCTCGTTTTCCGGTAAAAAAATATCCCGCGCTTTATAATTCTGAATAAACAGGCCGGCTAAAAGTTTATCACTGTTTTTTACTCTGTCATAAATTTCAAATTGTTCGAATTCTCCCCCAAAATATACTTCCCTTCTGAACTCACTATATTCCCTGCTCTTTAATTCAGTATAACATCCCGAAAGATTATTATCAATTTTTCGCAGAGCGGAGCCGGAGCCGGATACCGTAAACTCAAACGAGTTTTTATTTTTACCGCCACAGATCAAAAAACAGTTTTTTTCTTTATTATCTAATTTTAATATTTTCTCACCGGAGACAGGGAGCGAAATTTCACCGGTAATATTATTTGTTTTAAAGATAGAGAATATTTTGCCTCCGCTGTCGTAAACCGACGCGAATGATTTCTTTCCATGCCCGGAAACTGCTATCGCTTCCGGATTCACACCAAATAACATAGGGAGGGAAAGAGCAAAGCCCCCTTCTTTGTTGCCGGTATACAAATTAACATTGTTTTCTGATGTAATCAGCAAATCGGCGAACCTATCGCCGTTAAAATCACATATCGCGTAATTTCGCGGTTTATAATTGGTAATGAGCTCCTTTTTATTCCGATAGCTGCTTACAGAATCACCTTTAATATAATAAAATGATCTGTCGGAAAGCCAGGAAAGATCGACAAAACCATCGCTATTCAGATCGCTGATCTCTATATCTTTTGGATTTTCAGTTAATTCAATTTCTCTCACTTCCCTGAAACCGCCCTCATGATCATTCTGGAAAAAAACTAATTTTCCTTTCAGATTATTGTAAGCTATAAGATCGGTTATTCCATCATAGTCGGGATCGACGAAACTGGCAAATGAATAAGTTGCTCCTTCGGTAATTTTTGTTTCCTTCAGGCTCAGATCATCTCTTGTCAAGATGGATAGCCCATTAAAATTATCGCCGTAAATGATTGCCTCAGTAACCCTGTCCTCATTAAAATCTCCGGTGGAAATTCCGGAAGGATATGAGTCAAATTCAATCTGGTTAAGAAGCTGAAGAGTGCCATATTTTGTAAATGAAGCGAGTCCGGCCAGGCGTTTTTTTCGGGAAACAAATATATATATATCTGCTTCATCCTCACGTTCATCAAGTTTTTTCATCTCGGTAACCGGGTAGAAGAAGAATTTCTCCTTAAAAGAGAGTTCAGGGAATTCCTCTTCACCTTTGTGAAGAGCAATGTTTTTGCTTTCCTTTCCAAATAAAACGATATCGGAAATACTATCCTTATTAAAGTCGGTTATCAACATCCTGCTGTAATTTTTAGCAGAGGTATTGGAGTGGGATGCACAAAATCCCTTAAAAGCAGGCTGTCCATCCATTATTGAAACCAGAAACAGAAAAAAAAACAATATTTTAACTGCTTCTTCCCTCAAGCCGAGCTTTTCTTCTTTGCAAAGCTTCTTCGTATCTCCTTTTCTCCTCATCAGTTTCCGGAACAATTTCATTGGTCTGAACAGGATTAGTATTTTCATCGACACTTACAAATGTAAGGTATGCTGTGTTTGTATGTATTCGGGTGCCTTCGATATGCGATTCGGCAAAAACCTTTACTCCAACTTCCATCGAAGTAGTAAAAGCCCGGTTTACTGTCGCCGAAAGGGTAACAACATGTCCCAGTTTAATCGGGTGATGAAAATCAATTCGGTCAACCGAAGCGGTCACACAAACTCTCTGCGAATGTTTTGACGCGGCCAGGGCAGCGCAAATATCAATCCAGTGCATCAGCTGCCCGCCGAGCAAATTGCCGAGCTGGTTGGTATGATTAGGCAGCACCAGTTCGGTCATAGTGATAACAGATTCAGAAACCTTTTTAACTTTTCTTTTTTCCATCAGGTTATTACTGTAAGTCTTTCTTTAGTGATTCCACATCACCGGCAAGTTCATTTTGCGGGAACTTCCTGAGAAATGATTCGATATCTTCCAGCGCTTCCCGGTATCTCTCTTTGTCGATGAGAAGTTTTATTTTACCATAAAGAGCCATCGGCGCATATTCCGTATCATGATATGTTGTATAAACATTATTATAATATTTAATTGCCGCCAGGTAATAACTCATTCTTTCATAAATATAGGCGTTCATATATTCTTTTTGGGCGAGTTTGGTATTTAACTCAGTGATTTTTTTCTCTGCTTCCGCAACTCTTTCATGAAGCGGGAAAAAATCTATAAAAGCCTGAAATTCATCAATGGCTTTTTTCGAATATGTCTGATCGAGCTGATAATTGGGTGAAAGCTGGAAATATGATTCAGCCAGCATATATTGCGCCTGCGGAACATAACTGCTCGCCGGGATGTCCCTTATCAGTTTGCTGAATTCATAAGCGCCAAGTAAAAACTCCTCTCTCTTAAAATATGTCATGCCGAGATAATATTGCGCGTCATCATTTACAGCGCTGCCGGGATATTGCAGCAGTATCGACTCAAATTCTCTTAACGCTTCTTCATAACTTTCATCATTATAAAACGCGAATGCGTAATCATAATGCTCCTGGGGATCCAAAGTAGTTGTATCAAGGCCGCCTGAACAACCCCAGAAAATGAGCATTATCAAAATAAACACCGGGAATCTTTTCATAAAATTCTCATTTACTCCAAATTTTCAAAATAAACTTTAAAAATAACTAATTATTAACCTGCATCAAACAGCTAAATTTTTCACTTGCTTCTCACGGTGAAAAAAAGAAAAAGAGAAACTAAAGTCGCTCCAACCGCGATCGCGGGACCGGTGATACCTGATAAAAAAGACTCAGCCTCTGTTCCATCTGAAGACACAGTGAGCCCGGGAGAATCAATATAATCTTTCTGCTCAAGAGAAATTGTATCACTGGCAAAAAGATTAAAACTGCCGCTTTCTTTTAATTCACCATTCGAATAAAAAAGTGTTCCGCCTCTCAGATTAATTTCTCTTTCAAATTTCTGTTCACCGAGAAATCCATCACTGAAAGGTTCGGAATATACTATAACCAGATTCTCAATTGTATATTCTATCCTTTCATCCTGAGGTCTTTCACTTATCTTTAATCCTTGAAAGCGCTTGAGAAAATCCCTGGTTACACTGTTTTTATAAAATGTAAACCGATCGGGGGAATGATACACAAGCTGCAAAGGCTTTTCCAAATCAGGTTTAACCGGAAATTCCATTATCGATTTTTCGATCAGACCGGCGGCGATCTCACTATTTGTAACAGGCTGCGCGCTGATAACAAAATTGAATAATAAAATAATAAATACCAGCTTTCTAATCATTTATCTCCTGCCCGAATCAATTTCCATAAGTCTTTTAATTCTTTCCTCAGCGGGAGGATGAGTAGAGAAAAGACTCATCAGCGATTTACCCGAAAGGGGATTTACAATAAACATATGCGCTGAGGAAGGGTCTGCGTTTCGCATCGGGCGAGCCTGGTTTCCCATAGAAAGTTTCTTCAGCGCCGAGGCGAGGGCAAGAGGTTTTCCCGAAATTGTCGCGCTTCCCGCGTCAGCCATATACTCTCTCGATCGGGATATCGCCATCTGAATCATAATAGCCACAATCGGCGAAAGTATAAGCAGAAGAAGTGAGGCAAGTCCGTCACCTTCATCTTCATCTCTTCCACCGAGAAGCATTGCCCATCCGGCCATCCTCGCTACAAGAGTTATTGTCCCGACCAGGGTTGCCGCGATTGTGCCGACAAGAATATCCCTGTTTTTTATATGTGTGAGCTCATGAGCTAAAACACCTTCCAGTTCATCCTGGTTAAGTATTCCAAGTATTCCTGTTGTAACCGCGACAGCTCCGTTTTCCGGATTTCTTCCGGTGGCGAATGCGTTAGGTGTGGCGCTGTTGATAATATATACTTTCGGCATAGGCAGTTCGGCATCAGCAGCCAGGTTTTGAACCACGTTGAATAACTGCGGGTGATCCTTTTGACCTATCTGCTTTGCCCCGTACATCTTTAAAACAATTTTATCTGAAAACCAGTAAGATCCGAAATTCATTACCAGGGCGAGAATGAACGCGATCATCATTCCGCTGCTTCCTCCCAACAGCTCTCCCACCAGGAGGAACAGAGCCATCATTACCGACATAAGTAAAAATGTCTTGAAGGAATTCATTTATTGTTTCTCCTTTATATTATATCATTTCTAATATTCTTTGTTCATTTTTCCTGTTATTCCACTCAAAATCTTTTTTTTGGGGGAAATGGCAACAGGAGTTTGTTATTATGGAGTTTAACAGACCGGAATTTTGTTTTGTTCCTTATATATAATCACTTTGTTTTGAAAGATAGCCAAAAAGAGATTATATTTCACTTTCTTTTTGAGTATTATTTTATTTGCATTGTTTTTCTATTGATTTCTTTTTAATATCGTGCCAAAAATTGAGGAAATTATGTCAATTATAAATCGTGTTCTTTTTCTTGCGCTTGCTCTTACAATTATTACCGGGGCGCAGAACAACACATACGAATTCCTTCGTCTCGATATGAGCCCGAAAGCGGCCGCGCTCGGAGGCAGTTATGTTGCCAATATGGATGACCCAAACGTTATTTTTTACAACCCGGCAGGAATTTACAATCTTGAAAAAACTCCTGTCAGCTTTTCATTTGTTAAGCACCTGATGGATATCAATTCCGCCAGCCTCGCCGTCTCTCATGAATTTGAGAAATATGGCCGTTTCGGCGGAGCTGTTCAATATATAAATTATGGTGAATTCACCGAAGCGGATGAATTCGGGAATAAAACCGGTAATTTCGGCGTCGCCGAACTGGCAATGATTGTAGGATATTCCAATAAGCTGGATGAAAATTTTTATTACGGCGCCAATATTAAATTCATCTATTCAGGTATAGCCGATGTAAGCTCAAGCGCTTTCGCGGCAGACCTGGGCCTAATCTACACCCTCAAAGATTGGAACTGGAATTTCGGCTTCTCCGCGCTTAATATCGGAAGCCAGATTTCCTCATATTATGATACAACCGAAGATCTCCCGCTGGATATCCGTCTCGGTTTCACAAAATCCCTTTCCCATCTTCCTTTTACATTTTATTTCTCCCTGAACCGGCTTAATGAGGAAGAAGACCGATTCAAACAGTTTACATTCGGCGGTGAGTTCAGAATGAGTAAAAAGTTCAATGTTCGTTTCGGTTACGATAACCAGAAAAGAAAAGAATTGAAGATCGGCACCACGGCCGGACTGGCAGGTTTTAACGTCGGCTTCGGGCTCGACATTAAGGGATACATTTTTGATTACGCGTTCTCCTCAATGGGTTCAATCGGCTCCCTCCACCGCCTGGGTATCTCCACAACTTTTGAATAAAATTTTTTCAGCCGGATGTTACTAAACATCCGGCATTCCCTCTCCCCGTTTCCCCTAATCTCAAGAATAATAACTCCGCAAACTTTATTCGGCCCCTGAGCGGAGTCGAAGTGAGTCGATAGGCAATGTTCTCATTTCCATCTTCACCCTCCTGCTTCAATGAAATTCAAATTAATCCCCTCCTCCATGTTTCGCCAATCAGCGGAATAATTTGCGCGTAACAACTCCGGTCTTCAGGCCGGAGACTTACCTGAAAACCATATAACATCAAAGGGCTTTAGCCTAAAGAGCTGCCAGTAGCAAACAAAAATTTGTACATAATCCAGCCCGTCATTGTCTGAATCATGATTAAAGGATTTAATGATTGCCTGATTAAAAATGGACCTCATCTTCTGTATCACCAAAGTTTTTTTGATAATTTGATTAGGTTGAAATACAAAAAAAACAATTCTTCTTTTCCTCCGAATGTATTCAAAATTAAACGTAATAACTTTATCATACCCTGTAGAGACAAGGCATGCCTTGTCTCTACGAACGTTAAAAATATCTTTCGCGGAAGAAAAAACAGGTGTGCCATCAGATACACCATATAACAAACTCTGAACAGCTTTCCGGATCTTCTTCAAGGCAGTGGACCAAACAAGAGATGGAGAAAACCTTATTTTTGATTTTTTAACCTTAGTAGCATAGGAAACCACCCGGTAAATTTAAACCTTATTAACCTTATTCAAACGGGCAATATTTCCATCGGAATATTGGAATGCTCGCGGAAAGAGTAAAGCACAGGATTAAGGCGATCAAAAGTTTGACTGGATATAAATTAGTCATCGAAATCCAAATCGAAATCGTCATCGAAATCGGGTATTCCGTACGCAAAGAAGCGAAGGCATAAAGAAAAGAGCTTATTTTTGCGTTTAGCCTTTTTTCTCCATTGTGAAGATCAGGGTAAGAGTATGATAACTGGTATTGTGACGGCGGCAGAGTTGTACATTTTTCCTGAGGGGTAGGGATTAAGATTAGGATTACGATTAAGATTATGATTTCTGTAATAGTCGAGATTGTTTATAATATATGTAATTTAAAATAACTCCGGTCTTCAGGCCGGAGTACACGCGAAAACACGGCAACCTCAAGGGGCTTCAGCCCAAAGAACGTGACCGCGCAAGCTCTGACCAGGATCTGAGGCGCCAATCGAAATCGAAATCGTCATCGAAATCGTCATCGAAATCGTCATCGAAATCGTCATCGAAATCGTGTATTCCATACGCAAAGAAGCGAAGGCATAAAGAAAAGAGCTTATTTTTGCGTTTAGCCTTTTTTCTCCATTGTGAAGATCAGGGTAAGAGTTTGATAACTGGTATTGTGACGGCGGCGGAGTTGTACATTTTTCCTGAGGGGTAGGGATTAAGATTAGGATTACGATTAAGATTATGATTTCTGTAATAGTCGAGATTGTTTATAATATATGTAATTTAAAATAACTCCGGTCTTCAGGCCGGAGTACACGCGAAAACACGGCAACCTCAAGGGGCTTCAGCCCAAAGAACGTGACCGCGCAAGCTCTGACCAGGATCTGAGGCGCCAATCCAAATCGAAATCGTCATCGAAATCGTGTATTCCATACGCAAAGAAGCGAAGGCATAAAGAAAAGAGCTTATTTTTGCGTTTAGCCTTTTTTCTCCATTGTGAAGATCAGGGTAAGAGTATGATAACTGGTATTGTGACGGCGGCGGATTTGTACATTTTTCCTGAGGAGTAGGGATTAAGATTAGGATTACGATTAAGATTATGATTTCTGTAATAGTCGAGATTGTTTATAATATATGTAATTTAAAATAACTCCGGTCTTCAGGCCGGAGTACACGCGAAAACCCGGCAACCTCAAGGGGCTTTAGCCCAAAGAACGGGGAGCAGGACTACAACAGAAACAGAGAAAACACAAAAAAGTTTAAACAAAATTCCACCTTTCCCCGTATAATAAGATATAACATCTTCGCAAATATTTAACATTTTTTAATTGCGCAAATTTTGATTTATTATTATCTTGCGTATGACTGATAGCTTATGGGGTAATTCGCTCTCTGATGAGTAAGATTGAAAATCAATATAGAATAAGTATGTTTATTTATAGTGGAAAATCAATTCTCAAATTTGTTAGTGATTCCGAAAGGTTTGCGAAGAAAAAAATGTAACCAAAAAAATTTAACTATTTACAGGATATGATATCCTGTTTTACAATTCAAAAACAACAGGAGTAATATATAATGCCAAACTATCTCAGACTAACCGGCTCGGCCGACAGTTATATAAAATTTGAGCCCGCCAAAATTAGTATATACGACTTCACAATGTCCTGCTGGCTGAGGTTAGCCCCGCCAAAACAAAGTCAGACAATTTTCAGTTGGAAGGATGATAAAGGAGATTATGTTGAGTTTCTTATAAATCCCGACTGTTCGCTTACTCTGGATGTCAATTTACTCGGCAAGGATATCAGAATCAGCACAAAACCCCTTACCGATCTCTTCGACAACAAATGGCATCTGGTCTCTGCGGTCATCCAACCCACAGGCCATTCCCTGAAAACACTTTTTAAAGGCAACTTCAGCTTTTATGTTGACGCTAAAAACCGTTTCAGTGATAATATTTCGCTCGATCCTTTGGCCCCGAAGGTATCCGAAGAACTTGTAATTGGGGGCGGGGTCAATAATAACCTCGGGCTTTCAGGTGATATCACCGATTTCCGGCTCTGGAACAGGGCTCTGGACCCGACCACTCTTTTGCAGAACATGAGAACACTCTGCGGCAAGGATGACCCTGATCTTGCTATTTACCTCCCTTTACTGGGCAATGGAAGAGGTTCCGGAGGTGAAGTGCTCGCGAATACAAAAGAAATGGTTTCCGGCAAAGAAGTTACTCTCGGTCCCGGCTGCGCTATCGGATATACCACCGATCTTACTCTCAACGCCCTGACGGAACTTGAGCACAACACCCCTTCGGCTCCTTTTCCTGATTTCACCACCAATTCCGGACTTAAAGCCAGCTATAGCTACCTGAGCAACCAGGCCCAGCCGGGAAATTATGATCTGCGGACTTTATATGCCGATGAATCTGTCACTCCGGGCAACTGGCTCATAAATATCAATGATATTCCCACTGATAAAGTCCCAAACGATCTTACCGGAAAATCTACCCTTGAACAGTGGCAGACTGTTTATAAAGAAATTAAAACAGAAATTGAAAACCTGAATGATTTTCGCAGTTTTTTTACCGCCTATAATACTTTCTATAATTCAGTCAACCTGCAGATAAGCAACCGGCTTAATGAAACGATAGCGAAAATGTCGGTAAATGGCAACGCGCTTCAGGTTAAATCCGATTTCAGCGTTTGGGTTGAAATTACCTGCGCGGCAATTTCGATGGTGCCTGAAGTCGGTTCGGCGCTTTCATTTTATCTTAAAGCTCTTTCAATGCTAGAAAAAACCACTCCACAGGGTGATGTTGAAAATTTCTCACAACAATTTCAGACTGTCGCCGCTTCCCTCTGGGATGAGTTAAATACATCGTTTCAGAGTTCAACCACCAATGGTTACAAACTTCAGGGCAACATGGAAAAAGATTATGGTCTGATGCGGACAGCCGCAAATTATATCAGCAGCGGCGAACTCGTATTTTCAGATGTAAACAGGGATAAGGTGCTCGCTTCGATGGAATCATCAAGTGAAAAATATTTCGCGCAAACATTGATGGTCGCTAAATATGTGATTTTTAGTTTCAGCAACAGATGGCATCAGCGGGTCACAAAACCCTGCTGTGACGCGCCGGACAATATTCCCGCCGACGCCATTAACAGCGGTTATAAAACATTATTAGGTTATAAGATTTATTACTATGATGTTATCGGCCAGGGAAGCAGCGACTCGATTAACGACGTCCCGCCGCAATCTCTATTCGATTATCTTACCGGACTCGGCATCACAAAAGATGACTGGTTTTCCTGGATAGGAAATACAGTTGGCATAGAGTGTGGTTTTAAACCCCCTGTTGTATAAAACCTGAGAGCTCCTCAATTTAAGGCCCTTCCTAATGGGAGGGCCTGATAATTTTCTTAATTCCTGTGAAATCTTAAGCTGTAATCCATATATTTCGTTTATGGAAATAGATAGAAATTGTAAATTGGTATCTCAGGATAATCTCCCAGCTCTCGGAATTGATTTTGGCGGAGTGATTATCCCCAAAAGGGGGAAATCGGGAGAAGATACCGGTTTTGATGACAACTTTGTTCTGACAGAGCCAAATCAGAACGCGATAGAGATAATATCTTTATTGGTTAAATTATTCAGGGGAAGAGTATGGATCGTCTCCAAAGCCGGACCGTACATCGAAGAGCTGACCAGAAAATGGCTCTCCCATAATGAGTTTTACGCGAAGACCGGAATGAGGGAAGAAAACATACATTTCTGCCGTGAGAGAACCGAAAAAAAGGATATCTGTGAGAAATTCGGAATAACTTTTTTCATTGACGACAAACTTCATGTAATGCAGATATTAAAAGATACTGTTCCGAATCTTTATTTATTCGGAGATAAAACTCTCAACAGGGGCGCGCGAAACTGGACAACGCTTGTTGAAAACTGGGATGAAGTTTACATGAAGATATTGAATATTTATAGCCCGGAGACAAATGAATTACACTGAGTTCAGTTTTGAAGTTCCCTATGACGACCTGTTGATTGACGATACAGAAAAAAACTGTGAAGAAATAGAAAAAATATGCGGACTCCTCGGCATAAAGACAGAGCCCGATTATATAAGCAAAAAATATGATTCCTATTATGATCATTCAGCCGCGCGTTATTCCGGCGATCCTCTCGCACGCGCGGGAAGGGGAAATGTAGTAAAACATCTATCCCCGGATGATGAAGGATCATTCATATTTTTTGATATGATGAACGGCTGCTCCGATCAGAGCAACATGATCGAACTGGGGACCAGATGCAGAACCGAAATTGCTCAAAAAATAAAAGAACTTCTTCTGATTATTCATGAAAATGCCAGTGTGTCTACAAATTTTCAGGAGGGTAACCTTGACCTGGTCAGAAAAACATCGAAAGAAAATTTCCCTCGCAAATACCCCTATTACGATGGATTTGTAATGCAGGATATAGAGATATACAAATAAAGTGGCGAGTTACATGTTCTTGTCTGATATAATCAATTCCGGATAATAATTATGTAATCCCGCAAAAAATCCAAATCGCAAACCTCATCGAAGTCGGGTTTATATTGCCCATCCCCCGATTTGAAAATCGGAGCTGTTTTCTTTCATCTGTCCGCCGCGGAAGTCAGGCCGAAATCTAATCTTGTATCAGCGCGATCGTTTACAAAATATCGTATGTCGAACTCGCGTTATTTAATAATTCGAGATTGAAATCCCTTTTCCCTGCTCTTATTCCACAGATTGTTTCCCGTACTACAAATATTTTATCATTTACCGTTGCAATTTTATTTTGATTTCTTTATATTCAACTCAGTGTTGCATGGGGTCGCTATTTTTGAGCTTGCTGTTATTATATAACAGTAGACTAAATTAAAAAATGAATAACGTTTGCTCACCGCTATTTGTGTGTAACAGAGCAAATATGCTATGACAACAAAAAATACATAGTAAAATAAAAAGCCGGAAAGGGATATATTCACCGGCCTGACGGACAAAAAGGAGTTACTCGCTTAATGGTTAATCCATGAATGGCAACCGGATATGGATTAAAAGAATGGCAGCTTTCGGAGATTTAATAATTACATAATATCTAAAGGAGTTATGTTATGAGCGATCTGCCAACACTGCCCGGCATAAATGTGCTCGGCAAAAGCTACAATGTAAACGGCAAATATGCCGATCCCATAAGCGCCGTCCTCCCTCTCTTTGATTTCGGGACAGATACAAAAGTAATTACAGTTCCTTCCGGCGAACAATATCTTATCCCCTCCGATATCGCTATTCAGTTCATACCTATCGGCCGAAGCCACTATGAAACATTCGCGGGTAAATCAATTGAAGCTTATAGAACAGAGCTCAATGTTTACACAAACCTGCAGGGGAGCTACAAATTTTTCACCGGCTCGCTTGAAACTTCTTTTAACAAGGAAGAAATGGGCTGCTCGGAAAATGAATTTGTGGCTATCCGCAATGTAATCGAGTCATGGGTTGTAAACCTTCCCGATCCCCAGACAATGATTTCCAGGTTGCTGCCCCAGGTCAAGGATGATCTCCAAAATATGGACCCCCTTGCCCTGCTTAAAAAATATGGCGCTTATTTTATCTGGGAAGCAATTGTCGGAGGCAGGGTGGATTACAGCGCCGCCACCGACAGTATGACATTCTCACGAAATTATGAACTGGGAGTTTCGGCGAAGATGTCCTATGAAACACTCATAGGTTCAATCAGCGCGAGCAACAAAACACGTTACGCAAAAGCAATTGAGTCATTCCGTTCCAGCTCTACAGTTGAGGTCTCCACAATAGGAGGTGATCCTGCGCTGGGCGCGGCAATTCAGTCAGGCGGGAAAGATGCCTTTAACCAGTGGGCCGCATCGGTAACAAAAAAACCTGGCCCGACTCTCTCTGATTTTTCAGGTGACAGTCTGCGTCCTATCTGGGAATTAGTCAATGATAAATCACGGGCTCAGCAGATTATTGACGCTTATCCTCAATATATGGCAGAATACCAGAGGGATATACCCCAGACAGATCCGATAATCGCCGTGTTTAACCAGGATGAAATGATCCTCGCCGGGGCTGATCATGGCAGCGGGGCGCATAACGATGTAAGCGTGTATAAACCGGCCATATCCGGAGGCTGGAGCTGGCTCGGGCAATATGCCCAGGGTAATTACAACACTCCGTCCGGTTCGGCCCTTATCGCGAAAGCCATAACCCCGGGAGCTCTCGCAGCCCCCATCAGTTTCGAACGTATATGGGATGACCATGGCTCGGGCAATGATCATGATTATTCATTGTGGAAACCTATTCCTCCCGTGGGATATAAGGCTCTCGGATATTTAATGAGACTTCGCGTAGATAATCAGAATCCTCCTTCAGGCGATGAAATAGAAGGACTTATGTGTGTTCATGAAAGTCTGGTAACGCAGGCTACTGTTAATACAAGCGGATCTATCTGGAATGATGCCGGAAGCGGAGCCGACTGGGATGGCAGCATCTGGACAATAATACCCACAGATGATCAGACCGCGCTTAAGACCGGAACATTTTATGGGGAACGTTCACATGCCACACCTGAAACAATAAGTCCTCCTGTTTATTGTATTTTGAAAGATAAAATTCAAATCAGCGCGACAATGTAATCCCTCCATCCCTCAACCCCCGGTGCGCCTGTGACAGCCGGGCGCACCATTTTTTTACTTCAAAATAGCCCCGGCCCGGCTGGAAATGAGAAGGACAAAAATGTTATATTCCTTCTTGTAATCTTTAGACCTGTTGAGTAAACTATTGTGTTGATAACCGATCCTCTGAAAGAAATATTATCAACAGATAACATAGCGTTGAAATATCACGCGCGGGAATACTGAAATTTCAATTCCCCTTCTGGTGGTCCATTCTTCTTACCGCGCCGGACAGCCTCTCGTTTCACGGCTATTCGCCCGATGGCCCTGATATAAAGGAAGGCCTGGAATGGTTCAGTGATAACCAGCTCGGCAATGATCTCTGGCAGACACAGTATGATAAGGCGGGGAATAAAGAACAGGCACGGTGGATAACTTTGTCTGTATTGAAAGTCTTCAGACGATTTTCGGAAAATCAGAAAGAAAAACCGGCGCTCAGGTAATAAACCATTTCTTCAGCTTCTTGGCATTCCTGACGCTGACATTAAAAGGTTCGCTGCAGTTCTGCATATAAACCTCATAGGAACTTTCTGAAAGTTTCTTCAGGTTTTCCACAAAGTTGATATTGATTATTGTTGATCGGTGAATCTGGAGAAAAGATATTGTCGGAAGAATATTGCTCCATCTTTTTAATGATTTCCTGATAATATATTTTTTGGATTCTCTGGTAACAATTTTTGTGTATTCTTTTGACGCCGACACACAAACGATCTCATCAAATTTTATTATTCTTAATTTTGTGCCGATTTTTACCAGTACGTGATCTTCTTTTGGAGGCATTTCACCTGAAGCTTCAATTGTCCCTTTCTGCAGACTGTCAAATTTTTCCTTCATCGAAATAAATTTGTCAAGTCTGGCATTAATTGATCTGATCAGTTCTCCGTTATCAACAGGATAGGGAATATAATCATCAGCCCCGGCATTCATTATCTTCCGCATTTCAAAAAAATCAGGTTCGGGAGCCAGAAAAATCAAAGGGATAAGTTTTGTTCTTTCATGCGAAGCCAATTCGCGAACAACATCTTCCCCCCCGATACCGTTATTCTCAATATCACAGAGGACGAGATCGGGGAGATAAATTTTCGCGATTTCTATTCCGTTTATTACATCTTCCGCGAGATAAGTATTGAATCCGGCATTGGTCAGAACAATATTCAGGTCTTTGATATTAGAGTTGTTATTATAGATGATCAATATTTTATTCAACAAAAACTCCTTGAGCTTCCCAATTGTCCTCCCGGAACAATCAATTGGTTATCAGCTTTTTAACTGGTTGACAAATTACGAAAAAAAATAATTTTTTAGTTGAATTCAATAAACGTTTACAACAAAAATCGAACGTTTATTGATGAAATGTGTCAAAATTTTTCCCTTTCTTCACCCAATTCACTAAAATTGCGCCAGACTTAAATGTTAACAAAATATTAAATATCCCATTGGATATCGTATCAGCATGTCATTTTACAGGAGACAAAATGATGAAACATCTCACAAAAATTATTTCGCTAATATTCATACTCTCCACTCTTTTTATCAGCTCAATTTCGGCACAGGACCTGTCGTTTAACGCGGGCGCTGATGTTGTCAGCCGATATATCTGGAGAGGACTCGATTTCGGCAAATCCCCGGCTATACAGCCTTCCTTATCGGCAAGTTACTCCGGATTTGAACTCGGAGCATGGGGATCATACACATTAAATGAAACCGCCTCAGGCGCTGATGAGCTCGATCTTTATATGAGCTATTCTTTTAATATTAAGTCGGTATCATTAACAGCGATGATCACTGACTATTATTTTCCGAATAACGGAATCAGAATGGGCAACTATAATAACCATGATGATGACGCCGGTCCGGGAGCGCATACCTTCGAAGCCGGGGTGAGCATCGGCTCAGAAAAATTCCCCCTCGCCTTTTCAGCTTATTATAATTTTTATAATGACGCGGGCAACAATGTTTATCTTCAGCTCGATTGCCCATTTAAAGTCAAAGAATATGATCTTAATCTTTTCCTCGGCGCCACCCCGGGAAGCGAAGACAATCCCGCCTATTATGGCGCAAAAGAGTTCAGCGTAATAAACATCGGCATCCAGGCTTCAAAATCGGTAAAAATTACAAACGATTTTAGTCTGCCTGTATTTGTAACCTATTGTCTGAACCCGCAGATGGAATTAAGCCATCTCGTTTTTGGTGTATCATTTTAGTAAAATTTAAATCAGGAGTATAAAATGTTTGATACCGGTTCAACCGGCTTTATGCTTGTAGCGACAAGCCTGGTAATGTTAATGACTCCCGGACTCGCCTTCTTTTATGGAGGACTGGTAGGGAGAAAGAATGTTTTAAGTATAATGATGCAAAGTTTTGTTTCCCTCGGATGGACAACAATAATCTGGTTCGCAGTGGGATATTCTCTCTGCTTTAGCGGTGGAGAAGGAGGAATAATTGGAAACCTCGATATGGCATTTCTCAGCGGGGTTACAGTAGATACAGTATTTGGCTCCGGAACCGGCTCTATGCCCCTCTATCTCTTCATCGCTTACCAGATGATGTTCGCCATTATCACACCCGCCCTCATTACAGGGGCATTTACCAACAGGGTTCGTTTCCCCGCCTATATGCTTTATCTTACTATCTGGTTATTCTTTGTATATTTCCCGCTCGTACACATGGTCTGGGGCGGCGGTCTGCTTGCCGAACTTGGTGTTCTTGACTTTGCCGGCGGTATTGTGGTGCACGCTTCCGCGGGTATGGCGGCGCTTGCTTCTGTATTTTATGTCGGTAAAAGAAATGTCAAGGACCGTGGTCCTCACAGTATCCCCCTTGTTGCCCTGGGCACCGGTTTGCTCTGGTTCGGATGGTATGGATTTAACGCCGGAAGCCAGCTTCAGGTCGACGGAATCACAGCCACCGCTTTTCTCAACACCGATATCGCGGCTTCTTTCGCGGCTATTACATGGCTGGTTGTTGAATGGAGCCAGGAAAAGAAACCAAAATTTGTCGGGTTCCTTACCGGCGCTGTCGCGGGACTGGCGACTATTACTCCCGCCGCGGGTTTTGTATCCCCCGGAAGCGCCGCTATAATAGGCGTCTTTTCCGGAATAATCTGTTACTTCGCCGTTTCTATGAAAAATAAACTTCAGTGGGATGACGCTCTCGATGTATGGGGAGTTCACGGAGTAGGTGGTGTTCTCGGAACAATTAGTCTCGGCGTCTTCGGTTCAGTTGCTGTTAACTCCGCAGGAACAGACGGCCTCCTTTTCGGCGGTTCAGGATTTTTCTTCACACAGGTTATCAGTGTTCTGGTTGTAAGCATCTACGCTTTTCTTTTCACTTATGTAATGTTATGGCTCATCAATAAAATTACACCTGTAAGAGTAACAAAAGAGATTGAAGAATTGGGCCTCGACAATTCTTTTCATGGTGAAATTGCCTACGAAAACGAAAACTGATTTTGCCCTCTCCTTTTCAGCCACTTTTTTAAGCCGCCCACGGGCGGCTTTTTTTATTTCCCGCCAGGCAACTTTCAATACAATCTGAATTGGTTTTTTAGTGCTGCATGAAAACAAGTGGGTAATGAAAAAAGCCGGTGAATAAATGGATCGGAAACTCAATCGTGGACAGCAATACGCTCATCAGGTACAGCAGACCCATAATATATTCACTCAATTGCATCAATTACTAAACCGGTTCCCGATTTTGGTTCATAATATCTCCTTTCATTTTCTTACATTCTTCCTCAGAATATCACAAAACTTGAATGATGATTATGACCAAAAAACTGTTGCTCTTCAGCTTATTATTAACACTTACATTTTGCACACGCCAGACTGACAGAATTTCCGACCTTTCAGGGGATTATTTCGGCGAAAAACCTGATTCCGCCAAACCGGTGATTTTCGCTAAAGAGATTATATCTTCCGGATATCACATCCATAGCGGGGCGGTTTTCACACCTGATCTGAATGAGGTTTATTATGTGGTAGCCGGACAGCCCTACAAGGTGATAGTCTGCATGAAAAAAAAGGATGGTATTTGGAGCGAGCCCTTTATCCCCTCTTTTTCGGGCAAATACAGCGATGATCACCCGGCGCTCAGTCCGGATGGCAACACCATGTTTTTTGATTCCAGACGCCCAATTACAAATGAAGGCCCGGCTTTATCGAAAGCTGATATCTGGAAGGTAAGCAGAACAAAATCGGGATGGGGTGAGCCGGAAAACCTTGGCGCGCCGGTTAATTCCGAAGAACATGAATTTCATCCTTCGGTTGCCGCGAATGGTAATCTCTATTTTGTTTCCCCCCGAAAAGATGGATTTGGCTCAACAGATATTTATCTTTCAGAATTTAAGGACAGCGTTTACCAGAGTCCTGTAAATCTTGGCAAAAATGTAAACTCCCCCGGACTTGACGCCTGGATTTATATTCACCCGGATGAAAAATATCTTCTTTTTTCCAGCTTCAGGAGAGGAGATAATCTGCCGGAAGGAATATTTTTCTCAGGCAGGGGAAAAGATGGAGTATTTCATGAAGTCACGTATCTTGCCGAAGTTAATTATTACAAGGGAGTGGCAAGAATGCCTGTTCTTTCACCCGACGGGAAATACCTCTTTTTTAATCTGCAGGGAGAAGCCCATCCTGCATGGTCCGAAAAACCTCTCTCATGGAATGAATACCAAAAAATTAAAACCGGCCCTGAAAACGGCAATGGAAATATCTACTGGATGGATGCCCGGTTCCTGAATAACTATGGCAATGCCGCAATTAATAATTAATAATGAACAATTAACAATTGAAAGGATAATTGATGAATGGTTCTATATGAAAACCAGTGGGTAATGAAAAAACAACCGACTAACGGAGTTGCCGCTAAATAGCGCCGGGAACTTCAAAATTATTTATATATTTATCATAATTTTATTTATACGAAAAACAAAAAATCTCTCACATGAAAGGCGTCAGAATTGAGCCGCTTGTTATGTGCGTTTTTAAACACACTTTATTTCATCTATTTATTCTGAAAGTTTTCTTTGAAGAATCGCTTTGTTTAATATCAAACTTTTTTCTTGATTGTTCTAATTTGTAATTACTTCTTGAAGAAAGGACATCAGAAACTGGCAGTAATGTTTCAATACTAACAGGGCTATCAATTACATCAGGTAAAATCCTATTTGGAGGAATACGATATAAAGTAATGTAGTATTTATTCCGATCTTGACGAAATTTGCTAATAAGTTCGTTGTATTCATAAATGCTCTTTGTAATAGCATTCATTTCATTTACGACATTTTTATTCTCAGATATAACCCTTAGTGATGTTTCAGGCATGTTAAAACCATTAAAAGAGGTAATGCGGAACATACTTGGAGTTGACATAGCATTTGAGAATTGTTCAAAATATCCACTATCAATTAATGTTAATAAATCCTTGTTTTCTGACAATCTAATAATAGCTTCAACGCGGGTAATATATTGATTTTTTAAATCTATTAGTTTAGTATAGATAGAACGCAAACCTATTTCGAATTCTCCCAGATGACCGAATGTTTTATAAAGTTTATAAATAATTCCTTTTTCTAAAATTTCTAAGGAGCGTTGTGCTTTTATAGTATTTACTTGTATTTCTTCGATAATCATAATATTATCCAAATATTTTAATAATTATTTATATAAATTTGTTTATAGCCTATAATGCCATTATCAAATAATATCTCAATTGTATACCATCCTGAGGAATAAGTGCCACCTGATTCATTGCCCCAACCAGTTAAACCAATTGTATTATTTCCCGTATAACATTTAATGGTTTCTTTATAAGTCAAATTTTGGGGAGATGAACCGTTCCTGGATATTGAACCATTTGGACGAATTATTCTAACACCAATTTCAATTTCTTTCGATGCAAAGCCATGATATTTAATCCTTGGAAACAAATAATAAATATTAGATCGATATAAATTTTCGCCATAATTTATATATATTTTAGAGTTACCTGACTTCTGACTCTTAAAATCAATGCTACTAATTATTAAGGGTGATTTATGAAAATTTGCTATTGACGATTGATATTTGTTTAATTTGTCTTTTAATTCAGCAGTACTATAATCATTATCCACACCAGCTAGCTTGACTTCTAAACTGGATTTTTCCTCATTCAAGGTACTCAATTTATTTTCCAAACTGCTTATTCTTTCTTTATAATGAGGAATAGAAGAAACTTCAGATTGTAAACTACTATTTTGATTTTTTAGATTATTATTCTCTTGCTCAAGAGAATACGTGCGTAAATAGCCTTGTTTGTACTTAAAAAAAGCTTCATAGTTTGAATAAATTATCAAACCAAGAATTATTGATATTATCCATGGAAATAAAATTGGAAAAGCTGACCGTTTTCTGTTCACAATTTTTTGTTCAATACTCTTTTGGGAATATGAATTGTAACTTAAAGTATCTGTACATCCACATCTTGTGTTTCCATTGCCTAATCCGCTTGGGCAAACACCACCATGAGCTTCCCATGCATCTTTCAAAAAAACCGTTTTACATTTCGCACAAATAACTACTTCATCACCAATTGTAAAAAACTTTTTGCTAACCGGACATTGATTACCTTTGGCTAAAATAGAAGATATATCATTATGTGCTATTTTTATTGGGTGTATCATCACTTCTATTTATAATCACTTATCCAATTTTTCATTTATTTTTTTTATAGAATTCATAATTATATTGAAATATTTGATAGTTGGTTCTTTCTCTTGTTCAATAACCTTTTGAAGATCACTTAGTTGTAGAAATCCATCTAAAATTTTTTGAATATATTCTGAAGTAAGTTTTTTATCATCAAGTACATATTCAAAAAACTGATAACCACTACTAATTAAATCGCAAATATGACTATATCTTAAATAGTGTATTCTGCTAATTTTATAATTAGAATATATGAAACTTATTATAGCCAGACCAGGAAAAATAATTGATAAACGATATCCAAGAAAAGTACCCCAATCCGCTTGCAAAACGGGGTAATATAAATTTACATTTAACAAAATAATTATGATTACAATGCTGGCAAAGAACGAAAATGTATATCTTCTTTTTTCTTTCTCAAATTTGTTCTTTTGAGTGCATACAGATTTGTTAAAAGAATTAATAACATCTTCATATGTTTGAATCTCGCTATTTTTACTCAATTCCTTTATTATTTGATTAGCATCATCTAGTTTTTTAGAAATTTCTTTTTTAGTTTCGAATAACTCTTTGTTATTATTAATTGATGCACCAATAATATTATTTAATAGAATCAATATGTCGTTATTATTGTCATCATAATTTTCTATAAGATTTTTTAGTTGATTTTTAAGATCTTTATTAATGTTAAGATCCAAATATTTTTTCAAATTGTTAACTAATTCTTTCTCACTATTATATTCGTTTTTCGCCATTATTGTATCTCTCTAATCTTTTTGTGTTTAAATCCACCAAAATTCTGCTTATAATATCTTTTATTGAAATATTATTTCTAATGAGATTATCACGAAAATATAGGAATATCTCATCAACTTTTTTATTGTTAATTAGAATTTTTTCGGAAGATGTTTTGATATATATTATATCGTAGTTTTTATTATTTATCCAGCAACTATTCTTTAGATCGAGATATTCAAGATCTATTCTTATAGTACAGTTATAAGTCCTATTTATTTCAGAATTTTTTGGATTTTTTAAGTGAATTTTTTCACAACAAATATATATGTTATGAAAAGGTAATACACCATTATCTTTAATGCCGATTCTGAATTTTTCAAAATACTCCTTCAAAGTTGATTCAAATGGTTCTGGAATAAAATGTTTTTTACAAAGGTTGGAAGAATCAAGAATTGAAAGTTTATTTTCCGAAATCACATCTATTGAACAAGCAATCTTGGATAAATTATCTTTGCGAAAATATATCTTCTTAAGCTTTGGAGGTGAAATGTAATGCAAAGTTTCTGTGCATCCACATCTATTGTTTCCATTACCAGTACCATTTGGACAAACACCATTTTGGGATATCCAAACATCTTTTAAAAAAACAGTCTTACATTTAGCACAAATAACTACTTCATCACCAACCTCTAATAGTTTTTTTATTAATGGATCCTTACGGTGATCAGCTAGTATTTCTACATGATCATTTCTATTTATAATGAAACTATTCATATACTTTTTTTTTATTACACTACTTTTCCAAAACAACTACAAGTGCTTTGAATTGCCAAAATATATTTTTATCCAAAATATGTAATAAGCTATAATTTTTATTATTTGAATTAACAATTTTTCTGGATGCTTCGGTTCTGTCTGGGATTAACTCCAAAATATGAGAATTAAAGCGGAGAAATTCATTTGTTCGGATATCAATTTTTTTAAAATTATTATCCAAAAATGAGAGCCCCGGTACAATTACCTCTTTACCACCAATCCCAAGAAAACTGTTCCCGACTTCGTGAATAATACCATTATCAATTAAATTATCTCGAGTATCAGCAATATAAAATGCTGTATTCAATTCGTTGATCAAATCTTCAATTTTCCTTTCATTACTCAAAATTCTCTGTTGTAATAATGATATTAACTCTTTTTTTTGAGTCAATTCTTCGGAAATGTTGTAAATAATATTATTTAATTCGATAATGGTAACAGTCGATTCTTTAAGTTCATTTACAAGATTATTTAACTCAGAGTCTGATTCAGATATTTGATTTGTAATTGTATTTACATTTTCATGAGCTTGTGAAAAATAATTTTCAATATTTATTAAATAGTTTTCTAGCTCATCAGAACTTTTCGAAAGATATCTCTGCGATTCATAATCATTACTATTTTTTAAAATAACAATACTATTATCATTTATTAATTTTAATCTATCTTTAATATTATTCAACCTATTTGTTATATGAATAATAAAATCATTTTTCTTTTGTAGAAGTAAATTCCTTTTTGTGGCTTCAATATTTATCTTTTCTAACGAATCTCGTTGTGTTTCCAATTCAGCGATACGATTTTTCAATGATTCTGAATAAATATTTTCGCTCTTATTAGAATTGTTCATCTTTATTTGATGTGAAGATGATGATTTATCTCTACTTTTACATCCAATCAAAAATAGAATGAAAATGATAAAAACTATTGCATTTTTTGTAAAAGCCATCTTTTACTACTTTGTTTATCACTCAAAAATTTGATTATCTTGTTCTCAGTTGTTATGAAACCGTATCCAAAACCGTCAATAAAAAAAGTTAAATTACCTAAAATAAATCTGCCATCCCCCTGGCCATCAGTAAGAAAATCATCAATTAACCCATTTAAATAATAATTTAAAAAAACAGTGTCCTTTATAATATATTTACCACTATCGATGATAGTTAAAACAAAATAATCATTGCTTTTGCTAATTTGTGAATAACCCTCAATAGCAGAAATGCTAAAGAGATCATCTATTGTAATAATTTCATTAGCTGTTTCTGAAATTATATGCGTAATTTCTTTGTTATTAGTTCGTTTAGGATAAACGTCAGTGTCTATTCTAAAAATATAATAGATAATTAAGGAAGAGAGTAATACAAATACCAGCAACCATTTGTAACTGCTGAAATAATTAGCTTTTAAAATTGTTGATTTTGGGATACTTAATGTTTCCGTACTCCCACATTTTGAATTCCCATTTCCTAAGCCGTGAGGACAAACAGATCCTTGAGATAGCCAAGCATCCTTTAAGAAAACGGTTTTACACTTTGCACAAATAACTACTTCATCACCTATTTGAAAAAACTTTTTACTAACGGGGCATTGGTTGCCTTTGGCTAATATTGAGGATAGGTCATTCTGCGTTATTTTAATAATATTAATCATTCGCTGAAACTTGCTTTTTTATCAAACCATAAAACTTGAAAAAAAATTTGTTTTTTTTCTTTTTCGCTTGCGAAACGGAAAAATCATGTAATAAGTTACCGAATACACTATCTCTATCATCCCGCAAATTGCCCTTTTTATTTATTATGATAGTAGAATCATTTAATTGTGTAACTAATTTTTTGTGGGCATTTAATTCGATTTCAAATTTTAACAAACTATCTGTTTGTTCATAAACATAAACTTCAAAAGTATCCTTGATTGGTGAATAGAAAACAAGCTTTTCATCTAAATTATATATTGTGTCATCTGTTACTAATTGAAAGAAAAATCCATTGTCATCAATCTTAACAGTAGTTGCTAGATTTGGCGTTAAGGTTGATTCTTGATTTATTTCTGGCTTGTTTTGAGAATTTTCAACGGAAGAATCTAAAACCACACTATTACCAGAAGAATCGTCATTCTCATAAATTGAATTCGAAATGGAGGATTGATTATTCTCTGACTGCTTTTCCTGATACTGCTCAGGAACAGATGTTTGAGTTTCTTCATCAATATCTGTTATTAAATTATCTTTAAAGAATACGACTAATAACAGAATAAAAAAAAAAGGAACGAGATAATATACATCAACATATCTACCCTTTTTTTTGTGAATTTCACTTGTTGTTTTAGACTCTTCTGTGAATTCACGTTGAGAAGGTTCTGACTTTGGCAAAGGAAATAAAATTAAACATTCGTCAGCATTTTTTCCATTAAAAGCCTTATATATTTTTCTATGGGGATTTAGAACAATTGAATAATGCCAGTCCTGATTAAAGAAACTAGCTTGTGTGTTTTTATCTGTTGGTGACATAAAAACTTCAAGATGATTTGGGTGGGTGTGATACCAGCCAATAATATTGAGATGCTCGTTGTTTTGTTCTTCTAGAATTTCATCAACTTGGCTAATCATTTCACTCCAAGTGTTATGATCCATTTCAAGATGAACAGAGTTAGATTTTGCTGATAAACCCATTACAATTCGTTCAACAAGGGCATATTGAATATCTTTGTTTTTATCATAGTAAACATTACCAAGTAATAAACCACCTTGTTCCACTTTATTTATTGTCGATTCATTATTTCCCCAACCGATATGCTCAAATAATTGGTGCTTAGCAAATGGATTTACATAAATTACTTTTTTATTGTCATACGAATTTGTGCTTTCGGACTTAATACAAGAATAAATAAAGTCCTCTGTTTCATCATCTTCAATTTTTAGCTCTCGTTCAATAGGTTTATATCCTGGAATATTTTCATTAATCACGAATTTCTTTTTCCTTTTAGAAAGGATTTCTTGAGAATTTTTTTCATCAATTTTAGACTCTGAGTGTTCTATCTGAAACTTTTTTTTATTCTGTCGGTGGATTTCTTTTACCTCAAACGGTAGTTTCAAAAAATTGCCTGTTGGAAAAGATATTTTATTATCATTAAGTTCTTCGAGATACCATAATTTGGCTTGCTCATTACCAATATTCTTTATTTTAGGTTTAATAAATGCTTTGTCATATTGTATTGAATGAATTACTCTTTTAAGAAAATCAACAATTTTTTCATTATTATTCTTTTCAAAATCCACCCATTCGGCATATCGATCACCTATTCCTGGTATCATACCTTTCGATTTTCTTTTAAAATGCGGGTGAAATAAATAACTCTTTTCGCTCCGAGTAGTAATTTGTGGTGGTGAATTTGGATAATCCAAAGGTATAGCTAACGTCAATTCTAGGGGCTTATTATTATACTGAAGGGTGCCATTTTGTTCAACAATACTTCTTAAAGGTAAATTAAAATCGAACCGATAAGTGTCCTGATCATGTCTTTCAGATGGAGTAATTTTATTTACTTTAAAAAATTCTTTTAACTCATTTATATTTTCCACTATTGTGTTACTCATAGGGCTCCTCATCACATATGATATAACCATAGCATTCTTGAGCATCAGCCCCATTAAATACTTTCCAGACTTGCTTATGTGGATTTAGTACAATTGCATATTGCCATTCTTGATTGAACATTTTTTTTTGGGTGTTTCTGTCCGTCCCTGACATAAAAACTCCCAAATCATTTGGATGAGTATGATACCAGCCTATTACATGTAGGTTTTCATTACCACGTTCATCTAGAATTTCATCAACTTGATCTAACATCCTTTTCCATGTATTATGATCAAATTTTAAGTATGCCATTGAACCGATTGCTGTTAATGCTGGTATTGCCAATTCTACCATTCCAAAAAATATTTTCTGGTTTTCATCAAAATAAGTACAACCAAGTAGTAAACCACCCTGCTCAACAGAATTAGAATCAGTTGATTTACTCCAATCAATATGTTCAAAAATTTGGCTTTTTGCCTTTTCCGAAATATATAATTTATTAGAACTTTCACAATTGGTGTTCCCTACCGATAAATTCTTATCTATTGAAATTGATGGTTCCAACTTGGTAACTGGTTGGGCGGGTAACTCAATCTCTGTAATTTTAAATAAGTTTGACATAATATCTGCTCAATTTTTAATTACAAATTTCTTCTTTTCTTTAATTACGAATTTTTTCTTAGGTTCAACATCCATTTGCGAGGGGATGGGCAAAGTTGTTTTATCGCATGGAAAAATTCCAGTATCTCGGTTGTCCAAATAAAAACTATTAGCCTCACCATTAGCGGGACTATGCTCATTCGTGATATCTAAATCATATTGTAGCGTTCTTATCATACGTAATACATGATCAGCTAAACCCTCGCCAATATTCCAAGAACCAAAACACCACTTCCCGTTTGTGTACCAATTGGGATGAAATACATACGGTGTTGATATCATACTAATATCCGGAGCACGGTTCGGATAATTACTTGGTAACACAACCTTTACAGAATGCTTATATCTATATTGTGGTCCATTTCCTATGATACTTCGGATATTAATAGTTACTTCATATTCTTCAACAAAGGGTACCACACCCTTTGTTGCTTTCCATTCAATGCTTTCACCACGAATACTCAACATCTCGCTGTAATCATGTTTTAACCGCATATTTCTTATTTCTTGAGGTGTCATATTATCCCCTTAAAACTTTTTTTTGTCCAGCATCAGTAGCGGGAATTACTTTAATACTATCATTATCTTTAACTCCATTTTCAGCAAGTGTCTTTTGATTATCTAACTCTGCCCCTCCTTTTATAGCTAATTTATATCCGTCGCCTGAACTTGGGACAAAATCGTTGGCTATTAATTCACCAACAACTTCTTGTCCTGTCATTGCACTATCCATTGTAACACTAATTACTTTCCCATCAGTTGGGTGGACAAAATTTACACTTACATCTGCCATAATTGAGAACTCCTAATTTGTTGTTATTGAATATAAATATTATATAAAATACTACTGTTTGAATAAAAACTTTTTATCACCATCAATCTTATAATATTTGTAATTTTCCTTGGCATCAAAAACTGCCACAATATGCATATAAGGTACACCTAATTCATGCAAACTCATACCAAGTATTTCATCTGATGTGTCTTCAATGCTGAATTGCTCTAAAGTTTCTTTTTGAGTCTCGTCATCCGATAATTCAAAATTTTCACTATTTATTTTGCAATTATGGCAAACAGTTTCAGTATCCTCTATTTTAAATGTCGGTCTCATTATTTCGATTTTTTTGTTGCATTTTTTGCAAGATATTGACTTCACAAAAGTCCTATCTCCTCTAAAATCAAGTATTGCGCCTTTACCTGAATAACTATCTTTCGAAACAAAATTTAAGAATTCTAACAAAGTAATGGCTGATGTTAATGGCAGAGAAATCACTTCTGGATAAGTGACATGAGCAAAACAATTATCTTTTGTTCTTTTTGTAAAAATATCGAAGTCATTTGTTGTTCCCTGAAAAAATATCTTTTTACCGACAGAAATATTTTGGTCGCAAATATATTTTACACATTCTTGGACTTGAAGAGCAGATACAATTGCAGAAGCTATTTGTGTAGTAGGCATTTTCCCCTCATCATAAGATTTACGTTTAAAAAAATCACAAGAATATCTCTTATTAACATTACCCATTTGTTCATTTGACAAATTACACTGATAGCATGGTAACTCAGGTGGTTTATAAAATTCAACTCTAAGGGCAAGTTCATTCATTCCGGCATCAATCCAAGGTGTTTCGGTCAACCAACAATTTTTATTAACTGCTATTCTGGTTTCAATGTTGTCAAGACATCCTAGAACAATATCCATTTCATCATAAATACCAGTTCCAAGTTCCCAAACTAAATCACCATGAAACCAAGCTATATTTATATTATCAAATAGTGCCAATTCTTTTGTACGCATCGCTGCAATTTCTGCCTTTTTCTTTCCAACATCTTCTTTTCTAAAAAGTACGGTTCTACTTAGATTTGATGTTGAAATAATATCAAAATCAACTATGAAAATATTGCCCACACCTAAAAGAGCTAAATTTTTTAATGTTTCGTTTCCGATAGCCCCGGCGCCAACTACCATTACTTTTGCATTACTTATTTTTTCTTGACTCCACCAGCCAATTCGCTCTTGACGATCAAAAGGATTGTTTTCTGTATTCTCAACTGAATTAATTTCAAATTTTCTCATATAAAACCTAAATTTTATTTGCCCATATCATAATTACATACCTTACAGTATAAGCGCCCATTAGTTCGTCGTTCTGCCGACTTTTTCGATTTACATCGAGGACATACTTGAGATCTACTTTTGGCAGTAACCTTAAATTTACTTGGTGGGTCAATTTTTATTTCTTTTGTAATTCTAAATCCCATTTTTTTTCTGCTCGTATTTGTTGGACTAACTTCACCCGTAATTATAAATTTATTATTGTTTTTTACAATACCATCTTTCTTAATGCTAATAAAAATATTCCGTATCTTATTCCATATATTTAATTTAGTCATAATCTATGAAATAATTCTTTTAATTTTGAAAGAGTTTTTTATATACGTTGGATCGTTTTGGATAATTTTCCCACCAAAATTTTGTGTTGCTTTGCAATAATCTATCTTAAATACATTATTTGTTAGTTCTTTTTTATAGAATGTAGCCCCGCAGCCCAAATAATTAAATGCTGGATTCAGTATGTTTTCTCTATGTCCTTTTGAATTCATCCAACCATTTACAATTGTAATAGCAAATTCTTCATAGGTATAAGGCAATATTTCTTTCGATCCATCTTCAGAAAATATTTTAGCACCTCCAAAAATATTTTTAACGATATGTTGCTTCCCACCCGAATTTATTAGAGGATAATCTGCAATATTTTCACCTAAACATGAAAAATACTGGCGTTGTGATTGGGTTATTGCCTTAATCCTATCAGATAATTCATTATATTTTATATTAGTAGGATTTTTATGGCTAAAAAAACCTTGCAAACTCATTTGAGCAGAATGTAACATAGCCATGTCATTTAATATCGAATGATTTTTAAATAAAATCAGATTATTACTCTCTCTATGTAAATTTGTAACGAAAAAGATAGAAGCATTTAATAAGTCAATATCTACAGCATCAAGCTGTATTCTGTCTTTAATAGCCGACAGGTTGGAAAAAGTACTTGTATCAAGATTATAAAAGCTACTTTCTTTTGCTTGATTAATTATGATTTTTTTCATTTTATGTTTCTTTATACTTTTATCTACATTCTAAGCACGTAACCATTAAGTATTTTATACATTATTGCTCAAAAAAATTAGCAACAATCATCATCGTAAGCAATAATGTACTCCACAAGGATGGCCATGCCATAAAAGCCAGTCCCATGTGGATAAATTGTACGTAACCGCTGTTATCTACACAGCTCCGCCAGGCAAGTCACATTACTCCTATTTTGGCCAAGTAAAACATATTTAATCTATATCGTATAAAACAATCGTTCGCTAATTCAAGCGCTTATTACCCCAAATGCAATCAGTCAGATGCAAAATAGTAAAATAATTAGTAATTAACAAGAGGTAATTAATTGTGAATGGGGGAATTAATTGTGAATGGTGAATTATGAATTATGTATGAGAAAAAATCAGAGTAAGAGTATGAGTAAGATGGCCGGATTGTGATTCTATTGGTGTTGTACATTTTGTAATGAGGAGGCAAAAGAGGGTTGCGCTGCTGATGCCGATTATTCATCCTGTTCATCAATACAATCCTGTAAATCCTGTTCTTCTTTGCGGCTTTGCGATTTCTTTTCCTTTCGCGGCCTTTGCGTGGAATTTACCCGCGTGAAACTACAATTTTTTGCGTCTCCGATACCGGTTATAAATTAGGTAATCCTTAAATCCTTCAATCATGGTTCAGGGATTGGAGGGTTTGGAATGTGCACAAACTGTTATTCTCCCGCTAAGTTCTCTTTGGGCTAAAGCCTTATTGGGGTGACGGGATTCTTCATGAGTCACCGGCCTGAAGGCGCGGTGTTATTTTCCTTGTGTCCTTTGTGCCTTCTTTGCGCTCTTTGTGGTTGGGGATTTGGTGAATTGTGAATTATGAATTATGAATGAGAAAAAATCAGAGTAAGAGTAGGAGTATGAGTATGATGAACGGATTGCGGTTGCGCCGGGGTTATTCATTTTTTTCAGAGGAAGTGAATACTCCGTAAGAAGTCAAATTCTACGCAAAAAGGCAAAATTTTATCGTACTCATGGAACAGGTAATCGTACTCGTTCTTGAATAACCCGAGCGTTTTGGTAAAGACGAGTACGAGTACGATTCTTTCTTCGGGTCCATTTTTTTCTGGCGTTGCCAGTTTACGATAACGGCCGTTATCCTGTTCATCAATACAATCCTGGTAATCAAGTGTCGCCATTGTCCTACGGCGATTGTGAAAAACCTGTGAATTATGCCTTCCTGCGGCGCAATCCCTTTATACCGTTGTGAATAAATTTAAACTTTAATTTTGAGCTGGCTCACTGCAAAATGGTATATACGAATTATTATGTTTAATTTTTCAATGTTTTTTCAGACTTTTAGCATGTCAATTTAAATTTTTGGGACAATTAACATGCTGGAAAGAATAGAAATTATTCAGGGGGATATTACAGGACTTAAAGTGGACGCGATTGTAAATGCCGCTAATAGTTCACTTTTAGGAGGAGGAGGAGTAGACGGAGCTATTCACCGCGCCGCGGGTCCGGAATTACTTGAGGAATGCAAAACCTTAAACGGCTGCGAGACCGGTGAAGCAAAAATTACAAAAGGTTATAACCTGCCCGCCGAATATGTAATCCACACAGTGGGACCTGTCTGGAATGGTGGAAGAAATAAAGAAGACGACCTGCTGACCCTTTGCTACAGGAATTCCCTTAAGCTGGCAAAAGAAAATGGTATAAAAACAATAGCGTTTCCTTCAATAAGCACAGGCGCTTACCGTTTCCCTCTTATAAGGGCAACCAGAATCGCCATTAAAACAACAATGGAATTTCTGGAGAAATATGATGAAATTGAAAATGTCACTTTTGTTTGTTTCAGCGAAGGTGATTACGAAACTTATCTTCAGATATTCGACTCTTTTCAGTAATGATTACAGGCGCTTGTTATGAGATATTCAACTCTGGTTTTCGTCATTTTAATTATGAGTATTATGAACAGTTGTAAAACAACACAGTCAGATCAGCTCTCGGCTTTGCTTAAAAATAACGCCGATAAACTGTCCGGGGTTATGGATAATCCTGAGAAGTATGAAGTTCAGATTATTTATACACAGATCAACAGGGACTCCCTGAATAACGCGGAATTTAAAACGTTCCGCTTTATGGAAAATCCGGAGTTTTATTATTATCCGGCGAGTACGGTTAAACTCCCGGCCTCAATTCTCGCTCTTGAAAAAATCAATGAACTTAATATACCCGCTCTTTCCAAAGATACTCCTCTCAGCATTGACAGCTCATATTCCGGTCAGATTGCTGTTTCTTCTGATACCACCAGTGAATCGGGTCTTCCATCCATTGCTCATTATATAAAAAAAATATTGCTCGTCAGTAATAACGACGCGTTTAACAGGCTCTATGAATTTCTCGGGCAGGAAGAGCTGAATGAAAAACTTCATCAAAAGGGACTTAACAATTGCAGGCTTATTCATCGTCTTTCAATTACCATGAGTCAGGATGAAAACCGCCATACAAATGGCTTTCATTTTTATAATAACGACAGGGAAATATATTTTCAGCCTCCCCAGGTTAATGACAAACAATATAAATTTAATCTCGTCAACCAGAGTAAAGGAAAAGGTTATTACAAAGGCGGAGAGCTTGTTGAGGAGCCCATGGATTTCGGCAAAAAGAACTACATTTCCCTTAATGATCAGCACGAGATAATAAAACGGCTTTTCTTTCCTGGCAAATACCCCGAAGATCAGCGTTTCAGGTTGACTGAGGCGGACTATAAATTCTTATATAAATATATGTCCATGTTCCCGGGAGAATCAGATTACCCGGCTTATGACTCATCCTATAATGATGGATATGTGAAATTTTTTATGTTCGGCGACACCGAAGAAAAGCTTGATGGCAAAATAAGAGTTTTCAGTAAAAGTGGCAAGGCCTATGGTTTTTTGATCGATAACGCCTACATCGTTGATTTCGAAAATAATGTGGAATTTATTCTCAGCGCGGTTATTCATGTTAATGAAGATGGCATTTATAATGATGACCAATATGAGTATGATTCAGTAGGCATCCCCTTTCTCGCTAATCTTGGAAGGATAATTTATAATTATGAATTGGAAAGAAACCGCCCCCATATTCCCGATCTTTCACATTTGAAGTTTCAATATTAAAAAAAGAGGGCTGACCGCCCTCTTAAATTATTCTTCTTCCTTCACATTTTCAGATAACTGACCATAGATATAAGCTGTCGCGGAAAGCATAATAGAAAGATATGCTATGTAAGCGATTAAGATAACCAGTCCCGCCAGAATATCAGAAATCATGTTGAAAATTCCCGCGAGTATTAAGATCGCGATTATCATAATCACAGACAGAATAAGATTAGCCAGGAATATCGTCCATTTCTTGCCATAAGTAATCCTGTTACTGACTGAAATAGCCTCAGTGGGATTCAGGTTCTTATCGATCAGAAGATATGGCGCAAGGCTCCACGCTGTGCCGATAACTATTCCCGGTATAAATAAAAACAGTGTGCCCGCGACAATCCCGATATACATAAACCCAATAAGCAGGAAAAATTCCCCCATGTTTCTTCTGTATTTAGGATTAAATATCTCTGTCGGCGAAATTACCTTGCCCTTGCTGATAGCGACTGCCAGCCCGAGAATCGCTATTGTTGTCCCCACATTGATATATGGTATCCATAATGTAAGAAGCCATAATACAACCGCCCCCACAATCGAGGCCATATTTTTAATACCAAGCTGTATGGCATTGCTGATTATACTGCCAATAGATAACTGATTCATTTTTACCCCTGTTAATTGTATTGCAAAATATAACTCTGTTTTTATAACTCTGAGAATTATTAAATCTATGAAATTTTGGTTAAATATTCAATTCTTTTATAATTTAACACTATTATAACGTTGAATGTGGGGATAAAAGATTCATTTTAGCGAACTGTCCTTAATACCATAATGTCCCCGAAGGGGGCAAACCCGAATAGCCACATGCGGCCTTCAAAGAAGGCGGCGTGTGGAAGACGGTCATTACACAACAGCATCCTCCATTCAGCCCGCAAAAACCAGACACAAACCAAACCGGACAAAACCTTCACCACGTCGATTGTTAGAAGTCTCATGTTTTTCATCGCATCTTCATCACGCAAAATCAGTTTACATAACCTCCGGCATTTCTTCCTTTGCTTTTTCAACCCCTAATATGTAATTTTGGCAGATTATGAAATAACATTATTGAAGCCGACGAATGAAAATCCTTGAAGCCTGCTCCTCTCAATCCTGGGGAGGAATGGAGATGCGTGTATTATCAACATCCCGCGAAATGACAAACAGGGGACATACTGTGGAAATCCTCTGTTTTCCCGAAAGCAGCCTGCATAATGAAGCAAAAGCCGCGGGGATAAAATGTATCACCTTTCCTTTCAAAAACGGCATTCATCTTAATCATATACTGAAGCTGAGGAAAAGAATAAAATCAGTGCGATATGACCTTATTCATGCCCAGTTTTCCCGCGACCTGAGGTTTATCACTCCGGCGCTGACCGGCATTTCTCACCACATACCGCTGGTATTGACGAAAAGGGTAGGCTCTTTTATAAAGAAAAAGGACTTCCTTCATAAATGGTTTTATTCCCGCGTGGATCTTATAACAACTATTTCGGAAGTTATCAGAAAGAATGTTATTGACACTTGTCCGGTTCAGCCCGAAAAGGTGACAGTTCTTTATAACGGAGTAAGGCCGGAGAAATATTACAGGACAGGTGAGCAAAGAATAGAACTCAGAAAAAATTTCGGTTTTACATCTGACGATATTGTCATAGGATTGATAGCCCGTTTTTCACCGGGGAAAGGGCACGAAGAATTCCTCAAAGCCGCTGCGGGGATTCTCAGGCAAAAACCCGGGATAAAATTCCGGGTAATCGGTAAAGCCAGCCATGGTGAAGAAGAATATCACAATAAAATACTGGAGCTGAGCAAAGAGCTGGGACTTAACGGCAGGATTGATTACCTCGGTTTCAGGAAAGATATCCCCGGCATTCTCGCGGCAATGGATATCCTCGCGGTTCCTTCCCATAACGAGGCGTTTGGAAATATCGCAATTGAAGGCATGGCAGCCGGTGTGGCGGTTGCGGCTTCCGGCTCCGACGGACTGCTCGATATAATTGAACATGAAAAAAACGGCCTTCAGTTTCCGCCAAAAAATCCTGAAAAACTGAAAGAAACGCTGCACAGACTTATTGAGGATAATGAACTCAGAAACCGGCTTGCGGAAGAGGGAAGAAAAACAGTTAAAGAAAAGTTCAATGAGGAAACCCAGTTTGACAAGCTGGAAAACCTTTTTATTCAGTTGACAAACACTTCCTCAGTTAAAGGAGCATAAAACTTGAGCCGAAAAATTTCTTTTGCAGACAGAATTGATTTTTTCATCCGGTACCGTGTATTAACTCTTCCGCGGATTATTCGTAATAACGTGGCCGGAAAAAGGGCGAAGATAAATTCAATTCTCTTTTATCCGGCGCTGTGTCATAAAAGAACCGTTATGTACAAACTCTGCCGTGAACTCGGCATAAAAATGACCGGCAATATTAGAGGCAAATATGATATCGCGATCGCCTGGGATGATTCAACACTGGCCGATTATAGTGATCTGAAAAACTTAAACAGACCGGTTTTAAATCTGAATTGCTATGATATCAGCAAAAAAAAGGTGGATGAAGTTTTTAAATCGGTATTTGGATATGGAGTAAATATAAATCCGAAAAATTATAAAGGGCTATGTGTAATTAAATCCGATGATAACGCTCAGCATGACGGCAGGATTATAACCGCTCCTGTAGAGGATATTCTGCCGGGCGTCGTATACCAGAAAATTCTTGATAACAGCCTTGATGAAAACTCTGTATATGATATCAGAACCCCCGTAATCGGTGATGAAATCCCCCTCGTTTATTATAAGATCAAAAAGAATGATAAACGTTTTACAAACGATCTTTTCAGAGCGGAACTGCATGAAACCGATTCCATTCTTTCAAAGGAGGAACAGGAAAAAATTGTGCAATTCTCAAAAAAAATGGGGCTCGATTATGGGGAACTGGATATAATCAGGGATAACAACGACAAAAAAATATACATTATAGATGTCAACAAAACACCCTGGGGACCGCCCGCCACAATCTCGGAGGAAGACTCCGCCAAAGCTCTCAAGCTGATGGAAAAAAGTTTTATCCGGCTGCTTGATTCCTAAGCCGGCAAAGCCAGAACCAAAAGGAATTGTAAAAAAAACGTCATAATCTGAATCATAAACTGGCAGAGCCAGAGCAAAAATAATTCTGTCGTCCCTGGCGGGACTATAAAATCTCTCCCTAACCTATTACCCCACAATGAATTGTGGGGCTATTATCTGTCGTCCCTAATGGGACTTTTTATATCTGATTTATCTCGTTATAAATAGTATAATTTTTAAAAAATCCCGGCAGGGATAACAGAAAATAGCCCCTATTTTCAAATAGGGGAACTTGTTCAAGAATACATCATTAAGTCCCGTCAGGGACGACAGAATTACCCGGTAAACTGATGGTTTAATAAAATTTTGCCATTTTGCATAGAATTTATTCCCTTACGGAGTAATCATAATCCCTCCTTCGAGTACGAGCGCTGTTATTAAAATCATTATACTGTATTCAATATTCTGCCATAAAAAGCAAGAGTATTATGGTTAAGAGCCTAAGTTTTCCCCCGGCAGAGCTTGAGGAAAACGGCCCGATAGGGAAAAGTTCTCTGTCAAAACGGGGGCGATTTATTCAATAGGAAATTAAATTCTACGCAAAATGGTAAGAAATTTTTCACCAAATCCGTCCCCACGGGGAATTCCCCGTGGCTATTCGGCTTTGCCCCCTATCGGGGACATTCTGATTACTCGGATTTGTCGATAAATGTCCCCCGCCGGAGGGGGTGGCAATGAAGCGCTTTTCTTCATTGACGGGGGAGGACTATCCTTGAGCTAATCGATAACTTTTCTTTTTCTGACTCCATCAGCTTATGTATTCAGAATCCCGGTCTGATTATCTGCAACATGTTATTTGAGAGCTCTTTTGACAAATTTTGATCCCCTGATTATCCTCAACATGTTAACTTTAGTGTGATGATACGCGCCTGTTGTCAAGCTCCGAAAATCAAGATACTTTTTGAAATTTCTATAGCTGTTTCTTTATCCATAAAATTATAATCTTATATCTGTAACTAATCTTTCAAGCCTATTTCAGCAGCTGCATAGGGATCACTTCTGTATATTGAGTTCCGTTATCACTTTTCGCGATCAGCCTGCAGAAATAGGTTCCGGATGTTAACCGTTCGCCGCTGAACCTGAGGCTGTGTGTTCCGGCGCTAAAGTATCCATCACGAAGAATATCAACACGTTCTCCTGTTATATTATATACTTCGATTCGGACAACAGAGCCGGATGCCAGATCAAATTTTACCGTAGTTTCAGGATTAAAGGGATTAGGATAATTCTGATACAATCTGAATCCTGAGGGTATCGTAACTTCCTCCGCGACGCCGGTGGAATTATTCACCATTTTATACACCACATACTCCCAGGGTCCCATCGAAACGGTCAGCTCATCATCAATTGTAACGGTATCCCCTTCGAAGGCGTTTACCCATTCGCCGAAATATTTTGTATCATTGAGCAAAGCGGAGCTGCTGTCGGCGCTCAGATTAAATATCGCGAATATTTTATCATTATCCTTTTCCCGCACAAAAGGGGATATTTTATTGCTGCCCGAAATGTAAACCCTTCTGTAAAATCCACCCGCGCTTCCATTCCAAAGCGCTTTATTTTCTTTTTTGAGATGCAGTAATGTTTTATATATTTCTTCGAAAGGATGAGTCTGCCAGGGAATTAAATCCTTGTCAAAAAACTGGAGTCTTTTATTCAGGCCGGCTTCCTGACCGCCATATATAAGCTGCATACTGTTAACTGTCGCCGTTAAAACCGCGAATTGTTCCGCCGCGTCCCCAAACTGTTCAAAAACGGTTCCATGCCACGCGTTCTCATCATGATTTGAGGTAAAGTACATCCTGTAATGATTATCATTAAACTGGCTGAGTTCATTTTGAATATATGTGCTCAGGTGACTCCCTGTATTGGTTCCGTTCACGATTCTCACTAAAACTCCGTTTCCCCATGCGTGCATTCCCCAGGCATAGGACATATCAAATCCGATAGATTGATACTGCGTGCCGTCATCTTCGGCGAGCATGAACAGTTCCGGTTTGACAGCCTTCAGTTGAGATATAGCCTGCGCCCAGAAATCATCCGGCATAAAACTGACCGCGTCACATCTGAACCCGTCTATATCAAATTCAGTTATCCAGTATTTCATCGCGTCGATCATATAGTTTCTTAATCCGGTCTGGTTATAATCAAGCTGAATAACATCACTCCAGTTTGTTCCGGGAGGTGGTGTGAAATTGCCCCCTCCATCGGTCACATACCATTCCGGGTGAGTAGTTGTCAATACATTATCCCATGATGTATGATTGGCAACCCAGTCGATAATAACATACATTCCCCTTGAATGAATATCATCCACAAGCTCCCTGAAATCATTTGCATCACCAAACTCGGGGTTGACAGCAAGATAATCTTTCACCGAATAAGGACTGCCCAGTGAACCAAGCCTGTTCTGCTCCCCGATAGGATTCACCGGCATAAACCATATAATACCGACTCCCATTTCTTCCAGCCGGTCCAGGTGCGTTCTGAATTCATCAAACGTGCCCGAACTGGTATATTGCCGTGTGTTGACTTCATATATATTAAGATTGTAGCTCCAGCCATTATGATCCTGGGCAAAAAATGAAATCGCGATAAAAAATATTAATAAAAAAGTTCTGAAAACCTTCAAAACAACCTCAAAATTATTTTGTGGAAGGGAAAAATAAAAATGTTCTTAGATTACAAAGATACAAAAAGTGAGAAATATGATTTAGACAGCTGTCACCACAAATTTTGGGCTAATGAAAAAATGATAAGTTCGTTCAGGTTGCAGGTTTATAACTATAATAGTGCTTCGAGGACAATTTGATCTGATAAAAAAAAATCCCCCTCCTGAAATAATATCAGGAGAGGGATGAAAAATCGAAAAACAAAAATATTATTTCAGCAGCATCATTTTCTTAACCGAGCTGAATTCGGAACCGTCGGCTCCTTCAGCTTTAATGCTGTAAAAATAGATTCCTGACGCGAATCCTTCACCGTCAAAGCTGACTTTATGCACACCCGCCTCAAAAGTCTCATTGTTTACCAATGATATCCTTTGACCAAGCATGTCATAAACTTCAACCGAAATTTTTGAGCTTACCGGCAGACTGAAACTGATAATGGTCGCCGGGTTAAACGGGTTGGGATAATTATTGTGCAGCGCGAAAGCTGTCGGTATTTCAACCGTGTTAACAGTCAGTGAGCTGATATTTTCTGAAATAACAACCGGTTCTTCCGGAGTCAGGTTCATTGATAATCCCGCTCCGCTGAGCCGAAGATTTTTATCTTCTGTTGAAATCCTTACAGGGAATTTTGCGCCGCTCAGTAAAATTTCGTTAAGACCGGATGAAAGATCAGCTACCTGCAGATCGCCGGCGAATCTGGCGTCAAATACACCTTCCGGGGGAGCCGGAGGCATTGGGTAATCTTTTCCTGCCGAGCCATTCATTACATAAAGAACTGAACGTGAACCTTCCGCGTCTGTGATTGTTAATCTTGACGCGGTTTCAGGATAAAGAGGTGAGGGAGCGCCCGCTTTTTCAGAAAGTTTAAAGAAGAGCAATCCGTCCGAAGCGCATTTAACCCAGTAGCCTTTTCCTGTTTTAAGAGTATCCTCGGCAAAATAACCCGCGTCAAATCCGAAATAATTTGACTCCACAAGGTTCGGCGGGTTAGAGGCAATTACATGATGAGGGACAGGGTCTTCAAAAGGACCTATGAGGTTCCATCCTTCCGAAACGTAAACATTACCCGACAGGACTGTACCGATAACCTCTTCCGAACCGGCATTATCAAATTTGAGCCAGTAACCTTTAGTGTTTTCGAGCATATCCACCATCTGGTATGTCCCGTTAAATCCGAACGCGTTTGATGTGGCGTCTGGGAATACTGCCGATATCGACATATCAGAAACTCCGACAGGCACCGAAACCAGGTTCCAGCCAGGTTCAAAAGGAATATATGACGT
>CAXXGF010000043.1:0-61486 GCA_963677445.2 Melioribacteraceae bacterium | reverse complement strand
TATTTGTCTGTGCTCTTGTTGATTGGAGCATAATCCGGATAATCATATTTTTTGGCATAGATTATTTTAAATTCCCGATCAAATCCGGTGACAAATCCCGGAATTCCATAGTGATGTGTCCGTTTTTCAACCAAGGTAATATGTCGATGGACAATATTGTTAAACACCAATGCTGTATCGGCGGACAAACAGGTAAAGGATAAATATGGTTTTGGGCCGGTTGGAAATTTCCAATGTTCTCCTATTTTCATTTTTAAAGAAAAATATTTTACAGTTTCAAGAAAGTGATTTTGTGGAAAGTCTTTAAATCCCAGAATCGAATATAAATCATCCCCGGAATCCAGGCAGGGAAAATTGCCATTATTTAATAAATCATAATCGAGGATAATAATTGAGGAATCATTTTTTGCGGGACCATGATAAACCGAACAATATACAGTATCGGAGACAATCCAGGTATTGTTATCAACTTCGTAATATTTGTATAAACCGGTAATGTTATTATACCCCGCATCTCTAACAGAATTTGAACAGTCCCAGATACATATTAACAAAGAAAAAATCATTAGAAATTTTTTCATCTGAATTTCTCCCGAATTAAGCCTGATACAATATAAAAAGTGAACTGTTACGGGAATTGCTACTTATCTTACAGGGCTTAAGTCTTGTTCCTGCTTTTTTCGCGCAGCTGACTCCTGAGCCTGAATTTAGTTCTATGTGAAATACAGTGGGTGATTTTTGTCGGTCCTGACAATTAAACAAAACCTTTGGTTAAAGTATAACCGGATAATCCCGACGTGTAGCTTCCGCCCCTAAAGGGCTTAAATACACTTTTTATTTTATTACCCCGGGCGTTGCCCGGGGCTGTTGATTGTCGCGCTTTCAGCGCTAATAATAATTCCAGTTTGTCACAGATGGATACAAAACCCTGAAAGGGTGCAGGCAACAGGCCGGGGCAACGCCCCGGTTAAGAAAAACAAAGACATTATCAGAGTCCTGAAAGGGCGAAAGCAGCAAACGCATAAAGATATGGAAAGCTGAAAGCGTCTGGCTCAGTCGGGGGTAAGAGGGACTTTCAGACTCATCCACTTTTTTCAAGACCGTGCGCTCTGTGGTGGTGAAGACCAGGGGCTGGTTTCCGGAAATCAAACATGACAATATGCGAATCTTTGATTCATATCTTTATGCGCTATTTTATTACTTTACCCACTAAATTTGATATAGAACCATAAAAAATTATTAATATAAATCTGACGGATACAACTCCCAAGGGATAACTATCTCCATAATGTCAATATCTCGTTAATAATCGTTTATATATATGCAAATTGCTTTAATAACAGAGTCTTGAATCTTGGATTTTTTGCTCTCAGATGGAAACAAAGTGGGTAATTGTAAGTTTTCGACCAGCCACTAAATAGCGTTCTTAACCACAGATATTTACTATGAGAGCATACTGGGATTTAAAAATAACCGCCACGTCTGTTGATGAGGCAAAAGAGATATTGAAAAAATTCACAACCTTTACCGGACTCTCGATCACCGGGGATAAATATGAGCAGTACTGGAAAATGCCTGAGCTCAGAGAGTGTAATTTTGAAACGGAAGGTTTTCCCGATAACGCCGGGGATGTGCTGACTCAACTTAATAAAACGCTCAAAAAACTGGGCTCCCCCTGGGAGGAAGCTTATAAGGAAATTTATGAGAATGACAAACTGGAATATTCAACAACCATTGACTGCCGCCGGAGCGAAGTATATTTTAAGGAGCTGTTCTGGGGACATTGCCAGTTTTCCGGAATGATATTTTTTGCCCGGGAGCACACTTCCAAGGGTAGTTAAATCCTTCAGAGACGGGACAGCCCATCCTGAGGCAGGACAGCCTGGAAAGGCTGTCCCACGGTTTAAATTAATTCAGGATGAGTTTGGCTTTTCTCAGGGAATCTTTTTGGACGGGGGTCCAGTCATATTTTCCTTCGTAGAGCCCCTTGGTTTCCCAGTCGCCATACATAGGGTTGGGAAACACGATAAATTTTTTCCCGAATTCCTCCCTGAGATCATCTGCCGTTCTATTCCTTTTTTCTGTGGGCTGACCATCAAAAAGTTCGCTGAAATCGGAAAGATTATCCCCGAGCAGTAACACTACCTCAAAGTTTTCCATGACCATTTCCCGGCGCGGTTTTTTTCCGCCCGATTTTTCCCTCAGCAGAAAATGTTCTTCATCAATAAATGGAAGACCGAGGATGTCGAGGTTCTCCATGGTTTCTTTTTTTTGTGTGTCATATCTGTTGGAGATATAAAACACCTCTACTCCTTTATCCGCGGCATAATTAAAAAACTCAACAGCTCCCGGCGCCGCTCCGGCTTTTTTTTCTTTGCCCCATTGAATCCAGCTTTCCCGGTCATATTCCTTTTCTTCCTTTATAAGCCGGGCGTTATATGGACTGTTGTCAATAACTGTCTCATCAATATCGGTAATTACAGCAAGCTTATCACTCTTCTTTTTGCTCTCCAGTATTTCATCCAGGCGGCTTTTCGCTATGTTATAAGCCTGGTAAGCCAGCGCCCGGTACTCGGCGGAAAGCTGCTGCCAGTTAACCGACTGCACGCTGTGCTCCCTTATAGGAACAGCCCGACCCGAATTACAGCATTGATCTCCGCAGCTGTAGAGCAAAAAGAGAACCATAGATAAGGCAAGTATTTTTTTCATTTTTTGTTTTTCCGCATTATTTTTTTGAACAAATCCCTGGTTATAATTTACGATCAGAGTTACTATTAAGCAAACCAGCCGCTTTTTTTCACCACCGGCTCATAAATTATTCCCGGCTCCATGGGAAAATTGTAATATAAAACAATTTTTTCGAGGTCTTCGAATCGTTCATTTATATATATTGCCATAGGATGTGTAAGACCCGACTGATATTCCTTCAGACAAACATCCTCAAAAATCGTAATTGCTGTCGTAAGCATAGGGTTATAAAAATTTTCCAGATTTTCAGGAATGATAAATTCACCTAATTTAATTCGCTCGGGAATAGGATATTCTTCATCTTTATACTGCCCGGCAAGCTTATTCAAATTTTCAGCATTCAGTTTTACCAGTGAGATTTTTTCTTTACGAAATTGTTCAAGTTCTGTTTCATCGATAATAAACTTGTTATAAGGTTCGTAATATTTTTCTTTTATATAATCAAACTCTTTTCCCGGGTCCATAACAACAAAATCAACCTTAACTTCTTCAGGAATCATAATGCCGCCCTTAGCCAGTTGACCAGCCATATTCCAAGATATCGCGAATTGAGCTTCCTTTTTCAGCGCGCTCTGCATTGTTTCGGTCACAACAAGGTGAAGTTTTTTTCCATCGGGAAATTTATAGGCGACAGCGTCACATAATTCATATCCCGCGATATATTTTTCAAATCCCAGGCTTTTTACAATTCCCTTCACAAACTCAATAGTTGCGTCATATATATCAACCAGGGTAATGGAAATTTCATCGGGAGAATATTTCGCGCAGAGTGGAAGAACAAGGGGAGCCAGGGGGCCGCATCCGGCATATACAATGTTTATTTTTTCACCGGGAAATTTTTTGATAAGGGTTTCAATAGCTTTATCCACCCCTTTTAGATACCTTGAAGAGCGGATAATATCGTCAAAAGCGGTAATGGCGTCAACAGGATGACTTGGAGCGCCTGTTACAACCTGGAGCTTTTGCGCTTTCTGAATTTTTTCCACAAGCTCTTCTTCAAAAACACTTTTATATATTTCCCTTAAAGTTTTTATTCCCTTGTCCGCTTTATCAAATGAATCAGAAGTAATATTCTCAAGAGTTTTAGCAATTTTTTCTCTCATAAAAAAATCTCCGCGGTTATTAAATTATGCGATTGTATTATTGAATAATTTCTAAACTGTCCTGACAACTTTTTCAGGGAATTCCATCAAAAAACTCATTTCGTCTCCCGAAATAATTTTGGCTCCAAGCCGGGTATAAAGTTCTATAGCCCGGTTGCCTTTATTTACATTCAGCCTGCAGCGTTTACCTTTTTTTTCGGCCTCATCAAGAATCTGTTCTAAAACGATTTTGCCTATACCGCGCCCCCTTAATCCAACCGAAATAATTATATCGGCCACATGTAAAACTTCATCTGTTTCGAAAGTGATCAAACGCCCTGACCTTTCACCATCGCATAAAACAATTATATCCGACGCATCGGGAAAATTTGTTTTATAATGTTGTTCATGCGCTGTAAATTGCATATTTACTAATTGTTTTTTCATTTGTTCAGGCCATGAGTGCATTTGGAGTTCATCGGTTTTAAATTCAGCGAATAAATTATAAATAAATTCGCTGTCATCTCCTCTTCTTTCCCGCAATTTAACTTCCACAACTTTTCTCCCATTAAATTTTTAATGCGCCGTATGGTTTTTAACTGAATCAGCAAAAACCATACGCGCCTGAAGATTTAATCAATTATAATACTATTTCTTAAAAACCACAATAAAAATCAAACTAATTATATTTGTTTAAGTTGAATATCAGTTATAAATATGAGTATGTAATCTTTAACTCAAATAATAAATCTCATTTGAACCACACTTTTTTTTCCCTTGAGTACGAGTGCGACTCGTTTTCATTAACCCGGGAAATTCAATATTATGCCATAAAAAGTAAGAACAATATTATCAAATCGCCTAATCAGGTCTTGGAGGATACTGTCCGCTTATACAGATACAATAAGTAAGAGTGAGAAAAGGTTGTCGGTTTTCATGTTTCCTGCTTCCGCCCGTATTACTCAAATTAACTGATCCGGTAAAATCGATAGATAAATCCACAGTTGATGAACCCATCCCGGCGCTGGCGCTGTCATAATAGATTCCTTTGCCTGCCGGGGAAGGACCGGGATATTTACCTTCCGGATCGGTGCCGCCTGAGCCAAAACCTTTAAAGCAGCCCGGCGCTACACTCGCGTTAAATGTCGGAGGGACAAATTGAGCGCTATGCTTATGTGAAGGGATTTCCTCTTCAAAAAGTAATACACTATCGAAACCTCCAAACTGACCCTTGAAATAGGTGAATCCGCCCGGTCTTGTACCGTAATGTATGGCTACTCTGCCGCGAAGGTCGGGCAAAGCAAAATTTGAGTGTCCGTCACCCCCGAAAGTGGTTCCCATCAAAGAAAAGAGAGCCGGATTTTCTTCCACATCAATCAGCTGTCCGTCACAGGGAGCCCATTTTTTTGGCACAAAGCAATTAGCTATCAACATTATCTGTCCTAAATACGCGTCCATTTTAACTCCTGCAATAAATTTCAAATTCTATTTTTAATATGCCGCCCGGTTATAATGTCTAAAAAAAAGACCCCGGAAAACATTAAAATCACGATATAACTTTTTTTACAACCGGTAAATATCCTGTGAAAAAATCAACCGGCGCCTGGAGTTATGTTCTCGGCGGATACAATCCGACAACACAAATAATATAATTCAGGGCTAGAAAAGGTGACATAAGAGTAAAATCAATACCCGATCCGTTATATTGAACATCCACTGAATAGCTTCCGGTTTTTATTATGTTAACATCCGGCGGCGCCATATCACCTCCGGCGTTATCATAATAAATTGTTGAGCCTGCGGGAGCGGGATCCATATAACGATTCTCGGGATCGGTATTTCCTGTTCCGAACCCTTTAAAACATTTTTGAGCCTCCACGCCCGAATATGATGGAGCTGAAACTGTTGCCGCGTGTCTATGGGAAGGCATTTCATCAATGTGAAGATGTCTTGATTCAACTCCTCCTTTCCAGCCTTCCTGTTTATCATTCAGGCCGGTCCCTTTTCCCGCGCCTATCGCTATTCTTCCCCTGAGATCAGGAAGCTGAAAATTAACCATTCCATCTCCGCCAAAACTGGTGTCCAGAATAGAATATAGCGCCGGATAATCTGTGATTATTATATACTGGCCGGCGCAAAGGGTCCAGTTTTTTGGAGCATAGCCGCCGGCAAATAGTTTTGTTTTCCCTAAATATCCATCCATTATTCCTCCGGACTCAATTATTTAACCATACTTAATTGTATTAAGTGGAGCCGGCCTAAACAGCCGGCTCGAATCAGAGTATTTTCTTATGGCCTCGGTGGATAAATACCATCAATACAAATACAGTAAGTAAGTGTAAGGAAAGGCTGACGATTCTCATGCATATTACTCCCACCCGTATAACCTATTGCTACAGCTCCCGCTGTTTTGGGGGTTAACCCAACCTCTGAGGGAGCCATTTCAGCGGAGGCGCTGTCATAATAAATTCCGGTGCCTGCGGGAGATGGTCCCGGGTATTTACCTTCCGGATCGGTTCCTCCCGTGCCGAATCCCTTGAAACATCCCGGCGACACGGTGGCGTCATAGGTTGGCGGCGTCATTTGAGCGGCATGATTATGTGAGGGAATTTCACTTATTTCGAGAGCTACCCCTTCAATACCTCCTCTGTCTCCGCGCATGTAAGTCATGCCGCCGGGTCTTGTCCCATTATGAATAGCCACTCTGCCGCGAAGATCGGGCAGGGCAAAGTTAGTACTGCCATTTCCGCCGTAGGTGGTGCCTAATAAAGAGTATAATGCTGTATTATCATCTATATCCATCAGCTGACCATTGCATGGCAGCCATTTGTCCGGATAATAATAATTGGCTACCAGCATTATCTGTCCATAATACGCGTCCATTTTTTACTCCTGAAAAATGTAAGAAATTTTGTTTTCTATATCGCTTTCTCCGAATTCCGGTTTAATTCAGTTTTTCGGCAGAAAAGCTGAGAAATGCTAAGCTCAGAATACCCGGCATTTATTATCTCATTATAACACCGGCCTGAGTTAATTATCAGGGCCTTGGGGGCCATTGTCCGTTAACACAAATAATATAATTCATACAGAGCCAGGGAGGCATATTGTCAAAGGGCTGACTGGCTCCTGCCGGTTGATTGTTAACAACATAAGCGCCCTGTTTGGTTATCTCCACATCGATAGGACCCATATCGGCAGCTTCAGTATCATAATAGATGGTTGTTCCCGAGGGAGCGGAACCCATATAACGATTTTCGGGATCGGTATTTCCTGTGCCGAATCCTTTAAAACATTTCTGAACCGCTGTTCCGCTGTATGTTGGAGCGGTTACGGTTGCTGAATGAGTGTGAGTTGGAAGTTCAAGATGACTAAGCTGAATGCTTTCATTGCCCAAGGCCTGGCCAATCAGTCTGTTTGAAAGTCCTGGTCCCATTCCCGTGCCTATAGCCATTCTTCCCCGCAGGTCGGGAAGCTGAAAGTTTGTTGAGCCATTTCCGCCAAATTGTATTCCTATTACTGCGTAAAGTGAGGAATATTGATCGATAGAGAGGTGCTGACCGGCGCAAATCATCCAGCCGACCGGAGCGTAATTGCCCGCAAATAATTTTGTTTCGCCTAAATATCCGTCCATTTTTTCTCCGGAATTATTTTTTCAAATTGTTTTTTACTTTTTTTCTTCTTTTTTGAGCTGGAATGATTCCAAACGCATGAGGGTGATTTCACCATTGCCATCAAGTATGGCCTGGCCAAGGTCGTTAAGGGTAATTGTAAGTTTTCCTTCACCTTCATAACGAAATATTGATTCATTTCCCTGGTAACTGAGCAGCACTCCCCAGGTGGCGGTGCTTGGCCCCCCTATATGTTTATCTCCAAGGTCAATCAGATTAATAGATCCCAGCCCGGGAACGTCGATAATTACATTCCCCAGATCTTCGGAAAGTGTCGCCGTTTTTCCGGCAGCGACTTCCTCCTTCCCCGCTTTTACTGTATAGGCGTAATTGTTTGTTAGGGTAAGTTTGTACATATAACCTCCGGTTATTGTTAGTATTTGGCTTTTTTGATAAAGGCAGCCGCCATTTATCATTCTCTTTCAGAGTTTATTTGGCCAATTCCAGCATAAAAAGATATCCCCGGAAGCATTCACCTCAATAATGAACGATCTATAATAATATAATTTACTGATTAATTCAACTCTCTTTATACTATTTCTTCGTATAATAGATATAATTTATAGGACTTTTTTAATTGGAACTTTACCTTTCTGATATCTAACGGTGGTTTTTCCCTCTGTTCAACCGTTATTCGAGGCACACAATTCTTTTTATCTTTTCTTCTGAGAAATCCCGCATGCGAAATATTTACGGCAGACAACTATCAGGCGCAAGTAAATCCCTTTCAAATTGTTGACGCGTCGCGTCAGGAATTGAGCGGGAGATATAACAAACCTGACTTTAATACTGAAACACTTATCGGATATATGAATTTAAAAAAAATCCTCCTCCCGATCACAGGAGAAGGAACAAAGTGTTTTTGGTAATGACTATGTTTTAACTTCGTGGCGGGTAATGTCCTTCCACGCAAATGATAAAATTGACGCATAAGGATGGCTGGACAAGAGGTATCTTTTGACCGCCGCCGGCCGATTCTACTGTCACCTGGTAATCATCAGCTTTTGTTATTTCGGCATCCACATCCCCCATATCGGCATTCCCTGAATTATAATAAATCGGGGCAGCTGAAGGAGAGGGGCCAAAATAGCGGTTTTCCGGGTCTGTATTTCCGGCGCCAAAACCCTTATAACATTTTTGAACCGCCGATGCTGTATATTCGGCAGGTGTCAGAGTTGCCTGGTGATTATGGGGCCAGATTGTCCCAATAGGTATCGCGTCTTTTTCATATCCGATCATCCCCCCGATTGTCCAGGCCGTACCTCCATTCGGAAGAGCGCCCCAGGGAACCCTTCCACGTAAATCGGGTAATTTAAAGGTTGATCTTCCATCTCCTCCAAAAATATTTGAAATTACTGAAAAAAGTTGAGCGAATCCATTAATCTCCAGTTCCTGCCCCTGGCATGCCATCCAATTTTCCGGGGCATAATCCGCGCCAAACATTCTTACTTCTCCAATATATCCTTCCATAGTTCCTCCAGATATTGATCATAATTAAATTTTGTCGTTTTTTCATTTCGCGGCGGAATACTATCCGCGGCAAATTTTAATTCCTTGGAGGCCAGTCGCCGGTGATGCATATGATAAAGTTCACACATAAGGAAGGCTGCATTATCGAAAACATTTCACCATCACCTGTTTCTTCCAATTCAAGATTATAATTACCGGTTCGGGTGACCTCAATATCTATCGAACCCATATCAACGCTGTCTGAATCATGATAAATCGGTTCGGTAGAAGGAGAAGGGCCGGCAAAACGATTTTCAGGATCTGTGTTTCCCGATCCAAAACCTTTGTAACATCCCGGTTTGACTATGCCTGAATATTCCGGGGGATATATATGAGTTTTATGAGTGTGCGCGGGCATATTTTCCAGCGGTATCCTTGTTTCTTCCCAGCCTTTCTGTTCTCCGAGGTGGTTTTCTGAAAGACCCGGTCCCTGGCCAAGGCCATAAGGTATCCGGCCCCTGAAATCGGGCACCTTAAATTTAACATATCCATCCCCTCCATAAGTTGTCCTTATAAGAGCGAAAAGAGCTGGGTATTCAGCGATATTTAATTCACCCCCCTGGCAAAACATCCAGTTTCTCGGGGCGAATGTTCCGCTGAACATTCTTATTTCAGCAAGATATCCTTCCATAACTTTTCTCCTGATCTGTTCTTTTCCAATTTTTTAATTTTTTTCTGTTCCGGCTGACCCGGGACGCTGAAAAATTCTGTCATTTCAGTTCCTCGGAGGCCAGGTGCCACTGACACAGATAATAAAATTCAGGCAAATTATGGGCTGAAATACTTCAAAAAGAGTCTTGAGTTCTGTACTGCCGACATCAACACTATAATCTCCTGATTTGGTTATTTCCACATTAGAGGTCCCCATATTAGCGTTTTCCGAATCATAATAAACCGGCGCGGTTGCAGGCGCGGTTCCGGGATAACGGCCTTCCGGATCAGTATTGCCAACAGCAAAACCCTTATAACCCCGCTGTTTCGCCGAACCTGTATAAGCAGGAGGTGTAACTGTAGCTGCGTGAGTGTGAGGGGGAATGCAGTTATATGGTATTTCGATTGCTTCCGAACCGTGGTATTCTCCAAGGGTATTAGGACTGAGACCGATTCCTGTTCCCTGTCCGAGAGGAACCCTGTTTGTGAAATCGGGCAATTTAAATGTTGTGGAACCGTTGCCACCATATATATCGCCAATAAGCGCAAATAAAGCTGGATTCTCAGTGACCCGCAATTCCTGCCCGAGGCATAACATCCAGTTCCGCGGAGCGAAATTCCCCGCGAAGATTCTTACTTCACCATAATATCCATCCATATTTCCTCCAGGTATTATTTTTTCTTCAGTTCTTTTATTTTGTGTTTGGTTCATTGAGCAAAAAGGAGTCAAAGCGCATCAGGGTAATATCTCCATCTCCTGTCACCTGAGCCTGGCCGATATCGGTAAGGGTTATTCTTAAATTACCTTCACCCTCATACTGGTAAATACACTCATTCCCCTGGTAGCTGAGGAGAACTCCCCGGGTTTTTGTGCTGGGGCTCTCCAGATGTTTTTCTCCGACATCCAATAAATTAAGACTTCCGAGTCCGGGTATAGTGAGTATAATATTACCCAGGTTTTCTGTGACCTCAAATGTTTCGCCTGCGGCTATTTCTCTTTTGCCGGCAATTACAGTATAAGAATAGTTATTTGTTACGGTCAGATTGTACATGAATACCTCCGGTTATTTTGTTTGCTATATTTATTAGCAGGCTCCTGCCTGTTTTAGTTATTTCCTTTTTACCTGCCGACAAATTCCCCGGATGCATCAGCCCCCTGAATGCAACGATCTATAATAATATTTTATTATAATTAATTCAACCCTTATTTTAATAACTGTTCACTTGAGGAGTATTTTTATGGAAAAAATGATATTTGAACTGAACCGGCGAGTGAGAATTAGGCTCTTATCACCACACTAACGTTAACATGTTGAGGATAATCCGGAGAGCAAAATTTGTCCAAAGGCCCTCTAATAACATGTTGCCTATAGTCAGGCCGCGATTCTAAATTCATATCTTGGACAAACCGTATAATGCTGTATATGTCATTAAAGCTGGTTAGTCTGCTGACGGAGTAATCTTAATCCAATCCCCGGGAAAAAATGAACACCCTTATCGCCATCGCCAATCCTGTTATCTTACTGTTACCCGGTTTTTTAGCCTGTCCGTTTCCTCCCCCCAAAAAGGAAATATTTCCTTATCCGTCCTTTGGGCTAAAGCCCTATAAGGTTGGTTGCTTTGCGCTTGAACTCCGGCCTAAAGGCGCGGAGTTATTTTAAGTCTCTGAATTTTTCCCCTTTGGAGCGTTTCTCACAGGCTCTGACTGGGGAAAATTTAGGCGATTTAATAATAATGTTCTTGCTTTTTATGGCAGAAAATTGAATTTGCATGTTCACAAAAACGAGCCGTACTCATAAACTGGCAAGCCAGAGCAAAAATAATTCTGTCCGCCTGTTCGCCGCGGAGAATCCCTGCCGGGACTTATTGATGTATTCTTGAACAAGTTCCCCCTATTTGAAAATAGGGGCTATTTTCTATCATCCCTGCCGGGATTCATATTAATCTGATTTAATATTTGTTTGTAGATAATCATTATTATTTAGAAAAAGTCCCGTTAGGGATCCGACGCGTCGGACAGGCTTTCAGATAATAGCCCCACAATTCATTGTGGGGGACAATGTAGGGGAGGAAATTATAAGTCCCGCCAGGGACGACAGATAGCCTCGTAGCATAAATATGAATGGCAAATTTTTTTCGTACTCATGGAACATCCCCCTGGGGGCGAAGCGGTACTCGTAACCGTCCTCGTTCTCGAATAACCTGAGCGTTTTGGTAAAGACGGGTACGAAGTACGATTACGATTCTTTTTTTTCTGGCTCCGCCAGTTTATGAATGAGGCGGATATATACCATCAACACAAATCATAAAATTGAGTACGAGCGATGGCTGCATATTATCATGATCCAGTCCTCCGCCGTAATCTTCGGTAATACCGGTCTGTATTTTATCCATTTCAAGAGTGACAGGAAAAGGCCCCATTGTTTTATTAGGAACGCTTGAATAAATATTCGAACCTACAGGAGCGGGTCCGGGATAATTTCCTTCGGGAGAGGTTTGATCTCCCGCAAAGCCAACATAACATTCCGGTTCTATTTCCCCCGTCAACTCAAAAGGACCAACCTTAAATAAGTGATTATGCGCGGGGATATTAGCGGCTTCCAGTGTAATTGATTCGTCCCCAATCATCTGACTAAATATCCGGTTGGTAAGCCCGGGCCCCTGACCCGCGTGGACAGGCACTCTTCCCCTTAAATCGGGCAGGGCGAACGTGCTTCTGCCATTGCCGCCGAATCGGTCTCCGATCAGGGAAAACAGGGCCGGAAAACTTGATGTGGCCAATATTTGTCCGTTACAAAACATCCAGCCGGGTGTTTCATAAGTAAAAGTTACAAGTTTTATTTCTCCTGTGAATGCTTCCATATTCTTCCTTTTGTTTTTTTGAGGTGATTTTTCTGTGATATCAGGATTTTATCCCGGTATTATTATCTACCTGAATAAAACGAGCAAACAGATATTAAAAGTTCATAATCGCACCTTGTGTCTTAATAACCTCTCTTTATTAAAAACTAAAAGCGTTTGTAATATCACCTCCTTTTTGTAGATTAAGTATTGATTTTAACAACATATTATTATCCGGGTGAACAAATTAAGCGGGCATGAAACCATGAATAACAACTGGCGAATTATGCCCCGGAAAAAAATAATGAGATTAAATAATTTTAACTTTATCAGGCAAATAGCAGGAGACCGCTTATGGGAATAATAGCCAAATTCTCTCATATTAACCTAATTGCTGAAGACTGGAAAACTTTAATGGAATTTTATATAAAGGTATTCGGATGTATTCCTGTTTTTCCGGAGCGGAATCTTTCAGGGGAGGAGATTGAAAAAATCACAGGTATCAAAAATGTCAGAATAACCGGAATGCACCTTCGATTTCCCGGCGCTGGTCAGATGGGGCCAACCCTCGAAATATTTCAATACTCACCTGAAGAAAAAAGAGACTCGAAACCTGTAAACAGAAACGGATTTGCCCATATAGCTTTTGATGTGCATGATGTTGAAGAAACCCTGGCCAAAATAATTGAACATGGAGGGGGACAGGTTGGAGAAGTTGTAAAGCTGACCATTGAGGGAAAAGGAACTTCGACCTATGTTTACGCCCGTGATCCTGAAGATAATATTGTAGAATTAAAAAGCCTGGCTTAATAACAATATTCTTTGGAAACACCGATTATAATCAGCTTGGTTGAATTCCGGGCGAATTTTCCAAACTCTTGATGTTTTATATGATTACCTGAATTAAAATAGGATAAAAGCTGAAAATCAATAAATTCACATCCGTTCAAGATAATGTGGTAAAAATAAGAAACATATAGAAAGCTTGAATCCCAATTATCTAAACAGATATTCGTTTTTAGTCTTTCCCTTTTTATCCGCATGGTTTTTTGAGTGAGATTGCGGGCGCCAATTAACTGATAACGAAAGGTATTTTATTGTCATTGGTTAGAACCACGAGAAATTTAAAACCTCCTTCAGCCGCTCAGATTAACGCAATTATCACACTTACCGGCGCTAAAGCGAAAAATACTGGTTCAATCAAAAAAGCCTAAAAGATATTTAGTAATTCCATATCTCACTTTAGCATAAAGATATTATTCATCACATCTGAAAAATGTTTAAATTTCGATAATGGAAATAAGGAACCAGATTTTGGTACATCAATAAGGAGTAAAAATGCACAAAAAAAGTATTGAGCTATTAAACAAAGCTGTTGCCGATGAACTTTCAGCTGTTCATCAGTATATGTATTTCCACTTTCACTGTGACGACCAGGGTTTCGACCTCCTCGCTATGTTATTCAAAAAAACCGCGATCGATGAAATGCTGCATATCGAAAAGCTCGCTGAAAGAATTCTTTTCCTTAAAGGGGAAGTTGAGATGACTGCCACTGAAGAGGTGAAAAAAATTCATGACGTTAAAAATATGCTGGAAATGGCAGCGAAAATGGAAGAAAGCAGCGCCCATGATTATAACATCTGGGCTAACGAATGCGCAACAAATGCCGATTCGGTTTCAAAGAAACTTTTTGAAGAGCTTGTTATAGATGAAGAACGCCACTATGACCAGTATGATACCGAGCTTGATAACCTTTCACGATTCGGCAAAGATTATCTTGCTCTGCAATCAATTGAAAGAAGTAAGAACCGCGCCGCCGGCATGCCGATGGATTGATTTAATTAATGGGAGCCGCTCTGATCCGGCTCTCTCTTCAATCTGTCAACTGATTTTCAGCTATTACAAATGAAACACAACCAAATTTTTTTCTCAATAAATCCACGTGAGTTCGGGATAAGATTTTTTGTAAGACATTGTGCTGATTCGGGATTAGATTCCGGCCTGTATGCTGCGGTATGGTCTTGGCAGCCAAAGAACTGATTTCAATCCGGAATAACACAACGTTTTGATCCGGAATAATAGTCAAATGTATTTCATATAAAGGCAGGACTCTAATTTCAAACTTCTCCGGAATATATTTTCTTATGGCGAACTGACGTAAAATTCACTATTTTTATTAAAATTTTGTTGCAACTCACCGGGAATATTTTATGAGCGAAAATTGTGGATAACTTGTGAATAACTTTTTAAACAAAAAAGTATTTAATATTCCAAACCGGATTTACCGTCGGTTTCCCGCCGCGACAAGAGGTATAATTAAGCTGCTGCATTTTCTTTATCCCAACAGTGTCAGCTATAATGAATTTATATGGAGCAGATATGACTGGTCGGAAAAAGGAGAGGAATGGTCTAACAACCCGGAGTGGAAGAAATCTTTTATTGAATATATTCTAAAGCCGTTCATCGGGCATCAAAACTCTGTTCTCGAAATAGGTCCCGGCGCAGGAAGATGGTCTGAAATTATACTTCCCTTGGCATCAAACCTTACGCTGGTTGATATAGCGCCATTATGCATAAATATGTGTAAAGAGAAATTCGGTTCAGGAGAAAAGATAAGTTATCTTGTTAACAACGGCTCTGATCTGAATGATGTGCCCGATAATTCCATTGAACGCATCTGGTCCTGGGCCGTTTTTGTTCACCTTGAAAGCAATGTTGCCGACACCTACCTGAAAGAGTTTTTCAGAGTAATGAAACCTGGTGGAAAAGCGCTGCTCCAGCATTCAAAATATGGTGTAAATATCGGCTGGAGAAGTGACCTGACAAAAGAAAAAATGCTGAAACTATGCCAAAAACATGGTTTTTATGTAGAAAAACAATTTAACTCATGGGATAATGGAAGGCAGCATATATGGCCTTCGCTCCCCCCCGAATCAGATCCTGACATTATAACAATATTCAGCAAACCGGAGAAGTGAATGAACATTTTCCCCAAATTTATTCAGTCCCTGCCCGAAGCGGATATACCTTTGGAGGGATGCCGGGCGTGGCTTTCTGAAAATAAAACTCATCAGATTCTCTTTATGATTTATGAGAAGGATGTTATTTTTCCGGAACACAGCCATGAAGCCCAGGCGGGATTTGTAATTGAGGGTAAAATTGAGATGGTGATAAACGATGAAAAATTCACATTCAAAAAAGGAGACAGATACTCCATCGAGGCAGGGGTGAAACATTCAGCTAAAATATTTGCCGGTTATGCCGATATAACCTATTTTAATCAGCCGGGACGTTATAAAACCAGGGGGAATAATTTATGAAAAAAGTTCTTTTGTTATTGAATAAAGGGGTGGAAATATTTGAAGCCGCAGCATATTTTGATGTAATGGGCTGGGCCAATGAATATGGAAATGAAACAATTGAGCTTCGTACCGCCGCCCTTTCAAAAGAGGTGATATGCAGTTTTAGGCTTAGCGTAAATGTGGATAACTTGCTTCGCGATATCAATCCCGATGATTTTGACGCGCTGGCAATGCCGGGCGGATTTGAAGAATATGGTTTTTATGAAACAGCATTCACGGATGAAGTATCCTCTTTAATAAGGAAATTCCACGAAGCGGGAAAACCGGTCTCCTCCATCTGCGTTGGCGCTCTGCCAGTTGCTAAATCGGGAGTTTTAACCGGAAAGGCCGCGACAACTTACGCCAAATTGGGAGGATTCAGAAGAAAACAACTGGCATCACTCGGGGCCGACGTCCGCGATACCCTGCTCGTTTCCGAAGATGGCATTACCACCTCAACAGGTCCCGCAACCGCCGCCGATGTTGCTCTTAAGCTGCTCGAAGATCTTACAGATAAAAAAAATGCCGATTACATAAGAGACCTGATGGGATTCTGATACCCGGGTTTATTCTGTAGCGAAGGAAAAGTGCTGCTGAACAATCACCCATTGACCATCTCGTTTTTCCAGCACACCTGTCCAGCGGGCGTTTTCCCAATTCGCCGGCTGCCCCTTATAACTGTTTATATCATCAAGCCGGCAATAATACCAGGCCGTTTTTCCCGATTCCGACAAAGTGATTTTCAGATCCTTCAGTTCATGCCTTACATATACAAAATCGGGATTCCTGAAAATATCGGCATTTTTTACGAAAGTATCGTATCCTCTGATTACACGGTCGGTCGGATGTACGCTGATATAATTTGAGTCTTTTGCAACTATGCTGAAAAGGCGGTCAAAATCCTTATCCTTAAACCAGCCTATACAATCGCTTACAGTTTCGGCTATGATCTTTTTTTCTGCCGCAATATCAATAACCTTTTCGTTTTTGTCACAGGATATCAGGAACAAAACAATTAATAATGTGGATATTACTTTTAACTTCTTCATAAGTTTCCCCGGTAATGAAAAAATTCCTTTACAATTTAGATGTTACAAATAGAAAATTTACCCGGAAAATCTGTGGAATGCGTTATAGATAGTTAAAACGTTCATAGCTAAGGTGAATTTTTTTGCCCGGTTCATTTTTTTATCTTTCTGATTACCGGGTTTATAAAATATCGCGTAATAAAGGGAGCGATTATTCCGCCGGCAAAGGGGAGAAGAAGAATTTTCATCATGGTCTGGTGCCGCGGAAGCGAAAAGACAATTATCGCCGATAAAGTGAGGACAAAAAGGAGGAAATAGATGTTTCGGAATTTATCCTCGCTAAAAAACTTAATCAGTCCCGCAACGGAAAAAAGCAATATCAAAACCCAGGGCATGAGATAAAGAATATTATATGACCTGGGATCGTCGGGATTAAAAAGCCAGTAATTAAAAAACTTTTTAACATAATTGGTCAGAACCATAATTTGTTCTGTCTGGTATGTTTTTACTGTGGCTTCGAGGAATTTTTCATTACAGTGAATTTCATAATTATTATCCCGCGGAACTCCGTAATGAACACTATCTACTCCCTCGTATGAGGTGTTTTGCCCGATAAGGAGATGTGTCCCCCTGTAAAGATTATACCCGGCGTTTGTAGTTAATGGCACAATTTCATCAAAGACAATATAATTCCTGATACTCCATGGCAGAAGAAGACAAAGAACAACTGCTGTCAAAATTGCCGATTTTTTAAGCTGTCTGCTGTAAATTCCCCAGGCAATAACCATTGAAGCAAATAACGTTATCTCGGTGCGGATAAATATAGCAATGGTTATCAGTATCGATGTAAATATCGTTTGTTTAGTATTCTCCCCCTGGTCAAGTCTGTTGAGAATATAAAGTATCAGGAAATGAAAAAGAACAGTTGGCGTAAAAGTGGAGGAAGCATAGATAAATTCGGGGGTAAGCAAATATATAATAGCTGCCCCAAACGCTCCCTCTTCTGATATTTTTTTCTGTGTAAAATTAAACAACTGGCAGGCCGCCGCGGCTGAAATAAACGTCTGGATAAGAAGAATCAGTAAATTCCTGAAAATAAGCGATTTAAGCAGCATGAAAGGAGTAAGGAAAAACACATAACCGGGAGGCATGTAAGCCGAAGGGAAGGGGGTTTTATCTTCCTGGTATTTGTGCCTTAAAAGATCATCTTCAAAATAATAGAGAGAATAACCCCTGCCGTCTACGATGTTTTTCGCGGTGGCCCCATATTCCCAGTAATAATCATTCTTCAGATCACTGAAAAGCAATACAAATATAATCCGTAAAACCACCCCGGCGGCCAGGATATACCAGAAAGGTTTCCACCGCATTTTAATACATCTTATTTTTTTCTGAGATAAACAGCATAATAAACATCCCGTTTAAGTAAAAGTCCGATGAGTTCCACCGGGAAAAGGAACAGGAGCGCAATAAAAAATGATTTTGTGAAAGGAGGAAAACTGAGAAATTCACATTTCCTGCCGAAGTTAATTATCAGCTCCTCCCCTAAACCGGAATTTTGTATAATTCTTTTGATTGATTTTTTATTAAACCCGATAACATGGTAAGGTGAATCGAAAGGTTTAATCTTCACCGATATATCTTTTCTGCCCGAAAATCTGTAAGCGAGCTTTTTTACATCATTGAAAAGGGAATCTTCATTCGGTACCCCGATATATATTATCCCCCCCGGCTTAAGTATTCTTTTAATCTCCCGCAAATGTTCCAGTGGATTGAGTACATGCTCAAGAACGGAGTCAAAATAGACGAAATCAAAGCTGTTTTCCGGAAGAGCCAGGTCCATAAGTCTGCCAAGAATAAATTCCACATCACTGGTTTTTGCTTCCTCAACACGGTGATCTGTAATATCAATGGCGGTAACATTCCATCCTCTTTTAAGAGCTTCCATAATTCCCAGCCCTTCACCGGCGCCAACATCAAGGTAATCAATTTTTTCTTTCTTCAGTAATTTTACACAACGGTCAAATTTTTCCGCAACCTCTTCCACTCTCTTTTTTTTCAGCCATTCGGTCGGCTCGGAAAAATAACCGACTTTGTAAATATCCTCCCACTCCTTATCGCTGAATTTTATACCCGGTGATACGTAATATAGCGAACAGTCATCACACTGCACTACATAATAATCATCTCTGATATACTTTTTTACATTTGCGCCTGGTCCCGGCTTTCCGATTACCCTGAACTTATTACCGCCGCAGCATGGGCATAAAGCCCCTTTTGTATTAATCATATTTCCCGATATCAATTCATTATTAACATTTGCAAAACTAATAAAATCTTTTCTTTTCCCGCACAGATAAAATTTTCCTTGTTGTTAAGCCATCCCGGATGCGCTCAATATAGTAGCTTGTAAATGATATATTATCATTTATAGCATACATTCTGTGAAGACAACTTGACATTTTTTTTTCCTTTATTATTATTGTTTGTGCTTAAACAGGAGAAATATTATGAAAAACAAAATCAGAGTATTCAGGGCTGAAAGAGAGATAACGCAGGAAGAACTGGCCAATTCGGTAGGTTTAAGCAGGCAGACAATAAACTCTATCGAAAAGGGGAAGTTTGTTCCTTCCGTCATTACAGCCTGGAAAATAGCAAAATATTTTGAAGCCCCGATCGAAGAAGTGTTCAAATTTGAAGATGAAGAAATAAAAAAGGAGCGGTCATGAGACTGAAGAGAAATTATATCTTTTCCTTTATAATGGAAATATTGTCTGGCATTTTAACATTTATTTTATGCCTCTGGTTTGGCGATTACGGTCTTGCCGGAATTATACTTTTTTTCGCGGCTCTTTTTGTAACGGGTATTCATATACCTGATGAAAGAGAAATTCATCTGCTCTATAAAGCAGGCACATGGGAAAGCATTTTAACAGTCACAATTATGGCGGTAGTTTATCTCTGGATTAAGGAAATTAACTGGTTTCATACTCTTGTAGCTCTTTCGGCTGTAACCCGTGGAACCGCGGGACTGATATTTTTTACCAGGGAATAATATGCTGATTATTCCGGTAATAGTGAAATTCTGTCAAAAAGAATTGCGTTTTTGATTTATTTTCGAATGAAACAATTTAAAAATTACGTAAAATAGTGGCGATTCAATATACGTGATGTCAGGAGCCCTGTATTATTAAATTGCCTAATACCATGTCTATTATTATTTCTGCATGATATCCTTTAACCAATTCTTTATATTGGTTTTTATACCAGGATTGACGACTTATTCCAAAGGCATTACATACCTGTTCCAGGGTATAGTTTAACGACTTTTTTTCTACTTCCCTTAGACTTTTTTCAATGCTGGCGTATCGGACTTTTTCCCGATTTTTCCTCCATATTCACGCTCTGCTACTTCTATGGTTTTTTCTAATGTCAGTATTTTTAGGTGCGCCTGGTCCAACGCTGATTCCAGTTGTTTTTTTCTTCTTCCAGTCCTTTGATTTTGTCCGGGCTATTTAACACATCTATCCTCATGATTTTTGTCAGGTGTTTGTTTTGCCATAATTATTTTTCCATCTTCTTACTGTATCTCCTCCTTTGATTCTATAAAACCTGTTTGCCTGATTTATTCTCATCTTCCCACTTTCGATTTCTTCTGCAACCTTTATCTTAAAGGCTTCACTGTACCTTTTTACTATTCTTGGTTCTTCTTGCATTTCTTTCTCCTGAATTTAAGTTTTCACTCTTTATTTGTAAACCTATATCAGGACAAGACACTTTCATCGATTAATAAAAATTCATCAGCCATATATATTTACCGGATGTTCGGGGCAAATAAAGCGAGGGATATTTGAAAGCTGGTCATTTATTTATATATTTGGTTCTATGAGAATATTATCAGCGATTCTATTTTGTTTCAGCATTATTCAGGGACAGGAATTTATTTTCCTGGAGGAATTCGGGAATTTTTCCGAGGCGGCTTCATTTTGTATGAGTCCTGCCGGACATATATATGTTGTCGACCGGGGAAGCAGCGAAATATTCCGGCTGGATACTCTCGGGAATGTAGAAAAAAGTATTGGGGGCTACGGCTGGGGAGAATCTTCATTCGATGAACCCTCCGATATTTTCGCGTCAACACTGAATGTTTATGTGGCCGATAAAAACAATGACCGCATACAGTTTTTAGACCGCCAGCTTAATTTTCTTTCCCATTTTAAAAACTCCGATACCGAGCCGGAGGAAAGAAGATTCGCCTACCCCACCTGCTTCGGAATATCGGTTCAGGGGGATATGTATATTCTCGATTCCGATAACCAGCGCATCATAAAATATACCCTTTCGGGGGAATATCAGCAGGATATCGGAAATTACGAGGCGGGGGAATATGCCCTTTCGGCGCCCCTCCGGTTTGCCATATCACCCTCAGGCCGTATTTATGTTATCAATAGGGAGCAAATTTTCATATATGACCAGTATGGCGCCGGGATCAGCAAGCTCGATACCGGGTTCGAACCTGAAAATATAAATATCCGCGGAAAATATCTTCTGCTGAACGATGAAAACACACTCGTTATACTGGACCTTTGGGGAAAACGAAAACCAATAAAATTTACTCCCGGGGAAAGGGAAGATGAACCGGTAATTGACGCGGAGATTTTTAATAATAAGCTATATATTCTGCTTGAATCAAATATCCTTGTTTATGATTCAAAATTACTGAGATGAGCAGTGAATTTATCGCGGGAGGAAAAAAAGAATTTTTCCTAAAGATAATTCTGTTTTTACTTATTCTGATCTGGAATCTAGCGATATTTACCCGTTTTTTTTATGAAAGTTATCCGAATATTTCCATTATGGAACCGGCATTAAAAAAGGTATTCGGAACAGTATGCCACGGCGATCCCGGTAAAGTTTTATCCTGTGACGGCAATTCAACCTTTACCTGCGCGAGATGTACCGGAATTTATAACGCTTCTCTTCTGCTTTCTTTTATATTTATTTTTACACACCCTTACAAAAAAAAGAACAAAAGAATACCCTGGTTGTTTTTACCCATGCTGGCGGATGTTATTCTAAATTTTGCCGGATTGGATATCTATTATCATTACCGTGCATATATTACCGGTTTTCTTTCAGGTTCAGCCGGAATTTTTTATTTTTACAGCGGTTTATTCTCTAATTTATCTGACAGGTGAAATATCAATAATCCTACATTAAAAAAATATATGCCTGTGCTTCTTGCGGGTTTCAGTGTCGGGGTCATCCAGATAATCCCATATACAAAAACTGTCGCGTGCTGCCTCGGAATACCCGCGGGTGTATGGCTGGCGCTCTGGCTTGATGGAAAATCAACCGGGGATCAGAGCCTGATAAGTTTGAAGAAAGCTTTAATAACAGGATTGCTGACTGGTTTAATCGGCGCGTTTATAGCATCATTTCTCGATTTATTCATAACATTTATTACAAAAACCAATGAATTTGTGGCGTCATTTAATGAATTTCAAAAGATGATGGCAGGTATGCCGTTTGATGAGGGAATAAAATCGAATGTTATGGAAATATTTTTATCCATTAGAAACGATATTGTTGATCATGGTTTTTCCTTTTTTTATGCCATCACAACAATATTCAATAATCTTGTAATAAATGTAATTTTTGGTTTGATCGGTGGTGTAATAGCGCGGCAGATAATAAATATTAAAAGAGATGCAAAGAATGGTTAATGTTATCATTCTTCTGCTACACCTGGTTTTTACTATTTGGATAGCGTTAAAAAAATATAAAGAAAAAAATATTTCAGACGCCCTGCTCAATGTGGCGCTGATCATTATATTATTCGCGGTTGGCTGGTCACTGCTGGCGATGGTAATTAACATGTTTGTTGAGCCTGCAGGACTTGGGAAACATTTCGACAGGGATACGATAACACTGACTTTATTGACAATCGCTGAATTCTTTTTTTACAGAGTCTATTACGCGAAGGAGCTGGGATTTACGAAATGAGAAGTCCCGAACACGGGACATTATAGAAATAGATATTATGTAGAGACGCAAGATTCTGCGTCTTAGTGATTGACAAGGCAAAAATACTGTTAACGCTATCTGTGTTTTTCTGTTTCAAGCGGAGAGACGCAAGATTTTGCGTCTCTACAGGATTATTAAATTTCGCGGCCCCAATACAAATTTTCGATTTTATCATTTCCGATCATTTCATCAAAATTATTTTCCTTACCGATCTGAAATTCCCGCTTTTTATCGCACAAAAATATATGCCGGAGGCAAATCCCGCGGCGTTCCATTCCACCTCGTATGTTCCGGGGGATTTTAGCTCGTTTACCAGGGTGGTTATTTCGGCGCCGAGGCTGTTGTAGATTTTGAGGGTTGTGGGGATGCCCGGGCAGGACAGATTGCAAATCTGTCCTACGGAAAATTTGATTTTTGTCGATGGGTTGAAGGGGTTGGGGTAGTTTTGATATAATTGGAAATTTGTGGGTAGAGACGCAAAATTTTGCGTCTCTACGGCTACAACATCAGAATATTCAAATGATCCGTCGGTATCTGTCTGTTTCAGGCGGTATTCTATTGTTTCCGGAATTTTTTCAAGATCTGTAAGTTCATCGATATACCTGTATTCCTTCGGGCTGTTGCTGTTGCCGGCGCCGGGGATGAAATCAATAGGCTGCCACCCATCGGCTCCGCCCAGGGTACGGATTACGTTTCGTTCTACAAAGAAACCGTAGTTGTTTGTTTCTGTTGCCGTCTGCCAGGTTAATATTACTATATTCGTTTCCAGTTTCGCCGAAAAAGATATCAATTCTACCGGCAATGGGGAGGGAATTGATCCACAGGAGCAATATCCATCCCCCGAACCGCCATAAAATGCCGCATTATAATTTAACACACAAATTTCACCTGAAGATTCAGAATCGTATCCATCCCCGTCACCGCCGCTGTATTGCGCTTCCGTGGAAACCGGAAGCATAATCATACAGAAAAAAAGAACAAACAAATAAAATATTCCTGTCGCTTTAATAATCTCCATTTTATTCTCCTCGAAAAATGTTGGTTTAATTTGTTCCATTTTTCATCTATGGCGCGGTGCGTACTGCCCTGAATCCCCATAAGTAATGTCTGTCAGGATAATTTCTCGCAGCTTCATTACGACCACTTACTTGACATTGCCCGGAACCAGAACCAAATGAACCGCCCATAAATCCTGATCCAAGTGATGTGGGACCGCCTGAACCAGGCCAGTTTAATACATTAGCGTAACCATCTTCGGTAAGAACTCCGTCGCCATGCAAACCTGTATAACTTCTTCCCGATGGATGACCCACAGTAACTATTCTTTCACCCACATTGCCGCCTAACTGCATAATGCCATACCTTGAAGCGCCAGAGGTTATTCTTCCCGAATTATTTTCATTAGCGGCAAAAATTCCGCAGCGTAGCGGGCCATTTATTGATCCGTCTGTCTCAGAATAACTTATATTTCCGGCAGATGTTGAATAATTGGATGAAATGTTTTCATTGTCCGCTCCATCATTGCTTAGAGTGTATGGCAGCCCTGCGATATTGCTATTCCCCCAGGGATATTCACCTGCAACTCCCGGCGCTTTTCCCCGGCATGCCTTCACAAATTCAAGTTCCGTCATTGGTCTTAACGCGGCCCAGTCGGCATATGCCGTGGCGTCAGCCCAGCTTAGGTAATTGCACGCTCTCTCAGGCGCGGAAGCTGAATAATTTGAGAATGAACCGGAAATTGTGTGTCTGTAATTACCATTTAAATTCGGATAACGATTGTTATCCTGATTATCGGTTAACATAGAGAGGAATTCGGCGTATTGTCCCTGGCTGACCTCGTATTTCATGCAATAAAAATCATGATAACCTTTAGGAAATGCGGCGGGAATCGGCCCCTGCCGGTCTCCCGCGTGTTGGTTGGTCTCCCGATACCACAATTTATAATGTTCATTCGCTACCTCAATCTCACCTTCGCTGTTAATTTTGTAATATTCTTCCACCGTTGGTTCCGGGTATGGCTGATAGAAGTGATTATATCCATCCTTGCCCAAATAAAACGCGCCTTCGGTCACATAGACCATCTCAATTGCAAAAACCTTAACTTCAACATTGGCTGCGTCGGCAACTCCATCAATGCCATATTCCCACCGAAGCTGAATATTATCCCAATCTATATTTCCAGAACCTAAATCATCCCGGTAGGCGAAAGCTCCTTTCGCGTCTGAAGTTACTGTTATTTCTGCTCCGTCCGGCGCTGTTTCCGGCTGGTCCAAAGTCGCGTGGCCCCATTCTCCGCCTGACTCCCTGAATTTTATAAACAGCCATACCGCATCCCAGTTGGAAGCTTCACTGTTTATCTTCCACGAGTTTTCCCAGGAAACATCGAATTCAATAATAGCATAATCGTTTGTATTATTTACCGATGCTATCGTTACATCTTCAACCGTCACGTTATTAGCGCGAAGAAGGAAGTTTGAACAGAATAGCGCCGCAAAAAAAATATTGATTAAAAAACAACATCTGATTTTCATTTTACACCTTCTGTTTTATTGATTATAATTTTTTGAATAGTTGGTTTCATCTTATTTTAGCAACATTATTTTGATCGCGTCTGAATATTCCCCTGATTTCATTACGCAGAAATATATCCCTGAGGAGTATCCCGTCGCATCCCACTTAACCTCATAATTGCCGGGCGATTTTGTTTCATCCATAAGCGTGGTTACCTCGGCCCCGAGGATGTTGTAGATTTTGAGGGTTGTCGGGATACCCGGGCAGGACAGATTACAAATCTGTCCTACGGAATATTTGATTTTTGTGACAGGATTGAATGGATTGGGGTAGTTTTGGTGTAATTTGAATTGTGCCGGCAGAGACGCAAAATCTTGCGTCTCTACGGATACTATTTCAGAATATTCAGACTGTCCGCTGGTATTAACCTGTTTTAAACGGTAATAAATTGTGTCGGGAATAATATCCATATTTTTCAGATCATCAGTGAAGGAATATTCTTTCGGACTGTTGCTGTTGCCGGCGCCGGGGATAAAGGTGATTGCCGCCCAACCTTCCAGTTCGCCCAGAGTTCGGGTTACGCCTCGTTCAACAAAAAAGCCGTAATTGTCAATTTCGGTGGCGGTTGTCCATTCGAGAAGAACTGAGCCGTTTATTATTCTGGCTGTAAATGTAATTAGTTCAATTGGAAGCAGGCCGGGGGAGGTGGAAGCGGCGGCTCCGCAATTGCCGTGAATATCAACCGCGCGGACATAATAATATTGCAGCTCCATTCCGGGATCATTATCGGTATATGTGGTATCTGCCGCTACAGCAAAAACCGAGGCTGTGTCAGGATCAAGATTCGAGTCTTTACTCCTGAAAATTTCATAATTTTTCAGATCACTTTCGCTGTTTGGCGACCAGTTAAGTACACAACTGCCTCCAGAGAACGCGCTGTTTAATTTTGCGACTACCCCGGGAGCGATATTATCAACACTGTGCCCGCTTTCTATATTTGAGATCCATATTTCATCTTCATCAATCCCCCTGGCAAGAATACGGAAATACATTGTTCCGTTTGCGTTTTCGCTGCTATCGGACCATGTATTAACGGTATAAGTATAGTACTTTTCGAACACCGGCGAAATTTCAGTAATATTTTCCCAGCAAAAATCTCCTCCGGCCGGGGGAGCGCTTCTTTGAAGAATATATTTATCCAGCCTTTCGCAATTTGGGAAATCATATCCGCTGCGAACCCATTTAACCAAAACATATCCTCCCTCATCATTTGTTATATCACTTGCGCTGACAAGCCTGGGTTTAACCTGTGGAGGATTTGAGTAATATATATATGCCTTGCCAGCGCTGATTCCATTATCATCATTCCCTTTCGCGCCAATTACAAAATCATCAAAACCATCACTATTTGCGTCCCCCGCGCCGGAAACAGAAATTCCAAAACTATCATATTCTTTTTCGCCGGCAATCGTCATGTCGGGTATGTTATCCATGGAAGATCCGCCATAAAAAATAACAGCTTTCCCTTTTCCATTTTCGCCGGTGTTATAGGATCCGATAATGACATCATCGTAATCATCATTATTCAAATCGCCGGCGCTCGAAACTGAGCTCCCGAAATAATCGCTTACGCTGTTTCCATTAAAAATAACATCCCCGGAATTGTCCATATTCTGACCGCCAAAATAAAGATAAGCCCTGCCCGCGTCAGTAGTGACACCGTCGTTATATCTCGCGCCAATAATCACATCGGAATACCCGTCACCATTTACATCACCCGCCCCGGAAACTGAATATCCAAAATTGTCATAGTCGGCCTCGCTTGTAAAAACTATATCGGCGACGTTATTCATATTCACACCTCCAAAATAAATATATACTTTTCCTCCGTCGGTATGTCTGTCATCACTATACCTTGCCCCTATAATCACATCATCAAAACCATCACCGTTTACATCCCCGGCTCCCGAAACAGAAAATCCAAAGTCGTCATAAGCATTCTCACCTTCAAAAGTAATATCAGCCGTATTATTTAAACCGGAACCGCCGAAATATAATAATGCTTTCCCGGCGTCAGTTCCCGCGTCATCATTATAGTGGGCGCCAACGATCACATCAGAGAAACCATCCCCATTTACATCCCCGGCGCCGGAAACCGAAAGACCAAATTCATCCCCCGCGCCTGAACCATGCAATACTAAATCAATAATATTATCCATAACCGCGCTGCCGAAATAAATATAGGCTCGGCCTGCTTCCGATCCGGCATTATCATTTCCAGATGCCCCAACAATAACATCATCATATCCATCCCCGTTTATATCGCCTGCGCCGGATACTGATTTTCCAAAATAATCCCCATTGTTCTCACCAGTCATCATGATTGAAGGACTATTATTCTCATCAGTCCGGCCATACATAATATACGCTCTGCCCTGTCCTATGCTATATCCCAAAGCGCCAATAATTACATCATCATCTCCATCCCCGTTTACATCCCCGGCAAATGAAACTGAATAACCCAGGTAACTTGAGGAAGATTCTCCTGTTATGAACAGATCATTAACATCGCGTCCCGTTATTGAGTTACAAAAAAGGTATGCTCTGCCGGAATTTGATCCGTTATTATCATTCTGATTTGCCCCGACTAGATAGTCATCCAATCCATCGCCATTCATATCCCCGGCGGCTGAGACACTGAATCCGAAATTATCCTCATTATTTTCGCCGTAGTTCATTATATCCACATTTATATCCATATTTTCTCCACCAAAATAAACATAACTTTTGCCCGCGTCTGTACCTGTTTCATCATTCAAGTAAGCTCCAATTATTACATCATCAAATCCATCTCCATTTACATCCCCGGCGCAGGCTGCCGATATTCCAAAATAATCGAATGCGGTCTCACCGCTCAATGTTCTATCTGCCGTCGCATCCATATTAGCGCCACCCCAAAAAATATATGCTTTCCCGGTTTCAAATTCTCCATCTGCATCATATCCCTCAGCGCCGACTATCACATCTTTGTAACCGTCACCATTTATATCCCCGGCACAGGTTGCTGATTTCCCGAAATGATCTGAAGCATTCTCTCTGTTTAATGTCAAATCAGCGACATCATCCATAGATGAACTGCCAAAATAGATTTTCACCTGACCCTGGTAGCTGTTAGCTCCCCCCGCGCCAATTATTGCGTCGCAATAACCATCCCCATTTAAATCGCCCACTCCTGATACCGAATAACCAAAATAGTCGTCACTGGCGCTGCCGGACAATAATATATCCGCACTTTCATCCATATTCAAACCGCCAAAGTAGATCCTTGCCTCTCCCGCAAAATTGTTGGAACCGTATGCTCCAATTATAATATCGTCATAGCCGTCCCCATTTAAGTCGCCTCCCCCTGATACCGATCCTCCAAAATGACTTTGTTCGGTCGATCCGGCAAAAGTTTTATCCGCGGTTTCATCCATACCTGAGCCGCCATAATAAATGTATGCTTTTCCCCTGCCATTGCTGTATCCTCGAGCTCCTATGATCAGATCATCATATCCGTCACCGTTTACATCTCCCGCAGAGGCAACAGCGCTGCCAAAATTATCATCATTGTTTTCACCGGTAAACATCAGATCAGGTTTAGTATTGATTATCCTTCCTCCCAAATAGAGATATACTCTTCCTTTATTTGAGCTGTAATTTAGAGCCCCAATAATAATATCATCATATCCGTCGTTATTTACATCTCCGGCGCCGGATACTGAATAACCGTAATTATCTCCCGCGCTGATTCCGTTAAAGTATTTTTCTGCTATGCCCTGTGTGATATCCCATCCCCTTTTCCCCTGCGGCGAAAAATTTGTTATCTGCCCGAATATCAAAAGAAACAGCAGGATCGCGAGTATGGTGTATTCTTTTTCATCTTCCGATTTGATAATATGCCTTGGTTTCATTTCTGCCTCCTGAAAGTTTATATTTTTGTTATAATATGCTCTCAATAATCACCGGAATTTTCATAAGATCATCTTTCAGCACAAAAGCGATTGCCCCCATCTCTTTTGCCGCATCACGATATTCCGGATCATCATACTGGGTGACTATGATAATCTTCACATCTCGATTGATATTTCTGATCTGATTAGAAGCTTTGAGACCATTCATCCTGTCGAGCGATATATCCATCAGTATCCAATCAGGTCTGAAATAGCTGTATTTATTTACCGCGTCGTGTCCATCTGAGCATGTAATCAATTCCACAGGCGCCAGTGCAGAGTTCCGGAGTATTCGTATTATCATTTCCCGCATTTTTATATTATTTTCAACGATCATTATTTTCATATTCAGTCTGTATCCAAGCAGATTGAAAAATTTTAATTTCGAAGGAAAAGTTACGGGGGAAAGAAATAAATTTGAATAGAGCAACCTACTCAATTGCCAATAAGCAGTTATGCTTATTTTTATGAGTAGATGTGCTTATATAACTGGCATGGATAAAAAAATTATTGTAGCCTACAACTCTTCTGATCGCACAAAAGACAATGAATCATTGAAGAACTATTTCCCGGGATGAAGCTACAGAACACCTCTGTTTTTTAACGCAAATTCGAGCAAAGCGTTCGGACCCCTCAATGCCAACTTTTTACAGATATTGTGTCTGTGGTTCTGAACTGTTCGGGTGCTTATAAATAATTTATCAGCTATTTCCGGACTGGTTTTGTTTAATGAAATTTCTTTGAGAACCTTCTTTTCCGCGGGAGTGAGTTTTTCGAGAGGAATAGTTCTTTCAGTCACCTTTTTATCTTTTCTTATCATATATTTAGATAATGCGGGACAAATATAAAAATCACCTGAAATTACTGTATTCAGACAATTCTGTAATTCCGAGAGGGCGTTTTCCTTGAGCATGTACCCCTTTACACCCAGCTCCATTGCCATCTCAAAATACTCCTCATCGTGGAACATTGTGAGAATAACAAAATCGGTTTCCACTCCCTCTTTCACAGATTGTTCAATTACATCTAATCCATTCATTCCGGGCATTGAGATATCGAGCAGAGCGATATCGGGTTTGAGATTTTTTATTTTTTCGAGAGCCTCATTTCCTGTCCTGCATTCAGCAAGGATTTCAAACACCCGGTTTTCTTTGATCAGATTCACCAGACCCTGCCTGACAATTGGGTGGTCATCCGCGATTAAAATTGTTTTACTGTAATTTTCTGATTCAGTGTGATAATTCATAATTTTTTCCGAAAATATGAAATATTTCAATTTAATTTTCCAGGGGAACTGAAACCGACACGATCGTTCCCGCTTCCGGTTTTGATTCAATTTTTATCGAGCCGCCAATCAGGTTAACGCGGTCCTCCATGCCATAAAGTCCGAAATGAATTCCCGCCTCTACCATTTTTTCGCAACCCGAAATATCAAATCCTTTGCCATAGTCTTTAATTCTCGCGTTAATTTTATGATCTGTATGTTCTATTATCATTTCGGCTTTTTTGGCTCCCGAATGTTTGATTATATTGTTCAAAGCTTCCTGAATTATCCTGTATAAATGTATTTCTTTTTCAGCAGGCAGGATATTATCTACTTTTTGGATTTTCATTCCAAATTTTATTCCGGTAGCATGTGAAATTTTATTCACAGCTCCTTCGACACATCTCTTAAAACCAAGTTTGTCTAACTGATCCGGATGAAGAGAAGTTGATATTTCCCTTACATCACGGATCGATTCTTTTACCAGATCAAGGGCCTGGTTTACTTCTTCAGCATCATTATTACTGTTTATCTGGAATTGCTGAAGCTCATTATTTATTAACAGAAGATTCTGACTGAGGCTGTCGTGCAGTTCCGAGGCAATTCTTTTACGCTCAGCCTCCTGCGATTCTATAAGCTTCCCCGAATAAATTTCATGAATTCTCTTTTTCTCTTTCAACCTCCGGAACCTTATTACCGGAATGATCGCCAGCAGCGCGGCAATACCTATAGAAGCAATAATCCTGAACCACCAGGTTTGCCAGAATGGTGGTCTTATAACAAAATCAAAACTGGCAGGTTTCGACCAAATCCCGTCGGAATTAATACACTTTACACTGAAACTGTACTCAGCGGCAGAGAGATTGACAAGGAAAACGGAGTTTTGCCTGGTTTTCACCCATCCGTCATGATATCCCGGCAACTGATAATAGTAGGTAAGGCTGTCTTTCGAAATAAAATCCGTCGCTGAGTAATTTATTTGAATACTGTTGTTATTGTAATTCAACAATATTTGCTCTGAAGAAAGAGTATCGAAAAAACTATCATTATCATAAATCCTGATTTTCGATATTTTCACCGGGGATGGCTTACATACAGGTATATTTACAGGATGGAAACAGGTTATTCCTTTCATTGTTCCAAAATAGATGTAACCTTCTTTATCTGTAAATATCGCTCCGGTATTACATTCATTTGAGACTATACCATCCTGATCAGAATAGTTTCTGAACGCGTATTTTCCCTTTTCCTCAAAAGCGTTATATTGAAATCTTGAAATTCCCCTCGATGTGCCAATGAATAAAAAGCCATTATATTCTTCAGCCGTGTAGCAGAAATCGCCTGGCAAACCATCTTTCATCGTAAAATCAGAAAAATTCTCTCCATCATATCGTATTATTCCGGAACCATTTGTCAAGAACCAAATATCTCCCGACTTATCCTGCAAAGTTTGAGAAATATCATTTGTCGGTAAACCACTATTTTTATCGTAAATTTCTATGATATTGTTTCTGTCCGATTTTATCACGCCCGCTTTATCTGTCGATATCCAGGAAAAACCTTCCTGATCTTCAAAAATATGCTGCACATTGGATGAAGAAATTACACTGTCTAATCCGGGAATGGTCTGCATATCGGTAAAATTTCTGTCTGTAATAACAACACCTCCTTCTTTTCCAATCCAGATATTCTCCTCTGAATCAAAAAAAAGCTCCCAAACGATATCATTCTTGAGGTTTTTTGTTACCGTTGAATAATTAGAAAATTTCCCGTTTCTGTACCTGAATACACCGTTAAATGAAGCGAACCACAGATCACCGTAATTATCTTCTTTGATATCTGGGAAAAATATACTCTTAATTCCTTCATTTTTAGAAAAATTTGTAATATTACCTGCTGCGTCTATTCTAAAGATTCCTTTATGGATGACGCCGTACCACAAATTATCATTTTTATCTTTAAGTATTGAATAAATGTTGTTTTCCGGAAGTCCGTTATAAGCCGAATAACTTTCAAATTGTTCGGCGGGAACTCTGAAAAGATCGCCATAAATAGTCCCAAACCATAAATCTCCCCGCTTGTCACAATATGCCGCATATAAAAAGTCTTCAGGCAACCCGTTCCTGATGCTTGTATATTCTGTTATTTTTTCCCCTCTTTTTACGAATAAACCGTCGTTCGTACCGATCCACAAATTTTTTCTTTTATCTTCAACAAAAGTATATATTCCTTTCGCGGATTTATCAAATAGCCGCTGACCGGTAAAATATTGACCATCCCATATCGATATTTTTTTGTTTGTCGCGTGCGCAAAATATATTCTTCCTTCAGGATTCTCATAAAAATTTGTAACTGTATCAGAAACCAAACCATCTTTTTTTGAATAATACGACCATTTATATCCTTTTAATCTGTAAACACCCTTTCCGTAAGGTATTGCCCAGATTGAACTATCAGGCGAACAGAGCGCAAAAGTAAGAATTTTTTCATTTTTAAATACAGGACCTGGTTCAAGACGTTCCAGACTTGTCGATTCACAGGTATATATACCCATGGTAGTGCCGAGCCAGATCCTACCATCCTGATCTTCATCAATTTTCAGAATGCCAGGTTGTTCGTTTGATTGACAAGGTATGTTTGTCAGATGGTCGTTATAGTATGTATATAATCCTTCTTTACTTCCAATCCACATCACCCCTTTTTCATTTTCAAAGAGCGACCATACTTCATTATTATTTAACCCATTATTTGTGTCAATCACTGAAAATTGATTCCCGTCATATATTCCCAGTCCGCAGTTAGTCCCTATCCATAGTCGTCCCCTCTTATCTTGAGTAAGCGAATAAATATACTTAAAGGCAGATCCAAATTCCGGTTTTATTCGATCATTATAAAGACTTTGTGAATAAATTAGTGATAACCCTGAGAGTAATATTAGGATTACCTGCTTTATCCGGACCCATTCCGGTACACAAGTATCTCTGGAATGACGTCTATTGCATCTCCGTTCCATTTATTCCTCAAATGAGGTGAATAAATTATTGAAGATTATCCCGGAATTATTTTATTTATTTAAAATAGGAATAAAATAATGTAGAGACAAGGCATGCCTTGTCTCTACATCAATATATTAAACTGTCTATAATATATTTTCCTTATTTCATCAAAATCAGTTTCATTGTCTCTGAATATTTGCCCGATTTCATTTCACAGAAATATATGCCGGAGGCAAATCCCGCGGCGTTCCATTCCACCTCGTATGTTCCGGGGGATTTTAGCTCGTTTACCAGTGTGGTTATTTCTGCTCCGAGGCTGTTGTAGATTTTGAGGGTTGTGGTGATGCCCGGGCAGGACAGATTGCAAATCTGTCCTACGGAAAATTTGATTTTTGTCGATGGGTTGAAGGGGTTGGGGTAGTTTTGATATAATTGGAAATTTGTGGGTAGAGACGCAAAATTTTGCGTCTCTACGGCTACAACATCAGAATATTCAAATGATCCGTCGGTATCTGTCTGTTTCAGGCGGTATTCTATTCTTTCCGGAATTTTTTCAAGATCTGTAAGTTCATCGATATACCTGTATTCCTTCGGGCTGTTGCTGTTGCCGGCGCCGGGGATGAAATCAATAGGCTGCCACCCATCGGCTCCGCCCAGGGTACGGATTACGTTTCGTTCTACAAAGAAACCGTAGTTGTTTGTTTCTGTTGCCGTCTGCCAGGTTAATTTGGCAGTACTCTTCTCCGCCAACACGGAAAATGAGGTTAGTTCAACTGGCAGTGGCGATTCGGAATTCCCGATAGCCCAGTCCGAAAAAGAACTCTGGTTTGTAGCGGTAAGAATATTTTTGTCTGTATTAACAATAGTTGTAACTTCGTCCCAGAATTCACCAACTCTTCTGTAAAGTTTCATATTTTCTTCCGCGCCGCCGGATTCAGTTATTTCGCTATCGTTATAATGGAAAGAGATATCAAATGTATAGTCGCTGATATTTATTGGTGTAATTGTCCAGTATTTGTTAACTGAACTGACTGTCGCGCCCGGGGGATCCTGGTTATTATGCTGGGTAACCATGAGGTAACCATTCACGCTGTTACACGAGGAAAAATCAACACACAAATTTGCATTGTCGATATAACATGGGGACATATTCCCATTTCCAACAAACTGTTTATAAGTGGCGTTTGTCGCTCCCGATTGATTGGAGAATATAATATATGTCTGACCGGCATCATTATCGGGACCTTCATCATTACCGTAAGCGCCAATAAGCAGATCACTATATCCGTCCCCATTTACATCCCCGGAGCCACTTACTGAATAACCGGAATAATCATCTATTGCCTCACCCACAAACGATGCGTCGGCAGTACTTAATGAAACATCCATACTCCAGCCTGATGATTTACCATATACCAGGTAGGTTTGACCGTTATCATCACTTCCCGGACCCTCATCATTCCTGTAAGCTCCAATAAGGATATCACTATAACCATCGCCATTTACATCTCCGGCGCCACTTACTGACTGACCGGACATGTCGCCCGATGCTTCTCCAAGAAAGGAGGCATCAACGGAACTCAATGAAACGTCCATACTCCAGCCTGATGATTTACCGAAGATCAGGTATGTCTGTCCGGCTGAGCCTGCAGTTTCCCCGTTGAGATATGAGCTGACAAGTATATCATCATAGCCGTCACAGTTTACATCACCGGCGCCGCTTATTGAATAACCTGAATAGTCATGCGCCGCTTCACCCCAAAATGATGCGTCTGCTGAGCTTAATGAAACATCCATACTCCATCCCGACGATTTACCGAGGATCAGGTAAGTTTGACCGGCGAGTCCGGCTGCCTCCCCGTTCCTGTAAGCCCCGATAAGTATATCATCATAACCATCGCCGTTTACATCACCGGCTCCGCAAACTGTATAACCTGAATAATCACCTGCCGACTCACCAATGAAGGAAGCATCGGCGGCGCTTAAAGAAACATCCATGTCCCATCCCGATGATTTACCAAGGATCAGGTAAGTCTGACCGGTAAACTCGTTAAAACCATAAGCGCCAATAAGTATATCATCGTAGCCGTCGCCATTAACATCCCCTGCCGAGCTTACAGATTTACCCGAATAATCATTGGCCGTCTCACCTAAAAAAGAAGCATCGACTGAACTTAAAGGAACGTCCATGCTCCATCCGGATGATTTTCCGAAAATAAGATAGGTTTGTCCGGCGTCGTCATTATCAGGAGTTTCATCATTTGTGTAGGCCCCAATGAGAATATCATCATAACCATCACCATTTACATCACCCGCCGAACTAATTGATAAACCGGAACAATCATAAGTGACCTCACCCAAAAAAGAAGCGTCTGCTGAACTTAGGGACGCATCCATGTTCCAGCCGGATGCCTTTCCAAAAATCAGGTATGTCTGCCCCGCAAATTCAGCTTGTTCACCATTTCGGTAGGAACTAATCAGCAGATCAGAGTAGCCGTCACCATTGACATCACCCGCGTTATTAATGACATGACCTGAATTGTCAGTTGCAGCTTCGCCCAGATATGATGCATCGGAATTAGAAAGAGAGGTATCATTGTTCAGTTCTGTTCCGGCGAAAAAAACGAGAATAATGAATGTTGCCCAGACAGAACAAAATATGTGACGTCCGGCTTTAATGCCACATTTTGTTGCCAACACTTTAATCACTTAGTACCTCCATATTATTTGTGATATCAGTTTTAGGTTTTTTGATCGCATTTTTCCGGTGGCTTATTTCTTGAATCGATATTCAGAATTGAGAAATAATTTATTGTGAAGCCGGAAATCCTGATTACATCAGTAACTTCTCTAATATCATCTTTCAGCTTCAAACGTGCTTTCTCTGATTTTATGCTTTTAAATCAGTCTATAGAAAGGGGAATATAAATATTCTATATTCTTGATTCGTTTTTACTGATTTTAAATAATATGAACATATCTTAATTTTAAGATACAAATCATTCGAATATTCTTCAAGAAATGTGTTGAATTTCTTATAAATAAATCGATGAGCGCGTAATCATGCAAATTTACTGTAACGTTATTTCAAAAAAATTTCGCTTGCTAATATTTCCTGAGGTTTTAAGGGATACTAAGTCCGATCATTAAAATGGTTTGCCTTGAAATAAAATATTTGACTCTCCTGCAAATAATTATATTCCCCTGGGCCGGATAGCATAATTCTTCAATATTTTGCAGACTGGCGTTATATCCGCCAAATAAAAAAGCCGGGAGGAATTTCCCGGCTAAAAGTTTTGTAGATGTATAAAACCATTTACTGTTAGAAATATTTTCTTTATTTCATCAAAATTATTTTCCTTACCGATCTGAAATTCCCGCTTTTTATCTCACAAAAATATATGCCGGAGGCAAATCCCGCGGCGTTCCATTCCACCTCGTATGTTCCGGGGGATTTTAGCTCGTTTACCAGTGTGGCTGCTTCGGCGCCGAGGGAGTTGTAGATTTTGAGGGTTGTGGTGATGCCCGGGCAGGACAGATTGCAAATCTGTCCTACGGAAAATTTGATTTTTGTCGATGGGTTGAAGGGGTTGGGGTAGTTTTGGTGTAATTGGAAATTTGTGGGTAGAGACGCAAAATTTTGCGTCTCTACGGATAATATCCCGGAATATTCAAACGATCCATCCATATCTGTCTGTTTTAAACGGTATTTGTTTATTCCGTCAACAGGATTTTCATCTGTAAACTCATATTCATTCTTTTCAGTTGTTGTACCGGCGCCATCAATGAAGTCCAATATTTCCCAGGTTTCTTCACCGTTCACCATCCTCTGAATTTCAAAACCGAGATTGTTCACCTCAGTCGCGGTTACCCACTCAAGTAAAACGGCACCTTTAGAAAATTTTCCGTTGAAAGAGGTCAGTTCGACAGGAACGTATGGTGATGAAAGAGAATAAACTCCCTGCTGGGAGGACGTGGTATATAGAGATATGCTGTTTTGTGAATAAACAAGATCCATCATTGTGTCAGCGGGATAGGAGGAGTTGAACTCATGCCACGATAGCCCCATATCGGTGGAGCGTATAAGATTATAGGGGGAAAAAGTAACCGCGTAAAATATGTCGGGAGCATCGCTGTTTACAGTAAAATTCCGGCATACATAGCTGTCGATCAGAGCCCAGTTATCACCGCCGTCGGAAGTCCTGTAGATGCCATTGTCATTTGAGCAGAGGAGGACATCGGGATCGGAAGGATTAATTACAATGGAATATACTCCGAGCGTGGAGGGAAGACCATTGGAAGCGCTTTGCCATGAAATACCCCCATCGGTGGTTTTTGTAACCAAAGCATCGCCCGAAACATATACAATATTTGAATCAGCGGGATGGACGGCTAACTGCGTCATTAAATGGTGAGAATAATTACTCAGGAGTGTCCAGTTGAAACCACCGTCAACAGATTTTAAAAGCTCTCCGTCAACAATATCTGAAATTGTGCAGGCAAAAAAAGTATTGTATGTCCCCGGCACATATTTTATATCCTTTACTGATCCTCCCTGTGAAGAATACACTACCTGGCTGGAAACTCCCCAATCTTCTGATATTTCAATGTAGCCCTTGAAAAAAGCATTTTCCCTGCCTGTGATGATCCTTCCCGGGTATTCCGGATGTGTAGTTAATGACCAGACCTGCCGTCCTATCCACCCGACCTCCTCACGGCTGGTCCAGTTGCCGTTTCCTTCATCATAGTAGGAAAACCCTTCCGTTGAACAGGAAAACAAAGTATTTGTATTTGTGTCAAAATGAAGGGAAACTATAGTCTCCCCCTGGTTTGGTCCTATCGCCGCCCAGGGAGTCTGGCCGGAGATAACGCCTGATAATAATAAAATTACCAAAATGGAATTGACAAAAATTCTTGTTTTCATGATTATTCTCCATGGTAAAAGTTTATCAGAATTTCATTAACAATGATACCGGGTTGCTGTCAGGAGAAGCATTGTAATTAATATAGGGGAATAAAGAAAAATATTCAATAAATAAATTTTCAGAGTTTTTATTTTTAAAATGCGGATGTAGAGACAAGGCATGCCTTGTCTCTTAAAGAAAGCTGGTATAGTTGAAAGAATTCTCCCTTATTTTATCAAAATAAGCTTCATTGTCTCTGAATATTTGCCCGAATTCATTTCGCAGAAATATATGCCGGAGGCAAATCCCGCGGCGTTCCATTCCACCTCGTATGTTCCGGGGGATTTTAGCTCGTTTACCAGGGCGGTTATTTCGGCGCCGAGGCTGTTGTAAATTTTTAGGATTGTGCGAATGCCCGGGCAGGACAGATTACAAATCTGTCCTACTGAAAATTTGATTTTTGTCGATGGGTTGAAGGGGTTGGGGTAGTTTTGATATAATTGGAAATTTGTGGGTAGAGACGCAAAATTTTGCGTCTCTACGGATAATATCCCGGAATATTCAAACGATCCATCCATATCTGTCTGTTTTAAACGGTATCTGTTTATTCCGTCAACAGGATTTTCATCAGTAAAAGCATATTCAATTTTTTATGTTTACGGTAAAGCGCCGGAGAATAAAAAATCAAACGCCTGAAAAAGCAGTGAGGGTAAGCCAAACTAAAACAATACTGAGACTGAGAGCGGCAAGCAGTAAATTTTTTTTATATTTTTTGAAGTCTTTTGTGGGATCAGGATTTCTTTGCCCATTAGTACTCTCTATAAAATCACCACTGCTTATATCCCATTCATGTTTGTTGATTGTGGGATGTTCTTCATTTATCAGTGTAGCTTTATTTGCTTTGAAACAGGTGATACCGGAAAGATTCATTAAGTTCCTTTATTATATATACTCTTTAGAAGAGCAGATCTTCTGTGAATTTGTTCTAAACCAGAGCTTAACATTTAGCAGAATGTTCCGCTGATCTTAGTTGTTTTGTCTCTGAATGGATACTGACTGAATTAAGTATATTTAAGGCAATAAGATTATCGTCAGTAAACAGAAAAATGTTAGTCGATCTTTCAATTAATGTGATCTCGGGATAAAAAAGTTCAAATCATACCTGAATATGGCGTACCGGACGGCACACTTGGTTTCTCGCTTCTTGTTTTACAATTAATATTTTATGTTCCGTTAGTACGATAAAATAGAATTTAACAGTAAACAGAATAATCAAACAGACGCTATATCCAGTGGGATTTTTTGATGGCTGGAAAGACAGGATTACGGGGAAAAAGAGATCAGCAGGATAAAATGATAAATCATAAAAAGCTGGTCATTTTTAAATATCAATTTAGCAACTTTTTGCTTCGGGCTTGACCGTCTCAGGAGTTTAACCCGGGGAAAAAATTCCCCCGGGTTTGAAAATTTATTCATCAAAAACAATTTCTTCCAGTTCGGCTATATCATTCGCGTGCATTCTGTCGGGTCCCTGCATACAGTATAATACTATACGATATAGCTTGGCTTCGCTGCCTGTCTTCACGCGATATATCACCTGCACAACATGGGAGACCATATCGGCATTACTTCCTGTTATGTATCCATATGTTACCATTTCAAGATTCGAGGATGTTATTCCTTCATCATTCATGTCAATAAAAAAATCATGGAATATATCCTTCAATCCCTGATTAAAGTCATCCAGGTCGGACTCGCTTACATGTTCATAAAACTGGGGCTCAGCTTTTTTATTGGCGGCAGGCACCTTGTTGTCGATAAACCAGTTATATGCTTCGGCTGTGGTTGCCAGCTTCAAAAAGGTCGATTCACTCTTTGATTTCAGCGCGCTGGTGAGTGTTTCAGCCATTTGTTTCGCGCCCTCTTCTACTGTGTAAGACTGCGCGAATAATGATGAAACAAATAAAAACATAAATAAAAATAGAAGCTGCTTTTTCATGTTGCCTCCTGCTGTATGTGAAATATAGTTATAATTTAAAATTTCATCTGTATGTGATAACAAAAAATTTCCTGAAGGCATTTGTCACCAGACAAAGCCTTAATAAATTAAATTTATTAAATGAAACCTGAAGCTCACATCAATAAAACAGAGGCAGGCAGATAAGAAACCTGAAAGGGAATTTAAAATATTTCGAGATAATATTCAAATATGGGGTGGATTTCAAAACTAAAAGGGGGAATGGAAGGCGGGTAATTCCTGTAATTCCATCCCGGGAAATTCAGTTATATATTCGTTGAGTTTTGCAATATATTTATCTGGCTGAAATAACTACGAGCGCTAACATTAATTGTGTTATTGTGCTCAAATAATGCTATTTAAGAGTAATGACAAATATTTGGGAGCGATTCTTTTTTAGAATAATCAGAAACTATTATATGTTTTTGAGAAGTTTTTTTCTTAAATATTGTGAATAAAACAAATTAAAAATAATTGCTGAAATATTTAGCGCGATCCACAATCCGAAAAATAACTCATTTTGCTCAGTCCGAATCAGAATACTGGCTGACGCAATGAGGACGAGTATAGAAAGAAGAGGAACCGCGTATGTCGCGAAAGGATCACGATGGTTGCCAACCCAGCTTTCCCAATCTGCTTCCGGTTCATTTTTAAAATTATTTCTTAGATATCCCCCAATTCTTTTTATGCCGTAGTCTTCACCAAGAATATACAGGTCAAAACAAATTGAAATAAATGGAACAATAAACAGAACTAATTTAAAATCAATATCATAAGGATTTTTAATTACACCAACTGAAAAAAGCCCGCCGACATATATAAGCTTTCTGATATTAAATGAAGACCTTCTTTCCTGTGATTTTAGTTTTTCTTCTGTTAATGATTTTATTAATCTGTCATTTTGGCCTTTATCAAATTTCAAATTGTTTTCAGCATTCATTTTCTATTCCCGGTTTTGTTTTTTCGCGAGGCTTACAATTTCCTCAATTTTTTCCGCGGCGCTATCAGTGATCCATTCCTCACCACACAGATCACAAACTAACGCGGGGACTTCCCTGATAATGGCGACTCCCTTTTTATAATCAACCGTAACTGTAGTAGTCGATTTATTTTTTTTACTTCCACAAATCGGGCATGAATTATGAACCATCACGTTTCCTTGATATTTTATAACATAAAATGCGAAATTACCCGCAAACCTTCAAGAGTTAATAAACATTAGCATCCGGGGCTAATAATACTCGACTCCATTCGGAGTCGCTTATGATTACTCCGTAAGGAGTCAAATTCTACGCAAAATGGCAAAAATGCAATTAACAATTAATAATGTACAATGAACAATTTAAAAGACAATTGATAAATATTCCATGAGCTCAAAAATTTTTCGTGAAAGGGTGATTTTTTTGCTGCGTGAATTTCTCTCTGAAAAACCCAACAAAAGGACCTTATTTTTTAGTCTTTTAACCTTAACAGCATAGGAAACCACCCGACAAAACTAAACCTTATTAACCTTATTCAGCCGGTGAAAAAAGTTTCCCCCGGATATAACGTAATTACGGAGAAAAAAGCCTGGAACAGGTACTCGTAGTCGTTCTCGTTCTCGAGTAACCTGGGCGTTTTAGTAAAGACGAGTACGAATTTTTCTTCGGATTTGATTTTTTTCCGGCTTGCCAGATTATTCCGTTAGGAGTTACATTCTACCCAAAATGGCAAAGTTCTATTAATTCTACCTTTCGTGAAATAAACAATGTTCATCTGTCGTCCCTGGCGGGACTTTTATTGGATTTTGAAGTTATCTTTAAGAAAAATTGCTGGTTCTTATCTCTTCACTCTTCACTAACCACTTTTTCTTCTGGCTTGCCAGTCTATGATTAAAATTATAATTATTTCTTTTTGGTTCCGGCTTGTTCGGCTTATGCATATAACAAATTGATAAAAGTAAAACAGTTTCTCTTTTATTATATTTGGACAGTCAGAAAAAAGATATGAGGATGCTGTTATGGAATCGGTAAGAAGGATATTCAAGACAGGGCACGGGCCTTCGAGCAGTCACACAATGGGGCCGAGCAGGGCGGCGACAATATTCGGGCAAAGAAATAAGGAGGCGGCGGAATTTAAAGTGACCTTATATGGCAGTCTTGCCGCTACCGGGAAAGGACACCTTACCGACAGGGCAATCATTGACGCGCTTTCACCCGCTCCTGTTGAGATAATATGGGAGCCGGAAACATTCCTGGAAAGGCATCCCAACGCGATGAAATTTGAGGCTCTCGGCGGGGATAAAGAAGTTATCGATGAATGGATTGTTTACAGCATCGGCGGGGGAGAAATTACATGGGATGGTTATGAAAACAAATCTGATAAAATATATGAACTCTCGACAATGAAAGATATTCTGGAATGGTGTAGCAAGAATGGAAAACATCTTTGGGAATATGTCAATGAAAGGGAGGAACCGGATCTCTGGGATTACCTGAATGAATGCTGGAAGGTAATGAAAAAAAGTGTGAAAGATGGAATTGAGGAGGAGGGAACACTGCCGGGAGGACTTCACATCCAGAGGAAAGCGTCATCATATCACATAAGAGCCAGCAGTTTTAAGGGGAGTCTGAGGAGGCGGAGTTTACTTTTTTCTTACGCTCTTGCCGCCGCCGAGCAGAATGCCGGGGGAGGAATTGTGGTGACAGCTCCCACGTGCGGTTCATGCGGAGTTTTGCCCGCTGTGCTTTATTATCTTTACAAACTGCACAAAATACCGGTGAAAAAACTTATAAGGGGAATGGCCACGGCGGGACTGATTGGCAACATCGTAAAAACCAACGGATCAATATCAGGCGCCGAGGTGGGATGCCAGGGAGAGATAGGCACGGCATGTTCGATGGCGGCGGGAGCCACAATGCAGATATTCGGCGGAACCCCGGCCCAGGTGGAATATGCCGCCGAGATGGGCCTTGAGCATCACCTGGGACTTACATGCGACCCTGTGGCGGGACTTGTACAGGTGCCATGTATCGAAAGGAACGCTTTTGCCGCCTCGCGAGCGCTGGACGCCAACGCTTTCGCGATGCTCTCGGACGGGCGGCACCATGTAAGTTTCGACCGGGTGGTTAAAACGATGCTGGAAACCGGGCATGATCTTCCGAGCCTCTACAAAGAAACCTCCACCGGAGGACTGGCGAAGAACTATGGAGGCGCGGAAAATTAGTAAACAGGAGATAAAAGCGAGGATCAGGAATGAGTACTAAAAAACAGCTTAACTATAAGAATTTGTTTATTTTCGGGATATTATTTATTGCTATCAACAGTTTTAACCTGTTTAACGGAAGTGAAATTTTCGCGGGCCTCGGCCTTATACTGGGAATTGTTATGCTCATAATTGGAATAAAAAATAAATCAAAGTGGAAATGAACCATATAAAAACCGGATACCGAAAGTCTTATTTCCTTTGAAAAGAAATTTTCTTAAAGAAAATGAGGGGAATTATTTGGGAAGTTCCGATAAGTAAATATATGGCAACAATAACTTAATTTAATAGAATTTAACCGGGAATTCTTTTATATTAAAGTAAAGAATTGTTGTTTTAAAAAAGCGGCAAAAAAGATGACCAGGAAAAAAAATTACCAAGTAATTTCATCATTCGACAGAAAAAACCGGGTAGTCTGGAAGTACGGGGCTAAGCGCGCATCAAGAGTATTCGATACTAAAACGGAAGCTATTGAATGGGGCAGACACGCTTCGCCGGATTCAGAACTTGTAATTCACAGGGAAAACGGAACAGTTGAAAGAATTGAATATTATCAGGCAAAGTCACTACCTGATCTATACCATTTAGGTGAACCAACAAGTTCTTTTTTTGTTGAGTATTAACCGGAATTTGAGATGGCTTTTTTATTAATAAGGGAAAGAATATTTTTATTGAGGTAGCAGGAAATGAAAAGAAAAATAAGTTATCATGTGATTTCATCAATTGACCGAAAAAAATGGGTTGTTAAAAAATATGGAGCTAAACGGGCCTCAAGAGCTTTTTCAACTAAAACCGAAGCCATTGACTGGGGCAGACAGGCGGCGGCGGATTCAAAACTTGTGATTCACAGGGAGAATGGAACAGTCGAAAGAATAGATTATTTTACGCAAAATCAATCCGTATAATTCAGTCCGGAATATGCCCGATCAGTTAAATAAAAATGTATTTATCAATTGTCCTTTTGACAGAGAGTATTACGAGCTTCTCCGTTCGATTTTGTTTACAATATTATATTTGGGCTTTTTTCCACGTATTGCATCAGAAAGGTTTGATTCCGGCGAGCCGCGCTTTAAAAAAATCATCGAACTAATAAATTTATCACGTTACAGCATTCATGATCTCTCACGACTGATATCAAAAGAGGAAGGGGAGTATTACCGTTTAAATATGGCATTTGAGATAGGATTGGATATTGGATGCAGAGAATTTTCAGATGTGGGAAGGAATAAAAAAAGCCTAATAATCGAGAATGAACCATATAGATATTCCAGAGCAATATCTGATCTGGCAGGTTTTGATATAAAATATCACAATGGAGACCAGGCGAAGCTTATCAGAGTAATAAGAGACTGGTTTATTGAAAACGGAGCATTGAAAAAAATAACAAATGCAACAGATATCTGGTATGAATTCAATGAATTCAGCGCTGATTTTTATGAAAAACGAAAAAGTGAAGGATTTACAGATGATGATCTGAACACAATGCCTGTTCCCGAGTATATAGAATTTATTAAAGAATGGATGATTCACCATAATAAATAGATCACATTCTTATCGGAGTTAATATGGGCGGAAGAAAAGGTACCAACTTTAAAGCCCTGTTTATAATTGGCATTGTATTCCTCATCGTCGGTTTAACGTTTGTAACCAGGAGAAGTGATATTCCGGGTGCATTGATTGTTATAGGAGGCATTATCATGATAGTTATCGGAAGAAATAAAAAATCAAAGTGGAAATAATTTTTATGGAAAACCGGATGAGCGGATCGATTATCAAAACATTATTATTTGTATTTTTCTCAGCTGTTATCTCAATTTCGGCTCAAAACAAACCTGAAATAATATCTCTGGAGGGAAACTGGAGCTTTGCCTACAGGGATACTTTTGTCGCGGATAAGCCGGAACTTCCCGAAAGCTCAGATTACCTGGCGGAAATTCCCGTTCCCGGTTATTGGGATGACTATGAAGAGATATTAACGGGCAGCCCTCTGAATAAAATGTTGAAACGAAATCCCGATTATAAACCAATTGATTTTTCAATTCTGAAAGAGGAGCGGCAGCGTGTTCCGGTCGGCTCTCTTCCCTGGATAAAAGGGGTGGGATTTTACAAGAGGTTTGTGAATATAACATCTTTTGAATCCGGTAGTTTCGTTACACTTGAAATAGGAGGAGCGAGCCAGGAAACCTGGGTATGGATCAACGGCGAATACGCGGGGTATCATTTGGGATGGTCAACTCCGTTTAGTTTTCAGATAGGAGATTTTCTTTCAGATGGGGAAAATGAGATAATTATCGCTGTTTCAAATATAAAAGAGGTAAAAAACGGCGGATTTGCCCTGACCGGGTATAAAGGAAGAAGCGGCGGAATATACAGGCCGGTCAACATAAAAATCGCGGGGAGGAAAGAGATAGGCAGTCTCTTTATTTATCCTGATAATAATCTCGAAAAACTTACCTGGCGGGTAAAACTGCGGGGCCCTTCGGAAAAGAGCAGACTTGAATGGGCCATTTATGACAAAAAGAGCGGCAGCCGCGTCGCTGAAGGAGAGCAGTTTACCAACCGGGACGCGATGATGTGGAATACCGGCATTTTTAATATGGCAACATGGGATGAGAATAATCCTGATCTTTACACAATAAAATTAAAACTATATGATGATGAAATTCTCTCAGATACTCTGGACCAGGATTTCGGTCTGCGCCGGCTGGTCAGGAAAGGGATAAACCTTTATCTCAATGGGGAACCTGTTTACTTACGTGGAGTGACCGATCATTGCTACTGGGCTGAAACATGCACTCCCCCGGTTAATAAAGAATATTATAAAAAGATAATCGGCAGACTACGGGAAGCCGGATTTAACTGGATTCGTTTTCACACATGGATTCCTCCTGTGGAATATCTTCAGGCAGCGGATGAAACCGGAATGCTGATGATGATTGAAGCGCCGGAGGTATATCGGCATAAAGAATGGGAGGAGCTATTAAAAACCTGCAGGACTCATCCATCAGCGGTTATTTACAGCGGCGGAAATGAGCAGCTTCTGGATGAAGGAAAAATTGAATATCTTGCCGAAATCGCCGAGCTTCAAAAAAAGTTCGCGCCCGACGCTCTTTTTAATCCACAGGAAGCGCTGAGGGGAATTGAATATTACTGGCGCCTTTCTGATCTTGGAAAGGATACGACATCGAATCCATTCTTTCATAATTTCAGCAGACTTAACCGGCTTAAGGAATTTTCCGATGTTTTCGGGCAGTATGGCTGGGGTTACCTGAGTTACTGGTCGGAAAGAGGTGACCGGAATTTCCTCGATAAAAGAATGACGGTTTATGAGCGTCCATGTTTTTCACATGAAGTTGGAATCAAGGGGAATTATATCAACCTCGATCACCAGGGCAGGATGGAGGAAACAAGAATCGGAGCGGAAAGATATAAAAGCGCGCGACAAAATCTAAAAGAAGCGGGGCTGCTTCACAAAGCGTCGGATTATTATAATAATTCTTGCGCGTGGCTGGCGCAATTGAGGAAACAATCGGTCGAGACGGTAAGGAAAAGTAAATATTACCGGGGATATGATTTCCTCGGCGGCCATGATCACAACCAGATAGGGGGAGGATATGAGGCTGGTTTCCTCAATGAATTTTTTGAATTGAAACCGGGTGGCTCTTTCGAGGAACTCAGGAAATTTAACCGGGAAAGTGTTCTGCTGCTTGATATCGGCAATGAGAGAAATTTTGCGGCGGGAGAAAAATTCTCCGCGGCGGTTCTTTTTTCCCATTGGGGAAAGAGTCCTGTCAACAAGGGACATCTTGCATGGCTGCTGAAAGATGAAAATAGTAATGTTTTATCACGAGGAGATATTGCCGAAATATCTGCCGCTCCCGGTAATCTTTATGAATATGACAGTCTGAAGTTTTTTATGCCACAGCTTGAGAAGCCGAAAAAATTAAAGATTGAACTCAGACTCACGGCGGATAATATTGATCTGGCAAATGACTGGGATATCTGGCTTTACCCTGAGAATAATATTAAGCTGCCCGATTTGCGCAGAGGAAAAAAACAACCGGACGGAAACGTAATGATTGTTGACACACTGGATAAAAAGGCGACAGATTTTCTGGAAAAGGGTGGATTTCTGATTTACCTGGGGAGCAGGGATTTTCCATCTAAATCGCTTCGTTACAGTCTCGGACTCGCGGGACGCACTCATGGAAATCTCGCGACTTTAATAACCGATCACCCCGTAATGAACAACTTCCCCCACGAAGGATGGTGCGGCAGACAGTTTATTGATTTATTCAGTGACGCTTATACCGTGGTTTTTAATGAAAGCAGCCTGCCATTTAAGCCGGTGATTGAAGTTGTAAGCAGTTATAAGTATATAATCAGGCAGGCCGCGATGTTTGAGTTTATCGTGGGGCAGGGAAGGATATTTGTCTGCTCCCTCAATTTGAATGAAGATAATCCGGCCGCGAATCTGTTGATGAAAAATATGCTCGACTACGCGGGAAATCCTTTGCTGTATAAGGACGCTCCCAAAATTTCCATTGATAATCTCAGAACCTTCGGCAAAGTTGATATCAACGAAAAAGAAATTGATGATAAAGATGAAAACCGAAAGGGAAATGTTGATGAATTGTGAATTATGAATGGTGAATTGAACTTTTATGCTGATAAGCCGGAAGGCAAACAAAGGAGAACTTTGGAGCATTATTGCCGTCTAACGGGTAAACTATTATTAATTACGGGCAAAAAATGAACGAAATAACTGAAATGGTAAAACATTATGATGATGAAGCGGAAGCGAGCGGCTGGTACGGACCTGAAATTTTATTCGGCCTGATGTATAAATTCGTTAAACCTGGTGAAAAACTGGTTGACCTGGGGATTGGAACCGGGCTCTCCTCAGAGCTTTTTTACAAAGCGGGACTAAAAATATCGGGGATTGATATCAACGAAAATATGCTTAAAGCATGCGGGAGTAAATTTCCTGACGCAAATTTCACAAAACAAAATCTTAATGAAGTGCCATATCCCTTTGAGAGTGAAACTTTCAATTTTGCCATCTGCGCCGGTGTGATGAATTTTTTCAGCGATCTTTCGGTGATTTTTTCTGAAAGCGCCAGAATATTAAAGCCGGAAGGCAAGTTTGGATTTATTACCGCTGATCTTAAAGATGGCATGGATAAGGAAATTATTGTCGGGAGTGAACATACACATTCTGACCGGAAGATAACGATGTACCGCCACAGCGATGGTGAGATCAGGGATATGCTTTCTAAAAACGGTATGAAGGAATTGAGAAATCTGGAGTTTATTGTTTCCATGGATCGTGAACGCAGGCATAACTTTCCGGCGAGGGGGTGGGTTGCCGGGAAGATTTGAGGTATAATATTACAGGGCTCTGGCACAGATGTTTTTGCCAGGCCCCCCGATTATTCCCCGGAAATACAAAAACGGTCCACTTTATTCCCCACATTTGGGGCACTGTTGTCAACTTAAGCCATCGAAAAGCCCCCGAACGCTTTAATCAATAGAAAATGACATCGGGATTGAATGGATAAATCCCAAATAATCTTTCGTACTCGTACACATAGACTGGATGAGCCAGAACCAAACTAATTCTGTCCGCCTGTTCGCCGCGGAGAATCCCTGACGGGACTTATTTACCTTTCTTTATACATTTTCCCCTATTTGAAACCAGGGGCTATTCTCTTTCATCTGTCCGCCGCGGAGGATCCCTGCCGGGATTCATACGAAATAAATTAAATATACGCGGACACATGATTATCCTTATTTTAATCAATAGTCCCGGTAGGGACGATAGACAATAGCCCCACAATTCATTGTGGGGTAACAAGTTAACAAGAACATACGAAAGTCCCGCCAGGGACGACAGATGATTCATAAAATTAAAATCTTGCCATTTTGCGTGGAATTTAACTTTTTACGGAGTAATCGTGCTTCGTCCTCGTCTTTTCTAAAACGTTCAGGTTATTCGAGAACGAGGAGGACTAACGAGTACCGCTACGCTCCTAAAAGGGATGTTTCATGAGAGCGAAAAGATATTTTTGCAATTGATGTCAATAATAGCGGAAAATCTTTATTACGTCCCTGAAAGGGACCAACAGAACCATGACAAAATGGATAAATTTCAAGAATTCCCTGCGGGAACACCCCGTGGCTATTCGGCTTCGACTCCTTCGGGGCCGGTAAAAAAATGAAAATCCTTAAGTTGATAGCAGTGCATTAGGGGAGGGGATTAAATCGTAAAAAATTCGTTGAGTTGAGTTTTGGTGTAAGAAATCACGACAAAATAGTTTGATGGGAGCCAGGAGTTTAAAAAATCCGAATTACTTTCACTGGAATATTTTTAGCCCAGGATTGCAAAACGATTTCGAATTCGATTGCGCTTTGGATTTCCACAGGGCGCCTTAAATTCTGTTAATTTAAGCGACAATTGGAAAATTCCACGATTTCATTTTGCGAGAAGCAAGGAGCGCTGAAGTTATTTAAAGGGACAATAAGCCTGCGGAAAATTGAGCTTTTGCTTCGATCTATTTATAAACCGCTTATATCGAGCTGACGTTAAACAAATGCAGAAATCTGATTTTCCGGATGATGGAAATGGTTATACTAATCAGCTTTAGAATCGCTGCTGTTTAGTTTCAAACTGAATTCCCCGGGCAGAACCAGGCTGTCAATTTTACCTTCACGTAAAATCATGGCTAATTTGTTGTTGAAAATTTCAACACCCGACTGATTCATATGGTGGGCGTCATAAAAATGAGTTTCATCATCAAGGTCGAGTATTTTATTAAAGTTTAAACATATCCCATACCGGGAAACCCAGGAATAAAACTCATTTATATTCAGATGCGCGTCATACTGATTTTTCGTAATTGGCGCTGAAACCAGAATAAAAGGTATATTTTTCTCTTTAATAAAATTTAAAGTCCTTATAAAAGCCTCTTTTTGTTCCTCTTTATATCTCAGTTCTCTTTTTTCCAATTTGTGAACCTGGTAGTCTGGTCTGGAAGTCTGAACATAACCGCCCCTTATATATTGATCAAATTTATGAACAGGATTTTCAAAAAAGCTGTTTCTGTCGATAACCATGTTTTTAAGAAGAGCGTAAATTACCGTATTGAATATTTTGATGTTTTTTTGTTCCAGTGACAGCAGCAAAATATCTTTGTCAAGATAATCATTCGATAAAATATCGCAGAATGATTCAATCCCGTCAGCGTCAAATGTTCTCGGTGTAACTTCATAGATAATGACCGCAGGATGAATCCTTTCAATATATCTCTCTGCCAGTATTTCGGTTTGTATGGGGGTTTGAGCGGAACTGCCCAGATTAAATGAATTGTAACCATACTTTTTAAAAACTCTGGTGTCAAATCCCCTGTATGCGTGAGAAGAACCGAGAAATAGCAAGTCAGTATCTTTTTGTTCTTTAGCTTCGTTTAACCTTGTATAACTGAATCCCCCGGTTTTTTTATAACTGAGGTTCGATTTCAAATTATCAAGAAATGTCGAACCCCAGATAAATAAAAACAGGGGGTACACGACTAAAGAAAAAAGAGAAAAAAATGATAGTCTGATAAAAAATTTTTTCATAAGATTAAAATTGAAAATAGATAAATGGTGTTTCCTTAGTGGGTAAAAACATCGCTATCAGGAACAGGGTAAAGGCATAAAAAAACCATCGTAAATATTTATTCCACTTCAACCCGGTTTTTTCGATGGCATACTGATTTTCTCTTCCGGACCATTCAATAATTAAAAAGTAGAGAATAAGTATTAAAACAGTAAAGGCGGTTCTGTCGCTCTGGAAATCAGGAATAGTGAAAAGGGATCTTGAAAAAAGTCCTCCCAGGTATTCAAAAGCATGATTAAGGTTTTCGGCTCTGAAAAATATCCAGGCGATAATAGTAAGAAAAAAATTAACCGAAATTGCCAATACTTCCCTTATCGAGGGGAAAATTCTTCCGCTGGCAGCCACATCAAGGTTTTTACGGTTTTGTTTTGTAATCAGAAGGGGAATAAAATATAAAGCATTGAGAAAACCCCATACAATGAAAGTCCAGTTTGCGCCGTGCCAAAAACCACTTACAAGGAATATGATAAAAGTGTTGCGAATTTTCATCAGCATACCTCCCCGGCTGCCGCCAAGGGGTATATAAAGGTAATCGCGGAACCATGAAGAAAGTGAAATATGCCAACGCCGCCAGAATTCGGCAATATCGCGTGAGAAATAGGGAAAGGCGAAATTTTGCCTGAGACTGAAACCAAATAACCGGGAGACTCCAATGGCGATGTCGGAATATCCTGAAAAGTCACCATAAATCTGGAAGGCGAAAAATATTGCCCCGAAAAGAAGAACCACCCCGCTTTCGTGTGAGGAATTGTTAAAAATTTGATTTGTTAATTCGGCGCAGTTATCGGCAATAACAATTTTTTTAAAGAATCCCCAGAGAATCTGCCTTAATCCATCGACAGCCTTTCCCCGATCGAAATAGCGGTTTTTAAAAAACTGGGGAAGCAGGTTTGTAGCTCGTTCTATCGGCCCGGCGACAAGTTGCGGGAAAAAGCTTACAAAGGCGGTAAAAGCAATAAAATCTCTGGTGGGGGTTAATTTTTTATTATATACATCTATTGTATAACTTAGTGTCTGAAAAGTATAAAAGCTTATTCCAACAGGCAGAATAATGCTTAAAGAGGTGGCGCTGAATTTGAACCCGAGCAAAGAAAAGGCGTCAATAAAATTATCAAGGAAAAAATTGTAGTACTTAAAAAATCCAAGAAATCCAAGGTTTACAGCAATACTCACCCACAAAAGAATTTTTCTGCGCGCGGGATTTTCCTGATTCGATAAACTTAAACCGACCAGGTAATCGACAATAGTGCTAAAAAGAATCAATGATAAAAAACGATAGTCCCACCATCCATAAAAAAGATAACTTGAGAAAACAATGAAGAGGTTCTGCAACTTTAAATTTTTATTGACAAGAAACCAATAGATTATAAAAACAACTGGCAGAAATAGCGCAAAATCAAGGGAATTAAAAAGCATGTTTCAGTATAATCCGGAAATCAATAATTAAATAGCCTGATATTTTTAATACAGAAAAGTAATTTTTTTTGAACAAATCAAATATAATGATATCTCTCCCCAACTATCAATAATCTTTCTTTCCGATAATTTTGCTAAACCATTCGGTAACAGAGAGGCAGTCCGGGGAGGAATAAACTTTTTACTTCCGGTCACGACCTGCCTCTACTATTTATAAACCGTTTCTTTTTATCAAAAGCTTCCGAATTACTCGCGGGCTCCGTTAAGCAATTTTCCTGAGGAAGCTCCTTTCCGGTTGTCATCAAAATGAAATTGAGAAATAAGAGCGGTGAGATTTTCGGTCAGCCTGTTCAGGTCTTCAGCCGAGTGAGCGATTTGCTGGGTGGTTGAAGCGCTTTGATTTACAACGGCGCTTATACCATCAATACTTCTGCTTATCTCTTCGGCGGTTGAGGACTGCTCTTCATTAATTTTCGCGACTTCTGTAACGTTTCTTGCCAGTTCATCCGAACTGCTTATGATCTGTTCCAGCGATTTACCCGCTTCTTCGGCAAGCGCTTTCCCTTTGCTGACCTCTTCATTGCCAACTTTTATTGAAGAAACCGCTCCCGTGGTATCATTCTGAATCTGAGTTATCATATCGGCGATCTCTTTTGTCGCTTTTGATGATCTTTCCGCCAGTTTTCTCACCTCGTCGGCGACCACGGCAAATCCTCTGCCCTGTTCACCCGCTCGCGCGGCTTCAATCGCGGCATTTAACGCCAGAAGGTTTGTCTGATCGGCAATATCATTTATCACCTGAATTATCTCGCCAATCTGTTTACTGCTGTCGCCCAGTTTTTCAATTGTTTGGGCAGACTGGTTGACATATTCGGCAATTTTAATCATACCTGATATAGTATTATCCACAATTTCACCGCCCGATTTTGCTATTTCACCCGCGTGAACCGCCCTGTCAACAGTTTCTTTTGTTCTCTCGGAGGTATTAAAAATCGCTTTTGTCATATCCTCAACCGCGCTGGCAACTTCGGATGACTGGGCCGACTGCTGCTGGGCGCCCGCGGCCATTTCCTCCGTGCTGGCCGATATCTGCGCGCTCGCGCTCGCGGTGGCATTTACCGCGTCAGTTAATTGCCTGATCATATTTTTAATATTTTCCACAGCCAGATTAAAAGCATTGAACATTTTGCCTATCTGATCATCCTGAATTTCCGGAGTTACGGAAACAGTCAGATCGCCGTGAGAAAAGTTTTCCATGGCATTCATCATTGTGCCGGTGCTTCTTGTAAGATAAGCTTCCCTGTTTTTAATATCGGTAATATCGGTGATAGATTCCAAAGCTCCGGTAATTTCTCCCCTGCCGTTTTTCACCGGAAGTCCTGTATACATTATTGACATTTCTTTCCCATTAGGATTTGCCCTGGTTTCTTCAGTAACCGATTTATTTTGCTTCATAGCCTGCATACTGGCACATTTTTCTGTATTGCAATGTTCCGTTTTCAGGAAATTATAGCATTTTTTGCCTGCCAGGTCACTTGTTGTTGTGTCAAGCAGTTTAAGTCCGGCGTTGTTCATATATTCAATATTAAAGTTTTTATCGATAAGCATTACAGGAAGCGGGAGATTATTCAGATAGGAAAGCTGTTTGTCAATTTCTTCGGTCATATTATTCAGCGACTCAGAAAGTGCGATAAACTCTTCCGAATCAAATTTTGCGGAGTCACAATTGATGCCGGTTTTACCCTCCTTTCTTTTCTTCAGAAAATCGAGGATTAAGTTTAGCTGTGAGGTAAAGTATTTTTTGAAAAGTAACCACATTATCAACATCAGAACTAAACTCAGAAAAATAATAAGCAGGGAATTTAATATAACATTTGAGATCAGCTGATCATTTTTTTCAGTGATGTCACTGAATAGCGCGATTTTCCCCACTTCCATTCCGCTGAAGTCGTTTATCGGGAAGTAGCTGATAAGGTAATCTCTCTCATTATAAGAAAAATCTTCACGGGAACTGTTCTTCACCGCAATATTCAGTATATTCTTTGCAAGATCATCTGAGAACTTGTAATAAACGAGATCACCACTAACAATATCGTTGGTTTTATCAGTAAATCTTCGGGCTTTCCCGAAGACGGTTTCTTTAATACCTATCGCGTATTTGAGATTAAGAGTTTTCGCGATATCCAGTATTTTATTTAGAGATCCTCCGAATTCCACCGAGCCGGTATGTTCTCCGTTATAAAATACAGGATAAACGATTCTTAATCCCGGTCCCCCTCTGCCCACTTCTATACCTGCGACCGATTTTTTTTCTCTGTTTACTTTCAGCACCGTTTCTCTGAAAGAGGAGAGGTCATCGCCAAACTTTTCAGCTTTATGCAGGCGAAGGAAAGATATGGCCGGAGATAAATGAAACTGAAATTGTGAAATTTCATATTCATTCTTCAGGCGGCTGTTGAAAAGCGGGAGAAGTTTTTCTTTTAGCGCTTCCCTGTTTCTGTCATAAAAATCTTTTACTACTGCCTTGTCATTCAGAAGCAGTTCCATTGCCATCATTAGGTTCGTACTGTTTATTTTTAACTGTTTTTCAAAAAGGTCTCCAAACTGATTGAAAGCATGATGAGTTTCTTTTTTGTTGGAGTCCTGTTGAGCAACATACATTAATACCAGAAGAATTACAGAGATAGTAACAATTCCAATTGCGGCAACAAATGGAATTCTGAACTTAAGAGAGCTCCAGATTTTGCGCATGATTCCTCCCGCTTGTTTATTTCTTATTTCGACTTGCATAAAACCCCGGCTTAATCATTTTATTGATATTATAAGCCAGGTGAAAATCTATTTCCGGACCATAATAATGAATAGAATTTTTGTCTTTCTTTTATCCGGTTTTCAAATATTCCGATTAAATCATTGTGAAACGATGTAGCTTATCTATAAAAACTTAACTGACAATCTTGAACTGAGATATCCGCGGGCTTCATCGAAAAAAAACAATACTTAACTTCGCGACAGGAAATAACAAATAAGCGACAAGATACAGAAGATATCAGTATCGGCAGACGGAATGTCCTTCTTGCTGATATGTTATCTATTATTGTTATGTTACACCAAATATAACTGTAAGATTATCCTTCTCCGGCGCTAAATACATCAAAGCGTCTGTTCCAAAACATTATCTCTGTAAATACCAGTCGGGATAATTGATAATATCAATCATCCCGGATATCAATATTCAGAGTAAATATTCCTCAATATAAGTTTTGCTCATATACAAGAATCAATGAGTAATATGTCATTGCTTTTACCACCTTTTTATAGATGATAAATTTGCCTTGCGTCCCGTTATTTATCAGTGTGGGAGTTAATAGCGCAAAAAAAAATAGTCATTAAAAAATACTTTCATTCTCCCGGAATGAATTTCAGAGACCAATCAGGACAGGAGCAACAAAAGAATAAATAATTTAGCCTATCTGCTATTATTTATTATCGGGGTTTTTCCTCAAAAATTTAGTATATGGAATTAAATTTTCATCCGCAACACAATAATTTTTCCTCCGTAATTTTCGCGCATGGTGAAGTTGGTTATTATCACCACACTAAGGCCAACATGTTGAGGATAATCCGGAGAGCAAAATTTGTCAAAAAGCCCGTTAATAACATGTTGCCGATAGTCAGGCCGCGATTCAAAATTCATATATTCAGAACTCCTTACTTCTCGCAAAATGAAATCGCGGAAGCTCATCGCGAATATTATATCCCAAGCTCTCAATATAAACAGTGTTTCTAATTCATCGGGCAAACAATAAAAAAGATGTTCCATTTTGCAGGATGAAAAGTTGTCTCTCTCGTCTCTGACGGGACTTTCTTTCAGACTTCAATCCCGCGATTTTATTTTGCGAATGAATCCATGTAAGTTATTGTTTTTATTATCGGGATCAGGAGTTCTGCTATTGGACAAACCGGATAATGCTGTATATGTCATTTAGTCTGGTTAATCTGCTGACGGAGTAATCTTCATCCAACCCCCGGGAAAAAATAAACATCCTTATTTCCATCGCCAACCCCGTCATCTTACTGTTACTTTGTTTTAGTCTGCCCGTTTCCTCTTCCCCCAAAAGGAAATATTTCCATATCCGTCCTTTGGGCTAAATCCCTATAAGGCTGGTTACTTTGCACTTGAACTCCGGTCTAAAGGCGCGGAGATATTTTAAATCTCTGAATTCTTCCCTTTCGGGGGTGTTTTCCTCAGGCTCTGCCTGGGGAAAATTTAGCTTTTTAGCAATTCTATTATGTGAAAAGGAAAAGAAAAAAATCACTAAACCGGCTTTGATGGTGCAAATATTTGTCTTCTTTTAAAATTCCCGGTATTTTGCCGAATTGATCACACATATTTCTTTTCCGCTTTTTTATATTTGCATTCTTAAAATGTACATCTTCTAATTATTATCGGAAAATTATGGAATCACGCTCAACATTTAAAACCACACAGCTATATCTTATTCTGTTATCTGTATTATTAACCTGCGCTCCATTTAAGGCGCAAAATGTTACCGGTGACGACATTTACCTCCGAATGTACACCCGGCTTGTCCCCGGAAAAAATGTGTATTTTATGGGCGGAGTCGGAAGCATTGGTCAGAGTATTGAGAACTATGCTGTTTATTTTAATATTCCCGGAGAAAAAACCGGAACATTATATAAATATGATATGTGTCTGAAATTCGGTGATGAATGGTATTCGACAATAAATATCGGTATTGAATCAACATCGGGACCGGCGCCCGATTTCTCGGAGTTTTCGGAAGGTTATAACCTGCTGAGCCTGTCATTTTTCAGGCTTAATATAGGTGAGGGGGGAGAACTGACGTTGAAATATACACGAAGAAAAATAGGTTTTCAGGCAGCTTATGACAAGCAGCCGAACGGATTTCTCCCTCTCGTTTATACAAATGAAGGTAAAAAGTTTAATATTGGCGATAACAATTATTTCGGGATTGATGAAAACCGTTTTGTGCTGGAATGGTTTAACAGTATGGGCCCCCTGGCGGGATATGCCGGGCTGCTTATATCTCTTTCCGATTATTACGGATTTACTTCCCTGAATCTCAAAGACAGTCAGAAGAAAGATATTGGGATTCCTTTTCCATATTCAGGAACTGTAATAGATGAAAACGCTGTTGAGCATCATCATCCCTGGGGTTTTTACCTCGGCTCTTCTTTGGCGGGGGGATTAACCGACTGGTTAAACTTTTACGGTGTTCTCGATTTCGAATTTCTTACCCGAATAGCGAGAATGCACGGGGAGTTCGGGCTGGAACTTCGATTTTCAGAAAGTTTTGGCCTGAGAGGATTCACAAAAGGATTTTTTATGTGGGATCCCGATCATGTGGATTACCAGTATAAATATATTGAGTATGACACCGGCGCGTCATCCGGTTTGAGTCTGAGAATGTTTTTATAGCGGCAGAGAAAAGATATGCCTTGTCTCTGCTTGGTGCACACAATATTAATGCCGGATATATTGTGAATTGTTTACCGGGAAAGATGTTTTATCCTTTCGCGTGTTTTCCGGGAGGGAAATAAAAGAGTAGGGCAGGTCAGCCACCAGGCTTTGGCACGCTTGCTGACAGCCTTTAAGAAAGTAAAAAAAAAGGACAGGCCCCCGAGTAATAAACTGGAATGCCTGTCCCGCAAAAGGATTAAAACTTTGTTGATTATATCACTTGAGAAGCATCATTTTCATTACGCTGCTGTAATTTGAGCCGTCTGTTCCGGCCGCTTCAATTTTGTAAATATAAACACCGCTTGTAAGATTTGAAGCGTTAAAATTCACTTCATGATGGCCTGCTTCGATATTTCCATCTACCAGTCCGGCAACTTTTCTTCCAAGGATATCATAAACATTTACTGTCACTTTCGCGTTGACCGGAAGGGCGAATTTAATTTTTGTTTCCGGATTGAACGGATTGGGATAATTCTGAGAGAGCTGATAATCTGAAGGAATATCGCTTCCCATAATTGTAAGGGCGCTGCCTGAAAGTTCACTGATGACAGCCGGATTTTCCTCTGTAATCCTTTCACCGGTAGCCGGAAGATATATTGAGCCGTTTGAAACTGATATTTTCACCGGCGATGTTACGGAAGATAAGTTTACAACATTTCCACCCGCGTTATAACTTTCGGCATAGTTGCCCGAGGCGTAACGTATATCAAATACACCTGCCGGGGGCATTGGAGGCATTTCTCTCGCTTCTTCAGAGCCGGGGATAAGATAAAGAACGCTTCTGTTTCCGGCGGCGTCCTCAAATGTAAGGGCGGTCCAGTTTTCTTTTTCATCCGGGGAATTATTTATTTTGGGCAGGGTTGAATTAATCTGAATCGTTCCCGGTTCTGTTGCTCTGACCCAGTAACCTTTACCCGGTTCAATATCCGAAGCGATTACATATCCGGCGTTAAATTCAAAATATTCACTGGCGATAATTCCTGAGGGCGCAGATACAATATTGCCTGTGGCGATTGTGGTATCATTGCCGCCGATCATGTTCCATCCGGACTGAACGCTGATGTCACCGTCAATTTTTTGTCCGCAGACTTCGTAATTGTCGGCAGCGGGGAATTTAATCCAGTAGCCAAGATCATTCGCGAGTGTTTCTGTCATCTGGTAACTGGTTGTAAAATAAAATGCCTGTGATGATGCGTCGGGGAATATGGAGTTTAATGACATGCTGTTGGCATAAAAAGGAACAGAAACAAGGTTCCATCCGGACTGAACCGAAATATCAAAACAGCCTGTCACTCCCGAACCGGCGCCATAAAAATAAATTTTGATATCATCAAGATACCAGCCATCCTCTTCGATGTAACCATCAGACTTCAGTTCGAAGCGGATCATAATATCCTGGTCCTCATAGGCTGAAAGATCAATTTCTTCAAATGACCATTCACTGAGCATCCCGTCATAAACCGGTTCACCTGAAGTCTGTACACCGTCTCCGGAACCTTCATCCGAATAATTTCCCCAAAGAGGCGTCCAGGAAGAACCGTTGTTTGTGCTGATCTCCACCTGACCGGCGTCCCAACTATCTTCAATATCATATTTGGTCCAGAAAGTCAGGTAAGGTGAATTTATTCCGGTAAGACTTATCGGCTCTTTAGTCGTCAGAGTAACGTTGCAGTTTGATTCATATTCACCGGTTTTGCTGTCGGTGTATGAATTTGGCGCGCTGTGATATGTCGCTGTGGTTTCATCCCATTTAGGGTTGCTTGGATTGGCATATATGTCCCACATAACTTCCGGATCATTTGTATTATCTTCAAAGAGGAAAGTAGGAGTTCCGGGAATTATTTTGATAGTGTCGGCAGACATAACGGTAGAGCCTGTTTTTGTAGTGAAGATGAGTGGAAGAGGTTCACCGACTGTCGCGGCGGATGAAACCTGGAATACCAGGGGAGTGTCTGTACTGTCTGTGCTTCTCGCTCCAATCGAATCTTTTATCGCGCTTCCTTCGATGATGGTGATGAGGGGACTCGGGCTGGTAAGTTCAAAATTGAGGTTGTATCCGGTTGAAAGTCCTTTGTTTCTTAGATAGGCATTCATTTCAACCTGGTCGCCCGGCTCAAAATATTGCTGGCTGAATCCTACTCCGGTCACTTTAACATACTCTCCGGCGACCCAGGCTTTATAAAGATTAACTCCAAGATTAAGCTGCGCTATCGGGAGAATCCTGCTCTGGCTTGGCCAGAAACCATCCGATGAGCTGCCAAGTTCAATTACATAACCAAATATTTTACCTTTATCATCCTGCTCGCCATACATCCAGTCCCTTACTGTTCCGTTGGAGTTGTAGCCGAGCATCGCGCCGCTGTATCCGTATGGATAACCATTTACAGCGCTCATATCCGCCCCGAATTCGCGATATGTGAGTGAGTCGGGAGTTTCTTCATCCTGGAATCCCCAGGGGTAAATAATCACATCGCTATAGGAATGATAGTTAATGTAGGTTTTGATATTTTTTGAGATGGTAAAATCACGAATTGCCTGTGATTCAGGTTCCGAAAAAGCGGAAGGACCTCTGTAAGTTTCGGAAGAAGGATCAGGACTGGAACCCACGTTATCCCATCCCCAGGCATAACCGAAGTTTCTGTTAAGGTCGACGCCATAGCTGCCGCCGCCGCTGTTTCTGCGGTTCTTTCTCCACATACCGCCGCCGCCCGGGCTGGTCTGCCGGTTGTATTCATATCCGTCGGGGTTAAAACAGGGCACGCAGTATATTTCACGGTTGTCGACAAGATATGTAACTTCAGGATCGGCGCCGTAGTTTTCAAGCAAATAAAACATAAAGTACATTACTGTAGCCATTGACTGTGGTTCACGCGCGTGAATAAGGCCATCTATCGAAAACTGAGGCTCATCTTCATTGATATTCGGATTATCTGAAATTTTTACCATCCATATCTCTCTCCCTTCATGCGACTGACCGATGGAAACCCGCTGGGTTATAAGATTAGGATAATTGGTGTGCATTTCGTCAAGTTTTTCCACAATTTCCGAGAGGGTGTAATAACCTCCCATGGAACCATATCC
>CAXXGF010000042.1:0-29190 GCA_963677445.2 Melioribacteraceae bacterium | reverse complement strand
CAATTCAACTCCGTCATTGTCTGAACAATGATTAAAGGAATTTTTGGATTGCATGATTATTTTTCGGTATCGATCTTAAAAAAATCAGAGTAAGAGTAAGAATAAGAGTATGATGAACAGATCGGTGACGGCGCGGGGATTGTTCATTTTGTCCTGGGGGTGGGATTATTCCGTAAGGAGTCAAATTCTACGCAAAATGGCAAAATTTTGTCGTACTCATGGAACAGGTACTCGTAATCGTCCTCGTTCTCGAATAACCTGAGCGTTTTGGTAAAGACGAGTACGAAGTACGATTACGAGAACGAGTACGATTCTTTTTTAGGATTCATTTTTATCTGGCTCTGCCAGTTTACGATTACGATTATGATTTTTGAGGCGGGATATTATCCGGAATATTTTTCCTCCTGTTTTTCCTGTTAGGAATTATATATTCTTTTTTCTAACTTTGTGATATTAAATACTTTTCTACCTTTATTTGAAGTTCAGGTTTATATGCGATATGCGGTATTATTTATCTTAATAATATTACTTTCTTCCTGTTCGGCTTTAAAGAATCCGGGATCGGATCGGATAAAAGCTGAAAACAGCGATAAATCGGAGTTCAGCCGGTTTGATAACGGTAAACTCTGGACATTCGAACATTTCCCTTATCAGTATTTTGATTCGGTCTATAGTTTCAGACCAACAGAAATGTGGCTCGACAGTGTAAAACAGGCCAGCCTGTTATTTGCCGACTGGTGTTCAGGTTCATTTGTATCGGAAGAGGGACTGATATTAACCAACCATCATTGCATAGATTTTATTGTCACCAGTGTTCAGAATGAGGGGGAAGATTTATTAAAAACCGGCTTTTACGCTCCATCCCGCGAACTGGAAAGAAAAGTGCCCGATCTTTTTGTCGATCAACTATTGTTTACGAGTGATATAACGGATGAAATAAATAAAAAAATTAATGAATCACCTAAAAAAAGTGTTGATGTAATAATCGCTGAAACAGAGCTCGCCTATTCAGATTCCACCGGTCATTTGTGCCGGATTACCCCCTTATATAATGGCGGCCTTTTCAGTCTCTATTGTTATAAAAGATATGAAGATGTCAGACTTGTATTTTCACTTGAAAGTGATATCGGTTTATTCGGCGGGGACCCTGATAACTTCACCTATCCCCGTTATAACCTTGATTTTTCTTTCCTTCGCGCTTATGAAAATGACAAGCCTGCAAAAACCAATATTTATTTTAAGTGGCGCCCCGGAGGAGCTATTGAGAATACTCCCCTTTTTGTTATCGGCAGGCCAGGTTCAACCGAAAGATTTAAAACCATGGCCCAGCTTGAATATGACCGGGCAATTCATTTAAGGAATATGTCGTGGCTCTCAGGCAGGATGACTTCATATTTTCTTGAAGCGATGGAGCTGCGGCCCGAACAGAAGGAAACGCTTAACTCGTTTTATCTGATGGTATCCAATTCGGCAAAAGTTTACGAGGGGGAATACGCGGCTATTAATGATTCCGACCTTCTGGCGAGAAAGGAAGCTTTTGAAAATTTACTCAGGAATAAGGTGGCCGATGATCAGGATCTGAGTGAAAAATATTCAGGAATATGGGAGGATATTGAAAAAATAAATGAAAAGAAAATGGAACTGGGACCCAAACTTTCCATTTTTTCGATTAATGAGGGAATAATTCCAAGATTCTGTATCAGAGCCCGTGAATTTATTACTCTGGCTTTAAACTTCTATTCCGATAATGACCAGCTTAAGCCGACAGAAGAAATTAAAAAAGAGATAGACCTGCTCCTGAATGAAAAGATTGATATGGAGCTGGAAAAAAAGAAGATTGAACTTTTAGCCGGTTATATTTATCTGAACCTGGGAGAAGAGTTGGCAATACCGGCAAGAATGTTTGGCGGAAGAAAAGAATCAGAAGCTGCTGATTATGCTTTGAGCAACACAATTTTGACTGACCCTGAAAAAATGCTTGATATTTTACTTTCCGGTAAAGAAGTCCTTTTAGATTATCCTGATCCATTTATTACTTATATAATGGAAGCAACCGATTTTCTAAATGAAAATTCAGATTTTATGGATGAATTGATTATGAGGGAGGAGGAGCTGGAAAAACAACTTGGGAATATAGTCTATGATGTTTTTGGCACAGTTTTGCCACCTGACGCCACCGCGACAATACGGATTTCGGACGGTATGTTGAAATCATATGAATATAATGGAACAGTTGCCCCGTTAAAGACTACTTTTTATGGACTATATAACCGCCATTATTCATTTAATATGAAATATCCATGGAAACTTACAGATAAATGGCTCAATCCCGCGGCCGAACCTGATTTGAGCACACCAATTAATTTTATCAGCACTCATGATATCACCGGCGGAAGTTCGGGAAGCCCGGTGATTAACCGTGAAAGAGAACTTGTCGGGCTGGCATTCGACGGAAATATTGAGAGCCTGGCAGGGAATTTTTTATTTGATCCGGAATCGAACAGAATGGTGTCGGTTACAGCGGAAGGAATTCTTGAGGCAATATCGAAGATCTATGGCGCCTCTTCTCTGGTAAATGAGATTCGCGCAGGTAAACTGGCTGATTGATTTTTTTAACATTCAGAAAAATGGAAATACGGTTGACTACCGGTTTTCTGTAGCTGCCAAAATTAAATGACCGGATTTTGATCTTTGATCAAAAAAAACATCGCACAAAATATCTGAAATCTTTTTCTGGTGACATACTGTGACTAACTCGAATAATGAGAATGGAAAAAAACTCCTGCCCGGGGAGTATATCAAAAATTATAATTTATTACCTGTTTTCGAAAGAATTATTGACATACCCGGAATATGTTTTATTATTCTGGATGAAAATGCCGGGTATGTTTATGGAAGTTACTGGTTCGAAAATCTGGATATCGCAGACCGGGAAAAAATAATGGAGGCAGCATCCTCTTCATCTCTTTCTCATAAAGACAGAGTGGATAAGGGGATTGATGAAAAACTGACGGTTCTTCTTGAGGTGGAGAACAGGATAGTAAGGCTGAATGGCTATTATATCGAAGGAGATGACGGTTCTCCTCCCTGTTTTATATGGCTTGGCAGCCAGGGCCTGTCGGAAATGCATGAAATTCAGCGGATAAGAAAAAATGAAGCTGAGATCAGGAGGTTATTGTTATTTTCCGGCAATGGCATTCTCGTGGCAAATCCTGAGTCATATATCATTGAAAAAGCCAATGACCAGTTTGTGAAATTATTTGGCGAAGGTATCGGCAAAAATCTTGTTCATTCATTTAACTGGATAAATCCCTCCCTTATAGAGGCTTTTCTAAAAAATATCCGTGATGAAAAACTTTGTAATGAACTCAGCACCTCTCTGTTTTCAGGAGCCGGGGTGAAAGTATATGTTGATCTTGTTATACGAAAGCAGATGATGCAGGATGGAGTAAAACTTATTTGCTCCATTCAGGATACCACCGGAATAAATCTTCTTCAGGAGAAGCTCAACTTTTCAAAGATGCTTTTTAAAAAATCGCTGAATGTATCTGACAGGGCAATAATTATATTTAATCCTGATGATTATTCTATCATTGATACGAATGAAAAAACATTAAAACTATATGGCATTGACAGAAACAGCTTCCTGGAGCTTAAGTTTGACAAACTGATAAGAGACAAGGAAAAACTCAGGGAAGTGGTCAGACAGAACTGCGATTCGGTTAAAATATCATCGCAGCCTGAAATGCTGGTTTCTAAAATGGGTTATATTGTTCCTGTTGAGCTTCATCTTGAGTTTTTTGAAACCGCGGGAAAACGATTCGGAATTGCTTCGGTTGAGTGCGTCAGTGAAGGGAAAAAACAGAGGCGGGCGCTGGACAGATATGAAGAGAAGTTTAAATCCCTTATAAACGCTTCACCCGATCTGGTTTATATTAAGGATGGCGATGGCAACTGGGAAGCGGCAAATTATACCGCGAGATTTCTTTTCAGGCTTGATCAGGTGCATTTCCAGTCGAAAAGCAACGAAGATCTTTCAGAAATATTCCCGGAATTAAAAACTGTTTTTGAAGGGTGCGCCAGAACAGACAGGATTGCGTGGGAGAGAAGAAGTGTACACAGGGAGGATGCTTTTATTCCGGCTCCGAGGGGCGCGATGAAAGTCTTCGATATGATAAAGGTGCCGGTATTTCATCCCGATGGAAGGAAAAAGTTTTTAGTTGTAATAGGGCGCGATATTACCGAACGTAAATTAACCAAAGAGGCGCTCAGAAAAAGTGAAGAGCAGTTCAGATCGCTATTCGAAAACTCATCTGTGGGTATTTACAGAACAACCTATTCGGGCGATTTTATCATTGCCAATGACGCGTTTATAAATATGCTGGGTTATAGAAATTTTGGTGAACTGGAAAATATAAATAGTAACGACTTTTATTTGCATCCCACAGAAAAAAAGGAGTTTATAAGGATTGCCGAGACTTTCGGACGTGTTAAAGGATTCGAAACCGCTCTTATGAAGAAGAATGGCGAGGAAATTTACGTTAGAATTAATTCCCGGCCTATAAGAAATGATTCGGGTGAAATTGAGTCATTTGAAGGTATGATTGAGGATATTACAGAAATTAAAAAAGCGGAAAAGAAACTTATACAGGCAAAAGAGGAGGCGGAAAAGTCGGATATACTGAAATCTGAATTTCTTGCCCAGATGTCCCATGAAATCAGAACTCCTATTAACACTCTTCTTAACTCAGCTTTTTTTATCAGGGAATCAATTTCGGAAAGCATAAATGAAGATTTGAAAAATTGCTTTAATATTATTGATAACTCGGGCATCCGGATTATAAGAACGATTGATCTGATCCTCAACATGTCGGAAGTGCAGACCGGCACTTATGACTACCGTGAAAAAGAGCTCGATATTTATGAGAATATTTTAAAAGAACTGCTGAATGAATTCCGCATACTCGCTGAATCGAAAGGTATCTCTCTCGCGGTAAATATAAGGGGGGAAAATACACGTCTTACAGCGGATGAATACAGTGTAAAACAGATTTTCAGCAATATTATCGATAACGCGATTAAGTTCACCGATGAGGGGGAAATTTCGATTATGCTTGATCGGGAGGATGGAGATGATCTTATCGTTGAAATAAGTGACACCGGCGTTGGAATTTCAGAGGTATATCTTCCCAACCTCTTTAAACCTTTTACACAGGAGGAGCAGGGATATACCAGGAAGTATGAAGGAAACGGACTTGGGCTGGCCCTGGTAAAAAAATACTGCGAAATTAATAACGCGAGTATTGAGGTGGAGAGCAGAAAAGATCATGGCTCAACTTTTAAAGTGATATTCAGGCAGACATAAAATAAATATATCTGATTTTTAAATGAAGGATTTCAGGCGTGATGTGTATATCTTTTATCTCCACCCCCACGGGGAATTTCCCGCGGTTATTCGGCTTCGCCCTCTTCCGGGGACGGTAAAAAAAATCCTTAAGTTAACAGCAGTGTCCCCCATTGGGGAAGTTCCGCAATAATGCTGCTTCAGCAAAGCAGGTTCGATTCAAAAAAATATTCCCGGGAAAGCCAATTCGTAATTCCTCATTGTTTCTGGCTTTGCCTGATCAGATTTAGAAAACATTCCATAGATGTTCAATTCCTGATTTCTCAGTTTTTCCGGATTACCTTTTTTGCGCCTGAATAAATCTTATGCTCTCGCTCAATATGGCAAAGTATAGCCCATTTATCTGTTTATGAAGAAATTATCATAACAGGAGTAAGCGGATCAATAAATTTTTAACACATTCTCCATATTAATTTTCCGTGGCATAATTAAAGTCAGCATATAATTCATTAAATTTAAAGTATAAAAATTCGTGAAGGAAAAATCAAAAAGGAGTGAAAATGAACGATACAGGAAACGGACAGGATGTCAAAGAGCTGATTGATGTTTATTCATCAAATTTTGATTACAATATTGATGAAACAGCAATCATCCTGGCGGCGGGTCATGGGAAAAGGATAAAGTCGCATACATCAAAAATGCTTCATCAGATATGGGGTGTGCCTACTGTTGAGCGGGTTTATGAAGCATGCAGAAAAGGTCTTGAAAAAGTAAACATGGTAATGGTCGTTGGAATAAAGGCTCCGGATGTAATAAAAGTTATCGGGAACAGGAAAAATACGGTTTTTGCCCATCAGGCCGAACAGAATGGCACGGGACACGCGGTTCAGGTTGCTCTTGAAAAGATCAACAAAAACAAATACAAAGGGCTTATTTATGTTTTACCTGGCGATATGGGTCTGATAAATAAAGCCACCATGCAGATGTTCAGGCAGAGCTTCAAGGATTCCGGCGCCGATATGATGGTTCTGACCGGGCTTTATGAAGGGGACCCAAAAGATAACAGCTATGGCAGGATTATCAGGGTAAAAGATAAGGATGTTAATGGAAAACATGCCGGTGAAGACGCCGGAAAAGTAATTGAAATTATGGAAAATAAAGATATCTGGAGCCTCGACCAGGATGAAGAATATATTCTGGAATATAACAGGCGAAAGTATTGCTACTCACGTGAGGAGTTGATTAATAATAATGAGTTTAATTCAGGTGTTTACGCGTTTAAGTATGACAAACTGATGGAACTTGTATTTAACCTTGACAGCAATAATGTCCAGAAGGAGATTTATATAACCGACCTTATCGGACTCTTTAATAGAAGCTCCTATATTGTTGACGCCGTGAGTCCCATGGAACAGCATGTTATTATGGGCTTTAACAATAAAGCGGTTCTGAAAGAGATGGAAAGTATCGCCCGGCAGATAAATTATGACAAGATCAAGAATATAATTGAAATCTCTGATCCCGATGATTTTTTTATAGATGAAAGCGTTATTGAAGATATTATCAGAATGGATTCCGAGGGAATTCCCCTTGATATTAAAATAGGCAAGGGAGCTTATATCGGTAAAGGTGTTAAGCTGAATTACAATCTGGATCTCGGTAAGAATGTTTATATAAAGGGAAATGTGATATTCGGCCGGAATATTTCGGTATCTGAAAATGCGCATCTTTCAGCATTTCCTAACCAGCAGCTAATTCTTAAAGATGATGTTACTATTCTCTGGGGAAATATAATTAAAGGCAATATCATTATAGGCCGGGGTTCGAAAATTGAATCAAGTGTAAATATGACCGGAAGTGATGAGTTTCCGCTGAGGATAGGCAAGAATGTCCAGATCAAGGGCACCAGTTATGTTTTTGGCTGCACTATTGATGATGGTATTTTTATTGAACACAGTGTGCTTATTAAAAAACGTGTTGAAAAACTGATTAAGAAAAATGGTGAAGTACAGCCGATAAAATTTATCCTGCCGATGCCTGAAGGTATTGATGCGATTGATGATATAGATTAGTTTTATAACCAGGTCCCCGTTAAAATCAATTTTGATCGAAAACGGGGACTTTTTTTACCCTCAGCGGTACAGGGCTGATAATCGCTTACGGGTTAAGGGTTGTAATAATTTCGAAAGCAATCAAATTCTTCGTGAAATGACAAAGCTCTTTTATGAAACAAAACCTGCCAGACCGGGGCCATAAAAACAGACAGGTACAAAAAAGCACAAAACTTTATTGCCACAAAAAAAAGGTGGGAATTTTTCCCGGGAATATGTTTTATTTAAGCATGAAAATCGGGACAAGGGGACTTCAGGTGTGCAGGCGCTTTGTTATATTTTGATATAGTCAAGCTTTACCGGATATACCAAAAACGAAGGAGCTGAAAATTCCTTTGAATTACGTATAAAAAAGGGGGAATGCTTCGGCGGGCGTAAAATGAAAAAAGAAAAAGCGTCCGAATAAATAATTCAGACGCCTTACAAAATTTTATAATTTTCTTAAGCTGATTTAAGAGAATTTACGTAACGAACTAAAGCCGATTTTTTTCTGGCAGCGTTATTTTTGTGGAGTCTGCCTTTCGAGGCAGATTTATCAAGATAAGCTACAGCTTCTTTCAGGATTGGTTCAACATCCTTATTATCTTCTTTATCATAAACTTTTTTCATCAGGGTTTTGATCTTTGACGCGGCAGCCCTGTTTCTTATTTTTCTCTTTTCGTTTGTTTTGATTCGTTTCAAAGCTGATTTATGATGAGCCATTATATTTCCTGTTTCTTGATTATTTTTTTACAGATTCGAAAAATATAACTTTTTTTCCCTTATGTCAATTATTATTTTTTGATTTCTTTTTGTAAATAAAAAAAATTGTACTAAGTTTGACAATTTAAAAATATAGAATATCTGATTTATGGTCAGAATTACCGAAATATTTTATTCAATTCAGGGTGAAGGAAGCCGCGCCGGGCTGCCCTGTGTTTTTATACGGCTGACAGGTTGCAACCTCAGGTGCAGTTATTGTGACACAGCTTATGCTTTCCATGGCGGGGCCGAAATGTCGCGTAAAGAAATAATTGAAAAGGTTAAAGGTTATAATTGCGACCTGGTTGAAATAACCGGCGGAGAACCACTGACTCAGCAGGAATGTTTTCCTTTAATGAAAGAACTCGCCGATGAGGGCTTCGATGTGATGCTTGAAACCGGCGGTTCAATTTCAGTGGCCGATGTTGATAGCAGAGTTAAAATTATTATGGATGTAAAATGTCCATCGAGCAGGATGGATCACAAAAACAGACTCGAAAATTTAACCGAACTCAGGAAAGATGACGAGGTGAAATTTGTTATCGGCGACCGGGCCGACTTTGATTTTGCGCTTGATATTATAAAAGATTACATTCCAAAGGATAAATTTGTATTGCTTTTTTCTCCTGTTTTTGGAAAAATTAAACCTGTCGCGCTTGCTGAATGGCTTCTGGAAAGTGGAATTCAGGCCCGGCTTCAATTACAATTGCATAAATATATCTGGGATCCCGAAAGAAAAGGTGTATGATGAAGATAGCTAAAGAATTCAGATGGGAAATGGGACACAGACTTCCATTTCACGAAGATAAATGTATAAATCTGCATGGACATTCATATAAGATGTCCCTTGAGCTGGAAGGCTCACTTGATAAAAACGGAATGGTTCTCGATTATTATGAGCTGAAAAAACTGGTTAATCCTGTTATTGAAGAACTTGATCATTCTTTTCTTGTATATGATGAGGATAAAGAACTGATTGAGGTTTTAAGGAAGCTCAATTCAAAACATACAGTGGTTGGTTTTCAGACTACCGCTGAAAATATCTGTAATTATTTCCTGGAAAAAATCAAAAAGAGCGGACTGCCCGAAAATATCAGTTCACTTAAAGTAAGAATTTATGAAACTGAAACGGCTTACGCTGAAAACACTCTGAAATTATAAACTTTCTTTGAGGGATTTAACTTCTTTAAGAATCGCGGGCAGAGTATCGCCGGCTTTTCCCATAATGGAATAATCCACGCTGTTGGAAATTTCAGTAGGTTCAATATTTATCTCCACCAGGTAAGCTCCTCCGCTTCGGGCAGTAAAGGGGATATAGGCTGCCGGGTAAACAACGGCTGAAGTTCCCACTATAAAGCAGATATCAGCCTCAGAAGCTTTTTTTTCGGCCATCGCGAAAACATCCTGCGGAAGCATTTCACCAAACCAGACCACGTCGGGACGTATCAGTCCCCCGCATTTGTCACATTTCAGCGCCTCTTTGGAATCGTGCGGAATTTCATAATAAAACGTCTCGCAGTCAACACAGTAGTTACGTTCAATATTACCGTGAAGTTCATATATATTATTGCTTCCGGCGCGCCTGTGAAGATTGTCAATATTCTGCGTTACTACAGAAACTTCCCTGAAATATTTTTCAAAATCAGCGATAGCTTTATGCCCGTTATTCGGTCCGGCATCTGAAATTACTTGCCTCCTGTACTGGTACCATTCCCAGACCATATCGGGATTTCTCATAAAAGCGTTAAAGTTTGCCAGTTCTTCCGGTTTTAATTTTTTCCAGATACCATTTTCACCCCGGAACGTGGGAATTCCGCTTTCGGCAGATATGCCTGCGCCGCTGAAAAACATAATTGATTCGGCATTTTTCAGCTTCTCAAGAAATTTTTTGTCATAACTCATTTCTAAGCTCCTTTTATTTAGTCAAAAAGAGTTTCGCCCGGTTCATCGGCATCGTAACTTTGTTCGGGGGTGATATACAGGGCGGTTTCGGCCAGGGGAAGATAACGTGTCCAGCGCGCGCCTCCCTTTCTTTCAGTTTCTATCGCGAGCTTATAGGCATTGGTTTTGGCGCTAAGTTCATCGGCGTTATATAATACTGCCGCTTCAGGTATTTTGGGAATAACAGGTGTGGCATATTCAAGTTTTCCCTGGTGACTCAGCACGAGGTGAATAAGAAGGTTCTTCAAATCTTCTGGAAATCCGTTTATTTTGGCAGCTTCTTTTTCGATGATCATAGAGGCGATTACAATATGCCCGAGCAGCCTGCCTTTATCGGAATAATCAAAATCGGTGCTGTAGGTAAGCTCTTCGGTTTTTCCCATATCATGCAGCATCGCGCCACAAATAAGCAGATCTCTGTTGAGGTCGCTGTGAATATCACACATAAGATCGCATATTTTAATTATCTCAAGGGTATGCTCAAGCAGGCCGTGGATATAAGCGTGATGCCATGCTTTCCCCGCCGGGACGTCGAGGTATTTTTCATATCGCTCTCCTTTAAGGATATTCTTTACCAGTTCCCGCAAGCCGCGGTGTTCTATCTTATCGATTCTTTTTTCAAACTCATTTTTCATTTCGCTGAAGTTTCTTTTCGACTTGGGGAGCAGATCAGCATGGCTTACACCATCGGCGGATTGAACGGCACGGATACGTTCAATTTTTATCTGTTTCTGATCGAGATAACTGTCTATAACACCCTGAACCTTTACGATGCTTCCTTCTGATACAGTATTGAGGAAATTCTGAAAGTTATCCCACATTTTCGCTGAAAGGATATCAGACCTGTAGCGAAGATCAAGATGCAAAAAATCTTTATTGTTTCTCGCGGTTTTTACCTCAATTCTGCTGATAATCAGGAAATGATTAACTTCATTACCGGGTGTCATTTCAGCCAGTTCAGTCTGATCTTTCATTTTGGTTCCTTTATCCGTTATTGTTATTCCACAAATTTCATTACACTTTCAGCCGGCAGTTTTACTGAAACCGACCTGTGAAGCAGATCAATGGTAATGGATATCATCCGCTCATTGTTCTCGGAATTATATACCGTGCCGGTAACTCCTTCGAATGGCCCTGCCAGCACTTTTACTCTTGATCCAACCGCCAGTTCTTCCGAAACAAATACATTTTTCTCTTTCTTAAGAATTTTTTTTAATCCCTCAATCTGTTCTTCAGGCACTATTGCCGGTTTGCCGTTAAAATTAATAGAGTTGATAATGGAGGTCTGTGAAATAGCCTTTAATCTTTCTTTTTCGGAGGCGTAAATAAATATATATCCCCTGAAAACAGGTTCAACAATTTTTTTCTTTCTGTCGCTCCACTGCCGCTTTGTCGACATTACCGGCAAATAGTATAAAATATTGTTTCCCTGAAACTGAATTTCAGCTTTGAATTCATGTTTCGGCCTGGTATATAATACGTACCAGCATCTTTTTTCTTTGGTCATAGTTTCCTGTAAGGGGGTAATTCTTTTTTTTCTCTCCCCAAATTTATTAAAGTGATAACAGAATTGAAAGAAATGAGATTGAGGAATTGACGAAAAGAAAATTCCCAGGCTTTGTTGAACCGTCGAAATCCAAATCGAAATCGTCATCGGCTTTCCCTCACGCGAAGATGCGGAGGCGCAAAAAAGAAACCTTATTTTTTTAAACCTTCAAAGTAACAAAAATATAATTGCCTGAAGACATCTGTCATTTAGGGGGGTGAAATAAATAGGATTCTCTCCGGATTAGTTCCAACTCAGGGTAGATCAAATCCCTCCCATCCTAATCTCAGAAATCCTTACCTCTCGCAAAATGAAATCGTGGAAATTTTGAAAAATATCTTATAAAGTTGTTATCCATCTATTACGTAACAAGGCCATGTTTTAGCCATAAATGATGTGTAATAAATTTTAACTTCTGTTGATCTGAGTTGATCCAAGAGGTCCTAAGGTATTAGATTATCCGGGAAGATTTGTGAATCCTCTACAAGGACTTTGTCTTATGGTATTAACAATTCTCTACAATAATTACTGCCTCTACAAGGCAAAGGAAAAAGAACCTTGTATAGGTTCCGGTAATGCGTCAGTTCCTCTGGAGTAGAATAGTATAGACCACCTGAAAAAAATCTCTGTAGGAGATGCATAAAATGGCGTTCAAATTATAATATTTTTAAATATAATATAATGCTAATATATTGGTTTTAAACATTATTTGCCAAGATAAAGAAAGACCCGACAAAGTTGTTTTCTTGTCAGATTTTCTTCGTTTTTATTTTGCGAATAAAATCCTATAAGTTATTGTTTTTTAGTATCGGGATCAGGAGTTCTGAATCTCAAGAGGAGGAGCCCAAATGTCAGAATAATTCTAAATCCCGGAAAGGAGTAAGAGCCTAAATTTTTGTTACTGTTCAATTTGAAATTTGGCGTTTTCCCAAATTGGGGCTCCTAATCAGCATAGAAAACCACCCGACCAGACAAAACCTTATTAACCTTCTTCAAACTTACCTATTTCTATTGGAATTTTTTTTCAGTGCGCCGACAATCAAATCTATTTCTTCGAAGGTGTTATAAAAATGGGGAGAAAATCTTATTTTCCCTTCTCTTATTTCAGCAACGTATCCCTGCTCTTTCATCGCGAGGTATATTTTTTCGGCGTTTTCAATTTTAATTGAAATAATGCCCGAAAGGTTTTTACGCGGGCCGTCTTTCAGAAGGGGGTCAAATCCTTCTTCAAGCAGCCTGTTTATAAAATATTCCGCGTTGTCGAGAATACGTTTTTCAACATTTGTAATCCCAAATTCATGCAAAAGCCTCAGTGAATGATTAAGAGCCACAACTCCGATAACATTAAGAGTGCCGGTCTGGAATTTAGAGGCATCATCCTGGAATTCAAGATTGTAATCAAGAAGATTCCATGCGTCTTTAACCGAGCTCCACCCCGCGTTGGGCGGATCAATTCTATCAAGAAGGGAGGGACTGACATAAAAATAGGATAATCCCTGAAGCGCCATCAGCCATTTCTGGGCGCCCCCGGCGAAAAAGTCGACATAACAAGATGGCAGATCGAGCCCAACTGTTCCGGCTCCCTGAATTCCATCCACCGCGAAAATAATATTTTTTTCGCGGCAGAATTGGCCTATTTCCCTGATATCTGTTCTGTAGCCTGTAAGAAACTGAACCAGACTTATAGAAATGAGTCTGGTTTTTTCATCAACATGGGGAATTAAATCTTCGAGCGATATACCCGGTTTTTCTGTGGGAATTATCAGAGGTAACACACCTTTTCTTTTAGATTAAGAAAGGGATAAATATTCGCCGGGAACTCCAGACTGTTTAGAATTATTTTATCACCCGGTTTAAGGTTCAGCCCGTTGGCCAGCAGGCTCATGGCGTTGGAAACGTTATCGGTCCATGATATTTCATTGGGATTAACGTTCAGCAGTCCGGAAAGTTTATCCTTAGCCCCCTCACTATTCCTTATATAAGTCTCGAAATTTTTAACCGGACCTTCACTCCTTTCCATAATATATTCATTCAGCGCCCCGGTTACATAATCAGATAATGGTCCGATAGAGGCATGATTAAAATAAACAAGACCTCTACTGATATGCGGGAAATGTTTCCTGATTTCTTCCGGTGTTTTCATGAACAGCCTGCTGTTTCTATTTTTTTGAAAATTCCTCTATGCCCCTGACAGATTCTATTTCACCAAAGTAAATAGTGTGATAGTCTTTTTCGGGATAACGGTTATTTATGTCGGGTGAAAGGAAATGTTCCGGTTTGAAATTGTCGTAATAAATTTTTCTGCATTCAAATATCAGGTCAGCTTCGGCGAATGAGGGGGCGTCAACTTTTGCCGATTGGACCGGATGAAGTTTTGTAAGAGCTATTTTATCTCCATCCCGTCCCGATTTTGACCCGAGCAAAGAAAGATCATCCCGGAATTCCTTTGGGAATGAGCATAGTGTAAAAGTATCATATTCGTTCATAAAAGAAAAGGTATGTCTGGTTGGCCTTACAACCGCGGCCACACATGGTTTATTCCACATAATTCCGTTAAATCCCCAGGCGACGGTCATAGTGTTAAAATGCTTCGATTTAAAATCGCCTGCTGTTAGCAGAAACCACCGGTTCAGCCAAAGCTCATTGATAGGAGCTGTAAAATCGAGCGGATTTATTACTTTCAGGTTTTCTATCATTTTATTCTTTAATTAATGATAAAAGAGTTTTAATGTTTTCCACATCCTCAAGTTGTTCCTTTCCCTTTGGAGTTTCAAGCACCTTTGGAATATGCGCGAGGTCTTTCGCAATTCATCAGGTTGCGGAAACCATCGAGGCCTATAAAACCTTTGCCGATATGGTCGTGTCTGTCGACCCGGCTGCCAAGCTCCTTTTTACTGTCATTAATATGAAAACACTGAAGGCGATCCAGGCCGATTATCGAATCGAAATCATCAAAAACCTTTTCAAAAAGTTTCTCATCACGCAGATCATAACCCGCGGCAAAAATATGGGCTGTATCCACACATACGGTCATTCGCTCTTTATCTTCAATGAGGTCTATGATTTTTTTTATCTGCTCAAAGCTGTAACCGAGGTTGGTCCCCTGTCCGGCGGTTGTTTCAATCATGCTGCTTACTCCGGCGTCGGGAGTTTCTTCATGCAGTTCATTCAATGATTCGGCGATCAGTTTTATACCATCCTCTTCTCCCTGTCCTCCATGCGCTCCGGGGTGGAAGTTGAGATATTTAATGCCGAGCCGGTTGCACCTGAGTATCTCATCTTTAAATGCTTCTTTTGATTTCTTTAAATTTATCTCATCCTTCGCGCATAAATTAAATAAGGTAGGAATCGTGAGAAACTACAAACTTTATGGAAGATTCTTTAAGTTTGTCCCTGAAGCTGGAAATTTCTTTATCACTGAGCGGTTTTGAAGTCCAGCGGTTATTGTTCCTGGTGAAAATCTGCATGGCGGTAAAACCGAGGCTTTCGGCCAGAGGTATCGAAGCCGATACTCCGCCGCTGGTTGATGTATGAGCGCCTAATAGCTGTTTCATTATATTCCTGATATCTATTTTAAAGTTTACTGGTCAAAAATATGCAAAAGATTATTGATTTATCAAAAAAGAGAAAAAGAAAAATTATCGGACTGATGTCGGGCACATCTGTTGACGCCGTGGATACAGTTCTTATTGAGGCTGAAGGATCGGGAAGAGATACATCAATTAAACTTCTCGGCTATTCTGAATATCCTATTGATAGGGAGCTGAAAAAATTCATACTGAAAAATTCGCTTCCTGATACCAGCAATGTTGATGATATCTGCCGGCTGAATTTTATAATACCCCATTTATATTTCAGTGCGATAAAAAAACTTGTCGAAAAAACCGGGATAACTCTGGATGAGGTTGATCTGACAGGAACTCACGGACAAACGATAAGGCATCTTCCTGAAAAGGTGGAAATGTTCGGTTTTTCAACCGGCTCTACGTTACAGATAGGAGATCCGGCAGTATTGGCAAAACTGACCGGTGTTATAACCGTTGGTGATTTCCGCACCGGTGATGTTGCGTTGGGAGGACAGGGAGCTCCATTGGTCCCCTATTTTGATTATATTATGTTTCATTCACCCGACAAAAACAGAGCCTTGCTTAATATAGGGGGAATCTCAAATATCACAGTATTGAATAAGGAGAAAGGAAGCGGGGGAGTTATAGCTTTCGATACGGGTCCGGGCAATATGATGATCGACACACTGACGCAGGAATTCTTCAACAAAGCTTTTGACGCGAATGGTGATATCGCCTTTTCGGGGAAAATTGATAAAAAACTGCTGGAAAGAATCAGGGCTGTTGATGAATATCCCGGTTTGAAGCCACCCAAATCGACAGGAAGAGAGAGATATGACAGTAAATTTATCGCCCGTGTAAGAGATGGGGTAACAGCAGCTGAGCCGGCTGATATCATTTCCACATTCAGTTATTATACAGCTCTTACAATATTTGAGAATTATCAGCAATTTATTAAAAACAGTACAAAGATTGAGGAGTTATTTGTCAGCGGCGGCGGAGCATATAATAAATTTATAATGAAACATCTCGCGGAATTATTCGGACCGGAAGTTAATGTTACAACAGCCGATGACCTTGGAATTCCTTCAGACGCGAAAGAAGCTGTATGTTTTGCTGTTCTGGCAAATGAAACAATATCGGGGAACAGTTCCAATATTATTAATGTTACAGGCGCTGTTAAAGAAACTATTTTAGGAAAAATTTGCCTGCCATGAAAATACTAATAACCGGCGGCGGCGGATTGCTTGGCCGTTATCTTACGAAAGAACTGAAAAACAAACATGATCTGCTCGCATTATTCCGGAATAATGGCAGTTCAATAGAAGGTGTAAAAAAGCAGTCAGTTGATATCAACGATTTTGAAGCTTTTAACCGGGCGGCGGAAAAATTTTCGCCCGATGTAATAATTCATAATGCGGCGGTGGCAAATCCTGCCGAAGCTGACCGGCTTGATCCGGCATTAGTTTACCGGACAAATGTAAGCGCCTCGGAAAATATAGCGAAATTTTGCCGGGGCATATGCAGAATGATATATATATCATCCGATCTTGTTTATGCCGGTTACAGGGGGAAGATGCTCAAAGAATCGGCAAAACTTGCTCCGGTATCTCTTTATGCCGAAACAAAACTAATGGGTGAAGTCAAGATTTCACAGTCGCTGGATGATTATATAATTTTAAGATGCGCGCTGATGTATGGTATTGGCAAAGACCATGTGGTGAATCATTTCCAGTATATGTATGATAATTTCAGTTCAGGCAAAAGGACAAGGTTATTTGGTGACCAGTTCAGGACACCTCTGGCCATTTTTGACGCAGTCAGGATGATAGGAGAAATAGCTGAAAAAGAAATTACCGCGGGAATATATAACTTTGGCGGACCTGACAGACTTTCAAGGGCTGAAATGGGAAGAATTTTATGTGAAGAAGCCGGTTTTGACAGTTCCCTGGTTATTGAAAACTCCCTCGACGATGTTGAAGGGATATATAAAGTGGCGGATGTCAGTATGGATATATCCAGACTTAATGCCGGCGGAATAAATCCCTTCTCTTATAGAAGGTGTATAAGAGAAATTATCAAACCCGGAGGATCATTATGATTATTGTCACACCATAAAAAAATAAAATTATTTAACAATTTGGTATTGAGAAAAATAAATAAATCTTTTATCTTTGGCTTGTGTTTCAGGAATGAATAATGAAGCTGATAACATAATTTTTGCATACTACTGAAAGATTTCTTATATTGATTATATGTCCAGTATTTACAGTAATAAAAATATAATAAAACCGAACAGATTAAGCAGGGGAGATACAATAGCGTTTATCTCTCCGGCGTCAAGCCCTTCCGATTTGACGAGGATAAAAAAAGGAGCCGGTTATTTTGAAAAACTCGGCTACAAAGTGAAGATCGGAGACAATGTGGGCAAAAGTTACGGTTATCTTGCCGGAACTGATTCTGAACGACTTGAAGATTTCCATAAGATGTTTGCTGATGAAGAGGTGAAAGCGATCATCTGCGTCAGGGGGGGGTATGGAACAGGCAGGCTTCTGAAATCAATAGATTATACCCTCATAAAAAACAATCCCAAAATATTTGTCGGTTATAGTGATATTACCGCATTGCAGCTTGCGCTGTATGAAAAAGCCGGTCTTGTAAGTTTTGCCGGTCCCATGGCCGCGGTTGATTTTTACGCGGAAGTGAATGGCTACACGGAAGAAAATTTTTGGAAGATCACAAAAAACGCCGAACCTTTCGGGAAAGTGGAAAATCCGGAGGGAGAGGATATTGTTTTTACCGGAACCGAAGATGTTGAAGGTCCGCTTGCCGGTGGAAATCTCGCTCTTGTTACATCATTAATGGGAAGTGAATATATTCCCGGTTTCGAAGGGAAAATATTGTTCCTGGAAGATGTGGGAGAGGAGCCTTACAGAATTGACCGAATGTTAAATCAGCTTGATATTGCCGGCGTATTTGACAATATAAAGGGTTTAATACTCGGCCGCTTTGAAGATTGTGAAGGCACTGATGAAAAGGGGCTGACAATTGATGAAGTATTCGACCATTATTTCTCAAAGCTTAATGTCCCTGTGGTTAAAAATCTGCGTCATGGACATATCCAGGGTAATCTGACCATTCCCTTCGGAATATCATGTAAAATTTCTCCCCAAAGAAATACAATTGAAATTGCCGAATCTGCGGTAAAATAGACTTTTTTACTTTAAGTGATAAAAAAAATCTGTAAAAGGAAAAATATTTTTGTAAAACACTTTAAAAATTTAAAATTAATTTACTAACTTGCTTTTCCAATAATGATATTAATTAACAGATTCATAACAAACAGAGGAGGTACAAGGGCCAACAAAATAACAGTAAATATAGTCACAACTGTGACTTAACAGCCAAATGCAAGTAATTCTTGCCTGAATAATGTTCCTGTATTGTTGTAATTGTACCTTCAGGAATAATTTTCTAACATAATAAGGAGAATTTTCAATGAGGAAAATCACCACAATTCTCATGACGCTATTGTTGTCATGCACATTCGTTTTTGCACAGGACGCTTACGAAGGTAAAATGCAGAAACAATCCTTTACAGACAGACCCGTTTTAGCACGCCCGACTTTAGATGTAGCTCCGGAAGGTGTACGTGAAGGTACATTCACCGGCGCGACAGAAAATTTCTGGGATCAGGTATTCGCATATGATATTGAAACAGCTTCAGGTGTTACAGGCCTGGCAGGCATTGAAACAGATGGCGTAACTATTTACGCAACTGCCTGGGATGCTACAATATCACAATATATGTGTAAATATGATCTTGCCACAGGCGCTTTTATTGAAACTATTACCCTCCCACATGGCGGAACACGCGACATGGCATGGGACGGTGAATATCTTTATGGCGCCGCCGCCGCTTCGCCTATATACATTTTCGACGGAGACGGTAACTCACATGGAACTATTTCTTTCTCAGGCGACGCTGGTAGAGCAATGGCTTACAATGATGACGCTGATGCTTTCTATACAAACAACTGGTCATCAAATATTATCCTTGTAGACCGTTCAGGCTCTACAATCGGTACAATTACCGGTGTTCCTTCAATTTATGGTCTCGCTTATGATAACAAAGCTGATGACGGTCCGTGGCTCTGGCTCAATGCCGGTACAACCACAGGCGGCGGCTCATGGGTTGAACAGTGGGATCCCTCAACAGGTCTGTCTACAGGAAACCAGTATGAGCTCGACCAAACCGGTACCTCAGGTGGTTGCGCAACTTATGAAAAAGATGGAATGTTCTACTACTTAGCATGTGTTCAGGGTACTTATGTATTAGGTCTCGAGATGTATTCTCTCGTTACTTATACAAATGATGTTGGTATCAACGCTATTACATCACCTGTATCAGCTGTTAACCTTACCAATGCTGAAGAAGTAACCGTAAACATCAAAAACTACGGGACAGCCGCGCAGTCAGGTTTCGAAATTGGTTTCTCACTTGACGGAACTACTGTTGAAACTACTACATACAATGAATCAATCGGCGCCGGCGAAGTTGTTTCTTATACTTTCACTACAACAGTTGATCTTTCAACTATTGGCGATTATACACTTGAAGCATGGACAGCTCTTTCAGGTGACGAAAATACAGGCAATGACCTGAGAGCTTCAACCGTTACATGTATGGAACCCGTCTATTGTGAATCATTGTCAAATAGCTTCACATATGAATATATTGACGCTGTTACCTTTGGCGGAATCAACAATACTTCCGCAGGTTCATACTATACTGACTATACATCTACAGTTGCTGCTGCTGTTATAGGCCTCGGCGAAACAAAAGAACTTGGCGTTTCAGTCGTTTCAGATGGAAGTGAATACATTTACGCATGGTTCGACTGGAACAAAAACTATATTTGGGACGATGATGAAGTAGTTATTGTAGCTGAAGATGTTGATCCTTCAGGATTCTACTATGCTGACGTAACATGCCCGGGCAACGCAATGCCAGGCGTTACAACTTTCCGTGTTACTGACAAATGGAACGGCGCTCCCGATCCGTGCGAAAATTACAGCTATGGTGAAACAGAAGACTACGCAGTTAACGTAGGCGGAACACCTGTACTCGCTGACGTTGGTGTAACAGAAATTATGATTCCCGCTATTGTTACTCCGGGAACATTCACACCTAAAGCCGTAGTTAAAAACTTCGGAATGAATGCTCAGACATTTGATGTAACTCTTGATAATGGAAACTACACATCAACAAAAACAGTAACTGATCTTGCTGCTTATACAACTGCTGAAGTTACTTTTGATGACTGGAACGCAACTCTTGGCCAGTACACATTTGACGCATGTACAAATCTTACAGGCGACGAAAATTCTGATAACGACTGCGCTCCTCAGGCAATAGTAAGTGTTGAAAACCTTACATTGGCTTATGCATATCTCGCTTATGATCCTACTTCAGTATATGGCGAAGGCCCGATGACCTTCTTCCTCCAGACTCCTGATGTAATTAACTTCTTAGCTCCTACAACCGCAGATAACTTTATCGGCGCTGGCGCTTATGGTGACGGTGTATGGTATGGCCGTTCGTATTATGACGTGGATAACCTTGTTGGCGGAACGCTTTACACTATAGACCCTACAACCGGAGCCCTAACAAGTATCGGTAATGTAGCAACGAATCTTAATGGTTTAACCTGGGACCATACAACAAACACGCTTTATGGAATAAGCGCCACTATGCTTTATACTGTAGACATTAACACAGGCGCTCTTACATTGATTGGCGAAACAGGTATGTCAACAGCGATTAACCTCGCTTGCGACGCTTCAGGTAATCTCTATTCTGTTGACATTTCTGATGATAATCTTTATATGGTCAACAAAAGCAGTGGAGCTTCAACAATTATCGGCTCTGTTGGTTTTAACGCTTCATACGCGCAGGATATGGAATTCACTCCTGATGGTCAACTTTATATGGCCGCTTACAACTATGATGGCGGCGGTGAATTAAGAACTGTTGATCCTGCTACAGGCGCAACAACACTTAAAGGCTATTTCTATGGCGACGTCGAAGTTTGCGGTTTTGCTGTTCCTGGCGAACCTGGCCCGGTTGTCGGATTCCAGTGTGACGTTAGCGTTGCTGATGTCGGTGGAAGATCTGGCAACACAGTAACATTTGGCACGCATCCTGACGCTACAGACGGCATCGACGAAGCTCTTGGCGAACTCGAACTGCCTCCTGCGCCTCCCACAGGTGTATTTGATACAAGATTGGTCTTCCCTGACGCAACAATATCTTCACTTATCGACCTGCGTATGGAAGGACAGGAAGAAATTACCTGGACAGTTAAATTCCAGCCAGGCGCTGACGGATATCCGATTACTCTTACATGGAATCCTGATAATCTTCCTGATGGATCATTCGTAATTAAAGATGCTCTTACAGGCACTCTTGTAAATGTTAACATGAAAGCTGAAAATATGGCTACTGTTACAAACACAGCCCTTACTTCACTTGTTATTGAATATACACAGCAGATTACTGTTAACTGTCCCGCATTGGGTGGATGGAATATGGTATCATGCCCGGTTGATATGGATGATATGTCCGTAGCAAATATTTTCCCTGATGCCGCTTCCAACGTATTCGCATTTGATAATGGTTACACAACAGTTTCCGACCTTGTTACCGGCGACGGTTACTGGGTCAAATTTGACGCTGCAACATCACATGATATGACCGGTATGCCGGTTATGACTCCTGTTGCAATCGCTGAAGGCTGGAATATGATCGGTGGTTATGAATATGATGTAACAGTTTCAGGTATTACAACTGATCCCACTGGTCTTCTTGCCTCTAACTTCTTCGGATTCGGCGAAACAGGTTACTTCAACCCAACTGATCTCGTTCCCGGACAGGGATACTGGATCAAATCTTCAGGCGATGGTGTTATGATGTTCAACATGACCAAAAAATCACCTGTTGAAGTTAACAACACAGCAGCATTCTTCGAAATAGCAATCAACGCTACAGATGGAAACGCTTCTTATGACATGATGGTTGGTATCGATCCTAACGCAACAGATGGTATCGACGCGGACCTTATGGAAGCAGAACTTCCCCCGGCTCCTCCCGCTGGTATTTTCGATTCAAGAATGGTACTCCCTGACGCGTCAATGGCTTCACTTTATGATTTCCGCACAGGCGATATCAACATGAATGGAACTGTTACACATAAAATTAAGTGGCAGCTCGGAACAGGAACTGAATTCACAGCTACAATCGCTATTCCTGAAGTATCGGGAACTATCGAAATGACAGTTCAGGATCCGTTCGGCGGAACAATTGTAAGTGAAACTATCATGGATGGTGAAACAAAAGATGTTGTTGTTACCAATGCATCGCTTACATCACTGGATGTATCAATCGCTTACACAGGTCCTATACCGGTTGAATTCACAACATTCGCGGCTAACGTAGCAGGCGAAAAAATTGAACTTACCTGGGAAACAGCAACAGAAACCAACAATAAAGGTTTCGAAGTTGAAAGAAGCTCAGACGATGTAAGCTTTGCTTCAATCGGATTTGTAGATGGAAACGGAACAAGCGCTGAAGCGCATAGCTACAGCTTTGTTGATCATCATGCAACATCAGGTACATATTACTACAGACTGAAACAGGTTGACTTTGATGGAACCTACGCATACAGCAACACTGTTGAAGTTGACTTTGTACCGACAGAGTTCAGCCTTGGCCAGAACTATCCTAACCCGTTCAACCCGACTACAAAGATCAAATTTGCTCTTCCTGTAGCAGCAAAAGTAAGCGTAAAAGTTTACAACGTTGTTGGTCAGCTGGTAGCGGAACTGATTAACGGTCAGTTTGAATTAGGATTGCATGAAGTAAGCTTTAATGCGTCACAGCTCTCAAGTGGTGTATACTTCTACACAATCGAAGCAGCAGGCGTTGATGGACAGTCATTCGGCACAACCAAGAAAATGATGCTGATGAAATAATTTCATCGAACCTGTAATATAAATTTTCAGAACGGCATGTTTCGGCATGCCGTTTTTATTTTAAAGGAGAAAATAACACATCCATCGCGGCGGATTTTCTAAGGCTGGAAGGACACTGCCCGGAAGCAGCGGAAACGTTATATCCCGGATCAGTTAGTCTATAATTACTCCGTATGCAGTCACAACACAGGTTAAAATAGCGAAATATTATCGTACAAGTGAAAAAATACCCATGAGGGCGAAGCGGCGCCTGAAATAGTTCTCTTAATCAAAGGCTAACTTTTATCTTGAAAAGAGGAGTGATAGAATAATGGAATATTGGGGCATCCCACTTTTTTTGGCTTTCTTGCCGGGTTTCAGCATTTAACAATCATCCTGATTGTTCACCGTGAAATAAAATCAGGTTCTATATGAAATTTAGTGGGTAAAGTAATAAAATAGCGCATAAAGATATAAATCAAAGATTCGCAAATTGTCATGTTAGATTTCCGGAAACCAGCCCCTGGTCTTCAGCACCACAGAGCGCACGGTCTTGAAAAAAGTGGATGAGTCTTAAAGTCCCTCTTACCTCGACTGAGACAGACGCTTTCAGCATTCCATATCTTTATGCCTTTGCTGCTTTCGCCCTTTCAGGGCTCTGATAATGTCTTTGTTTTTCTTAACCGGGGCGTTGTCCCGGCCTGTTGCCTTCACCCTTTCAGGGTTTTGTATCCATCTGTGACAAACTGGAATTATTATTAGCGCTGAAAGCGCGACAATCAACAGCCCCGGGCAACGCCCGGGGTAATAAAAGAAAAAGTGTATTTAGGGTCTACTGAATTTATGCAAAGGTAAATTTGCCTGTAATAGCAGTGTGGTTCATTATTTGTCTGATATTTTCTAATATTGTTCTCATAAATAGCGATTTCATAATTCTTATAATGTATTTTAGTAACGACAAAAATAAATTGTCCATTATTTTTACATAACGGACAATGTTCATCACAAAAAAGATTGCTCCTATCCAACTTTCAGATGTATCCTGTCTCCTCGCCCCTATTTCACCCAGCCCGTATCCGTTTCTTCCCTGTCCAAACTTTCCTTCTATTTCGGAGCGTTTGGCATTATCCTTTTTCCTTCTTTGCTTTTCTTCCTCCATCTCTTTCTCCTTTGGCCTGCCCAATGGCTTGCCATTGGTTTTTATTCCTTTTTCTGATAAATATTTTCTATTCGCCCTTGTTAAATATTTGAGGTCTGTTATTACTACTTCCGGATAATAGCCGTAAAACTGATAATACTTCTCAACCTGATATTCCATATCGCTTCCTTCATCATACGCATCCCAACTTAAGTTATCTATCCTCGCAAATCCATCTATGAGTGATACGCCGATCTTTGCTCCAAACTCCACTTTAGATTTTGCTTTCCCTCTGACTATTGGTCTTACATAGGGCTGGCTTATATTTACTATTCTGTCTGATACTCGATGGCTCTTCTTTTTGTACATTTCTTCCTGTTGACTGTAGAGCAATTGTATTACCCAAAATTGTTTCTGCTCTCTTTTGTTTAATGGGAATTCCTTCCCTTCAAACATATCTAATAATTTATGAATACTCTTGATATTTCTTCTTAAATATCTGATTTGCTTCCCTACTGCTTTCCTGATCTCTCTGTGTGTTTTATTGCCTTTTTTCGATTCTGACAGGTATTCTTTTGCCGCTCTTTGTCGATAGCTGCGCGGCTTTTTAGTCAAATCTGTTTTTTTGTATAGTATGTCTATCAGGTTTTCGCTTATCAGCCTTGCTTCATTTAGCAAATCCAGATCGGTCGGATATTTGATTTTCTGTTCAGCTGCTGTCGCGTCAAGTATCAGTTTTCCTTGATTTTTGCTTATCTCCTCTTTTTCTTCTCCTGATTCTGGTGGTTCTTCTTCTTTATCTTTATCGGCAGCTTTGGCTTTGACTTCGGTTTTCTTTTTATTTCTTTCTACTATCTTTAATATCTCTTCTGTCATTTCATCAAACTGCTCATATCCCATTCGCTTCCGTATATGAACCATCAGACTTGGATCAAATGCCGCTTCCTTCTGGAAACTGGTAAATCCCAGAAAATATTGTATGTAGATGTTTTCCTTTATCTGTTCTAATATTTCTACATCACTATATCCATATTTGTGTTTCAGTATTAAAGCGCCGATAACCAGTCTGCCGCTTTTGGCATATCTTCCATGTTTTTTGTCAAAGTTCCTTGAGTAGATTTCTTCCAGCTTTTCCCATGGCATTAGTTTTGACAATTTCACCCAGCGGTTCTCTGGATCCAAGTCTGCTTCAAATGGGTGTTGAAACTCAAATATTTCTATCTGCTTTGTGTTTTCTGTTTTTATCATAAGTGCAAGCTTTTTTATTGCAATATATTAATTTCCTTGCACTTTTGCCACTTTTTATCCTTCTATATTATTTTATTACAATAACTTAACACTTTTTCAGTACACCCTATTTAAGCCCTGTAGGGGCGGAAGCTAAACGTCGGGATTATCCGGTTATACTTTAACAAAAGGTTTTGTCTAATTGTCAGGACCGACAAAAATCACCCACTGTATTTCACATAGAACCCTTTTGGTTCTATATGAAATTTAGTTGGTAAAGTAATAAAATAGCGCATAAAGATATAAATCAAAGATTCGCATAATGTCATGTTTGATTTCCGGAAACCAGCCCCTGGTTACCACCACCACAGAGCGCGCGGTCTTGAAAAAAGTGGATGAGTCTTAAAGTCCCTCTTACCCCGACTGAGCCAGACGCTTTCAGCTTTCCATATCTTTATGCGTTTGCTGCTTTCGCCCTTTCAGGGCTCTGATAATGTCTTTATTTTTCTTAACCGGGGAGTTGTCCCGGCCTGTTGCCTGCACCCTTTCAGGGTTTTGTATCCATCTGTGACAAACTGGAATTATTATTAGCGCTGAAAGCGCGACAATCAACAGCCCCGGGCAACGCCCGGGGTAATAAAAGAAATAGTGTATTTAAGCCCTGTAGGGGCGGAAGCTACACGTCGGGATTATCCTGTTATACTTTAACAAAAGGTTTTGTCTAATTGTCAGGACTGACAAAAATCACCCACTGTATTTCACATAGAACCAATTGTTTTTACTTTTTCAGGGATAATTCCGGCATTAGAGAGCACATATTCCAGACTCACACAGGATGGTCCGTATATTAAATTGGCGATTTGCTCAGGATATATATATTCTTTCCTCCATATTTCCCCGAATACATATAAACCCTTTTTTATTCTGACTATATCACCGTTCCTGGTCAGCCTTGTTACGACATCCCGCGGTTTTTTGTATTGATTAAGCGCCTCCATTAACTGAAGATAGCTAAATATTTCCCCTGAAATATGTTCTCTGATTTTTTTTACAACTGACATTTTCTGCATAGTATGTCCATTATTTTTGGACTTACTGTGCAATATAAGTGAGTATTCTTCAAAAAGCAAACAATCAATTCGTGATTATTATCAATTTTAATAATCTTCAGCAGAAAACCAGGGCGACAAACGAGAATCATTTACTTTTTTTTTATTATATTCCGGTTCAGTTAGAATTGGCAAACATTAAACCAAATGAGGTTAAAATGAATAAAATATTAACGGTTCTTATTCTCTTTTTATTTTCCGGGATGATTTTTTCCCAGGTAAACCCGGTCGCGAACTGGAAGATGAACGAAGGAGATGGAAACAAAACTTACGACGCTGTCGGCGGCATAGAAGCAGGGATAAACGGCCCGAACTGGACAGCAGGACACATTGAAGCGGCTTTGGTTTCGAATGGATATGCCGACAGAATAAAGGTAAATGAAGATGACAGATTTAATCTGACAACCGAAGGAACAATCGCAATGTGGATCAAACTCGATCAATGGCTTCCTTATGCGGGACTTGTACATAAAGGACACAAAAAAAACTGGAACGACGAAGCTTATTCATTTCAGTTTGATTCGGGCGGGAAAAAACTTCTCGGCGGCCTCTTCAGCAACAGCGGTGATATTACCGTAGATTCTCCAACTGAACTCGCGTTAAATCAATGGTATTATGTGTTGTTTACATGGAATGCCGATGTTATGAGAATATATATTGACGGGCAGTTTGACTCGGAAAATCTCAATCCTCATAATAATCCCCGCATAACAAATGGTAAACTTATGCTCGGAAGCCAGTTGGATCAAAAGTATAATAACGCTTATAAATACTTTGGATTTGACGGCACAATTGATGAAGTGACAATATACAATAAGTATTTGACCGCCGACCAGGTTTTGCAGGTTTACCAGAATTATCTTCCGACCATTCAGCCTGTAGAGGAGGTGCTCGCGTATTGGAAGATGGATGAAGGAAGCGGAAGCACGACAATAGACAGCGAGAATAATCTTATCGGCGCTGTTCACGGCGCTTCATGGACAAATGACGCGGTCTCGGGTAGCGCGCTTGAATTTTCATCCCAGGATCAGAATGTTACGATCGGAGATAATGATCTGCTGAATCCTTCCGACGCTATAACTATCGAAGCCTGGATAAAATGGAATGAAAACCCGACAACGGCAAACTCTTACGCGAATATAATTTCAAAGGATGGAGACGGGCAATACCAAATACAACATAATTCAAACAATACCAAATTTGAATTCGCGATCAATACAGAAAACGGCCGCAAATGGATACAATCCTTCACCTCTCCGAGGAAGACAAATGGTACTATGTTGCGGGCCGCTATAGCAGCAGCGATGAGGAGATGGCAATTTTCGTAAACGGGACCAAAGAGCAGGTTAAAACACTTACCGGAGCGATAGTCGCGACCGAAAGTCCATTGCTTATTGGTGATCATAAATATCCATCACGAACCTTTTATGGTATAATTGATGAAGTGCGCCTTTCAAATTACCAACTGACTGATGAAGAGATTATGGCCCGCTACCAGGATATGAAACCAGCTAACCAGAATTACGATAACATGGCCCTGCTTTTCCATCTCGATGAAGGAGAAGGCACAACAATAAAAGATGAATCGGGTGAACTTTCAGGAAATATTATCGCCGGAGCTGAATGGATTGACGGTAAAGGTGGCTCGGCGCTCCATTTTAACGGTGATGATCAGTATATAGAATTCCCCGGCACAGAGAATCTTCCGCTTGATGATGAAATTCTGCTCGCGGCCTGGGTTAAGGCTGAAGTAAATAAAACAGCCAAAATTTTCCAGAAGGGTGACTGGGATGGCCATTCGCTCGGGATGGATATTTGGCGGGGCTGGAAAGCGACCGTTTCGATAGGAGAGGAAGCTTATGATATTGAATGGGGTCACGGACGTCCGGTGCTTGGAGAATGGTATCACCTGGCGTTAACGTATGATGGCAGCATTATGAAATTTTATGTTAATGCCGAATTACAAAACAGCAAAGAAGTCAGCGGGGCTTTACGTCAGAACAGCCGTCCACTCGCCGCGGCCAGCGATAATGGAGGACAGAAATTCTTCAACGGCGCTATTGATGATCTTGTTATACTTAATTTTGCCCCCACTCAGGAAGAAATCATCGGTTATTATAATAATTTCTTCCAGCAGGAAAATGTGTGGCAGCAAATGGAGGTTACAGGTTTCACTTCATTCCCCTACTCTTTTGATATGAATTCCGAAGGAATTATATTCTCAGGCAACTGGGGCGGAGCAGGGATCTTCAAATCCACCGATGAAGGCCAGACATGGGAAAATCTTCAGAATGGATACTGGGTTTGGAAAGTCGCCATTGATGATGATGATAATATTTATGTCGGCACAAGCGCCCGCGGTATAATAAAATCCACTGATGATGGCGAAACCTGGGATTCATTATCGGTTGGGGCTTCTTCAATGGATTTCAGAGATATCGTTATCAGAGACGA
>CAXXGF010000041.1:0-72118 GCA_963677445.2 Melioribacteraceae bacterium | reverse complement strand
TTTGAGTCATAATCAATATTTTTACCCTTTTTCGCGAGAAGCTGGGCCGCGTTTGTATAAATACCGTTTGCCACTTCGGCAGTCTGATATTTTGGATGTTCCGATGCTTTGAGGAAAAAGAAGAGGGCATCTTCTCTTTTATCAAAGTTTTCCGAGCTCTGTTTTTTATATTCCAGAGCGTTTTTGTAAAAGGAATCGGCTTTTTCTTCACTTATCTGGCATCCTGAAAGAATAAAAAGCAGGGGCAGGATAGTGAACAGAATGATTTTTTTCATATTGTCTCCGTGATTATAAATAACTGATTTAAATATACAAAAAATGTTAATTCCTTTATCCCTCAAAGCTGCTTCCTTGTCGAATGAATTTAAGCGCTCATCGAAATTAAAAGAAGAAGAGGTTTCGGTGAATTATTTTAGTATCAGAAAATATTTTTCATGAAGCAGGTTGACATAATGAAAAGGATTGTAGTAATCGATCCGGGGAACAAATTTGATGAGGAGTTCATCGTCCGGTTTAATTCGCGCAGTGTAAATATTATACTGTGCAGCGGACTGGATGGGGCAATTAAAAGAATAGAGAGGATCAGACCGAGTATTATCGTAATTCTGGATGATCCCGATATTCAAAGCAGCCGTAATATGCATCAACTCAATGCTGTATCCGGGATAAAAAAGGTATTTATTACAGAGAATGATCAGTTTTACGCTGAAGATGATGAGAGTGAGGTGTTGATATTTAATGATGACCACGACAGGCTCGTCGAGAAAATAATCGGTTTAGTCGAAGGGGAGGAAAAAGAAACCGCCCTCCATTACAAACAAAAACTGCCTTCGGAAATGAATAATTCATTTTTCGCCCGGCATGGTTATGGCGAGTTTGATCTGAATGATCCGAAATCAAATGAAAACGATCAGGTGAAGGATATAATATTTTCCATTATGCATTCGGGCAAACAGTTTCAAAGAATGATTGAAAATTATATGATCTTTTCGCAACTGCGTCTGTTATATTTACAGAATCCAAAAATAATTCCATTTGCCTCGGGTATTACCGAGAACGCGAACCAGATCATTAATGGCTCATTGATTAAACTGAATAAAATATCGGACAGATCAAAGGATATCAGTATTGATTTGGAAAATGGTTCGCTGGATGTAATGTCACCGGAATTTCTGGAAAAAATATTTGTTGAGCTGATGCTTAGTCTGTTGAAAAAATCTCCCAAAAGCGGAAAGGTTTTTATAAGGTCTCATTTCAGGAACGGGTGGCTGATAATTAATATAAAAGATAAAGGCGCCTTTTTTTCAAAAGAACAGATAGAAATGATTGAAAATTATGAGCCATCAAACACAGATTTTCAGAATCAGCTTGGTAAACGCCTTGGAATAATTGTAGCAAGAAGACTGATTGAAATACATGGAGGATGTTTGACTATTGACAGCAGCAGCGAGAAAGGAGTGGAATTTGACATAACTTTACCGGCGACTAAATATGTCCTGGAAAAAATTCGATTTTCAAATAATTGACATAATCTTAAAAAAAATTTTTGTACCTCGATTAATTATTTTATATTTACATGCGAAATATGCCCATCTTGGCTGATTTCTTATTATTTTGTGAATAATTTTGTTTTACGAACGATTTACAGGAGATAATTATAGAACTTTTTACTCTTTCGAATCGTCCTGAAGAATAGAATCATTCAATCACGGAGAGATGCAGGAGTGGTTGAACTGGCACGCCTGGAGAGCGTGTAACCGGCCTCCGCTGGTTCGTGGGTTCGAATCCCACTCTCTCCGCAATCCTTTTCGAAGGATTTATTTAATTGTTATTTGAGCAGTATCTTTAAGAAAGTTTCACCTTTTTACAAGAGTCCTGTTCAATCTTTTTTTAATTTTCACAGGAGTTACGCCATGGCAGGACGTGAAAGCGGCACCGTTAAATGGTTTGACAGCGCAAAAGGTTATGGTTTCATCACACGCGATAATGGCGAAGATGTATTTGTACATTATCAGTCAATCGTAGCAGATGGATTCCGTAAGCTTGAAGAAGGCCAAAAAGTCGAATTTACCATTGGTGAAGGCCAGAAAGGCCCTCAGGCTAAAGATGTCGAACTGGTTTAATTAACCAAGACCGCTTTAGGTTTCTCATCTTGAAGCTCGAAAAAATGGCTTGCCATTTTTCGGGCTTTTGTTTTCTATTCATGGCATTACCGAAACATGCTTTTTAGTCATGTAACCTTTGCCAGGTATATCGAACAGGTAGAGCGACACTATTGAAAAAAGGCGCATTTAATGCGCCTTTTTTATTTTAAAGAATTACAGTTAACGTGAGTTCGAAATAAGAAAATGGAATAACCATACGGAAATATGGTGTACCTGAGGGCGCCCCGAATATCCTGCTTTTCTCTTTTCTACCAATATGCGATCCCTAACGAGACAGAAATAATGATTATTGTATAACATTGCCCCGTCAGGGGTAAAATATTGGCAGGAAAAATGAAGAAGAAATTATTAGGTATGCCGTCAGGTACACAATATAACTCATTCTTAAGTTTATTCGGCGCCTTCGGCCAGGCAGTGAACAAAAAAAGTTTAAAGAATCTTATTTTTGTTTTTTTTTCACCTTCCGGGCAACAAGATTATCTAAATCAGAAAAAAGTTCCAAATTTTATGTATCAATTCAGACGCAGAACAGCCTTTCCGGCCCGCGTGGTGTGGTTGTCTGCCCCGGGCGCTGCTGTCAACTTAAGCCATCAAAAAGGCTTAGGTCGAAAGCAGTGCGCCTGGCAGGATCATTTCAGACTCCAAAATTCATGCATCACTTCAGGAGTGTCATTTTTTTCGCCCCGTAAAATTTTCCTGCATTGATGGTATAAATGTATGTGCCGCTTGCAAGATTTTCTCCGCTAAATGAAACGGAATAACTTCCCGCCTCTTTTATTTCATTTATCAACGTTTTTACTTCGCGGCCTGTTATGTCATAAACATTTATTTTCACATTTGATCTTTCGGGAATTGAGTAACTTATTTTTGTAACCGGATTAAAGGGATTCGGATAATTCTGATTTAACGCGAAACCTTCCGGTTTGCTGTTACCTGCAGGAACTGAAGAGGGAATATTGGGCATTTTTCTCTCATATACGCCATTGCCGTGAGTAGCTGCTCTGAGCATACGGTTGGAATAGGAGACAGATAAAGTCATAATTACAGTCGCGTTCGGGAGCCCTTCATCGAATAGCTGCCATGATAACCCGTCGTCAAAAGAAACATAGATGCCAAGATCGGTTCCGGCATAAATATGATCAGGATAGTCGGGATCAATCGCCAAAGCCGAAGTGGGGACATCCGGAAGTCCGTCGCCGATATCAATCCAGTCATTACCTTTATTGGTTGATTTAAAAACATGGGAAGTTCCAAATCCGGAAAAGGCAATATATACATCATTATCGTCAATTGGATTTACAACTATTTCCATAGGGTAGCGGTCGGGAAGTCCGTTAGTGATTTCATCCCAGCTTTCCCCGCCATTTGTGGTTCTGAATACCTGCGCCCTGGATGAAGTGGGAGCCGCGGCCAGGTATACAACATTATCATTTTCATAAGAGATAGCCATAGAAATTGGCAGATTGGGTGTTAATTGGTTGCCCTGGTTGGTTTTAATCCACTCGGTTCCCCCGTTTGTACTCTTATAAACTATGGTTTTGCCCGCGTAAATCAGATTTGGATTATTGAAGCTTAGCACAAATGGGGCGATAAAGCCGGCTTCACCCTCGGTAGGATATGGAATTCCGTAAAAATTATTGCCTCCGTCAGTTGACTTCTGCATATTAAGATATTGATATGATCCATATAATATATCATTATCGGCCTGGTTAATTCCGGTCCATGAACCATCACCTCCGATTACTCTTATCCAGGCTTCCTGACCATCATAAATAGCGGAGGCATTATCCTGCAACCCTCCCATAGATAGATTGCTGTCACTGAGGGAGCTGGTGAATCCGTTATAAAACTGTGTCGACTGATAGCCCCCATTCCGTCCGTCGAATGTTTCACCAAAATCGGTTGTTTTAAATACTCCCCCGTCATTACCGAGATAAACAACGTCGGGATCAAACGGGTCAACGGCGTAACAATGATGATCCGCGTGAGAATAATTGGACGGGCCTTCAGGTTCACCTGGAATAGTCCGGCCAAGATACCAGAGATTCCAATAAGCTTTCTGAGAAAAACTGCTTCCCCCGTTAGTTGATTTAAATACATCCACCCCGGCAACGAGTAGTTTTCTGCTGTCTACAGGATGCACAAGGGCGAAATGGGCAAACCAGCCCTGGTAGCTTGAATAATCGAAGGTTGATACGGTGGTCCATGTATCTCCGGCATCAGTTGATTTGCATAACCATGTGGCCGCGTATGTGGAGTTGTGGCTGTTTCCTATGCTCGCGTAAATAATATCGGGGTTAGATTTGTAACTGCTGAGCAAAGCTTTCCCGCCATAGGAAGAGGGAAGTCCGGCGCTTTTTTTAACCCAGGTTTCTCCTCCGTCGGTTGTGCGGTAAATTCCGTTTCCAGCGGAACCCATATTACCGCAGGCAATAACAACATTATTTGTATCAGCAGAGTGAATGGCGATATCAGTTACCATAATTGTTTCATTCATTCTGGTCCAGTTGTTTCCGGCGTCAACCGATTTATATATGCCTTCCGAGGTTCCGACCCAGACTGTATTGGGATTGAGAGGATTTATTTTAATAACCTGCACACCCCGTTCCTGCTGGTAAGTCCAGTCAAGGCTTTTGGACCACGTGGCGCCGGCGTCAGTTGATTTCAGTATCCCGATTCCATAACTGCCCCTCGTTGCTCTGACAGAAACGCCCCCGGTAGAATTCTGATAAGCCAGCACTTCACCTGTGCCGATATATATTGTGCTTGAGTCGTCATTCGGGATTGCTATCGCTCCGACAGCCATGACAGGATAGCCGGTATTGATGCGATGCCATGCCGACGCTCCTTCTCCCGCCGTAAAACTTCTCCAGAGTCCGCCGCTTGCCGATCCGGCATAAAGAGTCTTATTGTTAAAGGGATTAACCGCGAGGGCGAGAGTTCTTCCCCCGATATTTTTTGGCCCGATAGCTTTCCATTCACCATCGAGAGAATTTTCTTTTCTAATAGCTTTTTCAAGAGCCTTTTTTTCAAATTCCCTGAAAAATTTGTCTGAGGGAATATCTTTATCCGGATAAGCTCTCTGGTCTGTCCATAAATTCAGCGCTTCATAAGCGCCCGAGGTTTTTGCCTGTTCTGACTTTTCCGGTTTATTGATACCTGAAAATTTGATAGTGGTAATTATAGCGATTAAGCTTAAAATAGCAAATAAAATTATGCGCGCTGTCTTTTTGTTCATTTTTACTCCCTGAATTAATAAAATTCCCTAAGATATTAAACAAAAAAAGAGAAATAATTCAATGGATAAAAATGACCGGTAAAGATTTTTACGCTATGAAGAATAAAAATAAATTATTTGGAGGGGTGATAAGCGATTAGGAGGCGCGGTAAGCGCCTCCCGGATATAAATTGTATTTAGCTGATAACAGCGCCAAGTCCCTTGATCTGGTAAACTTTTGTCATTTTTGATTTCGAACCGCCGCATCCGCCGCATGATATTTTACTGCCGCAGTCGCCGCCGCTTGAGGGTGTGGTCTCTTTAGCGTAAACGATTCCTTCAACCAGGGCTTTTTTACCCTTTACACTTTCAGGAAAAACAATTACCCCGTCTTCAACTTTAACTGTAATTATACGTGAGGTTTTTTCATCTGAAATTTTAATCCAGCATCCGCTTGAGCTGCAGACTTCAACGATTTCACCTTCAACAAGAACTTTTTCACCTTCATATTTATCGGGTGATGAAAGGATTGTATTGATATCTGTTTTTTCTTTCAGAGTGATCTCTTCGCCATATTTTGTTCCTTCGGCGAAAATAATTGAAGCGGCGAGCAACAGGATTGTTATTAAGATATGTACTCTTTTCATTGTTTCTCCTTTTATAATTGTAATTTATTATAAAGATAAAGCTAAACTTTTGCGGATAATTATTCAATAGATAATTGGTAGAAATATCCGATTAACGACAATTTAACAATTTTTAACCCATTTCATGTTCCGAAATTTGGAGATTATTCCGTATGAAGTCAAATTCTACGCAAAAGGGCAAAGTTTTTGCAAATTTAAGTCGGAAGCTGAACGGAGTCGGAGCCAGCGGTATAAGCTCCAATTTAGCCGGTATTTTGATTCCGGCCTGCCTCTGGAAGGTCTTTTTACTGAGGACGCAAAAAACCGGAATGACTATCAATCTGGTATATATTTGGGTAAAACCAAAAGCTTCATTTTGTCCCATGAGTCTCCTTGTTACTTCACTTCTGGTTTGGCCAGATTATGGGATAATAATTTTATAAATGAATAATATTACTTTCAGACAGCTCAAAAAACGGAGAGCATGGAAAAAAATAATTAGCAGGATTTTTGTGGCGTCATTGATTTGTTAGTCTTGAATTATCTAATTGTGAGGATACAATATTAAAACTATTGGAAGCTTTTTTTCTGACCTGCATTTTACAGGGAAGTGAGGGTGTGTTAATTCTTTTAGGTTCTATGTGAAATACAGTGGGTAATTTTTGTCGGTCCTGACAATTAAACAAAACCTTTTGTTAAAGTATAACCGGATAATCCCGACGTGTAGCTTCCGCCCCTACAGGGCTTAAATACACTTTTTCTTTTATTACCCCGGGCGTTGCCCGGGGCTGTTGATTGTCGCGCTTTCAGCGCTAATAATAATTCCAGTTTGTCACAGATGGATACAAAACCCTGAGAGGGTGCAGGGTGCAGGGTGCAGGCAACAGGCCGGGGCAACGCCCCGGTTAAGAAAAACAAAGACATTATCAGAGCCCTGAAAGGGCGAAAGCAGCAAACGCATAAAGATATGGAAAGCTGAAAGCGTCTGGCTCAGTCGGGGTAAGAGGGACTTTAAGACTCATCCACTTTTTTCAAGGCCGTGCGCTCTGTGGTGGTGGTGACCAGGGGCTGGTTTCCGGAAATCTAACATGACATTATGCGAATCTTTGATTCATATCTTTATCCGCTATTTTATTACTTTACCCACTAAATTTCATATAGAACCATTCTTTACAATCAGCTCGTCGACAGATCGAATTAGTTTTCTCAAAAATCAGCTTCCGATATAAAGCTTCGCGTAAATTGATTGTTAAATTTGAAAGGAAAACTATCGGCTATTTATCAGGAATATTTTATGGTTTTATCCATTTAAATAATATCCATGGAGGCCTTGAAACAAAAAGAAATGATTTTCTGCTTTTATTCGGGCTTTCTTTATAAGAATATTTTATCCAATTTTTCTATATTGCGGATATATTTTTAAATTATCTGGCATTTTTTTCGATAATTAACACAAAAATGGTTGATGGTATGTTCAAAGTTCTTGTAGTTGAAGATGATAAGAATACTAATTTTTTACTTGGAAAGCTTCTGAGTAAATTATTTGGTTGCACAGTTATCAGCGCTTTTAACGGAGCTGAGGGATTAAAAGCTATTGAGGGTGAAAATCCGGATGTTGTTCTGATGGATATTCATATGCCGGTTATGGATGGAATTGAAACTTTGGAAACATTAAGAAAAAGTGAAAAACATTCCGATTTGCCGGTTATTACCATTACAGCCGATAACGAAAGAAGCGCCGTTAAAAAAATGGCAGAGCTGGGCGTTTATGATTATTTGTTAAAGCCGTTAATTTATGCTGAAACCAAAGTAAGATTGCGTAAAATATTCAGCAAGATAAAAGATGATCTGCAAAAAAAGGAGCAACAGGAACTGTCAACTTCTGATACACAAGAGATGAAGACTTTGCTGCTTGTTTGTAAAGATATAGATTTCGCGGAAAAAATTAAGGATTCGGGCAAATCAGCTTTTATAATACACACCGCAGAAAATGGCGCCGACGGATTCAAATTATTCGGTGAAGTTAAACCTGATATGGTAGCGCTTGAAAATGACCTTGAAATTTTTGACGCGAATACGGTAGCGAAAAAGATAAAAAATGACTCAGCCGGCGCAAATGTTAAAATAGTATTACTGCATGCCGGTGATGAGCTTGCCCCGGAACACAAGCTTCTTTTTGATAAAGGGGTTAATTTGAATATGGAAGCTGAAAAAATAATTGATATTTTTAAGAAAATGTTTTAACAAATCCTTTTAACGAATAGACTAATGGACAGAAGAAATTTTCTCAAATCAGCCTCTGTGCTGACCGCGGCGGGCCTTGCGGGGCCACAGGTTTTACATTCTCAGTCAAAAAAAACAATTAAAAATATTTTACCCCCGAGACTGAAAAAGGGAGATACAATCGGCCTTATCGCCCCGGGAAGTTTTATAAATGAAAATGAACTTCAGGAATCGGTAAACAACCTGGAAAATCTTGGTTATAAAGTTAAATACAGTGAAAAAATACTCAGCCGTTACGGATATTTAGGGGGCGGGGATAAAATAAGGGCTGAGGAAATAAATAAAATGTTTTCAGATAATTCGGTCGACGGAATTGTTTGCGCAAGGGGTGGTTACGGTTGCGCGCGTATATTGGATATGATCGATTATGAGCTCATTAAGAAAAATCCCAAGGTTCTTACAGGTTATAGTGATATTACCGCTTTACTTTACGCAATTTATTCACAAACCGGACTGGTTTGTTTCCACGGGCCGGTGGGGATTTCCACATTTAATGAATTTTCTGTAAATTATTTTACACGGGCGCTTTCAGGTGAGAGTTCTGAAACAGAACTGGTATCCTCAGCGGAAGATCAGAAAGATATATACACAATTAAAAGCGGAACAGGGGAAGGTATTCTGGCAGGAGGAAATCTTTCAATTGTTGTTTCTTTGATGGGTACAAAATATGATATCGATCCTACCGGCAAAATACTGTTTCTCGAGGAAATTGGCGAGGAGCCTTACAGGATTGACCGTATGCTGACACAACTGATTCTTTCGGGCAATCTTAAAAATGCCGCGGGAATTGCGCTGGGCAGGTTCAGAAACTGTGATCCAAAGGAGGAGGATAAATCATCCTTCAGTCTCAAAGAGGTTCTATATGACAGGCTTTATGAATTGGGAATACCGGTTATATACGGCCTTTCTTTCGGGCATGTTACCGATAAGTTTACTCTTCCGCTCGGCACAAAAGCCCGTCTGGATACAGGAAGAAAAAAAATAACCCTTCTCGATTATTCTGTAAATTAGTTCAGTATTTTTTATTTTTCGGCTGTCATTAAAAAACTGGTCTTAAATGTACGCCGAAGTTGTATTTCCATTACCATTCAGAAATTCTTTCTCATATTCCGTACCTGAAGAGCTCGCGGAAAGTATAGCTGTGGGAAAACGGGTAGTTGTTCCATTTGGCAAAAGGGTGCTGACAGGTTTTGTAACCGGAATAAATGATAACATCAAAGAGCAGGATAATATAAAACCTGTGACTGATGTTATAGATGAAATCCCCGTTTTTGATCAATCCGTTATACCTTTTTACCAGTGGATAGCTGATTATTATCTCTGTTCCCTCGGAGAGGTAATGAGAAACAGTGTGCCTCATGGAACGGAAATTGAATCGAAAAGAATAATAATCAGCGATATGGAATATTGCGCCGAACTTTTGAATGGCTCTTCATTAAAGCCGGGCCTGAGAAAATCTTTGCTTGAGGTTCTCAGCCAGAAAGAAAACCATACGATTGCCACTCTGCAAAAGAAGGTGAACCGGAAAAATATTTATTCACCTCTTCAAAAGTTAAAGAAGGAGGGGGCTGTCTCAATTCTGGATGAGATAATGGACCCTAAAGTGAAAGAGAAAAAGCAGAAGTTTGTCGAGCTTTTGGTTAATCCTGAAATAGTTTTTGAAATGTTGCCGGAAATTGAAAAGTCCTCGCAGGCGCAGCTAAAAATAATGCTTGAGCTTGTTTCCTTAAAAGGAAGGGGAGCGCTGCTTGCCAACTTATTAAAAAAGACCGGTTCATCAAAATCTCCGGTTGATTCACTTGAGAAGAAGGGGTTATTAAAAATAATTGATAAAGAGATAGAGCGAAGGCCCGAAGAACTTTATTCAGAAAAAAAGAAAACATTTGAGCTGACGGAAGGACAAAAGGGAATAATTAACACTGTCTCTGAAAAAATTGAAAAGAATGAATTTGAAGTTTTTCTTCTTCATGGCGTTACCGGCAGCGGAAAAACCCAGGTATATATTGAACTTGCCTCCAAAGCGTTGGATAAAGGAAAAACCGCCCTTATTCTTGTGCCTGAAATATCGCTCACTCCCCAGATAACCAGCAGGTTCTTCCAGCGATTTGAAGAAAAGACCGCGGTTTTTCACAGCCGTCTTTCGGCGGGGGAAAGATTTGATACCTGGAAAGGTATAATTGCAGGGAAATATAAAATTGTGATCGGACCCCGTTCCGCCCTTTTTACTCCCCTGAGAAATATAGGTCTGATTGTTGTCGATGAAGAACATGACGGCAGCTACAAACAGTTTGAACAGACTCCGAAATTCCACGCGCGTGATTCGGCGGTTGTTCTGGCCAAATTATCGGATGCTCCTGTTCTTCTCGGTTCTGCCACCCCCTCTGTGGAAAGTATGTACAACGCGGAAAACGGGAAGTACAAACTTCTTAACCTTCCTGACAGGGTGGATAACGCCAAAATGCCTGTCATCGAACTGGTTGATGTGAGGACTGAAAGACAAAAAAAGAGGATGAAGAATATTTTCTCAAAAAGACTTCTGGATACGATCAACGCGAAATTAAAAGCTGATGAGGGTATAATAATTCTTCAGAACAGGAGGGGATTCAGCACGCAGATATATTGTGAGGATTGTGGTGAAATTGAAATGTGCCCCAATTGTTCGGTGGCTATGGTTTATCATATCAACCAGGATATTCTAAAGTGTCACTATTGCGGAACGGTTAAAAAATCTCCCAAAGCATGTTCAGTTTGCGGTTCAATTTCCCTAAAGTATTTTGGAACCGGCACTCAAAGAGTCGAAGATGAAATGGAATATTATTTCCCCGACGCGAAAATAGCGCGTATCGATTCAGATACAATAGGTAAAAAAGGGAGGCTGAGCACTTTGCTCAATAATTTCAGGAAAGGGGAATATGATATACTCGTCGGCACACAGATGGTTTCGAAGGGGCTTGACTTTTCGCATGTTACCCTGGTCGGGGTTATTTCAGCAGAAACTACCTTATGGCTGCCCGATTTCAGGGCGGATGAAAGAACATTTCAGCTTCTTACGCAGGTTGCGGGAAGAGCCGGAAGAAGTCAGAATCCCGGTCTTGTGCTTATTCAGACTCAGGATAAGAGCAACTTTGTGTTGCAAAATGTACTTAAAAATGATTATAAACTTTTTTATGACCGTGAATTATCGCTGAGGGAACAGGGGGGGTATCCTCCTTTCGCGAAGCTCTGCCTCATAGAAATGAAAGATGAAGAGGAGGCTGTCGCTTTAAGGGCCGCTACAAGGTTCTATGAAATATTGAAGGAACAGAAGATAAAATTATTTGTAACTCCTCCCGCGCCGGCAATAATTGCAAGAATTAAAAATCAATACCGTTATCAGATAATGATTAAAAGTATGAAAAATGATGATCCTTCCGGAAGGATGCTGAGAAAAGCTGTCTTTGATACAATGATTGAATATAAGAAGAAGGAAAAATCGAAGGATGCGAGAATGATTGTTGATATCGATCCACATAATATCATTTAAAAAATCTGAGTAGGAGTATGAGTAAGAGTATGATGACCGGGTTGGGTGATGGTGATTGGGTTGTTCATCTTGTTTGCGGGACGGGATTAAAGCGTTAGAAGTTAAATTCCGCGCAAAATGAAAAAAAGGCAATTAATAATGAACAATGAACAATTAACAATTAAAAAGAGAAGAGCAGATTTTTCTGAATACGCTGATTTCGTTGATTGATGTGGAAGAAAAGCCACTAAATCACCGGAACACCAAATCCCATGAAAAAACTCAAAAAAAGCTTTATTCTTTAATCTTAATAGCATGGCAGGTCCTCAAAATTTGAACCTTATTGCCTTATTAACCGGGGCATTATTTCCCTCGGATTTCGCTGATGGACCCAGAAAAAGCAGGGTTACCAGGATAAGAATGATGATCAGGATGTTTTAATAGAATAAAAACGAGTCATCCCTTAATTATCAATTGTCAATTATCAATTGTCAATTATCAATTATCAATTAAACAACTCTCCACTAACCACTCTTCACTTCCGGCTCCGCCAACTTATGATTATGACATTTGAATTATCCCCGGAGTAGTAATTTTCTTGCCGGATTGCTGACAGAGGGGTAAAAAAAATCCCTCTCGATTATGTGAGAGGGATTATTAGAATTTTTTTTACTGCATAAAGAATTTAAGGAATGGTATCTGCTGAGCCAGGAAGAAGAGAAGAGTTGTAAATCCAAGCCACATTCCGAAAACCATAATGAAGTAAGGAGTCGCTGATTTTGCTTTAAACATTTTAGCGTAGCCAATTGAAACAACAGCAAAAAACCAGATGCTTAGTATGTCGATTTTGTCAAGTAAAAATCCGACAAATGTTTCAGTATCTGATCCAAGCAATGTCGCGACGCTTGTGGACCTTATCATCTGGTCCATAGAGAGGGATATAATTACCGTGGCAATTATCTGGATAACCCAGATATAATAGGGCAGGCCCCAGGCAACCATAGCGTTTGAATATGTTCCTTCCCCTTTCAGCCCAAACTTGGCTATTAAGAAAAATACTCCCGCTATAATAAAAAAGATGATGAAAAAAACAATAACGATTCCAACTGCCTGAACAAGGATTCCGCTATCGATATTTTTCTCTATCTGGGTTCTGATAGTTTCTTTTTGCTGATCGGCCTGCTGTTCGCTCATCTGACCACTTTCAACAGCCTGGTTAAGCCCTTTCTCAACCATACTCATCTGTTTCTCAATTACTGAGTATTTAATCTGCGGATTACTCATGAGAAGGAAATTTGATAAAATCGCGGCCACAATCACCAGTATCACCGGAATGAGCCAGTCAATCGCGCGAGCCGGGAACTGGGCAGCCTTTGTAAACATTGACACCGGCTCAGTAAATACCCCGACAAGTTTATCGGTATGACTGAGTTCATAATCCTCATCTTCCGGTAATTCTTCTTCATTGAGAGGCTTGTTGTTATAATCCTCCATATTTTTCTCCTATTTATATTAATGATGATATTGCCAGGTAAAGCAAGTTTCCTCAAGAATATTTATTTTGACGTTTGAAAAAAAGATTTTCTTCATAACAACTGAATAAGATACACAAAATTTTTGATTTTATTCAGATTTATAAAGTAATTATTTGTAAATAAAATGAAAAGAATGGAATCAGAGGAAAAAATGAAAACTATAATTGAACCTTTTAAAATTAAATCGGTGGAGCCTATTCGCTTTACCACAAAAGAAGAAAGGGTGAAAATACTTGATGAAGCGGGTTATAATCCGTTTCTGATTCACGCCGATGATGTTTTGATAGATTTGCTTACCGATAGCGGCACCTCGGCGATGAGCGCCTCGCAGTGGGCGGGAGTTATGGAAGGGGATGAATCCTATGCCGGATCAAAAAGTTTTTACAATTTTGAAGCGGCAGTAAAAAAAATCACGGGAGATAAATATATCATTCCCACTCACCAGGGAAGAGCCGCCGAAAAAATACTTTTTTCAATTCTTGGAGGTGAAGGGAAATATATACCGAATAATACTCATTTTGATACAACAAGAGCTAATGTGGAATTCAGCGGCGCCGAAGCTGTCGATCTGCTGAATGAAACCGGCAAACATCCTGAGATAAGGGCCGATTTCAAAGGTGATATGGATATTGAGGCGCTGGTAAAATTTATCGAAGAAAAGGGTGTCGAAAATATTCCCCTGGTAATGATAACCATAACAAACAATTCCGGCGGGGGACAGCCTGTATCAATGGGGAATATAAAGGATGTCCGCGCGGTCTGTGATAAATTTGGGATACCGTTATTTTTTGACGCCTGCCGTTTTGCCGAGAATGCCTGGTTTATCAAAGAAAGAGAAAAAGGATACCAGGATAAGAAAGTAGTTGAAATTGTTCAGGAGATGTTTTCTTACGCTGATGGGGCGACAATGAGCGCGAAAAAAGATGCTCTCGTCAATATGGGTGGTTTTCTTTCGATGAATGATGATGAGCTGGCGATGAAGTGCAGAAACCTGCTTATTGTTACAGAAGGATTTCCTACATACGGGGGACTTTCGGGCAGGGACCTTGAAGCAATTGCCCGCGGACTTGAAGAAGTGCTTGATGAACATTATCTTGAATACCGAATAAGAAGCACTGAGTATCTTGGTGAAAAAATGCTGGACGCCGGTATACCGATCATTGAGCCCCCCGGCGGACATGCCGTTTATATTGACGCCAAACGTTTTGCGCCTCATATTCCTCCATATCAATATCCCGCGCAGTCAATCACCTGCGAAATTTATATTGAAGGGGGAATCAGGGCCGTTGAGATCGGCAGTGTTATGTTTGGAAAATATGGAAAAGATGGAAAGCTGTTATCTCCTCCGATGGAACTTGTACGCCTGGCAATTCCCAGAAGAGTATATACACAAAGCCATATAGATTATGTTTCTGAGGTGATGATTGAAACCTACAAAAAACGTAATGAGCTGAAAGGTTATGAGATAACATATGAAGCTCCGATGCTGCGACATTTTACAGCTAAATTTAAACCGATTGGATAATTATTTTGAAAATAGAGAAACTGTTTTCATTTAGTGATAAAAAAATGATCTGGCGTCTCCTGGTTTCGGATGATGATAATCTTGTTATCGAAACCAGGGATCCGTCAGATAAAAAGGTATATTTCCACTCCCTGAAACTGAGCGACGGAAGAAAAAACTTTATACGGAAATCTCTGGTCGATGATTTCTGGACCGGCATAGAAGAAATTAATGACAGGAATATTATTCTTCACAAGTATGTGAAACCGGATATGCCTGAGCATACAGGTATTTATGCCGTGGACACTGTTTCCGGGAATGAAGTTTGGAGGTATCCCCATCTTCAATATAACTTTTCCATTAAAAACAAGATTTATTGCGTTGGGGAAGAAAGCGGAATAGAAAGGAAATATATTATTGACGCAGTCAGCGGTGAAATTTCCAGGGCTGATGGTGAAGATTCTGCCAATTGGAAAGAGCTGAATGAAAAAGCGTATGAACTTTCTGATTATTCCGATTATCACTTTCCTGAATTTGAACTATTTGCCGGGATAGAACCGGGAGTAACTGATGATATAATTAATAAATCAACAGGTTCCGTATTCCCGCGGACTGAGGTTATAAGACTTGAGAAAATACTTATCGCCTCAATACATTATTTACGAAAAGATACAAATCTCGATCATAAACTTTTTGCTTTTGAGCTTGATTCCTGTGAAAAATTGCTGGATATTAAGCTTGACAGCAAAACTGAAAAATTTAATCCGGATACATTCTTTATTTATAAAGATTTTTTAGTTGTAATCCGGGAAAAGACGAAAGTCATCATATATAAAATTAAGGGGATGATATAAATGAATTTATCGGATGAAGAAAAAAAAATTCTCCTTGCGACCGCGCGGAAATCAATAAATTCGCTTTTTGATGATATTCAACTGCCGGAGCCTGATTTACAAAATCATCCTGTTTTTAATCTTGAAACCGGTGTTTTTGTAACTCTGACAATTGATGGCAACCTGAGAGGCTGCATCGGATATATTGAAGGTTACCGTCCATTATATAGTCTTGTGGCGGATGCCGCTATTCAGGCAGCCAAAAATGACCCCCGTTTTATGCCTTTGAGCCTTGATGAGAAAGAGCAGATCAGTATTGAAATATCTGTGCTTTCTCCCACCTTCCCAATGGAAAAATATGAGGATATTAAAATCGGAATACATGGGCTGATACTTGAGGAAGGAGGCTATCGGGGACTTTTGCTTCCGCAGGTGCCGGTTGAGCATAACATGGACCTTAAAGAGTATCTTTCGTCTTTATGTCAGAAAGCGGGACTGCCTCATAATTACTGGAAAGAGAGGGTCCTGAACATAGAAATGTTTACTGCCGCGGTATTTTCAGAAAAGGAACTTGGGAGGCAGACATGAACCAGATCAGGAACGCGGCTGTAGCGGGCATGTTTTATCCAGGTTCGGAAAATCAGCTTCGGAAAGAAATAACTTTTATGCTGGAAGACGCGGCCGACTATGGAGAATATAAAGGTATCGCGGGCATTGTGGTTCCTCACGCCGGGTATGTATATTCGGGAAGAACCGCGGCTGCCGCATTTAAATTGCTCAAAAAAAAATATAATCGGTTTATAGTTATTTCCCCCAGTCACAGGGAATATTTTCCCGGAATTAATATTTATCCCGGCGCCGCGTATTCAACACCGTTTGGAGAAATAGCCATCGATGAGGAATTGAGGGAGCAACTGCTTTCGGGCAGTGATCTGATCAAACTTAATTCAGCCGGACACAATCAGGAGCACGCGGTCGAAGTGATACTTCCATTCATTCAGCATCTCTTTCCGGAAGCTGAATTTGTCCCGGTCGTAATAGGAGATCAGTCCGTGGAATACATTTATGGCCTTGCCGACGCGTTGGCGCCGCTACTCGGGGAGGATGTGATGGTAGTTGTCAGTTCGGACCTGTCCCATTTTTATAATGCCGAGACCGCGGCTTATCTCGATGGTATTGTTGAAAATCATATAAATTTATTTAATTACAGCGGATTATTTGAAGACCTTACAAATAGAAAATGTGAAGCCTGTGGAGGAGGGGGAATTGTTTCGCTGATGAAAGCGGCGGAATCAAGAGGAATAAATAAAGCGCGTGTAATTGAGAGAATAGATTCAGGCAGGGCGTCGGGTGATCGCTCAGAAGTTGTCGGGTATCTTTCAGCAGTTATTTATGAATCTGAATAAAAGAATCGCTGTCGTCGGAGCCGGGAAAATAAGCTGGTCCCTTGTGCCGGCGATAAAAAAGGCCGGATTTAAAAATATCAATATTATCAGCAGAAACATTAAATCTGCTGAAAAACTTGCTCGACTGAATAACCTGGAGAATTATTCGGATAATTTGATTTCTCTCGCCGGAGAGGAGTTAATTATACTCGCTGTGCCTGATGATTCAATAACTGGTTTATCTCAACAGATTTCAAAGTTTAAATTTGATTTTGTAAATCAGTTATATATACATCTGTCCGGTTCGAAACCGGCTGATGAATTGCGCACTCTTTCAGGACAGGGCGCCGCCGCCGGTTCTTTGCATATTATGCAGACATTTCCCGAAAGGGCTGAATTAAGTATCAAAGGCTCCAGGGGCGCTGTTGAAGCGAATGATAAGGAGACACGACAATATTTATCGGAGTTCGCGAGGTTATTGGGGATAAATGCTGTGGAACTGGATGGTGATCTTAAAACAGCTTACCATCTGCTTGGAGTATTCACATCGAACTTTATGGTGGCGAATTATTTTAACGCGGAAAAAATAATCAGTCATTCGGGATTGAAGATGATCTCTTCTGCTGAGCTGACAAAACCGATAGTAAAACAAACGCTTGAGAATCTTATGAAAAAAAGTCCGGAACAGGCTTTATCGGGTACTATTGAGCGTGGGGATATTTCAACTGTTTTACGACATATAGAAACTTTGAGACATGACCGGCTGCTTTTACTTGATTATTTATCGGGAAGTCTGAGTCTGCTTGAGGCCGCGAAAAAAAAGAATTCATTATCGGAGGAAGTTTACCGGTCATTAAAGACGCTTCTTGTTAATGAACTGAAAAAAATTATCATCCGGTTCTGAAAAAGGTATTAATACATTATATTTGCTATTTAATTTTTAACAGCTATTGAGGTTTGCTATCAAAAAGGATAATAAAAATCAGCAGAACATTGTAGAAAAGGTTGTATCACTGGCAAAGAGAAAAGGATTCGTATTTCAATCGAGTGAAATATATGGCGGATTGAACGGATGCTGGGATTATGGTCCGCTGGGTGTTGAATTGTTAAAGAATATTAAAGAAGAATGGTGGAAGGCGATGACTTACAGGGAGGATGTTGAGGGTCTTGACGCCGCTATTCTAATGCATCCAAAGGTATGGGAAGCTTCGGGACATGTGGAAAATTTCACCGATCCGATGATCGATTGTAAGCAATGCAAAGCAAGATATCGCCTTGATATTTTGAGTGACGCGATCTCAGATAAGAAAAAAGGTAAAATATTACGAGCTCTCAGGGAGAGTGAATCAATAGAAGAGGGAATAAAGGAAAAAATCAGGGAGCTGACCAGGCCTTTTGAAGAGAATAATGATAAATTAACCGTTCTGTTTGAAAATTCGGCTTTAGCGCCGGTAGCGCTTGCTGAAACCAATTGTCCGCAATGCGGAACAAAAGGTGAGTTTACAACGCCGCGTAGTTTTAATCTTATGTTTAAAACTTTCCTTGGTCCGGTTGAGCAGGATGGAAATACAATTTATCTGAGGCCGGAAACCGCCCAGGGAATATTTGTCAATTTCCTTAATGTACAGGGAGCGAGCCGTCAGAAGCTTCCTTTCGGAATAGCGCAGATTGGCAAAGCGTTCAGAAATGAAATCAATACGAAAAATTTCCTTTTCCGCACAAGGGAATTTGAACAGATGGAAATGCAGTATTTCGTTAAACCGAGTGAAGATGACAAGTGGTTCGATTTCTGGAAAGAAACGAGACTGAAATTTTATACTGATCTGGGTATGAGTCCTGACAAACTGCGTTACGCCGATCACCCGCAGGATAAACTGGCGCATTACGCGAAGTCGGCCACAGATATTGAATATCTGTTCCCGTTCGGTTGGGGCGAGATGGAAGGTATCCATAACCGGACCGATTTTGACCTGGGGCGTCATGAAGAGTATTCGGGTAAATCGCAGAAATATTTTGATGAAGAGAGCAGGGAGAAATATATCCCCTTTATTATTGAGACTTCGGCGGGAGCCAGCCGTTCTTTTATGGCCTTCCTTATTGACGCTTATCATGAAGAGGAAGTTAAAGGTGAAAACAGAGTTGTATTGCGTTTTCATCCGAAACTCGCCCCCATTAAAGCTGCTATTCTGCCTTTGGTCAATAAAGATGGAATGCCTGAAATCGCTAAAAAAATTGAAGCTGATTTGCGTCCTTTCCTTAAAGTTTTTTATGACAGCAAGGGTGCGGTAGGAAGAAGATACCGCCGCCAGGATGAAGCGGGCACTCCTTATTGCATAACAGTCGATACCCAGACTCTGGAAGATAACACGGTAACACTGAGAGAAAGGGATTCAATGGAGCAGACCAGGGTGAAAATTGATGAGTTGTTGACTGTTCTTTTAGAGAAATTGAGATAACGAGTATATAAAACAGATTGTTTTGGCAAGGCTCCTTCATGGAGCCTTTTTTATAATCATGAGGAGTTACTTCATCAGCATTGCAAGATTCAACCCCGTTGGGGTTGTTGAATTATTGAGGTTTCGAGCCTCGAAAAGTTATAACAATCCCAAAGTGAGTGAAAATCACACTTCGCGATAATACTCTATGCAGAAAAAATCTTTTTTTGTGAATTTTTTTTTATAAATTTATATCTGTCTATTGACAGTTTGTCGATCAGTCTATATATTTAGCGTTCAATTATTTATGACTTTGTTCTTAAAAATTGTTTTACATTCCACCTTAGCTCAATGGTAGAGCATGCGGCTGTTAACCGCAGGGTTGTAGGTTCGAGTCCTACAGGTGGAGCACAAGAAAGCCTTCTGTACTTTTATCGGAAGGCTTTTTCCGTTTTCGGAAGGCGTGTGAGCACGCGGCTGTTATCCCGAAGCATCGGGATGTAGGTTCGAGTCCTACAGGTGGAGCACAAGAAAGCCTTCTGTACTTTTATCGGAAGGCTTTTTCCGTTTTCGGAAGGCGTGTGAGCACGCGGCTGTTATCCCGAAGCATCGGGATGTAGGTTCGAGTCCTACAGGTGGAGCACAAGAAAGCCTTCTGTATTTTTATCGGAAGGCTTTTTCCGTTTTCGGAAGGCGTATGAGCACGCGGCTGTTATCCCGAAGCATCGGGATGTAGGTTCGAGTCCTACAGGTGGAGCACAAGAAAGCCTTCTGTACTTTTATCGGAAGGCTTTTTCCGTTTTCGGAAGGCGTGTGAGCACGCGGCTGTTATCCCGAAGCATCGGGATGTAGGTTCGAGTCCTACAGGTGGAGCACAAGAAAGCCTTCTGTATTTTTATCGGAAGGCTTTTTCCGTTTTCGGAAGGCGTATGAGCACGCGGCTGTTATCCCGAAGCATCGGGATGTAGGTTCGAGTCCTACAGGTGGAGCTCAAGAAAGCCTTCTGTACTTTTATCGGAAGGCTTTTTTCGTTTTCGGAAGGCGTGTGAGCACGCGGCTGTTATCCCGAAGCATCGGGATGTAGGTTCGAGTCCTACAGGTGGAGCTCAAGAAAGCCTTCTGTACTTTTATCGGAAGGCTTTTTCCGTTTTCGGAAGGCGTGTGAGCACGCGGCTGTTATCCCGAAACATCGGGATGTAGGTTCGAGTCCTACAGGTGGAGCTCAAGAAAGCCTTCTGTACTTTTATCGGAAGGCTTTTTCCGTTTTCGGAAGGCGTGTGAGCACGCGGCTGTTATCCCGAAACATCGGGATGTAGGTTCGAGTCCTACAGGTGGAGCACAAGAAAGCCTTCTGTACTTTTATCGGAAGGCTTTTTTATTTTGTTTTCTCGTTTTTTCAGGAGGGTATTTAATGTATTATCTTTATATACTTGAATCGATTTCATCAGGTAAATTTTATGTGGGGTACTCAGAAAATCCTGAGAGAAGGTTAGAGTTTCACAATTCGATCGAAAAAGGATTTACTTCCCGTTATCGTCCTTGGAAAATTGTATACACTAAAGTTTACTACACCAAAAAGGAGGCCATGGCAGCAGAACGTCTGGTCAAAGGATGGAAAAGCAGAAAGAAAGTCATTGAATTAGTGAATGGCAAAATCAGTTTGTGAGCACGCGGCTGTTATCCCGAAGCATCGGGATGTAGGTTCGAGTCCTACAGGTGGAGCACAAGAAAGCCTTCTTATTATAGAAGGCTTTTTTATTTTTATAAGCAATTATATTCTACGCAAAAGGGCAAAACTGCGATTAATGATAAAAAATTAACAAGTGAAAAGATTAACCGGATAGAGGCGCTTATTTAAATCCAAATCGCAATCGAAGTCGAAATTTTTTTTACAGACATGAATATAGAAATTTTCAGAAAGATACTATTCCTCATCGTTAATTCTTAATTTTTCATTATCTCTGGCTCGGTCAGTTATGATTACGATAATGAGTGCGATTTTTCCTGAATTTCTATTTGGTTCATCTTTACCGGCCCGGGTAATAAAGGGCAAGCGAGGATAGGGAAGACATTTAAAATTTATTATTAATATTTCAATAAATATTATCATATAAGAAAAGATGATTCCAACATCTGAGAAATAAGGAAATAATTGATAATTTTTATGGGAAAAATCCTTATTATTCATGCTTTAATCAAAAAAAAATAGGCATTGTAACATTTTGTATTATGGCATGCAAATTGTTTGGTCTATAGATCAAATTAATTTTTCGAGGTAAGGAATGGAATTAACACATATAGAACATATCGGGATTGCGGTGAAAGATCTGCAAAAGTCAACAAAATATTTTGAAGAAATACTTGGACTGAAATGTTATGCTGTTGAAGAGGTAAAGGATCAAAAAGTAAAAACAGCGTTTTTTAAGGTGGGACAGACAAAAATTGAATTGCTTGAATCAACCGATCCTGAGGGACCGATAGGAAAATTCATCGAAAAGAAAGGTGAGGGTATTCACCATCTGGCATTTAATGTAGGTGACGGACTTCAGTCGGCGCTGGATCAGATAGCCGGGCAGGGGATAAGGCTGATAGATGAGAAACCCCGTAAAGGAGCGGAAGGATTAAATATTGCATTTCTTCACCCAAAGTTTACCAATGGTGTTTTGACTGAACTATGTGAAAATCCGGAAAGTAAGTCAGAATAAAATAATATTTACTAACAAAAATACTCAATACAAAATAAGATACGCTCTTATCAGGAGTAAAAATGGCGATACAGGATAAAATCAGAGAATTAATGGAGATGCGCGATGAGGCGCGTCTGGGCGGCGGTGAAAAGAGGATTGAAGTCCAGCATAACAAAGGAAAATATACTGCGCGGGAAAGGATTGAAATGCTGCTGGATGAAGGCAGCTTCGAAGAATTTGATATGTTTGTGACTCACCGCACGGTCGATTTTGGCTTAGATAAGAAACATTTTCTTTCAGATGGAGTTGTTACCGGTTACGGAACAATCGATGGCAGACTTGTTTACGTTTTTTCCCAGGACTTTACTGTCTTTGGCGGTTCACTTTCCGAAATGTATGCTGAAAAGATATGCAAGGTTATGGATAAGGCAATGAAAATGGGCGCCCCTATTATTGGTTTTAATGACAGCGGCGGCGCGAGAATTCAGGAAGGTGTTAAGAGTCTTGGCGGATACGCGGATATATTCCAGAGAAATATTATGGCTTCAGGTGTTGTTCCGCAGATATCAGCGATATTCGGTCCCTGTGCCGGAGGCGCCGTTTATTCACCCGCGCTTACAGACTATACCATTATGACCAAAGGAACAAGCTATATGTTTGTTACAGGTCCGAAGGTGGTGAAAACGGTAACAGGTGAAGTTGTAACAGATGAGGAGCTTGGCGGAGCATCAGTTCACGCTTCGAAATCGGGTGTTACTCATTTCGCTGTTGAGGATGAAGAAGAAGGCATTATGCTGATCAGAAAACTCTTGAGTTATCTTCCACAGAATAATCTTGAAGATCCTCCTTATTCTCCTTGTGATGATCCTATCGACAGACTTGATGACGCTTTGAATGAAATAATCCCCGACAATCCAAACAAACCTTATGATGTCAAGGATATTATCTTTTCGGTAGTGGATAATAATGAATTTCTTGAAGTACAAAGAAGCTACGCTCCGAACATTGTAACAGGTTACGCGAAATTTAATGGCAACCCGGTTGGTATTGTAGCGAATCAGCCGCAATATCTGGCGGGTGTGCTTGATATAAATGCTTCCAGAAAAGCCGCCCGTTTTGTCAGATTCTGCGATTCTTTTAATATTCCGATTGTCACTCTTGTTGACGTGCCCGGATTTCTCCCCGGAACAGCCCAGGAATATGGCGGCATCATTATTCATGGAGCCAAACTTCTTTTCGCTTATGGCGAGGCAACAGTGCCCAAAGTTACAATAATCTTAAGAAAAGCCTATGGCGGCGCTTATGATGTGATGAGCTCCAAGCACCTTCGCGGCGATATTAATTACGCGTGGCCGGGAGCGGAAATTGCTGTTATGGGTCCCAAAGGAGCTATTGAGGTTCTGCACGCCAGGGAAATTAAAAAAATAGAGGATCCTGAAGAGAGAACTAAATATATTGCCGAAAAAGAGGCAGATTATAAAAACAAATTTGCCAATCCTTATGTAGCGGCAAAATTCGGATATATTGATGATGTTATTGAGCCAAGAAACACCAGGTTCCGTATTATCAGAGCCCTTCAGATGCTGGCGACCAAAAAGGATACAAATCCTCCTAAAAAACATTCCAATTTACCATTATAACGGACTGGTAAAATGATTATAAATGAAATAATTAATTCTGATTCTCTTAATACTGTTAAGGATACCGCCGCCGCCGCTGATACCGCTCTTGGAGAACTTAATATAAGTTTTTCCAATATTACTTCCGAATCTCTTGTTATAACCGTCCTCGGTTATGCTATTGTGTTCGCGGCGCTTGTTATTCTTTATTTGGTTTTCTTTAACTTCGCGAAAGTATTGCAGAAAAATGTTAAGAAAAGGCTTCGGGCGAAAGGGGAGATAGCTCATGATGATGAGGATATCTCTGTTTCGGGTGAAATTAATGCGGCTATTTCAGCTGCGTTATATCTCCATTTTGAAGAAGCGCATGACTACGAAAATACCGTAATTACTATTAAAAAGGTCCAGAGGACCTATTCACCATGGAGTTCAAAGATCTATGGATTAAGAAACTATCCAGGTAAATAAGCGGAAAATAATAAAATGAAACAATTTAAATTTACGATCAGGGGTAATAACTACGATGTTAATATCCTGAATTTTGAAGACAATATTGCAGAAATTGAAGTAAATGGTTCGACATATAAGGTTGAAGTTCATAAAGAGGTGAAACAGAGTAAAACCCCAAAGCTGATGAGGCCTAAAGTTGTACATTCCCATGAACCAAAACAGAGCAAAACCTCACGTCCCGAAGCTAAGAAAGGGGCGGGAATGATAAATGCTCCATTGCCGGGAACAATACTTGAGATCAAAGTCAAAGAAGGTGATACCGTAAAAGCAGGTGATAAACTGCTCGTAATGGAAGCCATGAAAATGGAAAACAATATCAACGCCGACAGAGATGGAACAATTGTTTCAATTAAAGTGAATATTAGCGATTCTGTTCTCGAAGGTGATACTTTAGTTGAAATCGGGAGTTGATAAATGGAAATTATGAATCAATTTTTGGACGGCTTTTCCAAGTTCATCCGTTATACGGGATTTGCCAATGTCTCTGTAGGTCACTTGGTTATGATTCTGGTCGGCGCGTTTTTTATATATCTCGCTATCCGTAAAGAATATGAACCGCTGCTTCTTGTGCCTATCGGATTTGGAATTCTTGTAGGAAACATACCCTTTCTTGAAGGGGTTGGTCTGCAGCTTGGCATTTATGAGCAGGGCAGTGTGCTTAATTATTTATATTTCGGTGTTCTGAAAGGTATTTATCCTCCGTTGATCTTTCTTGGAATAGGGGCGATGACAGACTTTTCCGCTCTTATTTCCAATCCACGATTAGTGTTGCTTGGAGCAGCCGCCCAGGTGGGTATATTCCTTACTTTTATTGCCGCGCTGGTTTTAGGTTTCACTATGCCACAGGCTGCCGCTATCGGGATTATCGGAGGCGCCGATGGTCCTACCGCTATTTTCCTGAGTTCCAAACTCGCTCCCGAATTGATAGGAGCGATCGCTATAGCGGCATATTCATATATGGCCCTTGTTCCGGTAATTCAGCCCCCGATAATAAAATTACTCACAACCCCCGAAGAGCGTAAGATCAAAATGAAGCCGCCCCGTTCGGTTTCCAGGCTCGAAAAAATTATGTTCCCGGTTGTTGGCCTTCTTCTTACATGCTTCATTTCACCCGGCGGTCTGCCGTTGCTCGGTATGCTCTTTTTCGGCAACCTGCTTAAAGAATCGGGTGTGACCAAAAGACTTAGCGATACAGCGAGTAAATCTCTTATCGATATTGTTACCATATTACTTGGTTTAACTGTTGGGGCATCTACCCAGGCAACAACTTTTCTTACTCCCCAGTCAATATTAATTTTTATTCTCGGAGCCGTATCATTTATGATTGCGACCGCCGGCGGAGTAATTTTCGCGAAAATAATGAATCTTTTTTCCTCAAAAGATAATAAACTGAATCCCATGATAGGCGCGGCAGGTGTTTCGGCTGTGCCCGATAGCGCGAGGGTTGTTCAGCATCTTGGTATTAAAGAGGACCCCACAAATTACCTGCTTATGCACGCGATGGCGCCTAATGTTTCAGGTGTTATCGGATCAGCGGTCGCCGCCGGTATTTTGTTAAGTCTGCTAACAGGTGTTATGTGATTCGCGAATAAAATATTTGATATAAAAAATCCCGCTTTCCGGCGGGATTTTTTTATTGATCTTTTTGCGGTTTTATGTGGGAAATATCGCCTTATTTTAATATCAACATTTTTTTCGTTACTACATGATAGTCACTTTTTAATTGATAATAATAAATACCGCTCGATAAAAAAGAGCCGTCAAATTCAAGTAAATATCGGCCAGCTTTTTTATAGCCCTTTTCAATAATTTTCACTTGTCTTCCTAATGCATTATAAACACTTAATTCAATGTTTTGTTCAATTGGTATTTCATACTTAATTGTTGTGATAGGATTGAATGGATTTGGATAGTTCTGGAATAACTGATATTGGATTTGAGTTTTTATTTCAACGACTACATCATCAGAATATTTAAAATTACCATTGAAATCTATTTGTTTAAGTCTGTATTTAATAGTTCCGTCCCAAATTCTTCTATCAATAAAGGAATATTTCTTGGGGGAATTACAATTCCCGTGTCCTTCAATAAAAGCAAGTTTTTGCCAATTTTCTTCTTTTAATCTTTCTATTTCAAAACCATAATTATTAATTTCTGTAGCTGTTTCCCAATTTAATGAAACATAACTATTAATGACTTCCGCTGTGAAATCAGTCAGTTGTACGGGGAAAGGTGTTCCAGCTCTTTGCGAAGTTCCAAAAGCACTTGGATTATTTCCTGAGTTGTCGGAAGCACAAATAATCCAATAATAATATTGCGTTCCAACTTCAACGCCAAAATCGCTCAAAGTATCTTCTTGTGTCCAATTTCCCAAGATTGTCCAATCATCACCTGAATTTGCTTCATTAATAGTATTTCTACACACTCGGTAATAAAAATCTTCTGTGCCATCTCCGGTATGCTTGGACCATTTAATCTTTATATATTCATCACCAGGGTATTGTAAATAAAAATTGTCATCATTTAATGGCTTTATAAAAGTAATGCTTCTATGAGAAGAAGCTACCCAGGGATCAAAATCTTTTCTGCTTTCAATATATATATTATTTGTCCCAGGGTCTATTTCCTTGGTGTTACTCCAAGTTCCACAATCATTGCATTCGAAACTTTTCCTTACACCATTAACATAGAGGCGAATATCGATATTTCCTGCATTAGCCCATCCATCAAATGCACATGTTCGGGTACCTGTAATATATGTATCAAAATTATATCTGTGAATTATCAGATCGGCTGTCGGATTGGTTATCCCAGCAACTGGATAGCTAAATAAGATTATTCCCCTGGTGCCACCATCTTCGTTCACCAAAACATCTACGTTACCTTGATTGATTAAATTTGTAACATCACCTGTTACGCTTACAGAAGCTCTTAGTATTTTTTGATCCTCATCATCTGTCCAATATACATATCCTTGATCAGAATCTATGACAATTCCTTTACCTCCGTTAAGACCAGTTATTCGATCGTTGGAATTATTCCCATTGAGATCAGTTCGTACAATTTTATGAGCGACAGCATCAATATAATAAAGGTAACTGTTGTTATTATCGATAGCCGCGTCAACAGGGTTTATTCCTGAAATTATTATAGTTGAAGAATTATTGGTTAAATCAATTTTTGTTATCTGATCATTATCAATGTCAGTAACATATAACATTTGATTTATTCTATCGATAGCCAAACCCTCTGGATAACTAAAAGAACCACTTAAGTCAGTTTGGTTGGATCCGTCCAAATCACAACTTATTGCTTTTTGTGCGGAAATAAAATACAGCTTTGCATTATTTGCGTCAACCATTATTCCTTCGGGATTATTCAAGTTTATTAGTACATTTTCAATACCCGAACCATCATAATTGCATTTCTTGATTGAAGTTCCATCAACAAAATATATTTTTAAATTGTTTTCGTCCACCGACAACCATTTTGGAGCAATTAAGCCTGTGCTAATCAAATTTTCAACGTTAGAACCATCCAAATTAGATTGACGCAACATTTTTGAACTAGTGGTCGCCCATGCCATTTTATCATATTGAGCTTTAATGTTTATTGAGGCGAATAAAAAAAATAAAGTAATAAAGAAAAAAGTTACAAATCTCATTTTACCTCCATTTAAATAATATGCAGAATAAGAATAACATTCTGGGAATTTAACAATCCAGAATTATTAAATCTGTGAGAGAACCTAAATATATTACTGAACAATAGCTAATAGAATTTTTTAATTATATCTATGCTTAAGCTGTCTTTAGTGAATATTTTATCTATATACTGACAAAATAAAAACAAACATTGTAAAAACCAATAAAACCTAGTATGATATTAAATAGCCCATGCTAATATTTATTAAACACAAAGTAGTAATAATCTTGAAATTTTGCAAGAAAGAAATATGAAAATAAGATTGGGTGATAGGGTGGGACCAAGAATAACAATCAAATTACTACTCTGGTATATTTTTTTCTGCTAGTGGGTGAGATTCAAATTATAATAAAATATTCAATATTCAATATTCAGTTCTATAGTCAGTTAATTCCCATTTTAAGGGCAGTGGCAGGTTTAATACTCGAATATTCAGTAAGGAGTTAAATTCTACGCAAATTGGTAAAATTTTATCGTACTCATGGAACAGGTAATCGTAATCGTCCTTGTTCTCGAATATCCTGAGCGTTTTAGTAAAGACGAGTACGATTCTTTCTTCGGATTCAATTTTTTCTGGCTCTGCCAGTTAATGTGTTAAGTTTACAAGTACATTAACTTATAGGTCGTAGTCTTCTATTTCATCACATCTCTTGCATTTATATATTTATGGACTTTAGGGTGTCTGATGTTAATATATCTATTCTGACTTTTTTTACAAAATGTACAACAGTTTGTTCATTTATTGATCGACAATAAGAGCCTGCCATATAATATTAATATCTGAAATAGTCATTCGAAAATAAGCGATTTTGGATTGAGACAAGGATTATAAGCTGGAAAGTTTATAATGTTGAAAAAATCACATTATAATTTTACATTTGATCGGAGCAAAAACAATTTCATCGCCTAACGGAAGACCGTCCTAGAGTTTATCTTTGGGAAAAATTCCAGTATTTTATTTAACACCTCGTCCACGATTGAATCGGGGCAGGAGGCGCCGCTGGTGAGGGCGATTGTGATTTTTTCTTTATCAGGCAGGAAACCGGAAGTTTTTATTTCTTTTTTGCTCTCCGGATTAAAATGTGTGATCTCTTTCATTTCAGAGATATTATCCGCTGAAGAGATGAAGAAGGTGGGAAAGCGGCTTTCGAGCAGTTCAACAATATGTGATGTATTGGAGCTGTTATAACCTCCGACAACAATCGCGAGGTCGGCTCCCGATTCCATCAGTCCGTAGGTGGCAGACTGGTTGTCATTTGTCGCGTAACAGAGTGTGTCCCTGGTATCGGCAAAATGTTCTTTAATCTTTTCCGTGCCATATCTATCGAGAAGAGCGGATTTAATACAATTGGAAATTTCCTCGGTTTCGCTCGCGAGCATTGTAGTCTGGTTGACTACACCTATGCGGGTAATGTCTTTTACCGGATCGAATCCCTCCGAATATTTTCCTTCAAATATTTCGTAAAACTCTGAAACCGGAATTTTTCCAAGTATAATGTCACAAAGTTTCCCGGTTTCATCTATATCTCTTACAATGAGGGACTTCGCGTTTTTATCGGAGTGTGAAAATGTTGCCCTGGTTTCTTCATGAGTATGTTTGCCATGAATGACAACTGTAAAATCCTTGTCGCCGAGGGAATTAGCTCTGTTCCATACTTTCTCAACGAAGGGGCAGGTGGTGTTATATTCTTTGGTTTTTATCCCTTTTTCCATGAGAAGGTTTTCCATCTCTAATGTTGTTCCGAAAGCCGGAATGATCACAATGTCATCCGGGGTAATATCATTAATATCCATATAGGGATTGCCCCGGGTATCCATTACAAACTGAATGCCCTGCGCGCGCAGATCATCATTTACGGCGGGATTATGTATCATTTCACTCAACAGGTAAATATTTTTGTCCGGATTTTTTTGAAGAGTTTTATAAGCTATTTCAATAGCGTTTTCCACTCCGTAACAAAATCCGAAATGCCGCGCAATTTTAAATTCCACAGGGCCGAAATCAAGTATTGTGGGGGTAAAATCCTTTTTCCTCGGATCAGTTTGTTTCCTGTATGTTTTTATTCGGTTTATCAGACTGCTGCGGTAAAAGTCAGGTATATCAAATTTTTTCATCTTTACATTTTTTTTTATTCTGTAACCTTCAGGGGGTAAATATAATTCATTTCAATATTGAATTGCGAATATTGGTGAAATTTTTCTTTGGAACAGTATTTGGGATTTTAAACAAGCCGTTAACTTACAAAAACACCAAATCCGGCAAAAAGCTTAAAAAATCCTTATTCTTTGTTTATTAACCTTTAGCGGATGTGACTACCCTTCAAAATTAAACCTTATTAACCTTATGAAAAAATTAGTGTAGGGATATAAGTATGATTAATCCGTAAGGAGTCAAATTCTACGCAAAATGGCAAAGTTTTATTTGACCATCAATTTACCGGGTAATTCTGTCTGCCTGTTCGCCGCGGAGAATCCCTGGCGGGACTTTTGATCAACTTCTTAACTTATTTCCCCACAATGAATTGAGGGGCTATTATCTGAAAGCCTGTCCGACGCGGCGGATCACTGACGGGACTTTTTTGGGATTTTGAAGTTATCTTAAAGAAAAATTGCTGGTTCTTATCTCTTCACTCTCCACTAACCACTTTATACTTCTGGCTTGCCAGTCTATGATTACTCAGTTAGGAGTTAAATTCTACGCAAAATGGCAAAGTTTTAAGTTAAATGGCAGTAAAATTCCGCATTAGATTCCGGCCTTTTTACAAAGGACGCGAAAAACCGGAATGACAATCAATCAGGCATGTAATTGTGGAAAACCCAAAAGTCCCATTTGTCCCATGAGTCCCCTTGTTATCTCACTTCTGGTTTGCCAGTTTATGAGTATAATGACGGTATGGGTGGCGGCGGTGAGATTCTTCATTTTGTTCCGGAGTGGGGGATTATTCCGTAAGCAGTTAAATTCTACGCAAAATGGCAAAGTTTTATCGTACTTTGCAAAGTGGTACTCGTAATCGTTCTCGTTCTCGAATAACCTGAGCGTTTTGAAAAGACGAGTACGAAGTAGGATTACGAGAAGGAGAACGATTCTTTTTTCGGATTGAATTTTTTCCCGGCATGGTCAGATTACGATTAAGATTACGATTAAGATTACGATTTTTGGTAATATGTCAAAATTTTGGAATAATATTTAACACGGCTTTGTTATAGATTACAGTTGAATAAATATTGGATTAAGGTGTGAGAATAATATTATTAGTATTGATTATAAATGTGGTTACTTTCGCGCAGACAGGAAAGCTGAAAGGTACGGTTACAACTGACGGGGAACCTCTTCCGGGAGTAAATATACTCCTTTTGGAAACTACTATAGGCGGCGTAAGTAATCTTGAAGGAAGTTACGAAATACTGAATCTTGAGCCGGGAAAATATAAAGCCAGGTTCAGCGCTGTCGGGCACGCGACGAAAAATTTTGATATTGAGATCATAGCGGGAAGAACACTTGTGCTCAATGTGATTCTGGAGACCAAAGATATTGAAGTTGATGTTGTTGAGGTAGTTGATAAAAGAATTCAGGAGCAAAAGGATACCAGAACAAGTCTGATTGATCTTCAGCCCCGTGAAGCTCGGGCAATGCCGGGAGCGGTAACAGATGTTTTCCGTACTCTTCATTCATTACCGGGAGTTCTGGCGCCAAACGATTTTTCTTCCCAGCTTGTTATCAGGGGAAGCACTCCCGATCAGAATCTTATAATAATGGATGATGTGGAGATTTTTAATCCATACCGGCTTTATGGTGTTATCAGTATGTTTAATCCCGAAGCTGTATCAGATATAAATCTTGAAACAGGTGGTTTTTCAGCCAAATATGGAGACAGGCTTTCGGCAGTTCTCGACGTTACAAATAAACAGGGGACAAGAACAGAAAACCTTAAAGGAAATCTGAACGCGAGTATTGTTGCGGCAAATCTTGTGCTCGAGGGGAAAAATCCATTTGGCGTCGCCGGAAGCTGGCTTATAAATTCGAGAAGAACCTATTATGACCTGATAATTGAACCATTTGTGAAAAATTCAGGACTGGTTGAAGAAAATGTTTCATTCCCGAATTTTTATGATATTCAGACAAAGCTGGCATTCGGTCCATTCAAGGGGCATAAATTTTTTATTAATGGAATTTATTCAAGGGACGCGGTCAGGGTAGTAAGCGGTGAAAACCGGACCACACCTGACAGCGTAGGTGTGCAGGACCTCTCAAAAAATGATATGGCATCTTTCGCGTATCATTACGCGCCGAATAAAAATGTGCTCAATAAAGTTATTGCCTCCTGGTACAGCAACCAGGGAGATACTGATTTCAGCTCGGAATTTCTCGATCCTTCTTTAAACAGGAAGGACTTTGAGGACGCGCTTACAGATACATTATCGGCATATCTTTTTAATTTCAGATTCAAATCGAACTACACGTTTGAAAAATATTCGGTGGAGGATAAATTTGTCTGGTTCTGGGGTGAAAAAAGTGAACTGGAAGTGGGAGCCGGTGTCGATTTTCTGAAAACAGTTCTCGATTTTGATTTTGAATTCGGTGACGAAATCAGGGCATTTTTTAACTCTAATCCAAATATCAGAGCCACTCTGGATGATATAAAAGATGTACGGAAATATAACAGGTATAAGGCTTACGCGTTTAACAATTTTGCCATTTCCGACAAATTTTTTATTCAGCCCGGCTTCAGGTATGATTATTATGATATTCTTGAAAAAGGATTTTTTTCGCCGAGAGTAGCCTTGTCCTACGCGCTTGATGATATTACTACTCTTAGAGCATCCTGGGGAATATATCTTCAATCCCCCGGGTATGAAAAACTGAGGGACAGGAATATTCTTTATGATCTTACTCCTGAACTTACACGCAATCTTAATCCGGAAAGAGCCCTGCATTATGTCCTCAGTTTCGACCGGTGGATAACAAGTGAATGGAACCTGAAAATAGAGACTTATTACAAAGATTTTTATGATCTTTTCGAAAGAGATATTGAAACAGGGCGGCAATATTACAGTGAACCGGTTCCGGGACTTGACAGGAGAAATCCTGATTCATGGACACGCCCGGTTGCAAATTTTACAGATTCACTCACGCAGATACCTCTGAACAAAGGTGATGGTGAGGCCTATGGATTAGAATTATATCTGGAGAAAAGAAATATAGCCGGGTATGACAGAATTAATGGAAGGGCTTCATATGCGCTGGCATGGGCTGACCGTTTTGAAGATGGAAGAAAAACTCCTTTCAGATATGATCAGCGGCACACCTTTAACCTGGTGATGAGTTACCGGGTCAATTCCTGGTTTGATATCGGAGTGCGTTTTCAATATGGCTCAGGATTTCCTTTGACAGAAGCTGTGGGAATAAAACCACGCATTCTTCTTGAGGATAATGATGGTGATCTTATACCTGAAACTCCGGTAATTGCGACCAGAACCAGCGCGGACGGTTTAAGCAGGGAAGTAATTTTTGATGTTGACTATGGTGATCAGACAAGGAGATACAGTTCACGGAAACCTGAATATCACCGGCTGGATTTAAGATTTAATTTTGCAGCTGATTACTGGGACCTCGACTGGGTATTTTACCTGGATGTCATCAATGTCTACAATCGTTCCAATATTATTAACTACGATTATTATATTTCAGATGAACTTACTCTTGAACGGGAGGCTACTTCAATGTTCCCCATACTGCCCACCATCGGGTTTAATGTGAGATTTTAAAAAAGCTACTAATATTATAATTGTATTTTAAAGTTCCGTCAGGTAATTTTGTTTTTTACATTATTACTTAATGCGGAGCTTTTTTATGAATCAACGACTTTCACTCATATTTTTATTTACTTTACTTTTTTCCTCACTATCTTTTTCACAAAAAACAGCCGGAGAATACCTGGCAGAAAAAGGTGAGGTATATTTTAAATTTGAGATAACGGATAAAGCCAATCTGCAAAATATTGACAATTTTATTTCAATCGATAATGTCGAATACCCCTATGTTTACGCTTACGCAAATAGTAAAGGATTTGATCAGTTTTTAACAGCAGGTTTTAACTATTCAGTTCTGCCTCATCCCGGAGATAAAGAATTTGTAAGGATGTCCTCGAATCCTGAAGAAATTAAATCATGGGACTATTATCCCACCTATGACGCTTATGTAGAAATGATGTATCAGTTTGCCACAGATTTTCCTGAAATCTGCAGAATTGAAAATATTGGGCAGACACATGAAGGAAGAGACCTTCTTTTTGCCGTGATATCAGATAATATCACTCAGAAGGAAGCTGAAGCGCAGTTTATGTATACCGGCACAATGCATGGCGATGAAACGACCGGTTATGTTTTGATGCTCAGACTTATTGATTCACTTCTCACCAATTATGGATCGAACACTGAAATAACCGAATTGGTGAATAACCTGGAAATATGGATAAATCCGCTTGCCAATCCGGACGGCACCTATGCCGGAGGAAATAATTCTGTAAACGGCGCTACAAGAAATAATGCCAATTATGTCGATATCAACCGAAATTTCCCCGATATCATTGACGGGCCTCATCCCGACGGAAATGAATGGCAGCTTGAAACTATCGCTATGATGAATATCGCCGAAACAAATAATTTTGTAATGTCGGCGAATTTTCACGGGGGCACCGAAGTACTAAACTACCCCTGGGATACTATGCCCGAAGTTCATGCAGATGACTCATGGTACCGGTTAATCTGCCGTGAATATGCCGATACTGTTCATCTGCACGCGCCATCCGGTTATATGGACGGTTATGATAATGGCATCACCAACGGTTACGCCTGGTATGAAGCAGATGGAACAAGGCAGGATTATATGACCTATTTCCGCCGCTGCCGTGAAGTGACGATGGAGATATCGGATACTAAACTACTCAGCGCTTCACTGCTTCCGGCCCACTGGGAATATAACAGGGCTTCATTTATTAACTATCTTCAGCAGGCGATGAACGGTGTTACCGGAATAGTAACAGGTATAGCCGGTCAGCCGATAAAAGCTGAAATAAAAATTGAAGGGCACGATTTTGACAACTCAACTGTTTTTTCCGATTCTCTTACCGGAAATTATCACCGGTTGATTAAATCGGGCACATATGACATAACATTTGAAGCGCCGGACTATTTTTCAAAAGAGATAACAGGTGTTCAGGTTATTGATGGTCAATCGACTATCCTTGATGTTGAACTTATATCGATGTTCGGCGCCCCCGATACAGTCGCGCCGACAACAATTACTGATCTGGTTCATTCGGAAAGCACATCAAATTCAGTAACACTGACATGGTCGGCCCCGATGGATACTTCGGCAGGCGGAGTAATAAGTTACGATATTCGAATGTCCAACGCCCCGATTCAGAATGAGGATGATTTTAACAACGCCCAGCAGATACCCTGGAGCGGTGATCCGCTGCCGGCTGGTGAAATGGAATGCCTGATAGTTAATTCACTTGAATTTGCCACCGAATATTATTTCGCGGTTAAATCGCATGATATCTGGCAGAATTTTTCAGAGATGTCGAATATGGTTTCAGCCGGCACCTGGGAAGCTCCTTCACTCGGACTTGATCCAACTGCATTTAATATTGAAGCAAATATTAACACTATTGTATATGACACTCTGACAATTTCCAATATATCGTCAGTTTCTTCCACACTCGATTTCTTTCTGGTGCTTGAAGCGCCCGGTGATATTCTTAAAATTGCCGGAGCGAAAATTGTTGCGGGTAACCTCTTCACAGGTCAAATGAAAAAAAAAGGATTTACTGAAAATGTTGCCGGTATAAAAGGAAGCGGCGGACCTGATCAGTTTGGTTATGACTGGATTGACAGTGATGAGCCGGAGGGACCGGAATATGAATGGACAGATATTTCTTCGACCGGAACGATGCTTGATAACTGGACCCAGACAGGCACCTATTCCGCGAAGGATGAAGGATACGCGGGACCTGTTGTTCCCGATTTCGATTTCCCTTTTTATGGTATTGACAAGGAAGAAATTTATGTTTCATCCAACGGACTGCTCACATTCGCGCCGATAACCGAAAATGTCTTTTCCAACAGCAGCATTCCTTCATCAGGTTATCCTGATGATATAATAGCTCCTTTCTGGGATGACCTTGACGGCAAAACCACCGGTGAAGTTTATTATCAGAATTACAGCGATAAAACTGTTATTCAGTATGATAACTGGGCGACCTATTCAGGAACCAGCTCACTTACATTCCAGATAGTTCTCTATAAAAGTGGTAAAATTGTCTATTATTACAATTCAATGTCGGGAACGTTGACTTCCTCTTCTGTCGGCATTGAAAATACTGACGGCAGCACAGGCCTTATGCCTGCTTATAACACCTCCTATGTAAAAAATGAATTCGCGGTACAGTTTTCCTTCATGCCGGAATGGCTTTCACTTAATAATATGGAAGGAACAATCTATAACGGCGCTTCGGTAGGGGTTATTCTTGAGATCAATACCGGGGGCTTGTCTGAAGACCTTTATAACATGAATATTCAGCTCGTGACAAACGATCCGGATAATATGAATGTTACCATTCCGGTGAACTTAAATGTCGGCAGCACAGGTATTCTTACCTCGACACTTAATTTGTCAGAAGGGTGGAATATGCTTTCTGTTCCATTATCAACCGCGGACATGAATGCTGCTTCTCTTTTCCCGCAGGCTGTTTCACCCGCGTTCAGTTTTAACGATGGTTATATAATGAATGAAGTACTGGAAAACGGTCTCGGCTATTGGTTAAAATTTGATGCCTCACAGTCTGTTAATATTTCGGGAATTGCCCCGACCGGTAGTATAGACCTTTTGGAAGGGTGGAACCTGATAGGCATTTATAACGATGAAATTTGTGCTTCATCAATTTCCACGAATCCCCAGGGAATAATAATATCAGAATTTTTCGGGTTTAACTCCGGTTACAGCCAGGCTGATCAGCTTGTGCCCGGAGAAGGTTACTGGGTTAAAACAAGTGAAGCAGGTGAAATTTTGATGGCTCCTTTAAAAAGAGCAGAAAGTTCCGGCGATATAAAAGAAAAAATTGAGCTGGCATCATTACTCAAATTTACAGATGCTTCAGGCCGTACATATTCTCTCGGTGTAACAGAAAGTCATATCGAAAAAATATCGGAGCTGCCTCCATTGCCACCCCGGGGAGTTATGGATATCAGGTTCATGAATAACAGAAACAGGGCGAATCTTAATGACGGACCGGCAAATTTCAGGTTCAGTTCAGTGAATTTCCCGCTGAAAATTCAAATTACCGGTAAAGCTGTTCGACTAAAAGGATTAAATAATCAGCCTGATGGAAACCTGATTCTGGAAGATGGTGACATAATATCTATTCAGCAGAATGAAGCCGCGGGCTTACAACTTGAGAGTGTGACGCTGCCGATAGAATTCGCGCTTCAGCAGAATTATCCAAATCCTTTCAACCCGGAAACTAACATCAGCTTCTCGATACCCGCTGAATCAGATGTTTCCCTCGTGATATACGACATTTTAGGCTCAAGAGTTAAAACTTTGATCAATAAAAAGTTGATTGCAGGAAATTATTGTGTTAAATTTAATGCCGGAGATTTATCAAGCGGAATATATTTTTATCACCTTTCTGCATCAGACTATTCAGATATCAAAAAAATGATTCTTATTAAATAAGGCTGTTTGCTTAAATTTGCGTAAATGTTTTTTGTTTCCCCTTCTTCCTGCGATGATTAAGGCATCTGAAAATTCAGGAAGGAGAGGGAATTTATTAAAATATAATGGTGAAAATTGTGTTGAAAGGAAAAAGGAAATACTTAAGATATTTATTGCCTCACCTGGTTATTATTTCCTTTTTATGGTTTTTTCACGATATCCCCGTTTTTGGACAGAAGTTATATGAGAGCTATATCGATGTAAATAATCCGGGGGATACTTACATCGCTTTTAACTGGAATACCGATAACGGTCTTCCCCAAAATTCAATTAATGGAATTGTTCAGACTGAAGATAACTACATCTGGCTGGCTACAAATGAAGGGTTGCTGAAATTTGACGGCTACAAATTCATAAATTATAACAACTCCAATACCCCCGAACTTGAATCAAACAGAATAAACGCGATTTTCCTTGACAGCAGAAAAAGAATGTGGCTCTACCTGGAGTCAAAAGGTATAGTGCTTTATCAGGATAACAAATTTTCGAAAGTGGAGTTGCCCGGTATAGACCATTTCCAGTATGTGAGTGAATTCAAAGAGGATTCACATGGGAATATCTGGCTTGGAACCAACATCGGACTTCTCTATATGAATGAGACCGGCGCGAGATTATTTGACTCGGAAAGCGGATTTGATGTTAATTACGCCATTTCAATACTGCCCGACCGTGACGGAACTATAATTGTCGGATGCAGCGGAGTTGTTTTCCTTGTTTCGGCCCAAAAGGGTGTTATCAGAAGAAAAGAGGTTAACCAGGCTTTTTCCGAGCTTTACAGGTTAAAAGATGGAAGAATCCTCGCGGGTACGTTAAACGGGCTTTATTATCTCGACCCAGACAATAATTTCGAAACCAGTCTTATTCCTGGTACCGAAAATCTGTCAATTTATTCCCTTTTTGAAGATAATGATGGAATATACTGGCTCGGAACAGGATGGCAGGGATTACATTTTTATTCCAATGGTAAAGTCTACAGCTATTCGGAAACTGAAATGCAAAGTACGGTAATCCGTTTCTTTTCTTTTGATTCAGAGGCAAATATTTGGGTTGGCACCAATTCGGACGGGTTATTCAGATTTCGAAAAAGAAGCATATTTCCCATATCTGAAATTAATGGATTATCTCATAATGTTGTTTATCCAATTGCTGAAAATGCCGAACAGGAGGTTTTAATTGGTGTTAATTGCGGGCCGTTAAATTTAGTGACGAGAAATGGAATTGAAAATTTATTGGGCCCTCAGATGGAAAGTAACAATTCCTGCACATGGAGTCTTTTTATTGACAGCAGCCAGCAACTATTTTACGGCACCTATGGAGGGGGACTCTACAAAATTGTTGATGATAAATTAAAAATGCAGGACCTTGATGAAGAGGGTAAAATTCTTGTTATTTTTACTATTACGGAAGATTCCCGAAAAAGGTTATGGGTTGGCGGTATTAACGGACTTGTGGTAAAGGAGGGAGAAAAAGTTAAGGTCTTCACTGAGAATGAGGGGCTTTCCAATTCAGATGTAAAATGTCTGTTGAATGACAGGGAAGGTGGTTTGTGGGTGGGAACATCGCACGGATTAAATCATTTCGATAAAAAGGACTCCATCCGCCAATATCCCCTGAAAAACGGCCAGCACATAAAATTTATCAGGTCTCTTTTTCTCGATGACGAAAATATATTGTGGATAGGCACCTATGGAAATGGTTTATACAGATATGATGGAAATAAATTCTTTCATTTCGGGATTGAGGATGGCTTATTTGATAATGTTGTTTCGACCATCGTACAGGATGATTACAATAATCTGTGGTTTACCTGCAATAAGGGCTTATACTACATAAGGAAATCGGACCTGAATGATTATATAGTAGGAAAAATCGTCTCGTTTTCACCGGTTGTTTTTGGGAAAGAGGATGGGCTTTTGAGCACTGAGTTTAACGGTGGAATGACCCCTTCCTCTCTCAAACATACTGACGGGACCTTATGGTTTCCATCGATACACGGAGCCGCTGTGGTTGATCCTGAGAAGATGAACCTGAATCTTAACAAACCAAATATTTTTATTGAAAAAGTTTTTGTTGACGACACCGAATATGAGTACCCGGATGTTGTTGAAATTCCACCGGGGTCCGGGAAAGTAAAAATAGTGTACACCTCGCTGAGTTTTAAATCGCCCGAAAATGTAACTTTTCAGTACAAACTTGAGGGATTATCCGATCAATGGAGCAATCTGATCAAGCGCAGAGAGATTATATATGAACATCTTCCTCCCGGCAGTTTTGAATTCAGGACAAGAGGATGCAACAGCGACGGCATCTGGAATTACGAGGGGTGCAGTGTAAAGCTGATCGTTCATGCCTATTTTTATCAGACAGTCCTATTCTATATTATAGTCTCAATAATATTTGTAATGCTGGTCGCGACAGTGTTTTATATAAGAATCAGGTCTTTGCAGTATCGTGAGAAGAAGCTTCAGGAACTTGTAGAGGAAAGAACAATCAATCTTAAACAGGAGAAGGAAAAAACGGAATCGGCGCTTGCTGAAGTTCAAAAATCCAAAGAACAGATAGAGGAACAGAATATTGAACTGGAGATACTGAACAGCGAAAAAGATAAGTTTTTTTCACTAATATCTCATGATCTGAAAAGTCCTTTTGTTACGATACTCGGTTATTCCGAAATGTTATTCAACGATTTTCATAATTTTACCGATGAAGAGAAACTTGATCATGTAAACCAGCTTAACAGCGCTTCACACAAAGCTTATTACCTGGTTGAAAACCTTCTGCTCTGGGCCAGTTCGGAAAGGGGATTGATAGAATTAAAACCGGTTTATTTTTCCATCTCCGAATCTATCAGAAGGGTTGTTGATCTTCTGGCTCCGGTCGCGGCCCGCAAAAGTATTCAGTTAAAATCTGAGTGTTTTGATACGACGACTGTTTTTGCCGATAAAAACACAATCGAAACAGTTTTAAGGAATCTGATTAATAATGCTATTAAGTTTTCATACGAAAATGGAATTATTGAAGTTACATGCAATTTCCTTGACGGTTTTGCTGAAATTTCGGTGAGGGATACCGGTATCGGTATGGATGATGAGAAAGTCCTGCAACTGCTTGAGGGGAGAAAAAATCAGATATCCGACGGAACATACCGTGAAAAGGGAACAGGACTTGGATTACAGTTATGCCGGGAATTTATATCGAGGAATAACGGAACTTTTAAGATTGAGAGTAAAAAAGGTGAGGGTAGTTTATTTGTCTTTACTATTCCTTTATTATTTACATATAAAAGCGGATGGAATATCTGAAATTATTAATTATTCCCTTTCAAACTTGCGTAATAATTATTATCTTGAATCATCAAAACATTTCTAAAAAACAAATTCAGGTGAGGTTACATGAATTTAACAGGCTACCGCGTACTTTCAGTTTTTTTCTTCATCCTGATTTCCGCATCCTTTGTATTTTCTCAATATGCGAATAATCCGGATAATCCAAATTATGACCATCTGCCCCTGGAATATTTACAGAAAAAACAGCTTTACAAGAGCGGCGGATCAAGATATACCACAGTAGTTACAATTAACGGATATGATAATTATAAGATAGGCACTGATTTTGCCGAGCCGCATATGTCGGTAAATCCAAATGATCCTCTTCAGTACTTTAATGCCTATAATACAAATGCCACTCACAGAACTTTAGACGGGCATGAATGGCTTAATTCCACCCCGAACTTCGGCACATCAATGGCCGGAGACCCTGTAACCGCCCATGATTATTCAGGCAATCTTTATTATATGAATATGTATGGTTTTATCAGCGGGGCAAAGGTAATGAGGTCAACCAATAACGGAAATACCTGGCTTGCGTCAGTTACCGCTGTCAGCGGCGTAGATAAATGCTGGCTGGCTGCCGACCAGACTGACGGACCTTATTCGAACTATGTATACGCTGTTATGACAGCAAGCGGTGGCGGCAATGTTGCCCGAAGCACAAATCTTGGCGCTTCTTTTCAGCAGACAACAACACTATCGACCCAGAGTCTGCCGGGAATGATGGTTTGTGTTGGCCCTTATGTTGAAGGTACGACTGATGTTCCCGGAGGCGCAGTTTATGTAGTGACCAACGGAGGTGATACATTCTCCAGTACATATACATTCTACCGTTCAACAAACGGCGGTCAGAGTTTCCAGAACAGGGCGGCGAAACAGTATGCCAATTACGTGGGAACCAACTCGAGCGGAAGACACTCGGTTGAAAATATGCGTACAAGGCCATATCCTTTTATCACAGCCGATAACAGCTACGGCCCTTATCGCGGCAGGTTATACCTGGTTTACGCTTCCAATACTCCTTCTGGAAATGGAAATAAACCTGACATTTTCTGCAGGTATTCGGATGATGGAGGAGTTCAGTGGTCGAACGCGGTGGTTGTAAATGATGATCCGCAGACGACAGGAAATCACCAGTTTATGCCGGCAGTCTGGTGTGATATTCAAACCGGACGTCTTCATATACACTGGATGGATTCAAGGGATACACCAACGAGTGATTACGCGATGATTTATGGCACATACTCGGATGATGGTGGCGTTACTTTTAAGCCTAATGTCAAAATATCGAATGATAAAATGAAAATTAACTGTAATACATGCGGCGGCGGTGGTTCTCCCCGATACCAGGGTGATTACGATGCGGTAACCTCATATGGAAATATCGCGCTGCATGTCTGGACCGATTTCAGAGATGGTTCATTTGACAGTTATGTCGGTTATCTTCCCGATTTTGCCATGACAGTGTCACCTTCCTCAAAGGTAATATCAAATGATGATGATACAACCTATTTTAATGTCAATATACCCTCAGTGAAGCTATATGAAGATGAGGCGAATTTCAGCGCCGAGCTTGTTACTTCTCCAGTCGCGGGAACTATCAGTCTTTCATTTCCCGAAGGCAATTCAATTAGCAGTTTTCCCGGTTCGGCTGAGCTTATGGTCGTGACATCGGGCAACGTTGTTGAGGGTGAATATACAATTAAGATCAAAGGTGAAGGTCCGAATGGTATTCCGGTTCATTACAGGTACGCGACATTGACAGTTGAACCATCCGGAGGAGCGACTACAAATGTTGTTGTAATGGAAGGCTGGAACATGGTATCGGTACCCCGTATGGCCACGGATATGAGCGCCTCTTCGTTATTCTCCGGCGCCTCATCAAATGTTTTTGGTTTCGATAATGGATATGTAGCGCAGTCGACTCTCGAAAATGGAGAAGGTTACTGGGTTAAATTTAGCGGCGCCGAATCAATTCCAGTTACCGGTGAAGTTGTCTCATCCAATATCGAGGTGAGCGCGGGCTGGAATATGATTGGTCCTTTCGAGGAAAACATTGAGGTTGCTTCCATAACATCAAATCCTTCCGGAATTATTTCATCTGTATTTTACGGTTTCAGCGGCGCTTATAATATTGCGAATTACCTGAATCCCGGAAAAGGCTACTGGATTAAAACTGATCAGGATGGGGAAATTGTAGTCCAGCAAATACTGGGTAAAAATACTCCTTCCGAGATAGCTGAGATTCAGTCGGAAAAGGATAACTGGGGTAAGATAATAATTACAGATAAAAATGGCAGAACATCTACTCTCTATGCTGCCGAAACTGTTTCATCCGATCTGTTCGAAATGCCTCCTGTGCCTCCGGCAGGTATTTTTGACGCGAGATTCTCAACTGGAAAATCGGCCGAAGACCTTTCAATTTCCCAGAGAATTGAGCTTAATTCCGCCGCATATCCGGTTAAAATTACTTTGTCAGGAATTCACGCCAATATTTCCTCAGATAATTTTAACAGCTGGGTGAATGATGGTAATTCGGTAACCATATCCGATCCCTCTGTGAGGTATATTAACATTACTGAATCTACCACTCCGGTTAATTATGAGCTTGCTCAGAACTATCCGAATCCCTTCAATCCCTCAACTACAATTAAATTCAGTATTCCTGAAAAAGCGAGAGTTGCCGTAAGGATATTCAATTCACTCGGAGAGGAAGTTGAAAGTCTGCTGAACAGAGACCTTGACGCGGGAGCCTACGAGTATGAATTTGACGCGTCCGGATTGTCATCAGGCATTTATTTTTACCAGCTTGAAGCGGGAAGTTTTACTCAGACTAAAAAAATGATACTTATGAAATAAAATTTGATAACTTTTTTGCAATGCTTATAAGGTGTCTTTACGACACCTTTTTTTTTTTGTCCTGAACAACCTCAGGACTGAACTGATTTTAGTACATTTGATGTTCACTGATTCTCAAAAACTGATATTGAATAAGTTCGGGCTGCTTACTAATTTGGTGTCAGTTTGAGATAAGATTTTATGTAAAACACTGGCATCGGCTCAGAATCAGATTCAGGCCTGTTTTCCGTGGAGCGATCCTGACAACCCAAGAACGGTTGTCAAACCGGAATGACATAACTTTCGGGTCCTTATATAGTACAGGACTCCTGACATCAGAAACATACCGTATTGAAATATAAAGACATATTTTTTTTGTTGCGTATATGCGCATGCGACTGGTGTTAGAAATTCTGTTAAAAAGAATTGCGTTTATTATTTTTCTTTGCGTGAAATAATTTGAAAATTACATCAACCGGCAAAGCGGGAACCAATGGGAATTGTCATTAATTTTACCAAACCTATTTTATAAAAATGCCTTTACTTTTTGTCTTGTCCATAGGACTCCTCTGGAGACACAAAAAGTAACTCTCCTTCGGCGAGCAGGCAAAAAAAGTCAAGACTGCAAAAAAATAAGCTAAAAATCAATTCACTTCGCTAAAATGAAAGAACCCGGCACATAAAAAGAGATGTGCCTCAAACAGCTTTCCTTTTTTAACGCTACGTTCATTTGATTTTCTTAACGCTTATTTTTTTGAGGTCGCTATAAAAGATAAAAACAAAATTGAGAGAGGATAACGAAGAATTCTTACTGTTATTATTTTGTCATTCTATGAAAGAAAATGATATAATAGTTGCATTTCAATATACGTGATGTCAGGAGCTCTGTAGTAAAAGAGTGTCATCCCTGCAGTCGCGGATGGAAGGCCATGCCTAAGGCAGATAAACCGGAATATAAATTTTTGTTACACTTGAATGTTTCCGGTTTTTGTCTCTTTATTTCGAACTTCCGTTAAATTGAATTACAGGAAATTGGAAAGGCGATTTAAGGAGAAAACAGGCAGGTTAATTTATGTCTGGATTATTATTATTTTTAAACATATAACTTGAAAAACAAAAATCATACAAAATATAAAGATATCTGGATAGCTTATTAAGCTCAAGATTTACCAATTTATCAAATGGAGGAATAATCATGAAAAAAACAATAAAATTGGTTTTAGTTCTTATCCTCGGCTCAGTTTCACTTTTTGCCCAGGAAGCAACAATATTATTTGACAGAAGGCCTTATTATATTCAGTCGGCAATTAATTTCGGAAAAGATGACGGTGGCTACTGGGACCTTCCCGGATATCCCAAAACAATTAAAAAACGTATGAATCTGGCTGTGTATAATTTCGATGATCATAAAGATCGAAAGTTTTATATGATAGCTTCAGATATTGATGGTTATTATGAGATCAAACCTGGCTGGGAAAAAAATATCAGGATTGATGTTGCCGGCGGTAAATCCTCGATGAAAAAAAATGGAGCAAATCTTCATACCTGGACAAAAAATGGCGAAAACTGGCAAAAATTCAGATTTAAACATCTGGGTAACGGACGATTCAGGATATATACTACTTCTGGAATGGTAGTTTGTCTGAGTGACAGACGGAGTAAAAAAGGAACAAATATTCATTTATGGGAAGATCATAATGGTGACTGGATGGACTGGTATCTGATCGACATTTCTACTAAAAAACCATTTATTCCAAAAGAAATAGCTCCCTATGATATGTCAAAGCCCGATTTTTTTATCAGAAATAAGGAAAAAACATTTGTGTACAAGAGTCATTTGGCATTTGGTCCCGGTATGACCGGAACAGCAAAGGTCACTAAAATATCAGGTAACACAATTACTCTGAAGATTGAAGGTGAAACGGTTAATCAGGCGAACGGTGAAAAAATTACGCGTTCCTTCGAATATGTTCTTAACTACCGTGAAGATGGTTTTTACTGGAACGGGAACTGGGATATACCGGAAAATTCGAGAGGAAAAGTAAAAGTTGAGCCTGATGGGAAACAGATATTGGAATTATCGGGTGAACAGCTCGCGATTGAATTTATCGTTGAAGCCGATTAATTCGAGGGTAATATTGTATAAACATAAGAGGAGGGACTGTTTTTCCCTCCCTTTATTCTAAATTATTCCGCTCCGTTATTTTTTTCTTGTGTAACTACAAATGCTGTATAACCAAGATTGTTAAGATATTCGACCAGTTTATTGATGCCTGTTTCATTTTCGTTATAAAATACAGTAACAAGTTTCGTATCCAGTTCGATTTTTAAATCGACCACTCCCTTTTCCCTGGGAAGGTTGTTGAAAACAGTATCCACACAATCCTGGCAGTGAATAGAAGTTTTGAAGGTTACCGATTTTATTGTTTCACCTTCCATAAACATGCTGCATGCCGATATAAAAAATAATACGATAATAATGCTTAAATAATTTTTCATTTTTTCTTCTCATTATTTAATTGAATATCTGATTCCTAAATAAATATTTCTTCCGCTGAGAGGGCCCCAGATAATTGAAGCGTCAAAATCGGGACCGAAAGGATCATCGGGAGTGATGACCGGGCTATCCTGTCTGAAATCAGTGATATTTTCAATTCCTAAGTAGACTTCAAAGTTTTTATAATAGCGGGTAACCTGGGTATTAATTATCACAAACTCAGGAGAATATTCTCTGATGGCGCTGTTGGTAAACCGGGGCAATCTTGATTTACCGTTGTAATTAGCGGTGAAATCGAACTGCCACAGCCTCAGTTTTGTGATATAAGAGAAGGAGATTATGCTTCTGATCTTTTTGTTAAAGGGATCGGAAAGCAATTCTCCTGAATAAGTTGTCTTCGCGTCGGAATATCTGAACGCGGCAAGAATATCAAGACGGGGAAATAATTCATAACTCAGTTCAACCTGATAGTTATCGGAGAATGAATCCCCTTCAAGGTTGTAAAAATGTACTTCTCTTGAATTCCGATCAATATCGGCAACAACCTTGTTAATAAATGAGGTCCTGTAGTATTCTGCTGTGATACTAAGCTCACGATTCATCAAAGAAAAGTATTGGGTCAGATTAATTCCGGTATTCACAGCTTCTTCTATTTTAATGGAACCGGATTTGTAAAATTTCCGGGAGCTTGAGAGAAGTCTGATATTTTCGGCAATAAGCCAGGAATTCCTGTAGCCTTTACCAGCTGTTACTCTGATTGTGGTATTTTCCCACGGACTGTACCGGGCATGAATTCTCGGAGTATAAAAGGGATGACCACCCGATAAAAAATCTGATCTTATTCCTCCTATAATCACCAATTTATCTGTCGGGGAATAAGTATATTGAAAAAAGAATCCGGGAACAGTTTGATTTGGATTATCATTCAAACTGTCAAAACTTTCAGAATAGCTATCATAAGATATACTTATTCCGGTATTTATTTTATGCCCGGCATTGAAAATATCAGTTTCAAAAATAAGGTTGGAGTAATAGGTGAACTGGTCGGCGTTAAAATCTCTCAACCCGAATCGGGCTTCCTGATCATGCAAGGTGACCATATTAATAAAACCGAGGCTGCCATTGCTTTCATTCCCAAAAATATAACCTGTTTTTGACCAGATTTGCAGCCGGCTGGTACTAATCGAGGTTTTATAAGGCAGTTCCTCTAATGAAGACCCGAATCCGGCCTGACCACCTTTTCTCTCCTCAAGCATATAATTAATGCCAAGCTGAGCGTGCAAATGTTCAGAGTTATATTTCCATCTGTTGATTATATTAAATTGTCTCGAATTGGGATGATCGAGAAAATTATCTTTATTATCGTCAACATTATTTCCGAAATAACTTCCATGCACAAGTAAAGCGGAGCTGAGATTTTCAGAAATGTTACTCGCGGCAATAATATTCATATCGCTGCGGAGATTTCGGTTCATATAGAGATCGGCATAAAGCTTATTCTCAGTTGTGGGTTTAATATATTCAATATTTATTTGCCCCGTGATTGATTCAAAGCCGTTTATTACCGAAGCCGCGCCTTTAGATATCTGGATTGATTCCATCCATGGGCCGGGGACATAATATAAACCATAAGCTGAGGCAAGGCCCCTGATATTAGGTATGTTTTCCATCATTATCTGGCTGTATTTGCCATCCAGGCCAAGCAGACGTATCTTTTTTGCCCCGGTTACGGCGTCGGCATAAGATACATCAACCGACGCGTTGGTTTCGAAGCTTTCCGATAGGTTACAGCATGCAGCTTTCGAGAGCTCTTTTCTGTTTAATGATTGAGTAAAGATAGGATCATATTCTTTGATATTTATCCCTTTGGTCCTCGCGGTGACAGTAATTTCCTCAAAAACCCTTGTTTTCCTGAAGGAAACTTCAATGTAACTGTCATCTTTGCCAATTATAAGTGTGTCCGGTTTATATGCCACATGGCTCAGCAGCAATCTCGCGCTGTCGGCTGTGGTTCTAATTATTTCAAATTTACCGTCAATGCCCGAAGCGGTTCCGATGCCGGTGCCAAGCCAGATTATATTTACACCCGGAAGTGGTATTTTTTCACTATTCGAGAGCTCATAAACAAAACCTTCAAGTTTTTGAGCCTGGTAAACGGACACAATAAAAGTAAGAATGAGAAATATTTTCCTCATGGTTTTGCTCCATTTTAGTTATTAGAATATTTATAGACTTATTTAACTAAAATGGGAGGCGGGGATTTTTCTTTGGTTAAGGTTGATTACGAGGGTTATGCCGTAAGGGTCAGGAGGGATTTGCTGATGGTAAATTCTCAGGTTCGAATTACCTGACTCATCCTCTTCCGATATGTCAGGAATAATTATAAAGGAACCTGAAGCAATATTTTGCTTAATTTTGCTATACGTCTGCGTTACTATAAATACTTCAATTATTTCTTTTTCCTGAGCGGTCAGCTTTTCACAATTGCACTTTTCACATGAGTCCCCGGTATCCCGGTCAGTTTTATTTTCCACAGAACAGCAGCTTGTTTTTCCCATTGATTCCCGCTCTGTTTTGCAGCAGTCTGAATCACATACGCTGCCTTCTTGCAGACCGCAGGGGATATGAACTTCCGCCGGTATATATCTTATCCCTGATGTGAATACTGATAAGGCAAGAAAAATTGTTACAATATTTATCGCGATTTTATTCAAAAGCAGACTATAATACTAATTGGTATACTTATCTTATTAACAACACAAATATATAAAAGATTCAGAAATAATTCTGAAATTTATTTGCGGCTTTTCGATTTTTTCTGGTTCTATGTGAAATACAGTGGGTGATTTTTGTCGGTCCTGACAATTAAACAAAACCTTTTGTTAAAGTATAACCGGATAATCCCGACGTTTAGCTTCCGCCCCTTCAGGGCTTAAATACACTTTTTCTTTTATTACCCCGGGCGTTGCCCGGGGCTGTTGATTGTCGCGCTTTCAGCGCTAATAATAATTCCAGTTTGTCACAGATGGATACAAAACCCTGAAAGGGTGCTGGCAACAGACAGGGGCATCGCCCCGGTTAAGAAAAACAAAGACATTATCAGAGCCCTGAAAGGGCGAAAGCAGCCAACGCATAAAGATATGGAAAGCTGAAAGCGTCTGGCTCAGTCGGGGTAAGAGGGACTTTAAGACTCATCCACTTTTTTCAAGACCGTGCGCTCTGTGGCGGTGAAGACCAGGGGCTGGTTTCCGGAAATCTAACATGACAATTTGCGAATCTTTGATTCATGTCTTTATCCGCTATTTTATTACTTTACCCACTAAATTTCATACAGAACCTTTTTTCTTAACCACCGGGAAAAATATTTTTATGGGAAGAATTAACCTTTCGCGCCGGGGGTGGAAGGATTTGGATTTATCCGGGCTTTTAATTTAAATAATGCATAAACTATTGACATTAACTTCTGATAGATATATATTAGTAAACGTTAACTTTATCGGTAAATTTACACAGAATCATCAAACAGGTTATGAAGATCAGATTTTTTTCGTATAGTCATGTTTTTGATACCGTTTCACATTAAATAAGACAGGAGATATCAGAGGGAAATTACACACTGAAAATAATTCTATCAGGAAAAATATATAATCGGAAGATTTTGAGAAAAGAAAATGAATAATGATACTGAGGAAAAAATGGCATCAGAGAATATTTACGGACTAAAAGATAAAGTTTGTGTTTTGACCGGCGGATGCGGAGTTTTTGGCAATATGTTCGCGGGCGCGCTGCTGGAACAGGGAGTAAAACTGGCGATACTTGATTATAAGAAGGGAAGATGTGAAGAATGCTCACATTTTCACGCAAAGAAAAAAGGGGCTCCCGTATTATGCACTGTAGCTAATGTTCTTGACAGGGAATCGCTTGTAAAAGCAAAGGAGGAAATAAATCAGGAATTAGGTAAAGTTGATATTCTTGTTAACGCTGCGGGAGGGAATAATCCGTCTGCGACAACCAAAGAAGAGTTTATGACCAGCGAAAAGGCGATCAATATGGAAGATACTTTTTTCGGGCTTAATCTTGACGGCTTTCGCAGTGTAATGGATCTTAACTTTATAGGCACACTTCTGCCCTCCATGATCTTCGCCGAAGATATGACTGGCAGGGGAGGAAACATCCTTAATATTTCTTCAATGAACGCGTTCCGGCCTCTGACAAAAATTCCCGCTTACAGCGCCGCGAAAGCAGCGGTTAATAATTTTACTGAATGGCTCGCCGTTCACCTGGCCAAAAGCTCAATCAGGGTTAACGCGATAGCCCCGGGGTTTTTCCTTACAAAACAGAATGAGTTCCTGTTGATCGATAAGGAAACAAAAGAACTGACTCCCAGGGCGCAGAAAATAATAACCGGCACCCCGATGGAGAGATTCGGAAAACCGGAAGAATTGCTCAGCGCTTTTTTCTTTTTACTGGCCGAATCTTCTTCATTTGTCACAGGTGTTGTAATTCCTGTTGACGGCGGTTTTAACGCTTATTCAGGTGTATAACTCTTTTATTATCCGGTCTTTAGAATTGATAAAAAATTAAATTGTGAACAGGGAAATAAGATGATTTGGTATGCTGAAGGAGCTGAAAACAGAGAAATAACCTCTGAAGAGTTATCAGGAATTCTTAATGAGGTATATGACAGAATCGGCAGAAAAGAAAAAGTTCTGATTGTTCCTCCCGATTTTACGAGATATCACTCAAGAGCAGGTGAGATCACCTCTCTTTCCTATAAATATTTCAGAGACTCGGTAAAGGATATTCTGCCCGCTCTCGGAACCCATTTCCCGATGACCAGGAAAGAACTTGAGATAATGTTTCCCGAAGTCCCCCTGGCGCTTTTCAGGGAACATAAATGGCGTGAAGAGCTTGATACTCTTGGTATTGTACCCCCCGATTATTTAAAAAGTGTGTCTGACGGACTGATTGATTACCCTTGGCCCGCGCAGGTAAATAAACTTCTGAGCGCGGGAGGACATGATCTGATTCTCTCAATCGGACAGGTTGTGCCGCATGAGGTTATTGGGATGGCGAATTATAATAAGAATATTTTTGTCGGCACAGGCGGAAAGGAGGGGATTGATAAAAGTCATTTCCTCGGCGCTGTTTATGGAATGGAAAAAATAATGGGCAGGGCCGATACACCTGTGAGAAAGGTGCTGAATTACGCGTCCGATAATTTTGCCACTCAACTTCCTATCGTTTATATCCTTACGGTTATTGGTAAAAATGAGAATAACAGGCTTGTGATAAGGGGATTATATATCGGCGATGATTATGAATGTTTCCGACTGGCATCCGAATTATCACTGAAAGTGAATTTTACCATGCTTGATAAACCTCTCGATAAAATTGTGGTTTATCTCGAGCCTGAGGAATTCAAGTCCACCTGGCTTGGTAATAAGTCAATTTACAGGACAAGAATGGCTATCGCTGATAAAGGTGAGCTGGTAGTTATGGCTCCCGCTGTCGGGGAGTTTGGAGAAGACCCTGATATAGACCGGCTGATCAGGAAATTTGGCTACAGGACTTCAGAAAAGATTCTTGAGCTGGTTAAGGAAGGAACAGAATTAAGTGAGAATCTGAGCGCTGCCGCTCATCTGATTCACGGATCATCAGAAAACAGGTTTGAAGTGACTTACTGCGCGGGAAAAATGAGCAGAGAAGAGATAGAAAGTGTCGGATATAAATATGATTTACTTGAAAAAATGATGAAGAGATATGATCCGGAAAAACTGAGAGACGGATTTAACCGTCTGCCTGATGGTGAGGAAATTTATTTTATCTCAAATCCTGCCCTGGGTTTATGGTCGGCAAAAGAAAAATTTATGTAACAATTAAAGAAAATATATTGGAGTTTTTATGAACAAAGCGCAAATAGGACTAATCGGTCTTGCGGTAATGGGTGAAAACCTGGTCCTGAATCTGGAAAGTCACGGATTCACAGTTGCCGTTTATAACAGAACAACAGAAAAGGTTGATAATTTTGTAAACGGCCGGGGAAAAGGAAAGAAGATAACAGGGGCACATACTCTCGAGGAATTGGTTGATAATCTTGAATCACCAAGAAAAGTTATGATAATGGTAAAAGCGGGCAGACCTGTTGACGCGGTAATTGAGCAGTTGCTGCCTTTGCTGGATAAAGATGATATAATAATTGATGGAGGAAACTCACATTTTCCCGATTCTATCAGGAGAACCGAAGAGCTGGAAGCAAAAGGATACAGATATATAGGCACTGGAGTTTCAGGCGGTGAAGAGGGAGCCCTTAAAGGTCCTTCGATAATGCCGGGTGGTTCAACATCGGCATGGGAGCATGTTAAACCTATGTTCCAGGCTATTTCAGCGAAAGTTGAGGATGGAACACCATGCTGCGACTGGGTTGGTGAAGGTGGCGCAGGCCATTTCGTTAAAATGGTTCACAACGGAATTGAATATGGCGATATGCAGCTCATCTGCGAGGTCTACCAGATAATGAAAGACCTGCTTGGAATGAGCTATTATGATATGTATGATGTTTTTAAAGAATGGAATGAAGGAGAACTTAACAGTTATCTTATTGAAATTACCCGTGATATAATGCGTTTCCGGGATGAAGAAGGGGAACCGCTGGTTGAAAAAATACTTGACACCGCCGGCCAGAAAGGTACAGGAAAATGGACAGCTATTGAATCGCTCAATATGGGAACTCCTCTTACACTTATCGGGGAAGCGGTATATGCCAGATGTCTTTCGGCTCAAAAAGAGGAAAGAGTAGCGGCTTCGAAAATGCTCAAAGGTCCTGAAATGAAATTTGATGGAGATAAAGCCAAATTTATTGAAGATCTGAAAAATGCCTTATACGCCGCGAAGGTAGTATCATACGCGCAGGGATATGAACTTATGAAAGCCGCGGCAAAAGAATATAACTGGAATCTGAATTATGGCGGCATAGCTCTGATGTGGCGTGGCGGATGTATTATCAGATCTGTATTTCTGGGTAAAATAAAGGAAGCCTTTGATAAAAATCCCGATCTGCAGAACCTGATTCTCGATGATTTTTTCAGGGAAAAAATTGAATCGGCGCAGCAGTCATGGCGCAATGTGGTTTCAGAAGCAGTTAAAAATGGTATCTGGACGCCAGCCCTTACAACAGCGCTCAATTATTATGACGGTTACAGAGCTGAAAGGCTTCCGGCAAATCTTCTTCAGGCTATGCGGGATTATTTCGGCGCGCATACTTATGAAAGAACTGACAAACCGCGCGGTGAATTTTATCACACCAACTGGACAGGCCGCGGAGGTCAGACCGCGTCAAGCACATACAACGCATAAATATTGAGGTTAATGTGAATCGTGATATAGATACTCTTGTCTCATCCACTATACGTGTGCTTTCAGCAGAAATTATCCAGGAGGCAAATTCGGGACATCCCGGGCTGCCGCTGGGGATGGCCGACTGCGCGAATATTCTGTGGTCAAAAATATTAAAACACTATCCCGATGATCCCAATTGGATAAACAGGGACCGGTTTATTCTTTCAGCAGGCCATGGCTCGGCGTTATTATATACGCTTCTTCACCTTGCCGGTTATAATCTTGAAAGGGAGGAGCTGAAACATTTCCGCCAGCTTGGAAGCAGGACTGCCGGTCATCCCGAATATGGAATGATAAAGGGGATTGAAACAACAACAGGCCCCCTCGGACAGGGTTTCGCTAACGGAATAGGGATGGCTCTTTCGGCAAAAGTTATCGCGGATAGATTTAACCGTCCCGGATATGAGATATTTGGCGATCATTATATTTACGGTATCGTCAGCGATGGTGATCTTATGGAAGGAATTTCTTATGAAGCCGCTTCGTTTGCCGGTCATCTCGGACTTGGAAATATTGTTTACCTTTATGACAGCAACAATATCACCATTGAAGGAAATACTGACCTGACCTTTTCGGATGATGTCCGAAAAAGATTTGAATCTTTCGGATGGCATCTTCAGGAAATAGATGGACACAATTTCGCTGAAATTGAAGTAGCGGTTCAAAAAGCGCGGGAAGTAAAAGATACACCCTCGCTGATAATCTGCAGGACCATTATAGGCAAGGGAAGCCCGAATAAGAAGAATACCTCTAAAGTTCATGGCGCTCCTCTTGGAGATGAAGAAATAGATTTAATGAAAGAAGAACTCGGATGGAAAGAAGAAGAAAAGTTCTCCATTCCTGAATCTGTGCTAAACCATTTTAGAGAAAGAAAAATTTATCTGAAAGAAAAATACAATGACTGGCGGGAAAAGTTTTCTGAATGGTCTGAAAAATATCCCGCTTTGAGAAATGAGTATGAATCATTCATGGAAAATGAAGTCCCCGCGGCGCTTGAGCTGGAATTAATGGAGAAGGTGAGCAAAGAGCCAAAAGCGACAAGAGCGCTGAGTGGTGAAATACTTCAGATTCTCGCGGATAAAATTCCATCTTTGCTCGGGGGATCAGCCGACCTGCATCCTTCAAATAATACATTTCTGAAAAACTACAGCTCCATTTCGAAAGGTGATTTCTCAGGTAAAAATCTTCATTTCGGAATAAGGGAACATGCTATGGGCGGAATCCTTAACGGTATGGCTCTTTATGGCGGATTACTGCCTTATGGCGCCACATTCCTGGTTTTTTCGGATTATCTCCGCCCGGCAGTCAGGCTTGCTTCAATCATGAAACTACCGGTAACTTATGTTTTTACTCATGACAGTGTTTTCGTCGGAGAAGACGGGCCGACACATCAGCCTGTTGAGCATATCAACGCCCTGAGGACTATACCGAATCTATATGTATTCAGACCCGCCGATGGTGTTGAATGCGCTCTCTCGTGGAGTTGCGCTCTTAAAAAAGAGATTTCACCGGCGGCATTAATTCTTACCAGGCAGAAAACTTATCCGGTCAATACGGAAGCTGGTCCCGATATGGCGGACAAGTTCATGAAAGGCGCTTATACTGTTTATGAACCTGAAGGGACGCCGGAAGCAGTTATCGCTGCCACAGGTTCGGAACTTTCAGTCGCGGTTGACGCGGCAAAACTGATGGAAAAAAATATTAAATGCCGGGTAGTATCGGTTCCATGCGTTGAGTTATTCATGGAACAGTCTGACTCTTACCGGAAGCAATTGTTCCCCGATATCCCGAAGGTTATTGTCGAAGCCGGAACATGTTTCGGCTGGGGAGATGTTTTACGCGGAGAGCTGCTGAAAATAAATATCGAATCTTTTGGCCGCTCAGGCAAAGCAGGTGATCTGGCCGAATATTATGGTTATACCGGTGAAAAAGTAGCCAAAAAAATAAGCGATTGGCTGGCATAATTTTTTATTGGCTTTATTGTGACAGTATTACTGATTAATGATTCTTTGGCGCCGAAAGGCGCCTTTTATATTTATTCAAAGCCTGTTGTTTTATTGAAATTATGTTGATTTAATGAATAAACCTGTTTACCTTTGTCAGGATAATCACAGAAGGAACAATTAGAGTTTATGAGCCTTAATCTGAAGAGATCAATATTCTGGGATGTCGACTATGACAAACTGGATTATGAGAAAAACTCCCGGTTCATCATCGGAAGGGTATTAATGAGGGGAGACGTTGATGACTGGTTGAGTATCAGAGATTATTACGGTCTGGATAAAATAAAAAAGGAAGTTCTTCAAATAAGGTATTTAGATAAATTGACGCTTAATTTTTGCAGTGTAATATTTAAAGTAAAAAAAGAAGAGTTCAGATGTTACAATACAGAACCATCGATCAGGAAACTCTGGGATTATTAAAAAAGCTGATGGCAGAGCCTTATCTGAAGAGATTCTTTTTAGTTGGAGGAACCGCGTTAGCTTTACATCTTGGTCACAGGATATCAATTGATATCAATCTGTTTTCATTGGAAGATTTTGATCAGAATGATATCGCGACTAAACTTGAAAATAATTTCAAAATTTCAGAGCTTGTTAAAAATCCTGGCACACTTAATCTATCATTCCAGTGCCCCGGAGACTCACCGCGTTTTATCAAGGTGGATATGATTAAATATCCATATCCACTAATAAAACCGGTCTTTAATTATGATGGCATAAGGCTTCTTTCAATTGAGGATATTATTCCTATGAAACTTTCAGCTATCGGAGGACGGGGTTCAAAAAAGGATTTTTATGATCTTTACTTTTTGCTGAAACAATATTCTTTCAGGCAAATGTTTTCATTTTTTGATAAAAAGTTTACCAATGTTAATAAGCTGCATTTTTATAAAAGTATTGTTTATTTTGCAGATGCTGAGTCGGATCCGGAACCTAAAACATTTGAACACACTGATTGGAATGAAATAAAAAAATCTCTAAAAAAAAAGCTGGATGAATATCTTAAAAGCCTTTGACTAATTTTTCCGATCGGGTTAATCCACAGTTTAAGTGGGGAAATTTATGAACGTGAGGGTTAATTCTATTTATCGGCTGCGTTTCTGACATTATATTCAAAACTCTTTACCTCTCGCAAAAAGAAATCGTGGGATTTTTAGAAAGTATCACAGAAAAATGTTAACCATTTAATACTTGAAAAGATTCTTTTTTAACCATAAATGATGTGTTGCCAATTTAAAACTCTATCTATCTGGGTTTAACAGGGATATCGTAAGGTATTTGATTATCCGGGTTGGTTTGTGAATCCTCTACAAGGATTTTTTCTTAATTTATGATCAATTTTCTACAATAATTATTGCCTCTACAAGGCAAATGAAATAAAAAAATCTCTAAAAAAAAGCTGGATGAATATCTTAAAAGCCTTTGACTAATTTTTCCGATCGGGTTAATCTTCAGTTTAAGTGGGGAAATTTATGAACGTGAGGGCTTATTCTATTTTTGCAGTTACATTTCTGCCATTATATTATCAAAATAATAATCAAACCTTATCAGGTTAATAATCCCGGCTATGAAAATGATAATTATTGAGGGATTATCGACACTTTTACTGGTACGATATTTGTTTTACTCACTTGTTAACTCTCTTTCAGGGAGATTACAAACTTCAAATAATTTTTTTTCCGACCACACGACAATGGACCATAATATGGGCAAAAATGTTTTCTCTCTTTTAATGATAATATTTTATCTGGCTGAAATTTCTTTTGCTTCGGGAAACCCGGACGATCTCAAATCAAAAAAAATAAGGGTATTTACAACAGCTAAGGATAAGGATTTCAGACTTACTCCAACAGGAGAAAAAACATTTACAGAAGCCGGTCAGCCCCTCGAAACGGAAGTTTCAATATTTGTTAACGCGAATAAAACATTTCAGACTTTCCTTGGTATAGGGGGAGCGATAACAGACGCTTCAGCCGAAGTATTCGCGAAACTTCCGGCAGAAAACAAAGAAAAATTTCTGAAATCATATTACACTGTGGATGAAGGAATAGGTTACACTCTCGCGAGGGTGTCAATTCATTCATGCGATTTCAGCAGCGGCAGTTTTATATATGTTTCCGATGAAGACAAAAAGCTTGAAACATTTACTATTGAACATGACAGGGTATTCAGGATACCCCTTATCAAAAGAGCAATTGATATGGCAGGGGGCTTAACTCTTTATGCCAGTCCCTGGAGTCCGCCCCCGTTCATGAAAAGCAACAAAGATATGGTTCAGGGTGGAAAGCTGCTTCCTGAATTTTTTGAATCGTGGGCTCTCTATTATACAAAATTCATAAAAGAATATGAGAAAGAGGGAATTCCTGTATGGGGAATTACTCTTCAGAATGAGCCTATGGCAACACAGACATGGGAATCGTGCATATACACCGCTGAAGAGGAAAGAGATTTTCTGAAAAACTTTCTCGGACCTGTAATGGAAAAAGAAGGTCTGGGAGATAAAAAGATTGTCGTGTGGGACCACAACCGTGATCTGATAGTAAACCGGGCAAATACCATCCTTGAGGACCCGGAAGCGGCCAAATATGCCTGGGGGGTAGGATTCCACTGGTATGAATCATGGGCCGGGGGAGAGGAAATGTATCATAATATTGGGTTGGTAAACAATTCTTTCCCCGATAAAAAATTGTTATTCACCGAAGGCTGCGCCGAGAGCTTTAAGCCGGATGGCTACCAGCGCTGGAAAAACGGGGAGAGATATGGCCGTTCGATGATCCATGACTTTAATAACGGAACCGTTGGCTGGACCGACTGGAATATCCTCCTTGATGAAACCGGCGGGCCTAATCACGTGGAGAATTTTTGTTTTGCCCCGGTGCACGCTGATACCAGAACGGGTGAATTGATCTATACACCTTCATATTATTACATCGGGCATTTTTCAAAATTCATCCGTCCCGGAGCGAAAAGGCTGAGCACAGCAAGCAGCAGGAGTCATCTCCTGGCAACATCTTTCAGGAATCCGGATGGTTCTGTCGCAGCGGTAGTAATGAACCAGAGTGATTTAGAGATTAAATATAAATTCTATTTTGAAGGAATGTTATTTGAAGAAACCATATTTCCCCATTCCATTCAAACAATAATTATTGATTAACTCACCAGGGAGTTTTCTATACGTGGCTGCTTCAAAATTATCAATGTTTCTTTTTATTCTCTTTTTTTTGACTGCCTGTTCTGAAGATACAGTTTCAGAATCGCCCGTTGTTGAAAATAATATTTTTGAAACTCCCACTGTTATCGCGGGGAAAATTAAACGTGGAATAAATATCGGGAATACACTGGAACCCCCTCAGGAAGGAGGATGGAATACCGGTCCGATGCGTGAATATTATTTTGATGATATCTTGGACGCGGGATTTTCATGTGTCCGAATTCCGGTAAGATGGGACGAGCATACCGCGATAACGAGCCCCTTTGATATTGAGGAAGCCTGGCTTGACAGAGTGGAACAGGTTGTTGACTGGGGATTAAGCAAAGGATTGTACCTGATTATCAATGCGCATCATGAATCGTGGCTGAAGGATAGTAATACATTTGATGAAAACAAACCAAGATTTAAAAGAATATGGGAACAGATATCCGAAAGATTCAGCGGTAAACCGGGAAGGCTGTTATTTGAAATACTAAATGAACCACATGGTTTGACTGTTGCGCAGGTTGACGAGATCAACAGAAGTATTCTGGCAGTCATAAGGGAATTGAATCCTAAACGCACCGTCATATTCAGCGGGAATGACTGGTCTAACGCTGAACATCTTTTTACGGCGGCAATCCCGGAGGATGATTACCTGATGGCATATTATCATTCTTATGATCCATGGGATTTTGCCGGAGAATCAAATGGTACATGGGGAAGTTTTGAGGAGAGGGAAACTGTCCGGCAAAAATTTGAATCTGTTGCTCACTGGTCGGAAACGAATAATATTCCGGTTATGATTAGTGAGTTTGGCGCAAACATTAACTGTGACTACAATTCCAGGATGTATCATTATTTTTCCTATGTTGAATTTGCGTTAAAATATGGTGTCATTTTTCAGGCCTGGGATGATGATGGTGACTTCAGGATTTACGACAGGGAGAACAGACAATGGTCTGAAATAAAAGATATACTGATAAAAACCTGTGCTGAAAGCCCTGCCGCTCTATCTTTATTTTACGTTGAAGGAAATAATATTTATCTTACATGGAATAACCGTTCGGATAATGTAAACAAGCTGGTATTGGAACGGAAAATAAATTCCGGACAATTTATCGGGATCGCTGAGCTTGAATCTGATATCAATCAATATCAAGAGAAATATTATACGGGCGGTGATACTCTGTATTACAGGGTAATCGCAATTACTGACAATGAACCGGATATGCACTCAAACCCGGTTCGGGTTATAATTCCTTAATTTATTATCTGAGATTCTCTATGTCGATTATACAGTACACTTCAGCAAAAAGAATAATACTTGTTGACGCGCTCAGGGGTTTAGCGCTGATGGGACTTTTTATGGTCCACATGGTTGAATACTTTGAATTATACTGGTATAAACCTGAGCAGAGCATATTTAATGATATCACCTTTTTTCTCTTCGGCGGAAAAGCATACGCAGTTTTCGCTATGCTTTTCGGATTGAGCTTTTTCATTATAATCGATAACCAGGCCAAGAAAGGAATTGATTTCAGGGGGCGTTATTGCTGGCGTCTTATGTTGCTGCTTATTGCCGGTTTTATTCACGGGCTTCTTTATGGCGGAGACATTCTGATAATTTTGGCGGTCGCGGGATTTTTTCTTCTTCCTCTCTATAATATAAAAACAGGCTTCCTTGTTTTTTTGTCACTATTTTTTCTTTTACAGGGGCCGGCGATAATATATTATTTGACATATTTTAACACGACCGCTCCGGGCAATCCCGCCCACTGGGGTCTGTATGGTGATATTCTGAATGTTTACGCGAATGGAAGTTTTCCCGAGCTTCTGAATATAACATTGTGGAAATCGCAGGCGGCGAAATGGGCGTTTATGCTTGAGAGCGGAAGATTATCCATAATTATTGGAATATCAATTGCCGGACTTCTGGCAGGAAGGTTCGATTTCTTCAGAAAAACATTATATTATCGAAAATATATTATATATTTTTCTATTGCGTTTTTACTTTCCGCTATTATCCTTACCTTCACCCGGCAATCAATAACACAATTTTTTTCCATAAGTGAAAACTGGTTTTCATCCGCAATTTTATCCGGCTACAACGATTTATTGTACACCGCGGCCGGTATTCTTATATTTACAATTTTGTTTAACACAATCATCGGCAACAAAATATTGAGTTTTCTCGCTCCTGCCGGTAAATTAAGTCTGACAATATACATTAGTCAGTCTGTGATATTTGTCCCTTTTTTCTACGGATTCGGAATCGGAGCCTATAATTTTATTGGACAGACATGGAGCTTTTTTCTCGGTATTTTATTCTGGTTATTGCAATTATTTATTGCATGGCAATGGAATAAATATTATTATTTTGGACCTTTTGAATGGTTATGGCGTAGCGCCACTTATATGAGAACAGGAATAAAATTCAGGAAAACCTGATTAAAGCCCTCTATTTTTAGAAAAAATGTGTTATTTGATAACATTCGCTTTTGTTATTTAAATATTCTTAAGGTTCAGGACACGAACAAGCACACTTTCAGTTCAATAACCTGGTATATATTGCCCTGAATTCTGATAATCCCGGTTAAAAATTTATAATAGAATTTCGATTTTATGTTAATGGTTCAGATATGATAGAGATATCAGTCTGATTTTTAGATTTATAAATAAACGGATTACCTCTGTTCAATAGTAATAGTGTGAAAATGAAAAAACTTACAACACTGCTTAAAAATAACTTAATTCCTTTATTGGTTTTATTTTTTATACTGGTTACACTGAGTATATACCAGGTAATAGCGATAGGAGACAGGGACAACTCACAAAACGGAGTGGTAATCCGCTTTGCTGATAATATCACCGAAGCTCATAAAAAAGTTGTCGAACTTTTTAATGAAAAATATAAGGGACGGATAAAGGTTGAGGTAATTCATCTTCCTTTCGAAAAATTCAGCACAAATGAGCGCAAAGAATTACTCGCGAGATCATTCAGAAACAAGAGCAACCGTATTGATATATTCGCCGTGGACCTGATATGGGTGAAGAGATTTGCCAAATGGGCTGAGCCGATAGAAGATTTTACGAATATCAGCAGTTCAGAACTTGTCGATTATACTTTGCAATCCTGTTATCAGGATAGTGTTCTCGTCGCCGTTCCATTATATGTGGATATCGGTTCCTATTTCCTGCTTAAAGGGAGGCTGAATGAAAAGCAGAAAGAATATTTGAGCAATGTTGATTCACTGGACTGGGATGATATATTTGAGATGGCAAAATTAAAAGAGGGGAAGGAGAGAAATTCATTTATATTTCAGGCGGATGATTATGAAGGGCTTATCTGTTTTTTCTTTGAGATGCTGGGCTCAATTAATAATGGGAAATTACTGGAAGATGACAACACATTGCCTGTTGAACAGACAATAAAAACACTCGAATTTATCAAAAGCCTGATCGGCCCGCGAAAAATCGCGCCTAAAGATGTGCTTCATATGAAGGAGATAGAATCGATTATATATATTCTTCAGAATGATGAGTTCCTTATAAGGGGATGGCCCTCCTTCGAAATTTCTTTCAGGGACCTTGGCAGCGAGAAGAATATAGAACCGGGACTCGAGAAGATAGCTGTGCTTCCGGCGCCGGGAGGTAAAAGTTCCCCCATACTCGGGGGGTGGAATATCATGATCTCCAAATCTTCCGAGCATAAAAAAGAGGCCGCTATTTTCCTGGAATTTCTTGTAAGTGAGGAAGCTCAAAAGACCATGTACGAAGTTGGCAATCATATACCGGCCATCAGATCAATCTATGAAGATGAAAAATATTTAAGCCAGCATCACGAACTTGAATTTTACATGGAACAGTTAAAAAAAGCGATTAACAGACCATTCCTCGATAATTATACCCAGGTCTCAGATATAATTTCCTACTATGTTCATAAAGCCCTCAGTGGTGATATAACACCCGAAAAGGCAATCGGTAGCATAAATTCAATGATCAGGAAAAAATAAGTAAGCGCAGATGGAAAGTTCAAATAAAAAAAGTTATCTCCAGGAAAAATTTAAAAAGTACAGGATAGAGATCAGGCATATTCTTGTAATATTTGTTATTCTTGTAACATTTCAGATTATGCTCTCCCTGATACAGAAAGCGTCAATTAATAATTTTCTGGATGACACCAGGTTCTGGTACCAGAGAGATTCTGCCGAGGAGGTCGCGAACCTGACCGCGACATCGCTGGAATTAATTATTGAAAATATTGATTTTTCATCAAGGATGGACCGCGACAGGGAAAGAAAGATCATAGAATCATTTAACATCATTTTAAATCAGCAGATTCTGCAGCAGAATGTGGAAAAAGTGATGGCAGTATTTCAAAAGGATTCGCTTCTCTATTTCATTGATGATGGTGAAGACCTTCTGAACTACCTTTCAAAAAATGTGTTTCCCCCCGGGATGGAAACCGACAGGCATCAACAGGTCAGAAATATTTATCTGAACAACCTGGAGACAATAAAAAAGCTTGAGGTAATTCACAGTCAGCTCGATAGTTCAAATACTTTCAATATATTTGTGCCTCTTATTCCGAGAGGTGAATATGCCGGAACTCTTTTTATGAGAATACATCCCGATTTCAGCACAATTACGGAGACGCTCACTTCAGGGTATAACGAAGCGGCTATGATCAATACTTCCCTGATCATACTCGGTTTGCTGACAATGTTTTATATTTCCTCATATACCGTAAAGGAGAGGGATAAAGCGCAGGAGCTTCTTATGGAGGAGCATGAGGAACATCTGAAGGAACAGATAGAACATGAAAAGGAGATGATTTTCACAAAAAGGATTTATCACTCACATCATAAAGCCGAAAAAATAATTGGCTTTATGAGGGAAGATCTGAGAAACCTGGTTAAAGAAAATATTGATGAAATAAAATTCAGGCTTCTGAAATATTCCAATTTTGTATCAAGGGTAATATATGATATGAAATGGTATGAACCACAGGTTTCCACCTTCAGGGGACCTTTCTTTAATACAAATATTAACACGACCCTGGAATTTTTAATTGACCATGTATTTAAGCGGGTGGCCGCGAGCAGAGATTCCTTTAATTTTATTCTCGAACTTGATGAAAAACTGCCGAATGTACACCTGAATGAATATGTTGTGTGGGAAATATTCGAACCTATAATACAAAATTCTTTTGATCACCGCGGGGACCGCAAAATTACTGTGACAATAAAAACAGAATTTGATCAGCAGGCGCGTAAAGGCGTTGTATATATCCGGGATAACGGCAACGGGATAAGAGAGGATTTGCTTATTGAGAATGAAGATGGTATAAAGGCTTTATTCCTGGAAAATATCTCAACCCGCAAATCCTCCAACAGAAATACAGGATACGGATGTTTTATTGCCTATAACCTCGCGAAAAACAGATGCGGATGGGATCTCGACGCCTATAAGAATGAAAATGGCGGAGCCACATTTAAATTTATGATAAACTTTTAAGGCAGATAATGAAAAACTACTCGAATATAAAAGTATTGCTGATTGAAGATGAAGAATTTGACGTTAGAAGAGTAAAGAATACCCTTAAACTGCTTTCGGGAGCGTTTGATATTACCGAAGTGCTTTCAGACGGTACTGAGGCGCTTGATTACCTGAAAGAAAATCCATCCCTTGTTGATATTGTTATTATGGATTACCAGATAGCCGGGGGAATAATGGGTGAATTGCTGATAACGAATATTAAAAATATTAATCCCCTTATCCAGGTTATCGTAATAACCAAACATACAATCAACATAACAGATTTTGATTTCGCGAATAATCTTATTGAGGCGGGAGCCTTCTGGTACTGCACAAAATATCCCGGGGATATTGAGGAGTTTATATATCAGCCGACCGACTTCATAATAAGTATGCTTAACGCCTATCAGAAAAAACTTCTTGAGCGCTCTTCCCAGATATCTTATCAGAAACTGAACAATAAAAATGAGGAAATTCTTCAGAAAAAAAGGATTATCGGAAATTCCTCATTTACAAAAGATTTGCTCGGCCAGATAGATAAGCTGGCCCGCTCAAATGTTAATGTTCTGATAACCGGTGCTTCGGGTACAGGCAAAGAACTTGTGGCTACACATATACACCACAAAAGCACGAGGAAGCTTGAAAATTTTATAGCGATCAATTGCGGAAGCATTCCGGAGGACCTGATTGAAAGTGAGCTCTTCGGTTATGAAAAAGGGGCGTTTACAGGAGCTAACAGCGCGAAAAAAGGATTATTTGAACTTGCCAACTGCGGGACTATTTTTCTCGATGAAGTAACCGACCTTCCATTATCGGCGCAGGTTAAGCTGTTAAGAGTTCTTCAGGAAGGGGAACTTGAGAAAATTGGAAGGACGAGAAAAATTGAAGTTGACGTAAGGGTAATATCGGCTACCAATAAAAAAATAGAAACCGAGGTTATGGAAAAACGTTTCAGAGAGGACCTTTATTACAGGCTGAATGTTGTTCCTCTAAGGATTCTTTCTCTGAGTGAGCGGAGGGATGATATACCTGAACTGATCGATTATTTTGTTGAATTTTATTCAAACCAGATGGGATTTCCAAAACCGCTTTTTGAAAAGGAAGCGCTTGAATACGCGCTGAATTATTCCTGGCCGGGAAATGTGAGAGAACTTCGAAACTTCGTGCAGAGAATTTTATATTATTCAGATGGAGTAATAAAAAAATATGATGTGGAAAAATCGCTCGAAGGTAGTTTCCTCAGTCCGGGTAATCAGTTATCCACTCTTAATTTTCTAAAAAATGACGGAATTCTTAACTATAATGAAGCGCTACGGAAATTTAAGTTGCTTTATTTTGATTTCATCAGGCGAAATTCATCATCCGACGCCGACGCCGCGAAGAAGATGGGAATGGCTCCGCCTAATTTCCACAGAATGAGCAAGGAGCTCGGCCTGAAATAAGGGTGGCTTGATATTTGCGCGTTAAAAGAGAAGATAATGTTTATTGATAAAAAATATGAGTGGAGCATGAAATATTTTCTCTTAATTTTACTTTTAACAGGTCAGATAATTTATTCACAAAATTTTCTTAAAGCCGAGGGAAAAAAGATTGTTGATTCCTCCGGTGAGAATGTCCTTCTGCAGGGGATAGGATTGGGAGGCTGGCTCGTTCCGGAGGGGTATATGATTCAATCTTCCGCCAAAGCAAATTCTCCGACTGAAATAAAAAATGAGATCATCGATCTTGTCGGCTCTGCCGACGCTGAGACCATTATTCAGCAATACAAGGAGAACTTTTATACCGAAACAGATATCCAGGCTGTTAAAAACCGGGGTATTAATTCAGTCAGACTTCCTTTGCATTACAATCTTTTTACTCCCAAAGATCAGCCTTTTGTTTATATCGATGAAGGATTCGACCTTGTCGACACCGTCATTAACTGGTGCAGAAGAAACGACTTATGGCTTATCCTCGATCTTCACTGCGCGCCCGGCGGACAGAGCGACGAGCCGATTAGCGACTATGTCGCCGGTGAACCATCTTTATGGGAAAATGACCTGAATAAAGAAAGAACATACGATCTCTGGGCAAAACTCGCGGCGCGTTACAAGGATGAGGATATTATTGCCGGGTATGATCTTTTGAACGAACCGGCCTGGGACCTTGGAACAAACAATGCGCAGCTTCGGGATTTTTATGAAAAACTTACTGATACTGTCCGGATTTATGATCAGAACCATATTCTTTTTATCGAGGGGAACTGGTTCGCTACCGATTTCGCCGGACTTACTCCTCCGATGGATGACAATATGGTTTACGCCTTTCATAAATACTGGAACAGTCCTGATATAGGGTCCATAAATTACCTTATCCAGATAAGGGAAACACATGATGTGCCTCTCTGGCTGGGAGAATCGGGTGAAAACTCAAATGAATGGCTGGCAAAAACAATAAGGCTTGTAAGCGGGGAAAATATCGGCTACAACATTTGGACCCTGAAAAAAATTGGTTCTATCGCGGTATTTTTAAATTCACCTGTTACACCCCAATATCAGCAGATCATTGATTACTGGAATGGTTCGGCGCAGAAACCCTCTCAGTTGTTCGCGAAAGCCGCGCTTTTGACAAATGGTTGAAAACCTGAAATATGAAAATTGCGCGCAAAAAAAAGATTTTATCGACGCGGTTGTCCGTCTTCCTTTTGATAATACGATAAAACAATTTAGTGAAAATGAGGTCCCCGGGATTATTTTTGCCACGGAATATGATATGGGGGAAAACAGTGTAAGTTATAAGGACGCGGACTATCAGAATATAAGCGGCAGTGAATATAATAACGGCTATTCTTACAGAAATGACGGTGTTGATATTGAAGGATGTTCGGACGCTGTCACAAATGGTTATAATGTCGGCTGGATTGAAAACAGTGAATGGATTAAATTATACTGTCCATATCGCTGAAGAGGCCAATTACAACATTGGTGTCCGCTACGCTTCCGAGTCGGGTGGAGGAAGGTTCAGAATAAACATGGATGACGGCGCGCTCACAGGATTATACAGCCTCGCCGCGACAGGAGGATGGCAAAACTGGCAGACTTACCAGGTTGACAGTGTTGATTTGCCGGCCGGGGAGCATGTATTGCAGTTTCAGGTAATTTCAGGCGGTTTTAACCTAAATTATTTGGAATTTCAGAAAAATGGGCCAACAAGGGTAAAAGATGAAGATATTGATAAGCTGAATTACAGAATCGACACCTATCCGAATCCTTTCAATTCGGAATTAAATATTCTCCTCAGTTATTCCGATCTTCACCAGCCTGTCAGTGTGAAACTATATTCAATAACCGGGGAATATATATCTGAAATATACGGGGGAGTACCGAAGGAGAGAGTCTGTTTTGATTTTGGAAATCTTTCACTTGCCTCGGGTAATTATCTCCTTCAGTTTACTCAGGCCGATTATTGCGCTACAAAAAAGGTTGTGTACCTCAAGTAAACTGATTATTAAATCAATAACCGCCGGATTATCAATTTAATAATAAATTATTAATGCGGCGGAACTTTCCCCCGGTAAATCCACCCTCTTTTAATTGGCACTATTATTGGAACGATAGTTTAAAAAACTATAATGGATTTATGATTCCCAACTTAGGCACTTACGACAATCTTATCATTCTGCTTTACTTCTTTATCCTGGCGGTAATAGTCATCCTTGTATACAGGAGCAAAACTAACACAAGTGAAGACTATTTTCTGGGTGGAAGAAGTTTTGGCTGGTTCAGCATCGGGATATCTCTCTTTGCCACCAATATATCGAGTGAGCATATTGTCGGACTCGCCGGATCAGCCTCATCGAGAGGGCTTGCGGTCGGGCAGTTTGAGTGGATGGCTATATTTATTTTGCTTTTTCTCGGCTGGGTTCTGGCCCCTCTGTTTTTAAAAGCTGGAGTTATAACTCTGCCTGAGTTCCTCGGAGAAAGATATGACAAAAGAACCAGGCAGATTCTGGCGACTATATCCATCATAGCTTATATCATCACAAAAATATCCATTACTCTTTTTGCCTCCGGGCTGCTCCTCAGGGAGGTTTTTGGCTGGGACCTTTACACCTCATCAGTGATTATGGTTTTAACCGCGGGAGTATACACACTGATAGGAGGGATGAGGACTGTTGTATATACCCAGATTTTCCAGGGAGTTATAATTATTCTTGGCTCTTCTTTGGTGACATATTTTGGTTTTGTTGAAGTTGGGGGATTATCAGGTTTGACTTCGAGGCTTTCTCCCGAATATTTTCATGTTCTTAAACCGGCAACAGATCCTGATTTTCCATGGACCGGAATTATTTTAGGCGCCCCGATACTCGCAATATGGTACTGGTGCACAGATCAATATATTGTTCAGAGAATACTTGGAGCCTCAAGCATTGATAACGCGAGGAAGGGGACGATCTTCGCTGCTTCTTTAAAAATACTGCCTGTATTTATATTTGTTCTTCCCGGTCTGATAGCCGCGGCTCTTTTCCCTGAAATAAGAGGTGATGAAGCTTATACAACCCTCCTGAACAGCGGAATTATTCCGGAAGGTATTAAGGGACTTGCCATAGCTGGTGTTATCGCGGCATTAATGTCCTCGCTAAGTTCGGTATTTAACAGTACATCGGCTCTTTTCGTAAATGATTTTTATAAACTGAGGAATCCCGACGCGAGTGAAGAAAAGCTGGTTCTGATTGCCCGTCTTTCAACAGTAATCACTATTCTTATCGCGATTCTGTGGGTGCCGCTGGTCAAACTGATTTCTTCTAACCTTTATATATATCTGCAGAAAATTCAGTCTTATATCAGTCCCCCGATAGCCGCGATATTTATTCTCGGATTTATCTGGAAAAAGGCAAATTCGGCCGGCAGCAACGCGACATTAATTATCGGAGGTTTGATAAGCCTGCTGTTTCTTACCGTTGAATTTGCCGGCAAGGAGTATGTTTCTTCAATACCGGTTATCAAAGAAATATTTGGTATGAATTACCTCTACCTGGCAGTTATCCTTTTCTTCATATCGGTTGTAATTATGGTGGTTGTAAGCACTTTTGCCGGAGGAGAAAAATACTCGGAAGAATGGGATGAAAAATATCATGTGAAATTCCAGGAGATTCTCCTTTTTACACCATTATATAAAGTTTTGAGATACAGAAAAAACAGAAGTGAAGTAATATTTTCAATTTTTATTGTAATTGCAGCTATAACTTTTTGGAGTTTATTTTAACTTTTAACAATCTTTTAAGGAGTCCTGATATGAAAAATATTTTCATATTTTTATTTTTTTTGGTTTCCACAACCATCATTTTTGCGCAGTCGGAACCTGTTGACAAATTTGATGAGGAACCGGCAGACAGCACTTATTGGACTTTCAGCACCAGTGAAAATGCTGATTCAAATTCATATTTTAATCTTGATTATATTGACGATCCTGTACAGGAAGGAAAGGCACTGAAGATCAGCTATGGTGTCCAGGATGCTGAAAGCTGGGGTGGTTATTACAAAATTGAGCACTGGAACCCAGATTCAAACGCGTATTTCGATTTTACTGATTTCGAAAACCTGACTGTATGGTATTATAATGCCGTTCCCCAGGATTCAACAGACAGAGTGCATATGAGAATCCAGCTTCTTGATGCCAGTGATTCACCCAACGGTGTAAATACTTATGATATTGTTGACACCGAAATTTATTATTCATTTCATTATGTGCTCGATGATGCGCCAGGCTGGAATCAGATTGTGCTTAATTTGTCAAGAAGTGATTCTTATGCCGGGGAGGCTTTTACTCTGACCACCTGGAGTGGAATTCAGGGAAATGGCAAGCTTGATCTGGATAAAATCAAAGCCTGGGCTGTTGAATTTTCAATTTCAGGCGCAGGCTCCGGAGACATCTCAAAAGGTGAAATTATTCTGGATGAATTATTGGTACAGGATGCCCGGGAAAAACCCGTGTTGATATTCAACGGTAAAACTGTCAACAACGATTTTGGAATGTTTACCTGGGGTCAGTCCGCTCTTCAGTTAATTGAAGGTGGCGGAATGGACCCGGCAACAAATTCACTTGAGTGGATAATGGGTGATGAATGGTCTAACGGTTATACAGGCGCGGGCTGGAATATCGATCCTGCTGTTAACCTCCGCTATCGCTGGGACCTCGACTCACTCAAATTTAATATGAAATGTGAACCGGCAACAGGCGATCTGCTCATGCAGTTCGAATCAGCCGAAGGAAAAAGAGCTTATACATTTACTCCGACCGCCGATAACGACTGGCATGAATATGCACTGCCGTTAAGAGATTTTGTTGTTGCGGACGACGCCGTTAATTTTGATTCTACAGCAATAACTGTATTCCAGTTTATGACCCCGGGAACCGCCGTTGCGGGTACAAAAGTATATTTTGATTATATCTGGACAGGCGATCCTGAAATTGATGTTATTCCCCCATTGCCTCCTGAAGGACTTTCAGCCTCAGCCGATCAGTATGTTAATATTATCAGCTGGATTGATGTAGCCGAAGAAGATGGTGAAACATACAGTGTTTATTACAGTGAAAATCCGATTACTGATCTTGAAGCTCCCGGAGTTGAAACTGTACAGATTAATATCACCGAAGGTGAACAGTCGGCAGAACATGTGTTGATTGCCCCAAAAACAAATCAGAATGTAACCTACTACTATGCTATTACCTGTTCTGACGCGGCGGGAAATATCAGTGATATCGCGCAGACAGCTTCATCGGTTACCAATGAAGCAAAAGGTGTCGCTATAATAGAACCGACCGCTCCTCCTTCATTTGCCGCAGATGGAAATCTTTCCGAATGGACCGGTATAATGCCTTTCAGGATGTATTCTTCAGATGGATCCGGAACAGTTGTAACAAACACAACTATCGATAGCGATGCTGATCTTTCAGCAGATATATATCTCGCGATCGACGCTGATTATCTTTATTTTGCTTTTGATGTTGAAGATGATGTAATCAGCAATGACACAACCTATGACTCATATCTTGTTGATTCACCCGACCTTTATATCGGCCTTTACAACTGGCATGGAAACCCGCACACTTCATACCAGAGAGGCTTATACCCGGATTACCACTTCAGATTTGGTTATAACAAAATTCTGATTGATAACCTCAGTAGCCATACTCTTGCATATAATGGAATGGATGATTATTACTGGGGAGAAAACTTCCCTTCAGGTTACATCGTGGAAGGAAGAATATCTCTCGACGCGATTGCTACCGCTGGATCAGACAACCGTTTTATTCCTTCTGAAGGTATCAGAGTGCCAATAGATTTTTCAATAAACGATAACGATACTCCCGGCACAGATGAAAGAGAAGGAATTCTTACCTATTCACCGAATAATGAAGACGAGTCGTACCAGGATGTTTCAAGATGGGTCCATACATGGATTGGTGACGAATGGTCTACCGGAGTAGAACCGGAAGATACAGACCCGGGTGAAATTATTACTTATTCACTCGATCAGAACTATCCCAATCCATTT
>CAXXGF010000040.1:0-23399 GCA_963677445.2 Melioribacteraceae bacterium | reverse complement strand
TAAGTTATTAATTCTTCTTTCTTTTTCATAATCTTTTTGCCAGAACGCTTACTTCCTTTTGTTTGAGTGTTTTGTTCCTCTTTAATCATTTCGCTGCATTTTTTTATCGCCAGCTCTCTCATATCGGTAGTCTTTAAAAAACTCCAGGTATAACATCCATTAATTCTGAATAGAGGCGTATACCTGTTTAATCCATTTTTGATCATTAATTCTATGGCATTTGATATAAAGTCACTTTTGTTTTGATACCGAAAATTTATCGAAAGAGTTTTATGAAAAAATTCGGTTTGTTCAATGCCTATTGATTCAAATGAATCATACGTGTTAAAAATTACGTAACCACATGAATAACAAAGGAGTGTGTATAATTTTTCAAGCGATTACCTGCCAAAGGCAAATTTTCTTCAACATCCGCCGCCTTCGACAAGTCTTTATAAAGCCGCTTCACTACAAACCGCCATTTAGGACGTTCCTTTTTGGGCACAATCCTGTTCGGTATTGAATAGCACAGACTCTCCGCATTTGCAACAAATTCTTCCGTTTCAAATTGCAGTGATTTGAATATCAGGCGTTTTGTTTTTCACGGTTCTTTTTTTAGATCCTTTTAAAGCGTCAGGACTATTTATCATCATGTCGATATTAATATCTTCTTTAATCGCTTTGGGTATGGCTTTATAAAGTTCGGCGATGATCAGCCTCTAGCTGCTCATCCGAATACCCCTCGAGAATGTTTCTGACTTCCGCTATTTTCATGATATTTATTTGGCTGATAAAAAAAATTGTTCGTTGTTCTTAATATACGGATAAATTAATTCTTCGTCTCTCAAATAATGTACAGAATGGAAAAGTTTCAAGGGTAAACTCCGGTGAAAAGGTATTTTAGGCTGAGAGACTTTGAATCATAAACGGAAAACGCAAGGATTCCACAATATAGTTTTCAGGCGTCTGTTAACCGGTTGCGCATTCGACCGAATCAATCTCCTTCTAAAATTTTTATCTTTAGGTTTGGCGTATGTACCTTAGCTGTTAAAATCGTGGGTCGGAATCTTATAGCAAGCAAGCACAATGTAGTAATACAAAAATGATATAATTTGAACGCCTTTTTGTGGATCTCCTACAGAGATGTTTTCCAGGTTATCTGTCATAGACTGGCAAGCCAGAAGTATAAAGTGGTTAGTGGAGAATGAAGAGATAAGAACCAGCAATTTTTCTTTAAGATAACTTCAAAATACCAAAAAAGTCCCGTCAGGGACGACAGATAATAGCCCCTCAATTCATTGTGGGGAAATAAGTTAAGAAGTTGATCAAAAGTCCCGCCAGGGACGACAGATAGCCTCGTAGCATAAATATGAATGGCAGGTTAAATAATTTTTCCATTTTGCGTAGAATTTAACTCCTTACGGAATATTCTACCCCAGAGGGACTTTCAGCACTAATGGGAACCTATACAAGGTTCTTTTTATTTAATTTGCCTTGTAGAGGCAAAAATTAGTGCGGAACGTCTCTCTGGGGCAATGCTGACAACTTAAGCGAAAAATCGTTTTTACATCCCTAAGCTGACAAAGCCGGAACCAAAAAGAAATTCAGAAAAAAAACGTTCTCGTAATCGTCCTCGAACTCGGCTTTAATTTTCTATGGCGAATTTTTCGAATAAGATAGCGAGTTCCGGTTCTATGTGTACGAGTACAGTTCGTCCATTTTAACTTGCTCAATTCAATATACTGCCATATAATGCAAGGAAATAATTAATTAGCTGCCAAAAATGAATACCAATTGAATCAGCTTATTTATCCTTCCGCGGGTTTTTATCCTGGTTGCCAAGAACATCGGAGAAATTGCCGAAATAAAAATTATGTTTTCCTGTCGCAGCTATTTTGGTGATAGTTTCCATTACCTGAATGAATTTGATATTTTCATCACCTTTCATTATTTCCGAGGCATTCTTAAGAGCTCTCGCTGTGGCCACATTTGTGCGGGCGTTTTCGAGATCCGCTTTCCCCCTGATCTTTGATTCGAGCAATTTGGCGAAAACGTCCTGTATCGTTTTGGGGAATGTGATATCCCTGAGCGCGACTTCCTCAAGCGCCAGGCCATATTCCGAAGATTCGGCAATCATGTCATCCGAGATTAAATCGGTTATTTCATTGCGTTTTTCATTCAGTTCTTCGCTGCTCAGACTGCTGATCAGATTCCTGAGTTTTATTTGCGTAACTTTTTGCAGCGCATATTCCGCCTCACCAACCATCACAGGAATTCCCCTTTCCATGCTGAAGGATGAGAGAAACTTTTTACCGTCGCTGATCCTGTATTTCACAAAATATGAAAACCTGAAGGCCACATTATCTTTCGTCAGCACTTCCTGGTTGCTGACCGTAATTATTTTGCTGTATTCAGGCACGGAATAGAGTTTCAGGTAAAAGCCCGGATCAAAAAAGCTGTAGATACCCGGTTCAAGAGTCTGAAATAAAATATTTTTCCTGAAAAGGTAACCTTTGTGATTTGCCGGAACTGAAAAACGTTTAAATAAAAACATCCTCTCTCCCTGGTTTTAAGCGTCAGAGAAACCGGACGAAAAGGGAATCAAATTAAGAGGCGGATATCTCCACCGCGGTATCCTCTGATTCGCGGGTTCCCGCCCGGGCGGGACTCAGCTAATGGAAAATGTCCCCATCTCTTACCGCTTTCTGTTTTATTATAGTACACACCATGCTGTATGAGGGAATCGAACCCCCGGCCATTTTTCCGCGATACCCTGTCCGTCGGCCTGTTTCGGTCAGGTGGCGGTTAGTAAAATATATAAATCATTTTTCAATGGATAAAATAATAAAAATTTGTCTTTATATTCTTCCCCAATTTAATATTACCCTTCCTCCATCTTTAATTTATTGAATTTCTTCAGTATCTCATGCTTCTGAGGTTTGATAATTAGATTAAAAATCGGTAGTATCCTGTTAATATACTTGCCATTTGTTAACCTTTAGCAGGTTAGTTTTTCCTGCCGTGAGTGAACCAGTTGAATAAAAGTATCACTCACCGTATGGTCCTTCGTCTCGGCGGCATAAAGCATCAACTGGTCGCGCAGAGCGAGAGCGTCTTCATAATCAAGAAGCGTCGCCAGGAGAAAATATACTCCCCGAAAACGGGCCTCTCCAAAATGTTTTCGCGGACGGTCGCTTTCTCCCAAAAAAGTCCGGACAATGAAATACTCCATTATTTTATCGTGACGGAAATACCACTCCTGAATTTGTTTGCCGTCCAGATTCCGGAATTGCCGCCTGAGAACCATTTTGTGGCGATCCATGCATGTGACCTCATCGCTGAAATGATGGTGGGGTATTACGGCCTGATCATTGATCCTCATCTGGTAGATGGTTTCTGAAAATTCTTCAATTGGGAAATGTTTACCGGGATGAATATGTTCATAGTCGGCGGTCATCAAGAGGTATTGTTGTTCCCGCAGCTGGAATATATCGGGACTTTTGTCCCTGCTGATCATGCAGGCAACCAGGGCAAGGTCCATCGGATTTGATAATATACGCCTTGCGGCGATCAGGCTTTCTTTATCCTGCCCCTGTCCCAATGTTTTCTCAAGATATGTTTCGCACTCTGATCTGTAGTCCTCTCCCCTGATCGGGGCGTCAGCCGGAAACGCGGCTTCCTGGCGCAGCAGAAAACCAGATACCTGGTCATCCCGCAGGGGTTGAAGTTCATATATTTCGGCAATAGCCGGAGCGATCCATTCAATAGGCTGGGTGGCGATAATAATATTACTCCGGAAAAACTCTTCAATAAACCTGGTAATACGGGCGCGGGTATCGGCGCTCACTTCATTCAACCCGTCTATGTAAATATCTATCGCTCCCATATAAATAAGATTTCGAAGATATTTTTCATCACGGGTTATGCTGCCTTGGAGTTTTGCCTGAATCGCGGGCATCACACCATTGACGCATCGTTCGGCGGTGAGAAAAACCACAACCCGCTCAGAGTGTTTCATCCATCTCCTCAAAGCCATGGACTTGCCCAGGCCCGATTCTCCCTCCAGAATGACCTAGCCTTTTATCTCCGGTATGATCTCAAATATAGGCGCGTTTTCCCCCGATTTTTTCTTTTTTACATATGATTCGGGAAAATAACTTTCCTCTTCAAATTCAGTCAGCCCGGCGTCTGCCCGCAGGGATTTTTCAAACGGCCTGAATAACTTCCGCCTTAGGAATGGTATATACGTAAGAGCCAAACCTACATAACCAAAACCCATAATTCGCCGGGCCCAGGGATTCCAGAAAATAAATGTTTGCGCCGCCTGTGAATGAGGATAGAAAAAAATCAAAACGCACCACAATAACAGATGGGAGAGCAGAACAATCCATCCATTGTTAATAATCCATCTTTTTAATGAATAATAATGTTTCCAGAATTCACCATTATCCTTCAGCACATCTCTCAGTGTTCCCGCTTTATTGGGGTACCCGGCGTCGGACAATTTTCCGGCAAGTGAGCTGAGATATTCAAAATCATTTTCCTGCCAGAGATACCGGACCACATCTGCGCTCACAAGACGCTCTGACTGATTCGCGAGTTCTGTCTGAATGGCAAGTGTATCGCACATTGACCAAACCCGGTCAAAGAGACGCAGGGTGAACTGGGCTTCTTCGAGGGAGAGGGAATTTGATTGTTTTAACCAGGTTAAATTCGGTTTTCCCAGCCATTGTAAAAGAGTATTAACTTCCCTGTTGCCGCCGCCGGTAATATACCCGGTAAAACGAATCTGTGGAATATCTGATGGATGAATTTTGCCGGTTTGTTCAATTATTAACAGAGTGAGTTGTAAATCAACCCTGGTTTGTGATATTAAAATTTCAATAACGATTTCGCGAATATTCCCATCCTGTTCACTAAGCAACTTTATGATGTCCGGAAGATATTCCTTCGCCGCTTCTCCCATCTGTCCTATTGCTGCCGCGGCGGTCCCGCGAACATCAGGATCCTCATCACTGAGAAGTTTTGCAAGTTCAGGGATATATTCATTTCCCGCTTCTCCCATATTTCCTATTGTTGCCGCGGCGCTCATGCGAACAGCAGAATTCTCATCACTGAGAAGTTTTGCAAGTTCAGGAAGATATTTTTTCCCTCCTGCACCCATATCTCCTATGACCCACACGGCGTTCACTCGAACATAAGTACCCTCATCCTTGAGAAGTTTTACAAGTTCAGGGAGATATTCATTTCCCGCTTCTCCTATCCTTCCTATTGCTGCCGCGGCGCTCATGCGAACATCAAAATCCTCATTACTGAGAAGTTTCGCGAGTTCCGGGAGATATGCATTTCCCGCTTTTCCCATATTTCCTATTGCTTCCGCGGCGCTCATGCGAACATAAGAACCCTCATCCTTGAGAAGTTTTGCAAGTTCAGGGAGATATACCTTCCCCGCTTCTCCTATCCTTCCTATTGCTGCCGCGGCGCTGCTGCTAACAAAAGGATCCTCATCCTTGAGAAGTTTTACAAGTTCAGGGGTATATACCTTCCCCGCTTCTCTCATATTTCCTATGGCCTCCGCGGCGCTGCTGCGAACATCAGAATCCTCATCACTGAGAAGTTTTACAAGTTCTGGAAGATATGCCTTCCCCGCTTCTCTCATATTTCCTATGGCCTCCGCGGCGTTGCTGCGAACATCAGAATCCTCATCACTGAGAAGTTTCGCGAGTTCCGGGAGATATGCATTTCCCGCTTTTCCCATATTTCCTATTGCTTCCGCGGCGCTCATGCGAACATAAGAATCCTCATCACTGAGGAGTTTTGCAAGTTCAGGGTTATATACCTTCCCCGCTTCTCCTATCCTTCCTATTGCTTCCGTTGCTTTCCTGCGAACATCAGAATCCTCGTCCCTTAGAAGTTTTAAGAGAATTGGCAGGGTTTTTTCTCCAACTACTCCCATTGCTGCAATCGCACTTTTCTGCACAGACGCGTCAGAATTTTTTGATAACGCTTCCAAAAGAGGTTTATGACCGTCAGTAAGAGTTACAAATTTCCCCAATGTATCCAAACGGCTAAGTTTCACTAAAGCATCCAAAGCCAGCGCCTGCACTTTCGGATCTGAATCCTGAAGCGCGGCGAGAGCGCCATCTACCTGCCATTGCCGGGGATATTTTTCATTTTCCCGCGCTAAAGAGAGTGAAGTAAAAACAATACTGTAAATGAATATTAAACGAAGAATAATCTTTATTAAGCCGCAAAAAATTTTAAACATGGCACTCATTATCGCCACCCTGGGTTGCGTTAAGAATATTTGTTTTGAAAATAAATCTGTAAAATATCTTTATTCTCTGCTTCTCCCTGCTCATTTTAGAGCTTGAACAGGAGAGAATTCGTTGTAAATTTATATAAACTACTCATTCACTATTTCGAGCGCGTAAAACCTCTACATATATCAGTCTTAGTTAAAATAATAAATTCACGTTTTTTATGCAAAAAAAACAATTTGCAGTTAACAAGGGAAATCAGAATGTGAACATCATATAGAGGTTATTTTTAATACAGATTCTGTCGTTTCATTTGCCCTGGTGAGATAATTCCATAAGCGTTAAAAATCGTAGAAAAATGGAAAAGATTCTAAAAAGATGATAGCTGGTATATTTGCCCTCACCACAGCTCAGTTCATTGGGCGCTAAACGGCGCCCATACTACTAAGGTTCCCTGAGAAGCCATCCACAGGCTGGCGTATTGGAATCTGATACTGAGTCGAACAATATTAAAAAATCATATCTCAAACTTAGATAAGTTATTATTTAATTTGCCTTTATGATAACCTTATTTCCCGATATCTTATTTAGGCTGTAGTTTTTCCTCATTGTAAAGAAAAGTTCTTTTGTAAATTCAATACAGGCTGCCCCCCTCTCTTCGGTTTTTATGAACCAGATATAAGGCAAATTTAAGAACCCGGTCATAACCCCTGATTTCATCCCGGAGTGAATTGCCGATGATGTAGTCCGGAATCACTCCCCTGTTATTTTCAATACCACAGGCGTTATAAAACTTTTTATATGAAACTCCGACTCTCAAGCCTGAGTTGGGCAGCGTAAAATGGAATTTATCCCCGAAACAAACGGTCAGTCCACCCGTTTCACCGCCTATAATTTCCCCGACGTCATAACATTGAAACGCGGAAGTAAAATCAGCGGCTGAAGAAAAGGTCCTCTCTCCGGTCAGGAGGTAAACCCGGCCTTCAAATCTTTCCTCTTTTTCTTTCGGCTCAATTTCACTGGTATTTTCATTTGTAAATACCGCACCTATACTATCAATATGTTTATCCGATATTTTATTTCTTTTTATCACCTCATCACTGATTTTTATTTTAACCTTCTCAAACTGCCTGAATTTTTGATCCGAAATATATTTCAGAAGCTCATCGCCGAGGGAACTGTTTCCTCCCCCGTTATCGCGTATATCAATTATCAGGTCGTTAACCTGCGAGGTTTTCATACTGTCAAAACTATTCTTCAGGAAATCTTTGAATCGTGATAAGTTTGAGAACCGATGAAATTTTATATACCCGGTGTTATCATCAAGCAATTCATACTCATAATAAGGCTCGGAATAACTTTCCATAATCTCATTCTGAAACTCTATTTTGGCATAAATGCCTCCGAAGGTATTAATGGTTTTGATCTCATCTGTTGAATTCTCCAGATACTCAATTTCAAATTCGCCAAAGTCATTCCACATACCAAAATAAAAAGGAATTGTAAGAAGAACATCCCGGAATATTTTGTTTTCATAACTGAGCAAGCTGCTCGTTTGTTTAATTACCTCAGCCGCGGCAATCCCATTAATTTTTAGTATTTCAGATCCCGGCTCAATATCATCTTTATAAGAATAATTTTTTATTACGAATATCCCCTCCCCGATTATCCTTATTTTATAGGGAAATATTTTCTTAAAGAAGAGAATGCCTGAATTGGCCAGGAAACTGAAATCGGGGCCCGTATGGCCATCCTTTATAACCGCGGTGATTTTTGATATCTCCTTAAACCATTCCTCAAGAGTAATTCTTTCAGGCAGATTCTCCTTGCTGTCCTTAACCAGGGTATGAAATTGCTCCCTGCCGATGTTATGATACAGATCGGGATGTACATTCTCCAGAGTTTGAACAAAAAAATCCAGGTCCTCAACAGCCTGTTCTTTTTCAATATAATCGGGATAAGAAAAATAAACCGCGATGAGAAGCAGCATCAAATTAAAAACAGAGGAAAAAATCACATACCTAAAGAAAACCTTCCCGAAAATAATCTCCTTGCGGAAAAGTTTTTTTATCAGCAGGAATAAACAGAATGGAATTAGAAATAACAGGTAGGGAAGCAGAAATAAAATTATTGTTTCTTCGAATAACATCTCTTTTCCGGGAATCAAAAAATAAAGAAAAAGAAGTATTACAATAATAATCAGTCCAACAAGCTTCCTGTTCATATACTGCTCCTTTGTTGACTATTTCAATCACTTTTCCGGAATCAGGAGGGAAAGATTTTTCACCTCGTATCTTCCGAAAACAAAATGACAGCCGCTAAATGAAATTCAAGGTCTGAGTTATCCTCTTGAGGATTCAGAATTCATAAAAGAATATAACATGGATTCTCATAATTCGCAAGTTTTTTAACCAGGAACTTACCGGGGAACAGGTTTGAATACCTGTTCCACCAGATCATCTTCTTTAAGTAAGTAAAGAATCATTATATATCAAAAGTGACCAGCCCCGTCATATTCGCCGCCGCATCTGTCAGGGGGAAAATATCCTCACGATCAATATATTTCAGGGCAAATTTCCTGTTAAGAGCCATCAATTGTTTCAAACCGACAGAAACCCGGTTCAGATAGGAAAACAACCCGATTGCTCCTGTCGGGATATCTGCTGTTTCATCCCCATACTCAGCTTTCAGAAGGCGATAATCGGCAAATATTTCATCCACGGTTGAACCGAAACGGGTGTAATCTTTCGGCACATTGCCTTTTAAGATTTCCTCTCCCACCTGTTTGCCCACAGAAGCAGCCGCCATTGCAGCCCGTCCTATGGCAATCATTTTTGTATGAGGAGAGCCGAGCGCGAGGCCTTTAAATACCTGGTCTTCCGTCGCGAAACCACCTGCAATCGCGGTCGGCGGGATATTTTTTCCTTTTTTGTGAAAATCAGTGAGGATTTTGTTGATAACAGCCTGCAGCATCACGGTAGGTATTCCCCATTCATTCATCATTTTTACAGGGCTGTGACCTGTTCCGCCGCCTGCTCCGTCAAGGGTTACAAGGTCGGCGTTTGTTTCGGACGCTATTTCGAGAATGGTGGTAATGTCGCGGGGATCGTAAGGACCTGTTTTAAAACATACACGTTTAGCGCCGAGATTACGGAGTTCGGCGACACGTTTAATAAGATTATCGGGTGTCCATATAGGTAATTTGCCGATTTTTTCAAATACCGGACCAACTTCCCGGGCGTGATTTTCCGCCACAACAGGGTCCTCCGGGTCAGGGAGAACGATATAACCCATAGCTTTAAAACGAAGCGCGTCTTCGATTTTATCAACCTGGCCCATGCCCTGTATCCCTTTTGCCGCCTGCCCGAATTTTAATTCGACAGATTCAATTCCCAGTTTTTCAATCGCATATTCAAGCACGCCATGGTATTCATCATCACAATTGGCCTGAAGAACAACATCGCCTGATCCGCGATAATACCTTCTGAAAGTCGACACCATCTCGGCGATCAATGGTGAATCGGCTACCTTATGCCCCGACATTATCAACCCCGGGTCTTTTGCTATAACATCTTCACCAATTACGACAGGCACACCTGATAGCGCGGCTCCCGCGAAATATTCCTTCCACGCTAATTTTGCCATCGCCGGCAGAATAAATGGCGCTCTGATATCCACTTTATCTTTTGCGCCAAATGAAGAGGAAATATCGGCATTCGGATAACATGCTTTGTATTCATCGGCTTCGATTCCCAATACTCCCAAAACACGCCCATTAATATTAAAATGTGAATAGTCGACAGGATATCGCTTTTCTGACGCGAATTGGTTTTTATCCGCGGCAAATGGCAATAACGCTTCCGGACCGCGAATTGCCGAAAGACCGATTTCACAATACCCTGTGCAATTTGCCGTGCATACCGAACACATCCCTGATATATCCGCGGTATGTTTCGAATCTCGTAAACGTGTATTGGTTACAGGACTGCCAAGATCAGGACTAAAATTCATTCTGACTCCGTTTAATTTTCATATTCAATAATATTTTCAACGGATAACTACTCCGTTTTAGACTCATACTCTTTCCAATATTTTAGTCATCCCCGTTTGGGGTTAATAACACAAAAATAATGGAATTGGAATAAATTTATCGTACATTTTTTCTGTTTAATTTATTATGCCCTTTCTTGTAAATGTATCCCTCCGGGAAAATCTCTCTCACCTGGGGATGCTTTCGACCTTGCAAAGATAGGAACTTTAAAACCTCCCCCATTTTTCAGTATTATCTTCGCCGTGGCGATAAAAAGGTTTGGGGCCAAATTACTGATACACAGTTGGAATATATTTGTAATTGCTCAGCTTTGACCCGGCTTGTTTATTTATATGAAGATAATCCCGAAACCAGTCGGCACCGGTCACATTTAAACGCGTAAAAATCATTAATGGTTTTCCCTTCAATCAGCCAGTCGGCTCCGCAGCCCGGACATTTCCTTTTTTTATCTTTTATTTTTCCCCAGGCACGGTAATTAAATAAAAAGTAATAGGTCGGGATAGAGGTTAGTTCTTCTATCTTTTTCCGGATGGTCATTCCCTGCCTGTTTAATTCGCTGTAAAAATTCCGGAGCTGATTTTTGGCCTGGTTTTCACCAACGCCCCCAATCAGCCAGGTATCTTCAATGTTTTTGTAATTTCTTTCCCAGAAATAAAAATCGTCGTATGACTCAGTATCATAATTTATAAATGGTATTCTGTAAATTGGTACAGATTCCAGAGTTTCGCCGTCAAGCAACGGCGACCATTCCCCGCCCCCGAGAATGTAAAATTTTGATTCTGAAGGTATAGGGGTGGATGGAATTTCCGGATCAATCCCGGCATATTCCGGCTTAAATAAAACCTTGAAATTATCTTCAATCTTCTTCTTTAAATCCCTTCCGTAACCACTAAGATATTTATCATTCAGAGAATCTTTTTCAGGACAATAAAGGTTCAGCTGAATCCCGTTTTCAATCGGTTCATATTGCCATTCTTCATTGATTACCTGTTTACCCCGGTTTAACAAATTCAGATACAGGTCCATATCCTCAAAAAACTGGGCGGGCAGTTTTGGATTCCCCGTTATTTTCAGCTTATAAATAAACATTAAAAACGACCTCCTTTTAAGAATGATGGGAGAGCTGAAGAATTATTCCTCTAATTCTTTTCATCAATAGCTCATTCAGCGAAAGCTATTTCGTATGGCAGGTTCAAATCCGGAAATTTTCGGGGGAGAGTCTTAAGATAATAAAAAAATATTTGCGACTGAAGATTCTTTGATATTTCTTCAAAAACTTCCGACAGCCAATATACCCCCTCTTCCGAACAATTTTCGAGAATGTTGATTAATTCATTTTCGCCAGTAAAATAATCCGCCATAATTCCCTGGATTATCGGAGTATGGGGATGATCTCCGCCATGTCTCTCCGCCTCAGCGAGTTCTATCCTTGCCGCGACACATTCTATAACTTTCTTTATTTTTGCGTCCATACCTTCCATAAAATATTCACTTTTTAATATATCACACCATTAAAAGTTAACAGAGTCCGGGAGAGGAATTTCTGATAATTCTCCTGGAATTTGAAAATTTACTAAAAAAGGATCGTAATATTTCACAATACCGGAATAACATTAAAATGGTTTTGAGGTTTGTTTACCTGGCAATAGTCACAGTCTGCTTAATCATCATCTTCATCATGTTCATATTTGGTGTTATGTTCCCGGCCATTTTCAGATTCACCGATTTTTAACTTAACTCCTGTTATTTTATCATCTATAGTTCCGTCTGAGATATTAAAGCCTGTTAATAAATAAAAAGAAAATGAAACTAATAATGCCAGAAAAATAATCAGGGCAATTGGTTTTGATGAATCTATTCCTGTTCCGGAACCGGATTCTTTTTTTCCATGAATCATACTGGCTATAATGTTTTGACGATTTATAACAATATGCAATATTACACCCAGAATATGCAGAGAAACAATCACCAGCATCGAGTTTGCGAATAATTCATGTAAGTCCTCAAAGGTCTCATTGCCAAGCGCGAGTGAAATTCCTGTTATCGCTAAGCCGATTAATAATAATAACATCATTAAAATCGCGTATGAAGAACCTGGATTATGACCGGAATATGATTTATTACTGCCGGATATTATACCTTTAAAGTATAAAAACACCTCTTTCGGGTGAAATAAAAATGAGTTAAATCGCGCGTAAGTTGTTCCAATGAAGCCATAGATAATTCTTAAAATAACCATAAAAGCAATGATTAAGCCCAAAATGGCATGCATCGGGAAATAGATGTTTTCATCATCAAATCCAAAAGCGATTAAAGAAGCTGAAAAAAATCCGATAACTAATAGCCAATGAAAAAATCTGACAGGTAAGTCCCAAATCAGAATTTTATTTTTTGCTTTCATATTACCTCACATTTTTTAATAACGGTTTCCAGGTGAATTACGAACATGTATAATTTGCCACACCTTTCCTTTATAGCGAAAACGACGAAGCGTATTTTTCATTTGAATATCCCCCCCTCATAGTAAAATAAATTTAATCTATACACAATAAAAACTTTCATTCCCTTTTTTGAGCGCGTAAAACTCCTTACTGCAACCAATCATAAAAAATAATAAAATAATAAGCGACAAACAATGGACCATTGATTATTTTTACATAACGGACAATGTTCATCACAAAAAAGATTGCTCCTATTTCACCCAGTCCGTATCCGTTCCTTCCCTGTCCGAACTTTCCTTCTATTTCGGAGCGTTTGGCATTATCCTTTCTCCTTCTTTGCTTTTCTTCCTCCATCTCTTTCTCCTTTGGCCTGCCCAATGGCTTGCCATTTTGCGTAGAATTTAACTCCCTACGGAATACTCCTTTTTTTTGAACCTTTCTTCATTTAGTACGTCACAATACTACAGGAAAAGTATACCGTGAAAGACTGATGAAAAACACACTTATATATACTGCCATAATATTATCATCCCTGCTGTTATTCAGCGGATGTGATTTAACTAAGGAAAAAGCCCCCCGGATTCCTATCGAGGATTTTTTCCGCAATCCCGAAAGAACCGATTACAAATTAAGCCCCTGCGGATATTACATCGCCTGGCTTAAACCATGGAAAAACCGGCTGAATATATATGTCGGCAATTATAAATTGAGGGATTCCGTTAGAGTTTCCGATTCTGAAGAGAGGGATATCTTTAAATATTTCTGGGTTAATGAATCAAGATTACTATATCTTATTGATTCGGAAGGAACTGGCAATTTTTCAGCATGGGCCGTAAATGCCGATGGTTCGGATAGAAAAAGAATCGCGGAAAAAGCTGAAAGCATAGAAATTCTTGATCTCCTCGAAAATGATGAAAAAAATATATTGATACTCTTTTTCGGTAAGAATTCTTCTGTTCCCGATGTTTATAAAGTAAATGTTAATAACGGAAATTTAACCCTGGTTGAAAAAAACAATGGTTCCGTTACAGATTACCTTGCCGATAATGATGGTAATCTGCGACTCGCGATAGCCCGCAAGGGATTAACAAGCACAATTCTCTTTAGAGAAAATGAAAACGAAGAATTTTACCCGGTTCTGAAATCAGATTCTTTTTCTGAAGTAAAACCCCTCTTTTTTTCATTCGACAACCGGTACATATATATATCCACAAATCTCGGCAGAGATAAACAGGCTTTAATAAAATATGATCCCATCAAGCAGGAGGAAAAAGAGGTTGTATTTAAACATCCGGAAGTGGATGTCTATCATCTTTTAAGGTCCAAGGCAAGAAAAAAAATTGTCGGCGCCGCTTTTATCTCCTGGAAATATGAAATAGAATTTTTTGATGATTCCGCGAAAAATATATTTAAACAAATATCAGCCCGACTGCCCGGCAATGAAATTGTAAATGTTTCCGTGGATAATAAAGAAACAAGAATGATATTCCGGACATACAGCGACAGATCTCTCGGCGCATATTATTTTTATGATGTGGAAAGAAAAAAACTGAAAAAACTCGCGGATGTGAGTCCCTGGCTTAATTCTGATGAGCTCGCGGAAATGAAACCGATACGGTTCCTCGCCCGAGACGGAGAAACTATCTTTGGTTATCTTACACTGCCCGAAGGGAAAAAACCGCGTAACCTCCCTGTGGTTGTGGTTCCTCACGGCGGTCCTTCTCTTCGTGATTCCTGGGGTTTCCGAAGTGATGTTCAATTCCTCGCTAACCGTGGTTATGCCGTTTTGAATGTTAACTTCAGAGGAAGCGCCGGGTATGGCAAAGAATTTCAAAAGGGGGGATTCAGGGAATGGAGCGGCACAATAATTAATGATATCGCCGACGGAGTCAACTGGCTTATAGAGCAGGAAATTGCCGATCCCGAAAAAATCGCGATCTATGGTTATTCATTCGGCGGTTACGCGACTATCGAAAGTATGATTCAATACCCCGATCTTTATTGCTGCGGCGCGGCTCATTCGGCGATTACAAATCTCTTTTCATTTTATAAAACCATTCCCGCATCATGGGAACCATACAGGGAAATGTTATACCGAATGATAGGCAACCCTGAATCTGATTCCCTGCTGATAGTAAAGCAGTCTCCTGTATTTAACCTCGAAAAAATCAAACACCCCCTTTTTATCGCGCAGGGAGCCAATGACCACACAGCCCCCAGAATAGATACCGACCGTTTTGTTATTAAACTGAAAAAAAGGGGCATTGATGTGGAATATATGATAAAGGAAAATGAAGGACACGGTTTCAACAATGAAGAAAACCGGATTGAGTTTTTTGAAACACTTGAAAAGTTCCTCGCCCGTAATCTGGATGGCCGATTAAAATAATTATCTTGAAATATTTAAACATTACAGCTATATTAATAAAATTATTTTATTTGACAGTTTATTCCCGGGAGTATACTAAAAATAGCTGTGATTCAGAATTCAACTGTATTTTTCCATTCCTGCGCCATTTCGGCAGATGACGGACTATCGGAACCTGAATTTGTCCGGACCGGGGAGCATATTCCCGGTAACGCCATAATTATTCCAGCCGGGCAGAATCAATTTAACTCTCTCCCCATGTTTGCTTTCAGTCTGTATCGGAATTTTTTCACAGACTCTTTCGCACACCACTAAACGATAATAAACTAAAATTTGCCTGATGAAAAATCCTATCCTTTTATTAATTATCATTTCAGTCCCATTTTTCGGTTGTAACAAAGAAATTAAAAAACTCACACCTGAAGAGCAAAACGCTGAGGTTATCCGCGAATATCCCATCATCAATCTTCCGCTGGAGGGTGAAATAGCGGGCAGAAAGTCTGAATTATCAGGACTGGCGTGGCATGGCGATAGACTTGTGCTGCTGCCCCAGTATCCTCAAAAATTCGATTCCTCATCAGACGGAGCATTATTCTACATTGACAAGATGAAACTAAATCAATTTATTTCAGGTCGCGGAGAAGAAAAACTTACACCGGGAAAAATTTCACTTAAAGCTCCCGATCTGGAAAAATATACCGGAATCGGCTCGGGATTCGAAGCTGTAGCTTTTCATGAAAACAAGGTTGTTTTCGCCCTTGAGATGTTAAAAGCGGATAAAACTTCAGGACTTCTTGTCGCGGGAATCGTTGATAAAGATACAATAACCATCGATTTCAATAAATCCGTTGAAATTGAATCACAAACAGAAATTCACAACTTTTCAGATGAAGCGATTTTTGTTTTCCAGGATAAAATTTTCACCATTTATGAAGCCAATGGTGAAAATATAAACCCCGATCCTATTGTTAATGTGTTTGATTTTAACCTCGATATGCTCGGGGCTTTCGAATTTGATAATATTGAGTACCGGATTACAGATGCCGCTGCCGCCGGGGATAACGGGAAAGTATGGGCAATAAATTATTTCTACCCCGGGGACGCGAAAAACATAGACCCCGCCAGGGATAAATTAGTTATCGATTACGGCATAGGAGAATCACATAAACAAACTGCCGTTGTCGAAAGGATTGTTGAGCTCTCAGTTAATGATTTTTCTGTTAATCTGAGCGGCAGACCACCCGTTTATATAAAACTGGAACCGGGTAAACCGGGCAGAAACTGGGAAGGAATTGCCCTGCTCGATAAAAAGGGCTTTATTCTGGCAACAGATTATTATCCGTCAACAATTCTTGCCTTTATTCCTTATTCATTGGAATAGGCTGTCAGTAGTTAAATTTTACGCGAAATGGCAAGATTTTATCGTACTCATAGGACAGGTAATCGTCCTCGTTCTCGAATAACCTGAGCGTTTTGGTAAAGACGAATACGAAGTGCGATTGCGAAAAGGAGTACAATTCTTTCTTCGGATTCATTTTTTTCCGGCGCTGGCGGTTTATAATTAAAATTATAAATATTTCTTTTGTTATTCCTTTTTGGTTCTCGCCTGACCAGTTTAGGAACTCTCCTGAAAAATAGCAGGTTAGTTAGTTTGTATGAAGTTTTGAAAGGAATAATATAACGCAGGTAATTACCCATGATTTCCCATTCTATTTATTTACATTATCTCTCCGCTCTTCTTGACGGCAATAAAGTCGCGTGTCATGAAATAGTTAAAACATTGGTTGAAAGCGGAATAGATTCCAGGGAACTTTATCTCGATCTAATTCAAAAATCTATGTACCGTATCGGTCAGCTCTGGGAAAAAAGCAAAGCCAGCGTGGCGACCGAACATATAGCTACCAAAATAACCGAAAGTATGCTCGACCTGGTTTATCCCCGCATTCTCGATGTTCAGAAAAATGGTAAAACTTCAATCGTTACATGCGTTGACAAAGAATTTCACGAACTTGGCGCGAGAATTATCTCTGATTATCTTGAGTTAAAAGGGTGGAATTCTTTTTTCCTGGGAGCAAATACTCCACGGACAGATCTTATTGAGTTTATAAATGAAAAGAATCCTGATCTGGTCGGGATATCCAATAACCTCTATATGAACGTTGCCAGGCTTTATAAACTGATCGGGGAAATCAGGGAGCTGTTCCCCGATTTGAAAATAATTGTCGGCGGACAGGCCCTTAGTTTTGATAATATCACGAAACTTGATGAAGAATCGGGTATAAAATATATAGCATCGTTCGACAACCTCGATAACTATCTAAAAGGTTTTAATTCAAAAAACCCCGCCTGAATATTATATGCCCCCGGATATGAATCCACTTATCATTTAAGCAGCAATAATTTCCTGCTTTCTCTATATCTTCCCGCTTGTAATACACAAAAATAGACTCCGGAGGAAAATCCTCTCGCATCCCAGTTTATTTCATATTCCCCCCGGGGCCTCTCTTCATCAATAAGAGTCTGCACCTTTTTGCCGGACAAATCGAAAATGTTAATCGACACATTTTCCTGAAAGCCGGCCCCGACAGAAAACCTTATTTTTGTTTCCGGATTGAAGGGATTCGGGTAGTTCTGCCAAAGGTGATAATTCAGCTCTTTATTATCTTCCTCCGTAACGTTTGTCGGGAAGAGTGAACTCAGAACTTTACTCTGCTGACCCTTGTTAAGTTCTTCATCAATATCAAGTGTAACCGGATTGGCAAAGTCATACATATTTATCACATGGATTTTTCTATCAGCCTGATCGATAATTAGTGAATAAACCGATGATATCGGTCCGTGAGGACTCGCCTGATTTTCCACATGCACACTATCCAGCAAATCTTTAACAAATCCGGTTGTATAATCCTCTGTATTATCCAGTTCCCTTTTCATCAGATCATAGCGGGGGCAGGGATAAAAACCATACGGTATTCCGCTTTCGGGATCAGACTGGTAGAAGTTTGTGCAAATCTGGTAGTCCCCTGTCTTGTATAATATGGTATCCCCCTCAATAATACAGGAATTACCATAAGAATCGGCGAAAAAGGCCTGTCCGTTACTCAGCCACGGCTGGTAGTTCTGGTTATATAAATCCACCACCTCTTCAATTGTCTCACAGGTAGTCATCGCGTTAAAGATAAATGTGCCGTTATTCGGGGGAAGATGATTATTCAGGGTAATCTCCTTTTCCGGAGCGCCGTAACCATCGTAAATCAATCCTTTTTCATTAATGATCGCCTGTATGCTGCCTGAATGCCCGAAACCGATAATTCCATAGTTCTGACCATTTCCGGGCAACGTTCTGTAAATAGTATTATAATCGTAAAAATCCTCGTTGAGTCCGAAAATTTTAACCTGTCCGTTCGAAATATATAACCCTGAACAGGCAAAGTATTGAACCGCGTAAAAAAAGGCCATTAGTAATATTCTTACAGTTTGCCGCATCATTTTCTCCGGTGAACTATTTATGAATAATTATCGGATGGAATAATAAACATATCCTTAATTAAAAAAAAAGGCAGAAATGGACCCCGGATTTTCTTTAACACGGTGTTCATACTGCCTCATATCAGAATTGAAATTCAATCCCGAATAGTCTCTCCTATTTTAAAAATATCAGTTTCTTAACATCTTTATACTCTCCCGACCGAAGGCTGCAGAAATAAATCCCCGCGGAACATCCTGACGCGTTCCAGCTGACTTCATAAATTCCGGGCTCCATATTTTCATTAAGCAGCGTCGCCACTTCCCTGCCCGTGGAATCATAGATTATCAGGGAGGTATTCCGCGACTGAGCTGCCTGCCCTCCCTGCGGGACAGACCTTCCGGTCTGTCCCACCGAGAATCTGATTTTTGTAGCCGGATTAAAGGGGTTTGGATAATTTTGATATAAATGATAATCATTCAGGCCTGTTTTTTCATCTTCCACCGAAACAGGATTGGTAAGATTTTCCCAGATATCGATTTTTTTGGTGTTCCGCCATGTTGAGCTTACCAGGTCAACATCCCCATCGTTATCCAGATCGCCCGAGCATACCCCGCTTATTGACTGCAAAGTGGCGGGCAGGGTATGTTGAGAAAAGTTTTCTGTTCCAATGTTTTCCATCCATTTGAAACGGGCAGACATGGCGTCTGAAATAAGCAAGTCATTATCGCCATCCAAATCTATATCATCCACATGAAAAAAGAGAGCGTAGGCATTTATAGGGCTGTGTTTTGTAAAGTTGCTGCTATCAATATTTTCCCACCATTTAAAAGAGCCGGTCAGCGCGGCGCATCCGAAATCTTTATCGCCGTCACCATCAAAATCAAAAGCTCTCACATAATGCGCCAGATTAAGATTAAACAACGTGGAAGTGAAATCCCCGTTTCCGTCATTGATAAATAACCTTACTCCCTGGTTAAAATGGCTGCTCACAATATCATTTTTCCCATCTCCGTTGAAATCCGCGATATCAAGAGAATGACAGAAATCCCCACGGAAAATAGATTTTTGTGAAACAGAATCTGCTGTGACCGTAAGAATTACTATTTCGCCATTATTCTGCGCGTCGCCTCGGGCGGCCGCAATTTCAGGAATACCATCCCCATCCAGATCACCAGCGTAAGCGTCATGAGCGCCGTCATAATTTTCCAGGACCACTCTTTCGGTAAAATCCTGTGTGCCGTCATTCACCCATATACTAATCATTTTTCTGTCATAGTGTGATGTGACCAGATCATAGTCTCCGTCATTATCGGTATCATAAGGACGGGCTGTAATGCTGCCGAGGCAGGTTTCCGAAATTATATGCTCATCGAAGTGTAGTGAGTCTTTATTTTCCCACCAGGCAAGTTTGTCCGCCGAGGCAATTATGTCAAGATCGCCATCCTTATCAAGATCAAAACAGATTATATTCTGCGCTCCGCCAATAGTGTTCGAAAGAAATTTTTGCTGAAACTGAATTTCCGCAAATGCTGTGCCGCACGTAAATAATGATGATATTAAAACAGACACCATCATCCATGTTTTTATTGTCACTTTATATTTCATACTTTTCTCCTTGGTTTTTGAATGTAAAATTATCGTGATATATCTCATAGGGATACCCGCTTTCAACAAATGGCATTATTATTCTATCAGCGGCGTCTTAATTGCGTAAAGCTGCTTGAAATGGGGATGAATTCACCTCCTGACAGGTTATCTGACCTTTTGATGAAATTACGCTGGACTTTTCCCTGGGAAAGTTTATTTTGCGGTAAATTATTATGGAATTCACTGTGTCAGAAAAATTTTTAATCATTATTACCCGGTATCTGGTTAAAAGCCCCTTTTCCTTTTTCCTTGTCAACTCAGCAGGCTGGCTTTTCTACTGGTTTTTCAGCCAGCTTGTTCTTATTTCCGCTTCCGCTGGGAAAAGAGCTACTTATGGAAACCTGATTGGAGTTATCGCCGGGTATATAACATCCTTCTGCCTCCACTATTCATTTAAAAAGTTTATAAAAAAACCTCTTTCCGAACTGCAGCCCTGGCTGTTGATATTTGCCATCTTGTTTATCCACGCCAACCTGTGGATACTGGTGGATTTTATTATCTTTGGCCTTACTATGTATGATATCCCCAGACTTATCGACTGGTTTAATCTCGCATATTATCTTCAGACACTTATGGGGGTCACACTTAAACTTTCCGCCTGGAACCTGGTATATTTTATTGTCCGCATCAGAGAGGACTGGAAGGTGATAAATGAACGAAAAAGGAACGCCGAGCTTCACGCGAAAGATCTGGAAATTGAGATATTAAGGGCACAGTTGAATCCTCATTTTCTTTTTAACTCTCTTAATTCTATTCGCGCGCTGACACTGGTTGATGTAACAAGATCGAGGGAAATGATCTCGGAGCTTTCAGAATTTTTAAGGTATGGCCTTACAAGCAAAAATAAACAGACGATAAGTCTGAAGGATGAAATCACCGCCGCGAAACATTTTTGTGCCGTTGAAAAAATCAGGTTTCAAAACAAGATGAATGTAATATTTGATGTACAGCCTGAGACGGAACAATTTCCTGTTCCTCCTTTGTTTTTACATCCCCTGGTTGAAAACGCTATTAAATATGGAATGGAAACGAGCGGCGGGAATCTGATGGTAAAAATAAGCTCATCATTCGAAGGGGAAAACCTGGCGTTAAATATTGTCAACAGCGGGAAATGGATTGATGAGAATGATTGGAAACGAAAAAAAACCGCCGGCGCCGGAACGGGATTAAATAATGTGAGGCTTATTCTCGCGAATCTTTATCCCGGTCAACATTCCTTCGAGATAATTAAAGAAAAAGAAAGGGTAAAGGTTATGATAAAAATAAGTGGGAAAAATAAGATATGACCCATTTGAAAGCAGTTATTGTTGATGATGAAGAACTTGCCCGAAAAGAATTCAGGGAGCTGCTTCGTGAATTCAGTTTTATAAAAGTTGCCGGTGAGGCTGAGGATGCAGATTCCGCGAAAATATTGATAAACGAGACAGAACCGGATGTCATCTTTCTCGATATCCAGATGCCGGGGAAAACCGGGTTCGACCTTGTAAGTGAAATTAACACCCAGGCTAAAATTATATTTGTCACTGCTTTTGACGAATTCGCGCTGAGAGCTTTTGAGGTAAACGCGCTCGATTATCTTATGAAACCTGTTTATCCCGCGAGATTGAGGGAAACAATCGAAAGGCTTATTTCGAACGAACCCGCTGAACAACACCCTGAACCAAGACTGGAGCCGGATGATTATATATTTTTCAGGATGAAAGACAGATCAAAGTTTATCAGACTTGATACGATAATCTGTATTAACTCCTCAAGGGAATATACCGAGATTATTACCACAGGCGGTATAAAGGGACTGATCTATAAACCCATGCTCGAATGGGAAAAACGACTGCCCGAAAAAATATTCCTGCGCATCCATAGAAGTACTATAATCAACCTTAAATTTGTTGAACACCTTAAACCTTCCCTGAACAATACTTACAAAGTTTACATGAATGGATTATCCGAACCCCTTGTTTTAAGCAGAAGATATGCCGCGAAATTAAAAAACCTGTTTTTCTGATAACCTGTCTTAGGTATTGAGTTCCTTTATAATGTGATGTTTTGTAAGTTTGTTTATTCGATAATAATAATCTGGTTTTAATATGAACAGGATTTATCCTTTGTTATTTTTTCTGTTGTTTACCGGGCTGCATGCACAAACTGTTGTCGTGTCAGATTCTGCTTCAATTACCGATACGATCACCATTATTGGTGTGGGAGATATTATGATGGGAACAAATTACCCCTCTGAAAGTTATCTTCCGCCGAATGACGGGAAAGATATATTTGATCCGGTGAAAGAAATTCTGCGGGGCGCCGACCTTACTTTCGGCAATCTCGAAGGTGTTTTGCTCAGCGGCAAGGGAAATGTAAAAAAGTGTAATGACCCCAGGTATTGTTACGCCTTTAAGAGTCCCGATCATTACGCGGCTTATCTGAAAAAGGCCGGATTTGATGTGGTGAGCATGGCAAATAACCATACCCGTGATTTTGGCAAACCGGGTACGGAAAATACAAGAAAACTGCTGACTGAGCAGGGAATTCATTTCGCGGGACTGCTTCAGGACCCATATAAGATTTTCACTTATAATGGTGTAAAATATGGTTTCTGCGCGTTCGCGCCCAACAGGGGAACAGTTAATATCAATGATTATAAAAATGCACGTAAGATCGTCAGCCATCTTGATTCACTCTGCAACATTGTAATTGTTTCTTTTCACGGGGGAGGCGAAGGATTGGAGTTCAGACATCTTTCAAAAAAACGTGAATATTACCTCAATGAAAACAGGGGCAATCCTTATGAATTCGCGCGTTTGGTTATCGACGCTGGAGCCGATATTGTTTTCGGTCACGGCCCCCATGTTAGCCGCGCCATCGATCTTTATAAAGACCGCTTCATTTCCTACAGCATGGGTAATTTCTGCACCTACGGCCGCTTTAACCTGAGAGGACCAAAAGGTCACGCGCCAATCTTGAAAGTAAGAGTAAATAAAAATGGTGAATTTCTTTTCGCCGATATTGTCTCAACAAAACAAACCGGTGAAGGAGGCCCCCGTCCCGATAAAAATAACAGCGTCCTGAAAGAAATAATTGAGCTTACAAAAAAAGATATCACCGAAAGTGAACTGGAAATATTTGAAAACGGCCTGGTAAAGAAAAAACTTGCGCCAGGACATTAAGCAAAAAAGAAAAACCTCAC
>CAXXGF010000039.1:0-31634 GCA_963677445.2 Melioribacteraceae bacterium | reverse complement strand
ATAAGTGGAATATTTTCATCAATGAATATGAGCAATTTATCCAGCCAATTTTTCAATTGGGGAAATTTCTTCTTCGGCGAGGGAGGCAGCATAAGCAAGACATGCGAAAACATCCTCTCGTGTGATCGAAGGATATGAATCAATCAGCTCATCTATCGTATCACCATTTGCAAGCATCCCGACAACCTGGTAAACAGGAATGCGGGTCCCTTTTATGCATGCCTGCCCATGGCAAATATTCGGGTCTATTGAAATTCTTTTGTGCAGAGTATTCATTTTATTTCACAATTTATCAGGTAATCATTTTAATTAAATTATATCCAAAAAAAATTAAAAAAACAAGTAGTGGTTCAAATTTACAGCGGAAAACCGGAAAATCCGAAACCGATGAAAACGAAAGTCGCAGCCATAATCAAATGGATTGACGGAACTGTTATTGATTCGGTTTTTAAGGTTGTGGAAGAATAAAAATGTCACATGAATTCATTTTGGAAAAAGCATCATGGCATAAGTTGTGATGCTTTTTTTGTAATTCCCGGTAAGCTTGAGTTTTTTCATCCGCTATCATAAAAAGGAAAAACATTAAACAAAAAGCTTTTTTTTCATCATCATCATTCACCCCCCGATTCCAATATATATTTTGATTGAAATACCAATTTGAAATCATCCCAATTCATTTGAGTACCACATCCAAAAACATCAACGTTGCTGATTATTTCATTTTCTATCGGGAATATTGCATATACCCCATTAAAACTACTCGCCGGAGCAGAAGCATTACACTTCCCTTTATCGCATCCCCATAGCTCAATTGGGATAAAGTATTCCACTCCCTGTTGAAAAAATCGTTTGCAATCTTCATACCAAAACCCAAGCAAACTGATTTCTTCGGTCCTTCCTTTTTGAAATACCTGTTTCCCCTTTACTACCTCAGTAATCTCTATTTTCATAACTATTTTAGTTAATTTAATCCAGGGATTAACTTTGCTAAAATATGGTTCTTTTTTAATGCTTAATACTTTAGCCCTGACATAGTAAGAAGGTTTAATTATATAAAAATAGTATTTGTCCGTAAAATGTTCAACCAGTTCTCTGAAGGCTCTTATCTTTACTCCTATCTTTGGTAAAACAATTCCTGTTTTGTGATATTCTTTTTTTCGATTCTCCCCGGATTGGAAAACAATTTTTCTATAACCCTGCGGATCTTCCGCCATCATTTTGTAAAATTTTCTCGCTAAAACCATCACCTCTTCTTTGGTGTAATTATCAGCGGCATTTTTATTTTTTTGGTATTCAATGTAATAACTGTCCAATTCGTTAATAAAATCAAGAGTTGTTTCAGAAACTCCTTCCGGTGCCTGGGCATATAACACACCTGTTAATAAACAGGCAAATAGTATGAATCTTAAAAAAAACATTGATAAATCCTCCTTTTGTTTGATTAGACACATTGATTGTTATTTTGTTTCGCAGAAAATTTTTTTTATTTATATCGATGTTAACTTTTCAAGCCTGGTTTTCACGGGTGTTTGAAATAAAATTCCCATTATATCCTCTGGCAGCAGTAAGAGAAATTTTAGTAAATGCGGTTATTTATAAAAATTATTCCGGAACCTTTTTATGATGATAAAATTATGTTCTGAAAGCCCGGTATTTTGCCTCCGGAACTTTCGCTCGGAAACTTTTCCCGCAAGAATACTTCGTATCCGTGAAATAAGCTGCTTGCAAATGTATTCTATAAGGCAGGTTTGATTGAAGCATGGGGCAGGGGCACTCTGATAATAATTGAAGAATGCAAAAAATATGGTATTCCTTAAGCGGAATATGGCCGTTATCTTTATTCACTATTTATTGAGCTCTTAAGTGATATCCGCTCACGCAATACTTTTAAGCTCTCTAGTACTCCCCAGCCAATGCTTATTATTTGGGGTCCAGCAGTTCTGCCCTGTTTTCTGATTCGTTCATTTTATTTCTCTTCGTAGTAATAAGAATAATCAATCCCTTTTATAAACATTTCTCTGCTGTTAATTTCGGTTGTTAAGGCATTTTTTACCAGTTTTTTTAAGGAACTGTCGTTGGTCGCGCTTTCAACCATAGCATTCATATATTCGCTTTTACCTATTTTACTCCAATCAACACATATTTTTAATCGTTTTTTCAAAATTAAATCAAGCCACAATCTGGCGCTTCTGCCATTTCCTTCCATAAAAGGGTGAGCAATATTCATTTCTATATATTTTTTAATGATTTCATCATAAGTTGTTTCCGGCATTTTTTCTATTTGTTCAAGCGTGGTTTTAAGGAATTTTGAAGCGGCAAATTGAAATCCACCCCTGGAAATATTTTTTTGCCTTATTTGTCCGGCAAAATCATATAACCCGCCGAATAAGTAGGCATGTATTTGCTGTAACCCTTTTATTGTGCCAACTTTAATATTATTGATTAATGAACTTTCAAACAAAGCATAAGCTTTCGTTTTGCTTTTCCCATCTATGCTTTCATCACTATAAGTAAACCACTCGATAAAACGATTAGCTTTTACAGCGGGAAATGTTTTCCCAGGGCAATTATTCCGTTATAGTCCAACATATCTGAATAACGTTTTTTGCGGTCAGGGGCGGGTAATATCAACCGGGTAGTAGCGCTAACCACTTCACTGTTTTCTTTTTTTAACTTCGCTTTTAAGTATTTCCAATAATTGCGAGTTTTTGTGTAGTCATCCTGATTTGTAAGAACAGCAACTATATCCAATACAGAAAACCACCACTTCGAGTTTTCTTCGTCCCACAAGGCGCGCACTTCTCTGTCGTTAAAGAATCGTATGGATATTTTTTCACTCATATTGTAATCATTAATTTAAGTTGGTTCTCCACTAAATGCTTTTTAAATATCAGAACGAAAATATTTTCTGTATTTTAATCCGGGTAATTCCATAATTTCCCTTGTTGATTTTGGAACTTCACAAAAATCTAATATAGCTTGCCCGGTAGCTTGCCCGGTAAGTTTTGGAAGTCCGATATTTATTCTGAATATATCTACTTCTATCCCCTCTCCCTGTTCTATAATATTTTTTAGCTCTTCTATACTTTTCATTTTAATTTTTTCTATAGTTTCTGTCTGAGCTGAACCTGGAACAATTGCTCTGAATATGCTTCCCTGTTTCAGTAGAAAAATTGCGGAAGTAAATTTACCTTCTGGATTTAAGATAATAATTACTATTTATAATTAAAAGTGTTTATTGAAGATAATCGAAGAATGGTAAAATATGTTAGCCCTGAACCGGAATATATCCGAAAAACAGAGGAAAATTGCCGTTAAATTTCTGTTATCACTATTCATGATCCGTTTATCAATAAAGTGAATTCCGCCCAGGCAATGGCTCAAATTCCTTCGCCATTTCCGCGACATAAGAAAGGCGGGCAAGGATGTCTGCCATTTTATCAGAAGGGGATAAAAATGGGGCATCATAAATATCGCCTATATTTCTTCAATTATTTCAAATAAACTGTCGCTTTTCATAAATAACCACAATAATTTTTGCATATTAACAACAATTAATACGGCTATATTGTGGTTTTGCTTGCATAAACTAATGATAATCATTAGTTTTGCTGAAATTTTTTATGTAAGCGAGGTAAAAATGCTAAGAAATAGTTTTCATCCGGCGATGGAAAACATCAAACTTTCGCCGATTGTCTCCATCAGCGAGGAGGTAAGAAGCAAAGAAAATCTGTTCAAAAATGCCACAGGTAAAGACTTCATTAAATTTCAGAGAGGTGAGATCGATTTTGCCACCCCGGCTTATATTGTTGACGCCGCGAAAAATGCGATGGATGAAGGGAAAACGAAATATCCCAAATCGGGTGGAGAACAGGTATTTAAGGAAGCGATTCTTAGAAAACTTGAGCGCTTCAACAAAGCCGAAGGGCTGACCACCGATAACATCATTGTAACCTATGGGGGACAGGAAGCCCTGGAACTGGTATTCAAACTTTTTCACGGTGAGAAAACGGGGGGATTCGCGCCGATATGGAGTTGCATTATTGAAAATATGGTTCCTTATGCCGAGACTAACTTTATCCAGGCGCCCCTGGGAAAAGATTTCCGCGTGGATTTCGACAAAGTTGAAGAGGTGATTAAAGAGGTTTCATTATTTTACCTTAACACCCCCCAGAATCCCACCGGAAAACTTTTCACAAAAGAGGAAGTTGTGAAGATCGCGGAGTTATGCGCGAAATATGACACATTCCTCCTTTCCGATGAAGCCTACGAAAGAATCACCTATGATGGCAAAAGCCATTTCAGTCCTGTTTCCCTGATGTTGGAAAATACTATCAGCGCATTTACCCTCTCAAAAACTTACTCGATGACCGGCTGGAGACTGGGTTACCTCGTTACACGAAATAAACATATCACCGAACTCGCCAAACTTACCGACTATACACAAACTGCCGGTGTTACAACATTCCTCCAATACGCAGGCGCCGAAGCTCTGAACAACGTTGAAGAGGAAAAGAAAGCTGTAACGGCAATGCTTAAGGAATATTCCCTGAGACGGGAAGCGCTCTACAACGGACTTAAAGAAATAGATGGCCTTGAAATCACCAAACCTGACGGCGCGTTTTATTTGTTCCCCGATTTTTCAGCCTTCATTCCCGATTCCCTCAAAGGCCGCCAAAGAGAAATGTATGTTTATAATCAACTGATGGAAAATGGTGTGGCTGTCGTTTACGGCTCATGCTTCGGGGAATATTTCACCGGAAACCTGAGATTCTCCTTTTCCGGGGTTAATGTTGACCAGATCAACCGTGGAGTCGCGAGAATCAGGGAAACCCTGCAGAGATGAATCTGGAATGAGGAATGAGGAATTGATTTTCCCAATCTAAAGATGATTTCGATGAGGATTTCGATTTGGAATTATTAAAAGTCATTTTAGCATTTATTTGATAATCTCTTTATCACAACATATATGTAGTACTGCCTGGAGGCTGCATTATAAGGGACTCCGAATCCCTGCCGGTTTTTCCGGCGGGGATTTTTTATTTCAGCAATTGAAGAAGTTTTTGTTATGCTTTAAAAAGATGAATGAGTTTAGTTTTTCTCAATGAGCAATAGATAATGTATCACTCGCAATTATTTGCAACTTCATTCAGCAGGCCATCCAATTGATTTTCCCATAGTTTCTCCAAAACTTGGGAAAAATTAGTTTGGTCGCTCCATATTTTTATAAAGTGGATATCTACAAATTCTAGTTCAATACCTCTGTCATTTAAATGATATTGCTTAAATCGAAACTCCAAATTGTATAATGAAGTTTGCCAAAAACTCTCACCTTCAGCGATAAAATTAGTCCTTATAACAACCGGAACAGGTACACTCGGTAGATATAAGACGGTATTTTCTATATAATGTTTCTTAGTCGCATTATGCAAATAAGCTTTAAGATAATTAAATAAATCACTATAATTGTACTCGAAATAAGGAGGATCAACAATAATATTTCTCGATGTAAATACACCCGGGAAATAAATTTCCAATTTTTGTATCTTGTGATTACTATCAAAAGGATTAAATTTAATGCTTCCCCATAGGCCACTTCTTTCGGCCTGCAAGATTAATGTTCTCTTAGAGATAAATTCTTTCTTGGTAATTTCAAGCGCCTCTGTTGAATCGACACAGCTTCGATAAGAAAACCAAATTGCAATCCCAGAAATTACAAGTGATATTACGGGAGCATTCTTTTTTATATTTGTCCAATAACCTATAAGTATCTTTACAATTCTTGTCATAATTATAACTTCTTTATGAATTATTCTTTTGCCATAATCGATATATCTGAAGGGTGAATCCTGTGCGTTTTTTTCAGTATGATACAAAAGAAATTAAATGAGTAATCTGTATGCTCTAAAGTCCAGTCAGAGTTTGACAATAATGATATTACCAGGTCGCCAAGCTTTGCGCATGATGCACAGGTAATCATCTTCTCATCAAGGAGTTTTATTTCTTTGACAATTTTTTTAAAAGATTCCGGATTTTCAAACTGGTCTGTGTTACTCCCATTTTTAAGAATATCATTCAGTTGACTTTTATGTTTATACTTTAAATAATGATTAATCTTACATTTTTTATGTAATTCATTATCTTTAAGGTTTTCCAAAATTTTTTGAAAATATATTTTTTGATCTGCGGGATTATAGTCCCACATTATTTGACCTTTAACACAATAAGTTCCATCATTGCCTGGGTTCTTAAAACCATAATCCAGCTTTCCAATTAACCTTCGAATATAATCAGAGATTGCTCGCAAACTTTTATTTTTATCATCTAAGCAGTTTTTCGCGCTTAGCAAATTTGCTATCATTATTTCGATATTTTTGTGTTCACGTATTTGAAATTTATGTGTCCATATACTTAATGCTTCTGAAAAATTTTGATACTGAGGCATTGCGAGCAAAAAATAAAATTCGATGGCGCTTTTAATAATACCTCTCAGAAATTCCATCTTAACATAGTTACAGATATACAAATCACCTTGAAGTGTTTGCTTATAATATTTTTTGACTTTGGGATGCGATGTTAGAATTGGCCTGAGAACCGAAGTATCTAAAAAATGTTTTTCTTTCATGACTAAAACGGAGTTGTATCAAGTCCAAGTTTATCAATTTTGTTGATAGCTTTATCAACAGTAGCATAATTTAAGTTCTTGTTATTACTCAATGGAATGATAATATTCACTAAACTTCCAAATACTTCTTTCTTTACTTCCGCCCATTTATCCTGAAAAATTAAAGCGTCATATAAGGCAGATGTAAAAGAAGCAAACGGATCAGCATAATACCTATCACTATAATTCTTCAGTGTTTCAAGCAATGTCTGAATGTAAGGAATTGAATCTAAAGCTGAGATATGATTAGAGTACAACCATTCAAGCGATTCTATTATTTTCCTCGAATAATGTGTTCTTAATACATTTTCCGTTTCGTTATTAGACTCGGTTGCCACGTATTCATTTTGATAAGATTCAAAGGATAATAGAGAGGGAATATTACTCTTATAAATATCAGATTGACCAATATTGAGAGTTGGTTGTGTCATTTTATTAAAAATCACATCGTTTGAGATTAATTCCGGTAGATTTCCATTCCCATTATTGGTTTGTTGTAACATCATCATTTTATTTTATCCTCAAACAATTGAGAATTAATTAAATCAACAAGTTTTGGAATATCAACAGAGGCTTCCTGCCAAAATTTTTTGAGTGTTTCGCAAGATATCTCCTCTTTTTTCATATAATAATCAATATTTAGAAAAAGAGCGACCTCAGGATATTTATTGAATACATCATTTAATATCTTTACTCGTTTTTGTGGCTCTGCGTCTATATGATTGTCAATATTAAATCTTAAATGTGCAGGTATTTCTTTTTTGCTGATTGGTCCAAGATTAAGATTGACCTCATAATTATTATACTTTGAATCTATTACTATTGCAGAATCATTAATCTCATTATCGAATATATCATTGAATCTTTCAGTAAATAATTTGGTGTTAATTATTTCAGCCAGCTTAGAAAAGGACATGTGTTGCTCAATTAAATAATAATGCCTTAAACCAATTCGTGAAAAAATTCCATCCTCAACAAAATTAGTTACCTCCGAAAGCAATGCAGGAACAATTTCTTCTACTCTTTCTTTTTTATAGGAATCACATTCATATGCAGTTCTGTCATACGATATCAATAAACTATCCTGATGATCATAATCGCGGAAAGTAACTGTTAACTTATCTGTTTTCCAGTGTGCAAACTTTTTTTCAATGTTTTCATTTTTATACAATTTATCAAAGAAGCTGAGCTTGGGTTTGTAATTCACTTGAAAAATTATTTTTTTAGGTTGATATCTCATATGTATCTCTGAACTAAAATGATTTTTTGTTATTTCCTATATTATAAGATTTTTAATAAAAACTGTCCCAAAAGATTCCAGTATATGAAGATAATGAATTGTAATTTTTACCGCAAGGTTAAAATTAAAAGATTGTTATAGCTATACTATTCCAACTTGAACCCTCTTCAAAATATCAGGGACAAAACAACAAAATTGAAGTATTGTTATTTTCTATAAAAATGCTCAAAGAGATGCTAAATATTAACGATGATAAAAAGAATAAATATTTTGCGGAAGGGGAGGGATTCGAACCCTCGGATCCCCGAAAGGAGATCAACGGTTTTCGAGACCGCCCCGTTCAACCACTCCGGCACCCTTCCGTTTGTAAAATACCTACAGAACAATGTCTTTGTTCTGAATAAAATCAGGTTGGTAAATATAATAAATTGACCGGTTTATATAAAGACAGCAACTCAAAATAATTTCGACTAATCATACTGCAAAAAATAATTTTAACAAATCACCTTCCAGGCTGTTATCCGGGAAATCTGCTGGAAACTATAACCAGTTTATCCTGAGTTTGTTTTTACTGCATTTATGCCCTCGTGTTTTCGGGCCACACTTTTATAAAATAATCTACCATCCGAAAATTCCATCCATTTTTTTCTTGCGTAACCTTAAAAAATCAGTTATCTTTCATTGAATGAAATTTCAATCAATTATAATAGGCATGGCACGCAGCGAAAAGTTAAATCAGAAGATGAAAGATGAGAGACGTGAAGAGATACTACAGAACGCTCTCGCGGTTTTTGCCTCTAAGGGTTTTGCCGGCGCTAAGATAACTGATATAAGCGCGCGCTCAGGATTCTCACAGGGACTTATATACCATTATTATAAATCGAAAGAGGAAATATTCACCGAACTGATATCCACCTCTTTTGATAAACTTAATGAAGCGGCGAAAATCCTGGAGAAGATGCCCCTACCCCCGGAGGCAAAAATATCAATGGCGTTAAAAAAGCTGATCAGCGATATGGAAGATGATGATAACCGTTCAAAACTGCATCTTCTGATCGCGCAGGCGAGTCTCTCTGAATCTATTCCCGCTGAGACAAAAAAGGTTATCCGGGAAAAAAACCGGTTACCTTATGAAGTTATCGCTCGTATAATTTCATTGGGACAGATCGAAGGAACCATCAGGGATGGCGATCCCGATCAGTTGGCCACCCTATTCTGGACATCGTTGATCGGACTCGCGATAAACAGATCGGTGCATCCGGATCATTACAAAAAAGCCGATACAGATATTCTGTTGAGAATGTTTATAAAGTAGCAGGATTAATTCTAACGGAGTCAAATTCTACGCAAAATGGCAAGGTTTTTCTAACAAGTAAAAAAATTCATTGCCAGGTATAAGTTTTTTAGATACTCAAGGTTAATCCTCCTCCGTCAATGAAGAAAAGCGCTTCATTGACAGCCCCTTGCTTGCATCCCTCTGGGGCCAGCGGGGGACATTTTGATTGCTCAGATTTGTCGATAAATATCCCCCTTTGGAGGTAATGACACTAAGATAGAGCACAAATATAGTATTTTTAGTGTTTTCCTGGTATTCCGATCCCACCCTTGCCAGAGACATCCTCTTGGGAAAATCCCTCTCCTTGATAAGGAGAAGGGCCGGGGTGAGGTTGTAAAGAATTTAATAACAATAGGTTAGCCGATTATTGTTATCATTCTATTTAATTGATATTAGGAAAACATTTCACGAGAAATATTGATGTTGTGGGATAACTATATTCGCGCAATATTCCTTTCGTTTCACTATGTTAGTGACATTACCTTTGGATGGGGTGGATTCAAAGTGTTTTTCTTTGAAGACGGGGGAGGACTTACTTCGAGTTAATCGAAAATTTTGTTTTTTCTGGCTCAGCCGGATTATGATTACGATTAAGATTACTCCGTAAGGAGTTAAATTCTACGCAAAATGGCAAAATTTTATCGTACTCATGGAACATTTACTCATAATCATACTCGTTCTCGAATAACCCGAGCGTTTTTAAAAGACGAGTACGAAGTACGATTACGAGAACGATTACGATTCATTTTTGGGATTTCATTTTTTTCTGGCTTGCCAGATTATGATTAAATAAAAGGAAAAGAAAATGGGAAGCTTTAAAAGCAAGTTATTTATATTCTTTCTGGAAAACCGGAATCTGTTCCGGTTTAAATTAGGACGGCGGCCTGAAGTTACATGGGATACCTCAATTCCTGAACTCAGGGCAAAAACAGAAAAATCAGCTAAAATGTTCGGCAAAATACCAAAGGATATCGAAATCACACCACTTGATATCGATGGAATGTATGCCGAATGGCTGAGTTTTCACGGAGTAAAAGAGGATTCAGCTATCCTCTACTTTCACGGGGGAGGATACTGCATCGGATCGCCCCCATCTCACAGGACTCACATTTCCAAATTTGTAAAAGGAACAGGCATCAGGGCGCTTTCTTTCGATTACCGTCTGGCCCCTGAAAATCAATTCCCCGCCGCATTGGATGACGCGCTGAAAGCATATAACTTTTTGATGGATTCGGGATATCCTCCTGAAAAGATTGGATTCATCGGCGATTCCGCGGGAGGCGGCCTGGCGTTGGCAACTTTGCTCGCATTAAAAGAGAACAACATTGGATTACCCGCGGCGGTTTCAGTTATGTCCCCCTGGACTGACCTAAAATGCACTGGTGAATCTCTTATCAGGAATGCCAGAGTGGATACTATCAGCTGGAAGGAATCCTGGACTGTATTCAGCAAATATTATTGCCGCGAACAGGACCCCGCAAGTCCATTAATTTCACCACTTTACGGTGATCTTTCCGGACTTCCTCCGCTCCAGATACATGTTGGTTCTTATGAAACCCTGTTAGACGATTCGAAGAGATTTTATGAGAAAGCCCGGGCAGCCGGAACAAAAGCGGAAATTATAATTGGAGAGGGGCTTTTCCACTGTTATCCCGTATGCTCACCAATGTTCCCCGAAGCAAAAGAGGCGATGGACAAAATAAACAATTTTATAACATATCACCTAAAATAATTCTCGATATTTTATTTAAATTTTGTTAAATTATCCCGTCTGATAAATTAAAAAACCAGGCGGGAGAATTGTGACATAAATCATGTTTTTAATCTGCTTTGGCCTGTTTATGAATATTTGGTTATAAATTTCAGAGCCACTCTTGATTATAAACATTTTTGTTCGTACATTAAGCTGAATAGAATCGGATAATCTATCCCTAATTGTTTTGCATTGGACAAGTATTTTTAAAAATAATAGAATGGTGAGGATATGAAAACAACTTCTAAATTTGTTTTTGTGTATTTGCTCGTGTCTGTATCCTTTTTATGGGCACAAGACCCGGTGACACCCCTTGACGGCGCATCTAATGTGTTGCAGACAACTGCTACGATAACATGGACAGATTTTGATGAAGGGGGCTTCGGAGACGGACCATACGATGTGGAATTTTCAGACGCATCAGATTTTTCAAATATCCTGGCTTCAGCCAGCGGAACAGCAGCGACCTCTCTTAATCTACCCGCTCTCAATTTTAATGATACCTATTACTGGAGAGTAAGAGACACTGACACTGACGGAAGCGGAGCCGACGGTACATGGCAAAAACAGCCGGCCGGCTATTATTCATTCACTACTGTAACCCAGCTGACAGCCGGAGCTAATTCATCTCCCGCTGATGTAGTTACAGGCCAGTCGCTTACCCCCACACTTCAGTGGTCGGCCGCGACAGGCGGCATTGCTCCTTATACATACATAGTAAAAATTTACAATGACGCAGGTCTTACTAACCAGGTTTATTCTGCTTCGGCTGGCGCCTCTCTTAATCTGGCTGTTCCTGCGGCAACTCTTGATAATAATGACACATATTTCTGGAAAGTTGATATTACCGATAATTCCACTCAGTCTGCCTCCACTGCCGCGACACGTTTTACTACTTTACTCGACGTACCTGTTCCGGCTGCTCCGGCAATGTCGAGTGTGGCAACATCAGAAACACCAAACTTTACATGGACAATCGCCGACAGTTACTCAAATGTTGAATTCCATCTTCTGCTAAATACTTCCTCAGGTGTTGCATACCCTGCTGATGATAATAACGATGTAACCGGAGCTCTCACAATGCAGCCTGCATCGGCTCTTGCGAGCGGTACAAAATATTTCTGGAAAATTTATGCTGAAACCGTCTCGGGAGATAATACCGGTGAGAACACCATTTCAGCAAGTGAATTTGAGTTCTATACCCCGGTTGTTCCTGAAGAACCTGTTAACGGACTTACAGGAATTACCGTGGAACCAACTTTTGTATGGCAGGACGCGAGCTTTGAAACAGAATATGAATTAAAAATATCAACCGAAGGTTCAGATCAAACTGCATTCGACAACAATGTTATTTTAACTGAAACCGGCATTGCTGCCAACTCAACAAGCATTTCATTTGATGAAACTCATACAAGCGGTGTTTTCCCCCTTGATAACGATGAAACTTATTACTGGCAGATCATCGGCAAAGATGGCGTAATTGAAGTACCTTCACCAATCTGGCATTTCTCAACTATTCCTGAAGTTACAGTCGATCTTAATTTCCCTGCGAACGGCGATAATATCCATACTACTAATACACAGTTTGGATGGTCAATCAACCAGGCTCTGGGTTCATTGCAGTTCGAAATTCAGGTAAAAGAAAGCAATACTATGCCTGACGCTGATGACTGGACTAACTCAGAATTCTCAGCTACAACAACCGATACATGGCAGGCTTTTAATCTGCTTCTCAATAAAAAATATTACTGGAGAGTTAACGTACTTAACGCTGATGATGAAATTGTTTATCGCCAGACCGCGGTATGGTTCAGCACTATCGGCGGCGCCCAGGTGCCAACTCCAAGCTGGCCTGTCGGCGGTGAAACAATGTATACTACTTCTCCTTATTTATACTGGTACCTTGAAACACAGACTACCGATCTGGATTATGACCTTCGTTACAGAGAACAAGGTGGCGGATGGGTAGAAGAGCTTGATATTGACGCTCTTTTCTTTAACCTGACTAATCTTGATGAAGGTACCACATACGAATGGGAAGTTCGTTCAGTTTATATGCGCGGTACAGCGGACGAGGATGTTTCAGGATGGTCTGCGACAGAATCATTTGTTACTTACAGTACAACAACTGTTTCACAGCCCTATCTTTCTTATCCCATTGATGACGCAATTGTTTATTCGTCATCACCATATCTCTACTGGTATCTTGAAGAAATCGCTACCGGTGTCGACTACACCGTATATTACCGCCAGGGAACTTCAGGCGCGTTTATCGCCGCGGCTCCAACCACACAGAATTTATCATACCAGTTAACAAACCTTACTGCAGGAGCTACTTACCAGTGGTATGTTGAAGCGACAGATGGAAACACCACACTGACCTCCGCAACCGAGTCATTCTCTGTAACAGGAGGCTCAGCAAACAGCTATGCGGTTGTAAACTGGCCGACAGGCAATCCTATTCCGACAGTATATACAAACGCTCCCACATTAAGCTGGTATGTTGAAGGCGGAACTTTAGGACTCACAAAATATACCGTAAAATGGAAAGCGGACAGCCCTCCGGCAAACTGGGCTACATATAACACATTGACCGCTGATGTTAATGATGTCAACCAGACAACTTATGAACTCTCAAACCTCGATTACGGAACAACATATTATTGGGCAGTAGCGGCTTATGACGACAGCTATTCAGCCTGGGCTGAAGGTGAATTCACAGTTGTCGGCGGAGCTTCAGGAGTTCCGATACTTTCTAACCCGGATAACGGAATGACAGTTTATGCCGCGGATGTTACACTTAGCTGGTATGTAAACGGTTCGACTCTCGGAATTGATGAATATGAAATTATGTACAGCCGCAGTGATGTATGGGCTGCATCAGTTACTACCACAACTACAAGCGCGACACAGTCTGTAACTATTGAAGATCTTATACCAGGCGCTACATATTACTGGAAAGTTAACAGTAAATATACCAATGGCGGTGAATCAGGTTATTCGGCTCCATTCTCATTCTATATAAATACAGGCGCTAATGGCCCGGTACAGCCGATAGTTGGCGGTCCTAATAACGTAATGATATCACAGGGCAACCCATTCATGACGTGGGCTCTTCCAATGTCGCCTACCCAGGGAACCACCTATGAGCTTGAACTCGCAACCGATGAAAATATGAGCAGCGCACAGGTATTCAGCAACATTTCAACTACCGGTTATATTGTCAGCAACCTCTCTTCAAGCCAGACTTACTATTGGAGAGTTCGTTCAAAAACCGGCTCCGATTATTCATATTACAGCGGTTCAGGTAAATTCCAGACTAACCAGGCTCTTGGAACTGAAGATGAATCCAGCCTGATTCCTGATAAATTTACTGTTGAACAGAACTATCCAAACCCCTTCAATCCCAGCACAACCATCAAATTCTCAGTGCCGGAAGTTTCGGATGTAAGAATCAGCATTTATGACATGCTAGGACGTGAAGTAAATGTTCTTATCGATCAGGAACTCCAGGCGGGCAGTTATGATGTTGTATGGAATGGAACAGACAGATCAGGAAGCAAGGTCGCGACCGGAGCTTATATCTATAAAATTAAAGCAGGCTCAAATGTCGCGGTTAAGAAAATGATTCTTATGAAGTGATGCATTCACCGACATAATAAGTCAGATAAATAAATTTACCACAAACCTCCGGGGTTTTGAAAACCCCGGAGGTTTTTTTATGCCCGCCGGTTTTATAATATCGTCACATTACTTTTCCCTTTGATATTCACCGGACTTTGAATTATACGGTGCAAAAAAAAAGCTGCCTGAAGGCAGCCTTTTTTAATAACATACAAAAATAAAAATTTTATTCAACTGTAAGCTTCTCAATTATATCCACTGAGGAAATCCCCTCCGCTTCAGCGTTAAAGTTGGGAATAATTCTGTGCCTCAGAACCGGGATAAGCACACTTTTTACATCATCGATATTGGGAGTATACCTGCCTTCGAGAACAGCTTTTGTTTTTGCGGCAAGAATAAGATACTGAGATGCCCTGGGTCCCGCTCCCCAGTTAACCCAGTCATTTACGAACTTAAGGTTGTTGTCTTTTCCGGGTCTTGTGCTTATAACAGTTTTCACGGCAAATTCGATAACATTATTCGAAACAGGCACACGGCGTACGAGAGACTGGTATTTTTCAATCTTCGATCTCGAAATCACTTTTGTAATTTCCGGTTCATAAGAACTGGTAGTCTCTTTTATGATCTCAACTTCTTCATCATATGACGGATAATCGAGCCAGAGATTAAACATAAAACGGTCGAGCTGGGCTTCCGGCAGAGGGTATGTGCCCTCCTGCTCAATCGGGTTCTGGGTGGCGAGAACAAAAAAGGGCTCATCGAGCGTATAGGTTGTTCCGGCAGCCGTTATACGGTGCTCCTGCATAGCTTCCAGCAGGGCGGCCTGTGTTTTTGGAGGAGTACGGTTTATCTCATCAGCAAGAACAATATTGGCGAAAAGGGGGCCTTTAATAAATCTGAAATCACGTTTTTTTGTTACCGGGTCCTCATCTATTATTTCTGTGCCGGTAATATCTCCCGGCATAAGATCGGGGGTAAACTGTATCCGGCTGAAATCCAGGTCCAGCGCCTGCGATAAAGTTTTTATCATCAAAGTTTTTGCCAGCCCCGGCACTCCGACAAGAAGGCAGTGCCCCTTTGAGAAAAGGCTGATAAGAATATTATCAATGATTTCATTCTGGCCGATAATAATTTTGCCAATTTCACTGCGCAGATTTTTGACAGAATTATTCAGTTTTTCAACAAGTTCTACATCTGATTTATGTAATTTTTCCTCTTTCATTATATCCTACAGTCTGATTTCCCAGTAAATTTTCTCTTTCAGTTCTTTAATCCAGTTATTATAAAGATGTTCTCTTTTGTCATATTCAACAAGACGTTTGATTTCATCATAGTCCTGTTCAATATCCGGTTTATGTTCCGGATTTTTTTTATCGAGCCGGACAATGTGAAATCCATAAGATCCATTTTCCAGGTCAAGTCTTTTTGGATAGCTAACCTGATCTTCCTTTAATTTAAAAACAATATTTGTCAGGTCCTTATCAAGCTGACTTACTTCAAAGCTGCCGAGATCGCCGCCAAACTTGGATGATTCTTCATCATCGCTGTATTTGGTCGCGTAATATTCAAATGTATTGGTTTCGTCAAGCACACTGTCTCTGAGATCAGAGAGGAACTGAATAGCATTCAGGTCCGCTTCATCGTCAAATTTTGGTTTTATCAGAATATGTCGCGCGTGAATGGATTCACCTCTTCTTTCCATAAGCTGTATAACGTGGTACCCAAACGCGGTTTCAACTACATCGGAAAGTTCACCGGGCGACAGAGCGTAGGCAGCTGCTTCAAACTCAGCAAGAAACTTGCCCCTTTTAACAAATCCAAGATCTCCTCCATTATTTTTCGAACCGGGATCATCGGAATACTTATTAGCGAGTTCTCCAAAATCGGCGCCTGCTTTAACTGAATCGATTAAAGACCGGGCCAGCTGACGAGCTTCTTCTTTTACTTTATCAGTAGCTTTAGGATTAATAAATATATGTGATATCTTGAACTTTTCAGGTATCAAAGGCAATGAGTCTTTATGCGACTCATAAAAACTAATAACTTCGCTTCTGGTAAGATCGATATCACCAAATTTTTTCTGTCTCAGCATCTGGACCATCAGATTCTTACGTGTATCCTCACGCATTTCCCTTTTTATCCTGTCGATTGACATTCCATAGGCCTGTTCAATTCTTTCGGCCGAACCATACTGCTGAATAAAAAACGCGAGCTGTCCTTCTATTCTCCCTTCAACCTCTTCATCCGAAACAATAATTGAATCAAGTTCGGCCTGGGCATATAGAAGCTTTTCTTCAATTTTAAAGTTCAGCACCTGTTTTTTTACCTCGCTGCTCGATGGATCAAGATTTCTCTGAACTGCGAAAAAATAGGTTTCATTATCAAGTTCTGAAAGTGTAATTATTTCATTGTCAACCACAGCTACAATCTTGTCAAGAACATCCTGCGCATTCAGTATCAATATAGGTAAAAACAGATATATAAATATTACTCTTTTCATTATTTCAGGTCCCTGCTGATTTCTACATCATATTTTGAATATAGACTATTAATATAGTCCTCATATAACAATTGTCTTTTTATCATCATATAGCGATTTTTTACATCTTCTCTGACAAATGAAAAATCGGGTATCTCACTTTTATCCATTTGTTGTACCAGTTGAACAACCGCAAACGTTCCCGGTTCCGATTCAAGCACAATACTGACCTCGCCAGGATTCATATTTTTTACGGCGCGCATCACAGTCAGGTTGCTTATTTCATGAAAATAAAATAACTTTTCAAACTCATCCAATTTAAGATGAAGCGATTCACCGGAAATTTCGGTTACATACTTCCAGCTCTTTTTTAAAAGCCGGGAGCGAAAATTAATCGCGTCTTTCTTATCATGAAAAGTGGCAAGGTTTAACACAACGGCATCACTATAGAGCGCGAATTCCTTATAGTTTTCTTCAAAAAAACCTCTAAGCTCTAATTCAGATACTGTAATATCATTTTCATAAAAGAACTTTTTTAACAGCATCGCGGATGCCAGCTCTTTCTGCATCTGTTCAACAAGATTGAGGTACTGGCTGTCCTGCAGAATATTCTGACCGCGGGCTTCCGCAAACAGAAGTTCATTTTTTACCCATTCCCTGATAAACTCGGAACGGAATTTTTTTTCAAACCGGAAGGACCCGAGGTAATTTTCCAAGTCAGTGTTATACAAAACCGCATCATTGACCTTCGCCAGAAAATATTTTTCCCCGGGTTTCTCTTCACATGCCTGAACCGCAAAAAGTAAAAATAAAAACCATATTGTGAGGTTTTTAGTTTTTAAATGCCTTACTGAGCTCATCATAATATAACTCAGGTTCATATTTCGTTTTTAATTCATTTACATATTCTTTTTCAAGCCTTTTGCTTTCCATTTCCTGTAAAATACTCGCGATTTCCGCGCGTGCTTCATCAAAGGTTTTTATTCCGGCGGGATATTTTTTATTCAGTTTTACAATTGAATATCCCCCTTTGCTATTATTGATCGGCTTGGTAAAATCACCTGGTTTTTCAAGCTCGAATGCCGCTTTCGCGAGAGTATTCTCACTAACTGATTTAATGCCGTATCTTCCTTTTTTCGATTTGAAGCCAACCTGGGCTGTATATTTCTGCGCGAGTGAGTCGAAATCGGCGCCATCAAGCAGCATTTGATAATATAATCCGGCAAGCGAATCATTTCTGGTAAATATTTCACTGAAATCCGCGCGGTCTTCCCAGGTGAAGTCAGCTTTATTTTCATCATAATATTTTTTCAACTGAATGCTGTCGACATCTATCTTGCCCCATATCTCATCTTCCTGAAGTTTGAAAATGAAAATTCCATTCTTATAATCATCCATCAGTCCGGCAAATTCATCACTAGTTTTATCAAAAACCATGGCTTTTTCACCGAGTAAAATATTACCGGTCATTTCATCAATGGCAGATTCATAAAACTGCTCATCCATAACCCGGAATTTGTATTTATTTTCATTCACAAAGCTAGATACCAGTGTATCAACAGTATAGGAATCTTTACCAACCTTAAATAATTCGAGTCCGCCAACCTGATCAATCGCCGGATTTGTCTGAATCTCGGTTAACTTAATTTTGGATGTAACTTCAGTAGCTTTTTTAATATTATCATCATTCTGAACAAAATTAAATTCCTTTTTAAGACCGCCAATAAAAGCATCGAAATCATCTTTGAAAGCGGTTTTTTCATAAATCTGTTTAAGAGTTTTTTTCTCAGATTCAAATGTTGGATATTCTTCTTCATCAAGCAGCTTAATAAGGTGGAATCCGTATTTGGTTTTTACTATATCGGAAACCTCGCCAACTTTAAGTCTGAAGACCGCCTCATCAAAAGGCAGAACCATCATTCTTCTCATAAAAAAGCCAAGTTCTCCACCTTTTGGAGCGCTGCCTTTATCTTCGGAATATTCTTTTGCCAGGTCTTCAAATTTCGCGCCCGCTTTCAGTTTTTCCTGAAGTTTTTTCAATGAGAGTCCTCGCGCCGGCTGTATCAGGTTTCCCCTTTTCATTTACATAATCAATCAGAATATGCGCGGCTTTCAGTTTATGTCTTCTTTTTTGCTTTTCAGTAACCTTTATAATGTGGTATCCATACCTGGTCAGAACAGGTTCGGGATAAATTTCTCCCGGTTTTGTCTTATACATAGCTTCTTCGAAAGGTTGAATAATTTGTCCGGCGGTGATATAATAAATATCTCCTCCCATATCACGGCTGAACTGGTCATCCGAATATTTCTTAGCCAGGTCTTCAAATTTTTCGCCTCTTTTTATACGGGCAATAAGTGTATCGGCAAGTTCCTTTTTAGGCTCAAGCCCGAGTGAATCGGGGCGCAGCATAATATGGCTTACTCTTATTTCCCATTTTTTCTTTTCATATAAATCTTTAAGCGCCGGTTCAATCAGTTCCTTTTCTTTTATATAAGAGGCGCCGACACTTCTTTTATAGTTTTCCAGCTCGCTTTTTAATTCAGGATCTTCATCATATTTTCTGATATCCGCGTCGCGGAGTTTCATCCTGAAATTAACATAAAGATTAAGAAAATTTTTATATGCTTCTATCGAATCCTTCTCTGCCTGTTCAAGGCTTCCGCTATTTTTTGCATATGCTTTTTCAAAATCATTCATGGTTATTTTTTCACCGCCATATTCCGCAACAACAATTTCAGAATGTTTTGGAGAACAGGCTGAAAAAATAAACAATGCGCCGATAAATATTAAAAGTGCAATCCGAAGTCGCATAGGGTAAAACCTCCATAGTCATTATTTATTTAAACTTATATTTTAATTATAGTTACACATAAAATCAATAGTCAAAAAAGTTCCTGATTTTACCGAAACTTTTTTTGTTTTGTAAAAGTATTTCTCTCCCAGAAAGAAGAACCGTCATAACCCTGAATCGATATATCTTTCTCTGCCATCAGTAACCTTTTAACAGTAAGAGCGGCATAAACCGGATCAGTTTCTATTCCCGCAAATTTTCTTCCAAGTTTTTTTGCCACAACCGATGTAGTCCCCGATCCTAAAAAGGGATCGAAGACAAAATCGCCGGGAGAGGATGAGGCGAGTATCAGCTTCGCTATCAGCTTTTCAGGTTTTTGTGTCGGATGGTCAGTATTTTCAGGCATCGACCAGAAAGGGACCGATATATCTGTCCAAAGGTTTGAGGGATAGGTCAATCTGTATTTCCCATCTTCTGTCTCATCCCAGTCTTTTGGCTTTCCCTCCTTATCCCTGTAAGGGGCAATAACCATTCGTCTTTGTTTTACCGCATCGGGATTAAACTGATATTCATTGGATACGGTGCAAAACCAGATATCCTCGCTGTTATTTTTCCAGTTTGTTTTTGAGCCTCTTCCCTTTTCTCTTTCCCATGTAATCCTGTTTCTTATAAAAAAGTACTTGCCGAGAAGATGACTTACAACAGTTGAGCTTCTCCAATCGCTGCAGACATAAATTGAAGCGTTCTTTTTTACAATTCTGCTGAGAGGCGCAATTATGCTTTCAAAATATTCGTAATACTCTTTTTCCGATTTTTCCCTGAAAGTTACCGAATTAAATTTTCTGTAAAGATTATAAGGTGGATCAATTATCAACAGATCAGCGAAACGGGCGGGAAGAAACTGCGCGGCTTCGAAAAAATCCTGATTAATAGTACTGCAACATAACTCTTCAATGGTTATAGGAGCGGAAATTTTCACTAACTCTTTTGAAAAAATTTCCGCTTCGTTGCTTTCAAGCGTTATTGTTCTGTTTCTGCCGGCGCGTGGTTTATTATTCATTAACTCTACTTTACCAAGGTTCCCTGTTTAACATTATCAGGAATTTCAACCAGGTTTAATCCGCCATCATTATTTTCAACGGCGAGAACCATACCCTGCGATTCAATACCGAATAACTTCGCGGGTTTCAGATTGGCGACAAGAATTATCTGCTTCCCGATAATATCATCGGGTGAATAACTTTTCGCTATTCCCGCAACAACCTGTCGTTTTTCATCTCCAAGGTTTACCTGAAGTTTCAAAAGTTTTTCACTCTTTTTAATCCTTTCCGCGTGAATAATCTTCGCGGTCCGCAATTTAATTTTTCCAAATTCCTCGAAGGTTATCTCTTCTTCAGAAGGTTTATCATTTTCTTTCAGTTTGTTTACCTGCGCGTCAATTTCTTTATCTTCAATTTTGGTGAAGAGTATTTCAGATTTATTGAGCTTATGACCTTCTTCAAGTTTGCTAATTCCACATTCCGCCCAATCGGTTTTTTCGGCATTAAGCATGTAAAAAATTTTATCTGTTGAAAATGGTAAAACCGGCGACATAATTTCGGCCAGTGTGTAGATGGTCTGCAAACAAATATTTATTGTTGTCGCGCACCGGCTTTTATCTGACTTCACCGATTTCCAGGGTTCGGAATCATTAAAATATTTATTTCCGGCCCTCGCCAGATTCATCATTTCAAGCACCGCATCTTTTATTTTATATTTTTCTATCAGCCGTCCCACCTTTTCGGGAGCTTTTTCTATTGTCAGCAGCATTTCTTTGTCGATATCCTCAAGCTGTCCTCTTTCAGGAACGGTCAGATCAAAATGTTTTCCCGCGAAAATAAATGTGCGGTTGATAAAGTTACCAAGTATATCAGCGAGTTCCGAATTGTTCCTGCTCTGAAATTCCTTCCAGAAAAAGTCGGTATCTTTATTTTCAGGAAGATTCGCCGCAAGAGTATACCGAAGAGGATCGGGAGGAAAAATATTGAGAAAATCAATGACATCTATTCCCCAGCCGCGGGACTTTGAAAACTTTTTACCTTCAAAATTCAGGAACTCATTGGCGGGCACATTTTCAGGCAGGATATATTTCTTTTCATTTCCATCATTCCAGGCCATAAGCATGGCGGGGAATACAATTGTATGGAAAACAACATTATCCTTACCGATAAAAGCGATATACCTTGTCCCTTCATTTTGCCAGTAATGTTTCCATAACTCCGGATCATTTCTTTGCTCTGAAAGTTCTCTTGTCGCCGATATATAACCCAGAACAGCTTCGAACCAGACATAAAGAACCTTGCCTGCCGCGTCATCAAGAGGAACTTTTACACCCCAGTCGAGATCGCGTGTTACCGCCCTGTCCCGCAGTCCATCCTTGAACCATCCCTGACAGTACTGGAGAACATTATCCTTCCATCCATATTTTTTTGAGGCTTCACGGATATAATCCTCAAGCCTTTTTTGGTAATTGCCAAGTGGAAAGTACCAGTGTGATGTTTCCTTCAGTTCAGGTGTTTCCCCCGATATTTTACTTTTCGGGCTTTTTAATTCGGAGGGATCATATAAGGATCCGCAGTTTTCACATTCGTCACTTCTTGCTTCTTCAAATCCACATTTCGGACAGGTGCCTTCAACATACCGGTCGGGTAAAAACATTCCCGCTTTATTGTCATAAAACTGCATCGACTTTTTCTCATTCAGTAATCCGCGTGAATGAAAATCCTTAAAAAAAGCTGAGGCCGTTTCATGATGTTTGGGAATACTGGTGCGTGAATAAATATCGAAATCCATCCCAAATTTTTCAAAAGCCTTCAGATTTACCCCGTGATACCTGTCGATTATAACCTGGGGAGAAACCTTTTCCTTGTCGGCGGTTATTGTAATTGGAACACCATGTTCATCCGAGCCGCAAATATAAACAATATCGGCTCCTTTAAGCCTTTGATAGCGTACAAAAATATCCGCGGGAAGATAAGCCCCGCTCAAATGTCCCAAATGTATCGGGCCATTAGCGTAGGGCAAAGCTGAAGTCACAAGAATTCGTTCTTTTTCCACTTTCTCACCAATAATTTCGAATCAAATTAATAAATATAGGAATTTTCCCGCAATTAAGATAAACCGGGGAGAACCTCTTTCCAATTTTCGGCTGTTTCTCCCCTGTCTTTATCCTTTCCCCTGGAATAACTGAAGGGATAAATTATCCCTGGTTATACATATCGTTGATAAGGTTGCCATATCTTTCTTCGATAACTTTTCTCTTTAGGCTGAGTTTCGGAGTAAGCTCTCCATTCTCAATGGAGAAAGGTTTATCGAGCAGTGCAAATTTCCTTACCTTTTCAAAACTCGGAAGCTGTTTCTGCAAAAGCTGCAGCTCTTTCTGAAGCAATTCATATATTTGTTTCAGTTCCACAAGGTCCACTTCATCTTTATAGGATATTCTGTGGGCGTCGGCATATTCCCTGAGAGCTTCAAAATCGGGAACTATCAAAGCGCTGAGGAACATTCTTCTGTCGCCAATCAGGACAAACTGCTCAATATATTTACTCGCCAGGAACATATTTTCCAATGGCGCGGGAGCTATATATTTGCCGCCCGAGGTCTTGAATAAATGTTTTTTTCTATCGGTAATGATCAGAAAACCTTCGGGATCAAAAACTCCTATATCACCTGTATGAAGCCAGCCATCCTTGAGCACCGATTCAGTTTCCTTTTTATTCTTATAATATCCCTGCATGATATTAGGTCCGTGCGCGAGGATCTCTCCATCCTGGGCAATTTTCAATTCAACGCCGGGAAAGGATTTCCCCACAGTTCCATGCTTAAAGTCATCTATTCTGTTAACCGCGAGAACCGGCGATGATTCTGTAAGTCCGTAACCCTGAATAACAATCAACCCGACAGATTCAAAAAATTCACCAAGCTCACGGGGGAAAGCGGCGCCACCGACAATAATAAATCGTATACGTCCGCCGGTTCGGGCTTTTAACTTTTTAAAAACCAGTGTATCGGCCAGTTTATATTTAACAGTTAAACCGATAGGAGGGTTTTCATGAGAGCGCCTGTATTTGGTCATTTCCTCCCCGATACCAACCCCCCAGTTAAATATCTTCTGTTTTTTAGGGGACTGACTTTCAACATTTTTTTTGATCCGTGAATACATTCTTTCAAAAAGCCTGGGAACAGCAGTCATAACGGTTGGTTTTATTTCCAGCATATTTGTCGCTATTTTTTCAATTCCTTCGGCATAAGCAATCGTCGCTCCGGCGGAAAGCGCGGTATAATATCCGGCAGTCCGTTCAAAAATGTGGCAAAGGGGAAGGAACGATAAAAACAGATCATCCTTTGTAATCGGCAGCGCTTCATGCGCTCCCTGCACATTCGACATGATATTCCAGTGTGTCAGCATAACTCCCTTCGGTTCGCCTGTGGTGCCCGATGTATAAATAATTGTGCATAGGTCATCCGGCCTGGCAAGCTCACACTGACCCGGGAAAAAATTCCGGTTTGACTTTCCAAAAGTTTTACCTTTCTCCTGAATTTCCGAAAAGCTGTATACATTTTCATCATTGCTCTTATCTTTTTCATTCATTATAACAACGAATCGCAGATTTTTACACTTATCCCTTATTTTAAGCACTTTATTCAACTGGTACTTATTGGAAACCACAATGCATTTTGATTCGGAATTCTGAAGAATAAACTCAATGTTATCGGCTGTTAATATAGGATAAAGAGGAACATTAATGGCCCCGATGCCTGTAATGGCAAAATCGGAATATACCCATTCCGGCCTGTTTTCCGAGATCAGCGCCACTTTATCTTCCCTCTTCACTCCCATAGAGGAAAGACCCATCGCGAATTCTTCAGTTATTTCGCCAAACTCTTTGTAACTTATATCACGGTATTCCCCATCCACCTTCGATTTCAACATTGGTTTTTCCGACGCGCCGCTGAAGTCCCTCGTTAAAAGGGTAAACAATTCTGGTATTGTTTTTACAGGTTTTAATATTCCCATTTCTCTCTCCGGAAAGGTTATTTTTGAACTAAATGCCGCAAAATTTAATAATTATTTTACACAGGCACAAATTTGTTATACCTTGATAATGATATTTTTGCGGTAAAATATCCACATTATTCCAAGCCAGAAGGTCACATAAAATAAAGCGTAAAAAAGTGACGCGTTCACCGGTGAAAGCCAGCTCGCGAATACACTGTTATATATAATTGTTTTAAGGGAAACATCATCAAACTTAATCAGATAGAACAAACGTCCCATAATTCCCGAAAGCACATATACAGCTATCGCGTTGATTCCATATACTATAAATGGTTTGCTCCACCATTTAATTTTTTTGTAATCAATGAAATAATATAAAACAGATAAAAATACCAAAGCCAGTCCGCTCGTATAGAGCACATAAGAACTTGACCAGATATTTTTATTCATCGGGAAAATACCATCCCATAAATAACCTCCGAACATGAGAAGATTACCACCGAGAAACATATAAAGAAGAAGATCTTTTTTTTCTTTGATATTTAAAATTAAATAACCTGTCAACACCCCGGCGAGTCCGCTTGATATTGCCGGAATAGTGCTCAATATGCCTTCAGGGTCCCATACTTTTGTGTACCTCCAAAGATGTCCCCCGAGGAGAAGGTTATCAAACCAGGCTGCAAGATTATTTTCAGGCTCAAACCCGGGTGCTCCCCTTCCTGGCACAGGAACAATTGTCATGAGAACCCAGTAAATCAACAGACACGCAACTGAAATCCAGGCAATCTTTTTAACGTCCGCTTTAAGGAAAATCCATGAGGAAAAGAAATAAACCAAAGCAATTCTCTGTAAAACTCCCGGAATTCGAAGTGTTGAAAGTTCAAACCAGGGAAAACCATTCAGGAAAACACCAAGCGCGAATAGAATCAGCGATCTTCTGAATATATGTTTCATTAACTGACCGTCGCTATCCCCTTTGCTTTTTCTTTTTGTTAAGGATAATGTTATTGCCACACCGACAATAAAAAGGAAAAAAGGAAATACAAGGTCGGTGGGAGTGCAGCCATTCCAGGCCGCGTGCCTCAGCGGGGGATAAATATCGGCCCACGATCCGGGATTATTTACCAGAATCATCCCCGCAATAGTGATTCCCCTGAATACATCAAGCGATAACAATCTCTCTTTTTTTTCCATTAACTCATTCCATTTTCATTTTTTTATCAACCCGGACATTTCAATTTTCCACAGATTATCCGCAAAAGCAAAATGTGGAACTTAAAATTTCAGGAAGCTGATTTGTATTTTTCAGCATTAAGAAACTTTAAAATAAGCAAAAAGAGGGGGAAAAATAAATATTTTACTCCATATTATTATGAATTTTCCTTATTATTGCAGATTCTGTAATAAAAATTAAAGTGAATTATGAAATGGGTCAGAAAACTTTATGACTGGGTTTTAAGCTGGTCAGAATCTCCTTACGGGCCTCTCGCTCTTTTTCTTCTGGCATTTGCCGAAGCCAGTTTTTTCCCTATTCCTCCCGACGCTTTACTTATCGCCCTTGTTCTTGGAGCGCGTAAAAAGGCGTTTAATTTTGCTCTCAACAGTACGATTGCCTCTGTTATAGGAGCGTTGCTCGGATATGGGATCGGACATTACGTATGGTGGACCGGGGCAAATGAATTTTCCGGTTTCGCTCATTTTTTCTTCAATAATGTACCCGGCTTTTCCGAAAAACTTTTTTTTAATGTAAAGTCAATGTATGAGGAGTGGAATTTCTGGATAATATTCACAGCCGGTTTTACTCCGATACCATATAAAGTGTTCACAATAAGCGCCGGAGCATTTGATATAAATATTTTTATGTTTATTCTCGCCTCCATTATCAGCCGCGCCGGAAGATTTTTCCTCGTGGCAGCCCTGATATGGAAATTTGGTGAACAGATAAAAGGATTTATCGATAAATACTTTAATCTGCTGGCAATTCTTTTTACGGTTTTATTAGTCGGGGGATTTGTTGTCATAAAATACCTTATATAATTTATTAAAATTATCATCAATAATGACAATTGCTCACGCAACCCCGGGCTGATGAGGCGCGGGGTTTTTGATATCTTCACCTTATCAGACAGTTTCTCCCTTCTTAAAATCGTAATCATAATCGTAATCGTAATCCCGCCCCCTGTAATAAAATGAACTCTGCCGGCGCCGACACTCAACCGATCATCATCCTTTTTCACCTATTCTGAGTTTTTCGAAAATTGATTTCGATGACGACTTCGATTTGGATTTCGGCGAACTTCACTAATCCCGGTATTGCTTATAACCCCGGAATCCGGTTCATTTCTTCCGCCGCCGGGCTTCGACTCAGCTCAGCCACCGGCTTAGATTTGATATTTTATGTGGGATTTGACTGCTTGCGAAAGTAACGCAGTAATAAAAAAAATCCCCCGGAATAGACGCGGGGGATAATTAAAATTCATTTTTGGTTTCTATCGCTTTTTCGATATTATCTTTCGGGAACGTTCAACTAAATTTTCTGCCGTAAAACCAAATTTTTCAAAGAGAACTTCTTTGGGGGCGGAGGCGCCAAAAGTATCGATGGTAACCGCCTCACCAGAACAGCCGATATATTTTTCCCAGCCGCATTTGAGTCCCGCCTCCACTATCAGCCTTGAAGATAGACCCGGCGGAATTACCTTATCCTTATATTCCTGTGGCTGTTTCTCAAATATTTCCATACTTGCCATATTCACCACACGGGTGGGGACTCCTTCGGCGCTCAGCGTTTCAGCCGCCTGAAGAGAGATATCAATCTCGGCGCCGGATGAGATTATCAGATGTTTCGGCTCTTCTCCAGGTTCATATAAAATATATGCTCCATTCAGTAATCCTTCAGCCGGGGCATATTTATTTCTGTCAATAACGGGCAGATTCTGACGTGAGAGCATTAAAGCTGTAGGCCCTTCATTATTTGCCAGCGCCGCTTTCCAGGCCAGAATAGTTTCATTTGCGTCGGCAGGTCTGATTACTGTCATACCGGGCAGAGAACGCAATTGGCTGATCTGTTCAATTGGCTGATGAGTAGGGCCATCCTCCCCAAGCCCGATGCTGTCATGTGTAAAAATATATACAGGGTTCAGCCCTGTCATAGCGGCAATCCTTATCGCCGGTCGCATATAATCACTGAACACAAGAAAAGTGGCGCAGAAAGCCCGGCAATTATTATAAAGGGATATTCCATTGGCGATGGAACCCATAGCATGTTCACGGATTCCGAAATAAATATTCCTTCCGCTGTAATCGCCTGAAGAAAAAGCTCCTGAATCACTTATTTTTACCTTATTGGAAGCAGCGAGATCTGCCGATCCGCCTATAAATTCAGGATAATAATCGGCGATAAATTCAATAATTTTACCCGATGCCGAACGGGTGGCAATACTTTTTGAATAATCATTAAACCGGGGAAACTGATCCATAAATGAAAAATCTTTATCACCACTGATAATATTTTTCAGCTCCTTGGCTTTTTCAGGAAATTCCTCAGACCACTTTTTATATAACTTCTCCCAGGATGCCTGGTAAGCGGCCCCTTTTTCTTTCGCGGCCAGCAAATGTTCCCTTACATCATCCGGGATAAAGAATGATTCTTTGGTATTCCAGCTAAGATTTTTTTTAGTCGCTTCCACCTCATCTACACCGAGGGGAGAGCCGTGTGATGATGATTTTCCCCCTTTATTCGGGCTGCCAAATCCTATCATGGTTTTCATAATTATCAGAGTAGGTTTTCCAGCGTTTTCTTTAGCGCTCAGAACCGCCTTCTCAAGCGCCTCCATATCATTTATATCATCAACTTGAGCGACATTCCATTTATATGCTTCGAAACGTTTTTTTACATCCTCCGACATAGTAAATGAAAGGTCCCCATCTATCGTAATATTGTTGCTGTCAAAAAATACGATCAGATTATCAAGCCCGAAGTGACCGGCGAGGGAAGCGGCTTCATGTGAAACTCCCTCCATCAGATCACCTTCACTCGCGAGGCAATAGATATTATGATTAAAAATTTTATATTCTTCGCTGTTATACCTTGAACCCATATTCTTTTCGGCTATAGCCATACCAACAGCATTGGCAAAACCCTGCCCCAATGGTCCGGTGGTTGTTTCAATTCCCGGGGTTAAACCTGATTCGGGATGCCCGGGAGTAATGCTTCCCCACTGGCGGAAATTTTTAATATCATCCATACTGATATCATATCCACAAAGGTGCAAAATTCCATAAAGCAGCATACTACCATGTCCGGCTGAAAGAATAAATCTGTCCCGGTTAATCCATGCGGGATCTGCCGGATTATGTTTCATTATTTTTTTATAAAGGAGATAAGCGAGTGGAGCGCATCCCATTACAATTCCGGGATGACCTGAATTTGCTTTCTGAATAGCGTCGATAGCAAGAGTTCTGATTGTGTTTACTGATTTTTCTTCAATAGTTTTGTTTTCGGATAACATTTATTTCAAACTCCGTAAAAAAAAATTCATTTAGTTTTATTCGCCATAATATTCACCATCGACAATCGGAGTAACGCAAATCAGAGGATTTTCAGGAACATTGAAAGTTTTAAAGATTCTTTCAAAAAGAGTAAAGTGCATGCCCTGTTTTTCAAGTTTGGAAAACCGGTTATATGACATAAAATCCCCCTTGTTATCGCAGGGAGCGTCAAAGTTATCAGCTTTCGTAAAATCGGCTTCGGCATTATCTTTAAGAAACCTGATTTTTTCTTCGTCACTTCCCTCCCGATCATAACTCAGGGCTTTAAAATTTGTTACTTCACCATTTTCAATGATAAGATAAATATTAAGAATGATCTCTTTCAAATCTACTCCGCGGGTCAGCAAATGGCTCTTTTATAGAAAAAATTCTAAAAAAGTGATAATATTGAATATTATTGGATATCCGAATTTCATCAATTTTGTCAAATTGACCAAATTAATTATTCAATCTTTCCAGGGAAGAGAACTCAAAAAAAAAAGCACAGAACCTCTGTCTGTGCTTTTTTTAAGAATATCTCAACCGTTAAAGATTCTTATGGGCGCCGTCACAATATGGCTTGCTGCCCGACTTTTTACAACCGCACCAGGCGACTGTTTTTTCGGTGGTGATTTCTTCCATTACCGGAGTAAATTCTGTACCCTTATGTGAGCCATCACAATAAGGCTGTGATTTCGATTGGCCGCACGCGCACCAGTAATACTTTCCCGGTTTAACATTTTCCACGTAAGGTTTTTTCTGTGGAATTGTCGGTTCTGCCATATCATACTCCTTTTTTATTTTTTAGGACCTGTCATATTTTCCGGTCTTACAGCCTTTTTGAATTCTTCTGAAGTCATCAGCCCGAGTTTTACGACTGCTTCTTCAAGAGTAATATCTTCAGCAAAAGCAGTTTTCGCGACCTTCGCGGCGTTGTCATAACCAATATGGGGATTCAGCGCGGGTGACGAGCATTAAAGAATTGGTCAGATACGCCTGAATATTTTTGCCATTAGCTTTTAATCCCACAATGCAGTTATCAGTAAATGATTCGGATGCGTCAGCAATGAGTCTGATAGACTGCAGGAGATTAAAAATCATAACCGGTTTGAAAACATTCAGCTCAAAATTACCGCTTGCACCACCGAAATTAACAGCCACATCATTACCGAAAACCTGCGCGCAAACCATGGTCATCGCTTCCGGCTGGGTTGGATTCACTTTTCCCGGCATAATTGAGCTGCCCGGTTCATTTGCCGGCAGCGTAATTTCACCGATACCGCATCGGGGGCCTGATCCGAGCCATCTGACATCATTCGCGATTTTCATCAACGAAGCTGCGATAGTTTTCATCACACCGCTTGCCTCAACTACAGCGTCATGACCGGCGAGAGCCTCAAATTTATTTTTTGCCGTGACAAAAGGAAGACCTGTGATCTCCGCTATCTTCGCGGCAGATTTTACGGCGAAATCGGGATGAGTATTTAATCCTGTGCCAACGGCGGTTCCTCCGAGGGCAAGTTCATAAAGACGGGGAAGACAGCCTTCAACTCTTTCCAGCGCGTAATCAAGCTGCTGAACATACCCTGAAAATTCCTGGCCAAGTGTCAGCGGAACGGCATCCATTAGATGTGTACGGCCTATTTTGATAATATTTTCGAACTCTTTTTGTTTATCAGCAAGAGCATCCCGCAATTTTTTTATCATAGGAATCAACCTGCGGTTAATCTCTTCCACAGCCGAAATATGCATCGCGGTAGGGAAAGTATCATTAGATGACTGCGCTTTATTTACATCATCATTGGGATGAACAGGTTTTTTGCTCCCTATTTCACCCCCGGCAATCTGAATAGCGCGGTTGGCGATAACTTCATTTGAGTTCATATTGGTCTGTGTCCCGCTGCCTGTCTGCCATACTACAAGGGGAAAATGTTCATCAAGCTTACCGCTGATTACTTCATCGGCAGCTTTAACAATTAATTCCGCCCTTTCCTCCGGTAATGTGCCAAGTTCTTTATTCGTAAGAGCCGCGGCTTTTTTCAAAATTCCAAGCGCTCTGATTATTTCTCTCGGAAACCTTTCGCCGCCAATCTTAAAATTCATCAATGACCTGCCTGTCTGAGCGCCATAAAGTTTATCGGCAGGCACCTTTACTTCTCCCATTGTATCAGTTTCAATACG
>CAXXGF010000038.1:0-243815 GCA_963677445.2 Melioribacteraceae bacterium | reverse complement strand
TCAAATCTCGATTTCAGAATAATTTATGAATCGGGCGGTAAAGTTGTCGCGGGCGGATCATACACAATGGGAAAATTTACCTTTAATTTTAATCTGCTTCATGATCAGGCGATAAATCCTTTCCCTGCCGCCTTTTCGCCGGGGATATATTATTCCACAGGATTTTTGTCTTTGTATATCACAGGAATAAAATACCTGCCCTCGGTCACGGGTCCCTTTAACCTTGAGCAGTTTTTGAACGAAGGAATAGATAATCTTCATCATAACAGGTATAGCAGTGATAAACTATTTTTGGGAGCTAACCTATCTCTCTCATTTATCCCAAAGAAAAAAGTTGAATTTATTGATGTTAATATTGAAAAAGATATCTACCCCACGCTTTATGATATTTACCAGAATATTCCTTTCGCCACAGCCCGCGTAAGAAATATCTCGGATAAAAGTGTTTCGGTCAAACCTTCTTCACTTATTGAAGGAATCAATAAAGAAAGAGTTTATTCCCCCTCGGTTACCATACAGCCGGGTGACAGCGCAATTATAAAATTTTATACGATAGTGGAAGAGGATTACAGGGAAAAGGGAAGGACAATATCGAATGCAAGATTTTTCTTAAGTACCCTGGCCGAAAATGATGATGATATAATAAAATTGCCGCTGTTGGTAAATGACAGGAACAGCTGGGATGGAAATGTTGAGAATTTGCATTATTTTGTTAAGTCCCAATTTCCCGAAATCAGGGAAATAGCGAGGAAAGTTCTTGATGCTGATAAGCCAAAATCAAGCGAAATAACCTCCGCGCTGAATATATTTTACCAGGTAAAATTGCTGCACCGGTTTTTTATATCAGGGAAAAAATATGTCAGCGATCCGAGGGCGGCGGTTGAAAAGGTGCAGTTTCCAATAGAGACTCTGGAGCTTGGCGGAGGAGATTGTGATGACCTTTCGGTCGCTTTTTCAGCCCTGCTCGAAAGTGTGGGTATCCAGACCGCGTTTGTGGACTACAAACCTGGGCGGGAAGGGGACGTGGGACATGTGAACCTTCTTATAAACACAAAACTAACTCCGGAAAATATTTCCCTGATTACAAATAATGATAAGAAATATATTATCCGGGGCAACGCGGCAGGAAGGGAAGAAGCCTGGGCGCCGCTGGAGCTTACTATATCCGGAAGTTTTAATGATGCATGGAATGACGCCGCCGACAGGTTCTACAGGGTGGCTATATCAAACCTGGGACTTTCGAAAGGAACCGTGAAGATTGTGGATGTTTATTAATTATTGACAACAGGTGTAAAAAATGAAATATATAATCTTATTTATTATTCCTTTTGTGGTTTTAAGCGCGCAGCGATTTGAGGTCGAGAAAAAATCGGGAGAGGTTTCAGCGCTCAGGGGACTGAGTGAAAATTTTATTCCGGTTGAAAAAGGAGCGAAACTCGACAGCAGTGATTTGGTTGTTACCGGTGAAAACTCATTTGTTGTGCTGAAGAAAAATGAGTCGCGTTTTATGCTCCGTTCCAACTGCGCTCTCTCACTCGATTATCTGAAAAAGATAAGTGTAAATGATCTTCTTCTCGCCCTTGCTATGGAGGAAATAAGGAGCATTTCTCCTCAAAAGCAAAATGGAAAAGTGAAGAATACCGCTGTATATGGTGAAAAAAGTGAAAACAAAACTGAAGTGAGTAAAGAAAGCGAAATAGGATATAAAAGGATAAATGGCGCTAAAGAGCTGGCCGAAAATGGCTATGAAACCTCCGGAATAATTTTCGCGAGGGAAACTTACAGGAAGTATCCTTCAACCAGGAAAATGCTTGAGGAGCGTATTTATTTTACCGAACTGCTGATAAAGCTGGAATTGCTGGAAGAGGCTGCGTCTGAACTGAAAGAAATAAAAAAAATATCCGGAGAAAATAAACTTTTATCGAAAATAAATGATCTCAGCTCTTTAATAAAATCAAAAATACTCGATAATAAGAGTAAATAATATAGCTGTTGTATCCTTTAAAGGGAATATCCGACGCACTAACCGGGTGTTCCCTTTTTTTTATTCTAATCGTGAACGGCTCCGAATGTAGCCGAATATTATTAGCCCCGGATGCAATCTGGTGGATTTATAAGGCAAATACCTGTTATGACGCTGAATATTAACGACCCGCAGAAAAATAAATTTAGTAACAGAAAAATCTATTAATCCCTATTTAAGAAAAAATGTGTGAAGTGATCTCAAAATAATTTATGAAGAAAAGTAATTCAGTTTACCTTAATCATTAACAGGCTAAACCAGAAACAGAGGCGACCATCCGGTGGCTGAGCGGAGTCGAAGCTACCGCCACTGGTTTCGACTCCGCTCAACCTCCGGCTGTCTTCATGGAAAACCTTACCATTTTGCGTAGAATTTAACTTCTTATGGAATATTCTTGATTCAATTGAAAAAATTGAGATTTACACGCATGGAATTTCCGAAGAAGATTTTTTCAATAAAAGTCTGGTTCAGGATGGAGTTATCAGGCAGCTTGAAATTATGGGAGAAGACGATTTTTATCTTAAGCAATCTAAAATTGATAGAAGTTTTACCGCGTACAACTAATTCTTTTGTTTATATTTCTTAAAATTGTATATTGAGGAGTATATGGAATATCAGTAATGATATTGAAATAGCAACGCAAAATGAATATTTTTTATATTATAAAATATATGATTTTTTAAATATGAGACATATAAAGGTATCTCCTCCTGATAAAATCTACCCCGATGATTCGATTCTTCTTGAAGGGGACGCAATGCAGTCGCTTCCATTGTTGCCTTCAAACTCTGTTCAATGTGTTGTTACTTCTCCTCCTTACCGGGGCCTTCGAGATTATGGAATAGATGGACAAATAGGGCTGGAAAGTTCTTTGCCGGAATTTATTAATCATTTGGTTACAACTTTCCGTTATGTAAAACAAATTCTTCGTGATGATGGTATTCTCTGGTTAAATATCGGAGATGGATACACCAGCGGGAACAGGGGTTACCGGGTCGCCGATAAAAAAAATCCCGCAAGGGCAATGAACATCAGACCTGATACGCCCGAAGGACTGAAACCAAAAGATCTCCAGGGAATTCCCTGGAGGCTGGCATTCGCGTTGCAGGATGACGGATGGTATTTGAGAAGCGATATTATCTGGCATAAACCCAATGCAATGCCGGAAAGTGTTAAAGACAGGCCCACCAGGGCTCATGAATACCTGTTTATGTTTACAAAGTCCGAAAAATATTATTATGATTATGAAGCGGTACAGGAATCAGGCTTGAATGGTAAGCTGAGGAATCGAAGAAGTGTTTGGAATATAAATACCCAGCCTTTCGCAGAAGCTCATTTTGCCACATTTCCTCCAAAACTTATTGAACCATGCATTTTAGCCTCAACAAAAGAGGGGGACAATGTTCTCGATCCATTTTTTGGTTCCGGCACAGTTGGAATGGTCTGCGCTGAATTTCGAAGAAAATGCATAGGCGTGGAACTTAATCCGGAATATATAAATATGGCGATGAAGAGACTTAAAACTCTGGATGATATAATAAAGCTGGCTATCTGATGTCTGAAATAAATATCCCCGTTCCGGAACTGCAAATTGATTTCTCCTATGCTCTCGAAAAAATTCGAACTCTTTATCTGCAGGAAGCGCTAAGCGGAACGGTTGACAGAATTGATATATCAGAGCTTGATAAAGAACTCTCACATTTTGTTCCACAGGAAAGTTTAAAAATTCTTGCCAGGCGGGGACTCAGAGGTGAATTGGTGTTTCCGGTTCCCTGCCTTCTGAAATCTAATCCTCAGCTTTTGGGGTATTACCGATTGCTGCTGGGATTCAGCCAGAAGGAATTTTACTCCGGGAAATTTGGAGTTTCCGGCTGTAAGTCTATGGAATTGAAGGGAATCCTTTCCGGTAAGAATGAACAAATCCTGCCGGAATTATGCGAAAGTTTAATCAAAAGCGCAGTTGCCCTCGTAAATGGAATTGGCTCCGAAAAGATTAATAAAGAATTATTGGATGATTTATCTTTATTAACAGTCGGACCACAATTGAGAGGAGGCGCGAATGTTAAAAAAGGAACTTTGGGCGCTGTAAGCGTATTCCAGGCAATTCATGATATTGTTAAATATAATATAAAATCCTCGGACCCCGGCAGGATTAAAATTGAAAACGCCGCCGGCAGGAATGTATTGATTGAGTTCGCCCCCGATCCCGATATCGTTATCAGGGAAGAAATTGGCAAAGGCAGGTATCGTAATATAATAGCGATTGAAATAAAAGGAGGCGCGGATTTCTCTAATATTCACAACAAGGTTGGTGAAGCTGAAAAAAGCCATCAAAAGGCCCGGGCCGCCGGATATGTTGAATGTTGGACGGTGGTGAATGTGGATCGCATAGATATTGAAATGGCAAAACGTGAATCTCCCTCGACAAATATGTTTTACCGTTTATCTTCATTAAAACAGGGTGTAGGAGAAGAATGCCGGGATTTTAAAGAGCGGGTGATTTCTTTGACAGGGATAAAAAATAAATAAATACATGCTCCGGCTGTTACTATTCCTGCCGCGATATTAAAAATCAACTTTTTTTACATACACTCCTTTTTATCCCCCGTATCCAATACAATCACAAAAGGCAGGGTAAGAAATGCTGTAACCGCAGTGATGATATAGGTGGTATGCAGACCGAAAATGTCTATCAGCGCTCCGGCGATAAGGACTGTGAGGGCGCCGGAAAAAAAGCTGATCGTAATTACGATGCTGTTAATGAATGCCGGGCGGGCTGAATCGATTATATTGGTAACCAATTAAATTTATTATGGAGATTTTCAATTATTTTTCGTACTATATTTATTGTCAAATCGATGATTAATCAGAATAAATTTGGAGCGCCGTTGGAAGCATTTAAATATGTTGTTGATGTAAATAACTCCGGACAGATTACAATTCCGGAAATCCCGGAATTGAAATCATCCAGGGTTGAGATAATTATTTTACCGGTGCAAGCTGAAGATCATTCCGATTTATTGAATGCATCAGAATCTTCCACAGAATTTTGGAATAATTCAACTGATGAGATCTGGAATGACGTATAATCAAAGAGATATTGTTCTGATTCCAATTCCTTTCACCGATTTGTCTTCTTCCAAAAGACGTCCTGTTGTAGTCATTTCGAATGATAATTATAATGAAAACAATCCTGATATCGTTGTTGCTGCCCTGACATCAAATTTGGTGATGAAAAATCAGTTTTGTATTGAAATCGATAATTCAAACCTGGAAAGTGGTGTTCTGCCTCAAAAGAGTCTTATAAAATGTGATAAAGTTTATACCTTATCAAAAAATATCATTGTGAAGCGATTCAACAAAATTACCAAAGAAACTCATGAGGATGTAAGAATAAAATTAAACTCCTTACTCGAAAGCCGCAGAAGTGAAGAGTGAAAATCCAATATATTCCTCAATGAGAAAATTTACCCCCAATTTAAATTCACTTCTTTTTATCCCCCGTATCCAATACAATCACAAAAGGCAGGGTGAGAAAGGCTGTAACCGCGGTGATGATATAGGTTGTATGCAGACCGAAAATGTCTATAAGCGCTCCGGCGATAAGGACTGTGAGGGCGCCGGAAAAAAAGCTGATCGTCATTACAATGCTGTTAATGAATGCCGGGCGGGCTGAATCGATGCTGTTGACAATTGCCAGAATTACGGGAGTATAGGCAAAGATGGTTATTCCGGTAAGAGTGATAAAAATTGTTGAGATTATTCCTTCTGTGAAGAGGAATCCAAGCACCAGAGCCGGGGAGAGAATTGCCGCGGCTATAAGAATCTTTTTTCTTCCGATTTTATCTGACAGAGTTCCCGAAAAAAATGTGCCGACTGCCCCGGCTGCCTGAAAGAGAGACAGCGCTATGCCTCCTTCCCAGAGAGAGCCGCTCTGGTTTTCTATGTAGGCGGGGAGAAAGGCTGTGATAGTTGATTTAAGAACCTGGCTGAAGAAAAAGACTCCCGCGAGTTTTATAAAAAAAGGAAGCATTTCCCTTACTGTGCTTAAAATTCCCTTCTTTTTTTCCTTTGTTTTAAATTCATCTACAATTGAAATCTTCCTCAGTCTTATCCATAATATTGCCGATACCGCCAGACCGAATGGCATTAGCCGCCAGCTTCCTTCGAGTCCCCAGAGAGATACCGCGCCGAGGATAACCATTGGGCCGAGTGTCCGGGCTATTTCGCCGCCAAGCATATAGAATGACATCCCCTTGCCGACCCGCAACCCGGATACACGCCTGATCATCACAGGTCCCGGCACGTGGAAAAGCGCGGCCCCTATGCCCATAACGAGGAGCAACACAACAAGGAATATATAAGAGGGGGCCACTCCGAGCAGACTCATTGCCGTGCAGGTAATTGCCGGGGATACAATCAGCAGGTAGCGCACTTTCAGCTTATCGGCCAGCAGTCCGATAACCGGATTGAATAATGATGGAATCCTCTGGGCTATCGTAAGCAAACCCGAAAGGGTGTAGGATATCTGAAGCTTTTCTATAAGCAGGGGCAGTATGGGCGCCAGGAATGAAGAATAGATATCGTGTATAAGATGCGCAACTGAAATTGTATATACGTTGAGGCGCTGGAATATTTTATTTTCTGTCATAATTTATTTTTTCGTTTTTTTAAACTTAAGTAAAAGGGAGGAATTATCTACCGCTGTTTTCCTTGTCTACACAGAAAAAACTCGGAACATGAGTACAGGCATTAAAAAGATTGACAAAATATAAGGCAGACATAGAAATCCAAATCGAAGTCGTCATCGAAATCGGGTTTAAAAAATCAGAGAAGTGTTTTTACTCTTTACTCTCCACTAACCACTATTTGTGTCATGCCAGATTAAGTATTTCTTTTCATTATTAGCAAAAAGCCGTTCATTTTCGTAATTTTATTTTTTGTTTAAAAATAAGTTTGCCATGCTGAATTATATCTGGATGATACTGATGGGGCTGGGGATAATCGCCGCTGTTTATTCCGACCTCTCCGATAATATTACCGACAAATACCGCAACGGGAAAGAACTTCCGGTTGAAGTGGTTAATTATACCGCGGGGGAGAATATTGTTAACTTTGCCGTAAAAGGGGATGACTTTGCCCGTTTTTATAATATTGAAAGCGCGGAAGACCTGAAATTCGAGGCGAAAATAGGAAAACCGGGAGAAGATGGCAAAGCTTCTTTTCATCTCGTGGCAGATGATAATTTCCCTGAGTTATGGCAAAAAATGGCAGCGGGCGCCGGTAAAGAAAATGACCTGGATGGAACGGTGATTTTCAGAGAGGGAAAACCTGCCGGGCTGGTGATTGAGAAGATCGGCTTTATAAAGCTAAAGGATGTTACAAATGAGGCGCTCGATAAAGCTGGTATAGCGGTTGAGATTGTAATAGGTCTGATAGGAATTATGGCATTGTGGCTTGGTGTGATGAAAATTGCGGAGGAAGCGGGAATAATAATAAAATTAATAGCAAGAGCCGCCCGTCCCCTTACCAGGGTATTGTTTCCTGAAATTCCCGCCGATCATCCGGCTGTAGGATCAATAATTATGAATCTTTCGGCGACATTTCTGGGGCTTGGCAATGCCGCCACTCCCTTCGGTATAAAAGCCATGGAGGATTTGAACACACTCAATGAGCAGAAAGATACCGCCACAAACGCAATGTGCACATTCATGGTGCTGAATACAGCGAGTTTTGCGCTGATGCCAACTACAGCGATAGCGCTGAGAGCGGCGGCGGGAAGTTCGCAGCCCGCGATAATTATCGGCACGACTATGTTCGGTTCATTCTGCGCTACTATTGTGGGAATACTGGCAACAAAAACATTTGAGCGTTTTCCTATCAAACTAACTGAAATAAAGGATTGGATAAATACAAATCTTAAGTTTATGGCAGCGATCGCAGCTGCTACACTGCTGTTTTTTGTTTTTTATCATACAGGAGTTTTTTCACTCTTCGACGGATTATTGAAAACAGGATTCAGCGGAACATTAAAAAGAGTCATTGAAATTATTTCGGTGCTCGCTATTCCGGCCCTTATCTTTTCTTTTGTTCTGCTTGGAGCGATAAAGAAAGTAAAGATTTATGAAACATTTGTTGAAGGGGCTAAGGAAGGATTTGAAATAGCGGTTACTATAATTCCATATCTTGTGGCTATTCTTGTCGCTATCGGAATATTCCGGGCAGGCGGGGCGATGGACTGGCTTGTCGCGATACTTGAGCCGGTGACGGGACTGATTGGTTTTCCCGCCGAAGCTATACCAATGGCCCTGATGCGTCCCTTAAGCGGTAGCGGGTCGCTGGGTATTATGGCGGAAATTATATCGGAACATGGTCCCGATTCATTTATCGGAATTCTTGTATCAACATTCTTTGGCAGCACCGAAACTACCTTCTATGTGCTCGCGGTCTATTTCGGCGCAGTGAACATTAGGAAAACAAGACATGCCGTTGCGGCAGGCATTATATCGGATGTGGCGGGAATTCTGGCCGCGCTATTCATTGTTCGTTTGTTATACGGATAAAATTAATGCCTAATTTGCTTGACATTTTAAAAAAAATGGAATAATTTTGTAATCTTTGTAAAATGTATGTCGAACTGGAGGTCCTGACTTGAAACAGGAAAAAATAACTAAGTTTGTGAAGACAGAAGACGCCGACAGAAGATGGTATGTTGTTGATGCTAAGGACCAGATTCTCGGCAGGTTAGCTGTAAAGATCGCAAAAGTTATCCGTGGTAAAGAAAAAGCAATCTTTACACCCAATATGGATACAGGTGATTTTGTGATCGTACTGAACGCCGATAAGATAAAGATGACCGGAAAGAGAGAACTGCAGAAGACTTATTTTTCTCACTCGATGTACCCGGGCGGCGTTAGAATCCGCTCTTTTGCCGAAGTTATGGCAAAAAATCCTGAGTTTGTCATCCGCAATGCTGTTAAAGGAATGCTTCCGAAAAACAGGCTTGGAAGACAGCTTATTAAAAAATTAAAAGTTTATGCAGGAGAAGAACATCCGCATGACGCACAGAAACCGGAACCGTTAAGTATATAAACTGAGGAATTTGAATGGCTGACAAAATATTTGTAGGCAGAAGAAAAAAATCGATTGCAAGAGTATACTTGAGATCAGGTTCGGGCAACATCACAGTTAACAAACGTGAGTTTGAGCAGTTTTTCCCGCTTGAATATCATCGTGAAGATATTAAGCTTCCTCTGATTGTTTCAGAAATGCTTGATAAATATGATGCGTATATCAACGTAAATGGCGGCGGTGTTTCCGGACAGGCTGAAGCTGCGAGGCTTGGAATAGCCAGAGCCCTGGTTGACGCCAACCCCGATCTGCGTATGGCGCTGAAGGCTGAAGGCCTGCTCAGAAGAGACCCGAGAATGGTTGAAAGGAAAAAATACGGACAACCGAAAGCAAGAAAAAGATTTCAGTTTTCCAAAAGATAATTTTTATTATTTATTAATTCACTATTCATACTTTCCGATTTACCACCTGTGTCCCGCCTGAAAAGGGATTTGCGGTAAAGCTGAAGGAAGTAGAAGTAAAACAGGAGTTTTTAATGTCCAGATTAAATCTTACTGATCTGATTGAATCCGGTGCGCACTTTGGGCACCTTACACGCCGTTGGAATCCCAAAAATGAAAAGATATATTTTCATGGAAAAAAACGGGATTCACATAATCGACCTGAAAAAAACCCAGAAAGCTATCGATGAAGCGTGTGACGCTATTCGCGGAATAGTATCAACCGGCAGATCAGTTCTTTTTGTAGGAACTAAAAAACAGGCTGGCGGAGTAATAGCAAACGAAGCCAGAAGAAGCGAAAGCAACTGGGTTAGTGAAAGATGGCTTGGCGGTATGCTAACCAACTTTGCCACTATCCGCAAAAGTATAAAACGTCTGCAGAACATTGACAAAATGGAGACAGACGGAACATTCGAAAAAATTACAAAAAAAGAAATTCTCCAGCTCACACGTGAAAAAGATAAATTACGCAAAGTGCTTGAAGGTGTCGAAACACTTGGAAGAATGCCGGGCGCATTATTTGTTGTCGATATCAAAAAAGAAGCTATCGCCATCAGGGAAGCCTTAAGGTTAAATATCCCCATTTTTGCTATGGTCGATACTAACTGTGATCCTGATCCTATCGATTATGTGATTCCTTCTAACGATGACGCGGTAAGAGCTATTGAAGTTATTACCAAAAAAAATTGCTGACGCTGTAATAGAAGGTCAGGCGAAAGCAAAAGAGCTGAAAGCTGAAGAAGCCGCTGAAAAAGAAAGACAGAAAAAAATTAAAGAAGAAGAGACTCCTGAAAACAGGAAGATGGAAAAGCTACCAGGCGTAAAGTGAAATTTGATTCAAGGGGACAAAAAAGATCGGACCGCACTGAGAGAAGCGACAAAAAAAACAGACCTGAAGCTAAACAGGAAAAAGCCGCTCCGGCTCCTGAAGTAAAGAAAGAAGCTCCTGCTGAAAAAATTGCGGAAACACCTAAAAAAGAAGAAGCTCCTGTTGAAGAGAAAAAAGCTGACACCCCTCAGTCAACAGAAAAAACTTCAGGTGAAAAAACAAAAGAAGAAAATTAGTAATAAAATAAATTAAAATTACAGGTGAACACCATGGCAATTTCTGCTTCACAAGTAAAAGAATTAAGGGTCAAAACCGGCGCGGGCATGATGGACTGCAAAAAAGCTTTGACCGAAGCTGACGGAGATTTTGAAAAAGCAGTTGAAATACTTCGTAAAAAAGGCGCTTCAGTTGCTGCGAAAAGAGCTGAACGTTCAGCAGATGAAGGTATTGTTCTTACCAGAATTCTTGATGATGGAAAAACCGCTGTTATACTTGAAGTAAATTGTGAAACCGACTTTGTGGCAAAAAGTGATGACTTTATTGGCTTTGCCAACACAGTGCTTGATACTGTTGCTGAAAATCGTCCGGGTTCAGTTGATGAACTTTTAACTCTTAAAGCCGGTGATTTACTGATCAGTGAAAAACTCACAGAAATAATCGGTAAAATCGGTGAAAAAATTCAGGTATCCCGCTTTAAAATTGAATCTGCTCCCGACGGACTGATCTTTGATTATATTCATCATGGTTCAAAACTGGGTGTTCTTGTTCGTTTCGATAAAGCTGAAGGAGTTGAAGTATCTTCTTTTGAAACTATCGCGAGGGACATCGCTATGCAGATAGCCGCGATGAAACCGGGTTATGTTAAAAGAGAAGAAGTGCCTGCCGAAGTTATCGAGAAAGAAAAGGAGATCTACAAGGAACTTGCTATAAAAGAAGGAAAACCTGAAAGATCGTCGATAAAATTGCTGAAGGCCGTATGAATAAATTCTTTGAAGAGAACTGTCTTCTTGAGCAGGCCTACGTAAAAGACAACACAAAAAATGTATTATCCCTTATAAAGGAATATAATAAAGCCAATTCCACCAACATTGAATTGAATTTATTCCACAGATTTCATTTAGGGGATGAAAAAAAATAAAAAGTAATGTATCTTTACTACCGTAAATTCAAAACTTTATACGGTTTTTATGGAAATTGAACTTAAGTATAAACGAATACTGCTGAAACTCAGCGGTGAATCTTTGATGGGCGGTAAAGGACACGGATTAATCCCGAAGTACTTAATTTTTTTGCGAAAGAAGTTAAGAAGATACGCGACCTGGGAGTCCAGGTCGGTATCGTTATAGGCGGCGGTAACATCTACCGCGGCCTCGGGGCGGAAGAGCAGGGAATTGACAGGGCCACTGGTGACCAGATGGGTATGCTCGCGACCATGATCAATTCGCTCGCTCTTCAGGCCACATTCGAAAAACATGGAATGTTTACCCGCCTCATGAGCGCCATCTCGATGGAAGAAATTGCCGAACCTTATATAAGGAGAAGAGCGATCAGGCATCTTGAGAAAGGGCGTATTGTTATTTTCGGCGCGGGCACAGGACATCCTTATTTCAGCACAGATACCGCCGCCTCATTAAGAGCTGTGGAAATTGGCGCTGACGCTATTTTTAAAGGCACCCGGGTGGATGGTGTCTACGACAGTGATCCCGAAAAAAATCCTGCCGCCGCACGTTATGAAGAAATCTCCTATCTTGATGTACTGACCAAAAATCTCAGGGTCATGGACCTTACCGCTATAAGCCTTTGTAAAGAGAACAGTCTTCCTCTTATCGTCTTTAAGATGGATAAGGAGGACAACCTGATGAAACTCGTTACAGGCAAAGGAATAGGCACATCGGTGGGTAATTTTAAAATAGAAGAAACCAATAATAACTAATCCGGGGGAATTATGAATTCTAATGTTAAGGATGCCAAATCCAGAATGGATAAATCGGTTGAGGCTTTCAGAGCTGAAATCGCGAAAATCCGTACCGGGAAAGCCACTACTTCATTACTTGATGGAATTAAAGTGGATTATTACGGCACCATGACACCACTCGACCAGGTTGGAAATCTTACTGTCCTTGATGCGCATACACTTTCCATTACTCCCTGGATAAAAATATGGTTGGTGTTGTTGATAAAGCTATTCTTTCTTCCGATCTGGGGCTAAATCCGGTCAACGACGGAACAAATATCAGAATACCCATTCCTCCTCTGACAGAGGAAAGGAGGAAAGATATGGTTAAACTTGTCAAAAAATCGGAGAGGAGTTCAAGGTGGCTATCCGGAATGTCCGGCGAGACGCTAATGAAAAACTCAAGAAGCAGGAGAAAGATAAAGAAATATCGGAAGACCTGCGGCATGATTTTGAGACCGAAGTCCAGGAGGTTACAGATAAACATATTGAAAACCTGGATGAGATAATCAAACACAAAGAAAAAGAAATTATGGAAGTTTAAGGAAACAAATAAATAAAAAGCCGCCCCAATCGACCGGGGCGGCTTTTTTATTTGATCACAGCATAAAAACAGATTCATGAATCTTTTTTATAATTAACGAGGCATTATTATGAGTATCAGTAAGGAAGATGCGCTAAAGTATCATAGTGAAGGCCGGAAGGGAAAAATTGAAGTTATAGCCACTAAACCATGTTTTACTTCCGGGATCTTTCACTTGCCTATACTCCCGGAGTAGCGGAACCATGCCGGGAATTCACAAAAATGAAGATGATGTATTTAAATATACCGCGAAAGGCAACCTGGTTGCGGTATTATCAAATGGTACGGCAGTACTTGGGCTGGGCGATATAGGAGCGGCGGCCGGCAAACCTGTTATGGAAGGAAAAGGTGTGCTATTTAAAAGATTTGCTGATATTGATGTCTTTGATATTGAGGTCGATACCAAAGATGTTGATGAAATAATAAAATTAAGCCAGCTTCTTGAGCCTACCTTTGGCGGAATAAACCTGGAAGATATTAAAGCGCCTGAATGTTTTATTATTGAGGAAACGCTCAAGAAAACCATGAACATTCCGGTTTTCCACGATGACCAGCATGGGACAGCGATCATTTCGTGCGCGGCGCTGATCAACGCTACTGAAATAGCCGGTAAAAAACTGGAAGATATTACAATAGTGATCAGCGGAGCGGGAGCTTCGGCTATCGCCTGTTCAAATACCTATATCAAGGCGGGTGTAAAACGTGAAAATATTATCATGTTTGACTCAAAGGGTAATCTTCATAAAGAGAGAACCGATCTGAATGAATACAAACGGGCTTTTGCCATTCCCAAAAAATATGGGTCTATTAAAGAAGCGATGACCGGCGCTGATGTATTTATCGGTCTCTCGAAAGGTGGCCTGGTTACAAAAGATATGGTTGAGGTTATGGGTGATAACCCGGTAATCTTTGCCATGGCAAATCCTGATCCTGAAATTACTTATCCCGACGCTATCTCAGTCAGAAAAGACCTGATCATGGCTACCGGAAGAAGTGACTTCCGAACCAGGTTAATAACGTACTCGGATTTCCTTTCATTTTCCGCGGAGCTCTCGACGTTAGAGCGACAGCCATAAACGATGAAATGAAGATGGCTGCCGTGAAAGCTCTGGCCGAACTCGCCAAAGAAAAAGTGCCTGAGGTTGTAATCAGGGCTTATGGCGGAAAAGAGTTTTCATTCGGTCCCGATTATATAATCCCGAAACCTTTCGATCCGAGGGTGCTATGGAAAGTTGCCCCCGCGGTAGCGAAAGCAGCGATGGATACAGGCGTAGCCAAAGAGCCGATAACCGACTGGGAAACTTATGAAGAACAGCTTAAGGAAAGACTGGGCTTCTCTTCCGAAGTTATAAGAGTGATGATCCACAAAGCGCAGGAATCACCTAAAAAAATAGTGTATCCCGAAGGTGAAGAGGAAAAAATAATCCGCGCCGCTAATTCTGTTTTTCTGAACCATATCGGAACACCGGTGCTTCTTGGCGATGAAGCAAAAATTAAAACAAAGATAAGTGAGCTGGGCTTTGATGAGAAAAACTTTGAAGTGGTTGATCCTGAGAATTCAGATAAACAGAGAGATTATGCTCACGAATTTTTTAAATCACGCCAGAGAAAGGGTGTTACGCTGAAAGAGGCTTATGATATGGTTAGAACCCCCAATTATTTTGGCTCTCTGATGGTTCAGATGGGTGATGCTCACGCTCTTATCGGCGGACTGACATCTCACTATCCTGCGACTATCAGGCCTGCTCTCCAGTGCGTTGGCATCAAAGATGGCTATACCGTGGCGTCCGGCCTTTATATTGTGATAATTAACAGAAAAACATTCTTCTTCGCCGATACGACGGTCAATATTGATCCTACTGCCGAAGAGCTTGCTGAAATAGCAATGCAGGCAAGCGAAACAGTTAAAAACTTTGATATTGAGCCAAAGGTGGCGATGCTGTCATTCAGCAACTTCGGAAGCGCCGTACATCCTTCATCGCTGAAAGTTAAAAAAGCTGTTGAGATTGTGAAGGAAAGAAAACCTGATCTGATGATCGATGGTGAAATGCAGGCCGATACGGCTGTCGTTCCTGAAATTATCGAAAACAGGTTCTCGTTCAGTTCTCTGAAAGGGGGAGCTAACCTGTTGATTTTCCCCGATCTTAACTCAGGTAATATCGCTTATAAGCTTATGGAAAGACTTACCAAGGCTACCGTCATTGGTCCGATTCTCATGGGACTTAAAAAACCGATTCATGTATTGCAGAATGACGCTACGGTTGATGATATAATCAATATGAGCGCTATCGCTGTTGTTGAAGCAAAAACCGGAAATAAATAAATTACAGATTTATTGTAATTCAGATTTTCAACCCCCTCCTGTTTCAGAGAGGGGGTTTTTTGTGATTGCCGGATTTATTAGCGTCTCAAATAAATGGGACAACAAGGTACAAGTTTGTTGGTATTCCTGAAGAGGGCGACCACAAGGGACAAGATTGTTGGTATCTCGAAATAGGGCGACCACAAGGGTCGCCCCTACGGGAAATTGCGCAGGTTTTGATTATTTGAATTGTTTTTGTGCTGAGAGATATCTGATTTAATTTTTGTAATTATTCGATCTTAATTAATGATTAATTAACAGCTGCATTGTTTTCTTTTGCTTTAAGAAAGATTAATTTATCAGTGTAAGAGAAAATAATTCATGGTTTATAATGATTTTTATTCAGATATTTTCAGGATTACTTCTATTGATTCTGGTCTGGCGGTTATTCCGTTTTTTCTCTACACCTCTATTCACCCGGACAGGATTTTATAAATATTATTCCCCCATGCTTATGACTATGCCATTTTCTTTATCAGGCAGGGTATACGATTTCCATCTTGGAACAAGCTGGGACTTTTTCCAGATGCAGAAAAAGCAGGCTTCTCTTATTTTATACCACCTGGCTAAAGGTCTGGTTAATGTATGCGCCGAAATTGAAAGCGGCAAATTTGCCCCCGACACCAAATTTACCGGCAACGTATTTTATTTAAAAGAGAGCACAATTAAAAAGTTTGGTTTCCATTCAAGAAAGCTGAACCCATTCGAATTGTTTCTCTTCGCTTTAAATTTTATTGAACTTTGTATATTATTTTCCATTTCGCATAGAAAGCTTACAATGATTCCATTAACAAATGTGGTTATAATATATATTACAGCCGAGGAACTTGTTGATAACAAAGAAAAATACCTAAAAGTTGTTGATATGTTTGAGGGAAGAAAAAATAAAACAGCGACCGGGGCAAGGGTTGAGAAGTCTGCTATGCAAGAGGTTGCCTGAGCAATTCGTTGATTTTCAGTATGGCGATTTTATAAGAATAAAAAAGGACTCGAAGAGCACAAAAGCAATTCTCACCTTTTAGTAGAAGTTCTGATTATCATCTATCCGGTTTATATCCCCGATTAAAAAAACTATCATCTATTTTGCTAAGCATGAAAAGCGGTGTTGCTTCTTTGAGCTAATTTAAATATGTTTCAGTTTCAATAATGAATGAACTGAGAAGATAATGTCTGTAATTCCGCTTGAAATAGAAAAAAAATATCTTGTAAATGACAAAATGCCTGACCCGACGGAATATATCTCAAAAAAAATTTTGCAGGGGTATATAACTGAAAATGGAGATTCCGTTACAGTTAGGCTCAGGAGAAAAGGTGAAAAATTTTTCCTGACCGTTAAAACCCGCGGAGATGAAATAAGAGGAGAAGCGGAGTGTGAAATCAGCAAAGAGCATTTTGATACATTCTGGCCTTTGACTCTTAATAAGCGGGTTGAAAAAGTGCGGTATGAAATACCTTATGGAAAACATATAATAGAACTCGACATCTATTATGGCAGACTTGAAGGGCTTATCACCGCCGAAGTTGAGTTTGAGAACAAAGAGCAGCTCAATAATTTTATTCCCCCGGGCTGGTTTGATAAAGATGTGTCCGCCGATATCCGTTACAGGAACCAGTTCCTCGCAGTTAAAGGCATCCCGGAACAATACTAAGGATAAATGAAAAACAACCGAACAGCCGAAATTGATCTGATTGAAAGATATATTCCTTCTGAATTCAGAAGGCATATTGAAAAAAATTTTTACGGGCGAATAACTGAAAAAGCGCGCTTTGAAAATCTTATAAATGATGCGGAGTTCAGGGATGATCCGGTTGATCATGTCGGGTTATTTACCGATCACGGGATAGTGCATGTCAGAAATGTTGCCGCCCAGGTTCACTCTCTTCTTGATCGAATAAATGGCGTTCTTATTCCGGAGAGAAACAGGGGAAGACTGGAATTCATGAAGGGATTTGGAATACTGACAGCCTATATGCATGATATAGGGATGATCAATTTTTCTTACAGGGGAAGAAAAATGCATCCTGAGTTTGCTTCACAATATCTGTTTGAGGAGAGTTTTGATCAATACGCGGATTTAATTTGGGAGGAAAACTCCTCCAATGTGGCGTGGAAAATTCTTAACCTCCATACATTGGGGAAGATCGGAGGCAGCCCCAAAACAATTCTCAGGGAAATGCTGGCCCTGGCTGTCTGTCACAGTAAAAGTAAGATAGATGTTTCTTTATTAAATAATTTAACTTCGCTACGAAAGAGGATGCAGCAGATAATTCTTACCGGCCTGGATTATCTTTTTCTTATTCAACAGCTTGAAAAAGTTGATTCATTGCCCGCGCCGGATGACAGGATTGAAAAGAGGAGTGAGCTGGAAACAAAGATTAAATATTTTAAGGGTGAGAAAGGTTTTCCATCGGCGGCAAGATTTTACGGCGATCTTTCAGGTGAAGCATGGAACTGGATGATTAGCGATGACGCCGAGGTAAAGGAACTGACCCTCGATGTTATTGATACGATCAGAGCCCTGAGATGCGCCGACGCATTGAGGCAGAGAGGAAGTGTTTTAAAAACTTCGGGTGGTTATGAAATATTTTCCTCGGAGGATACAGCTAACGCAATCTACGCTTTGCGTAATAATGATAACAGCAAACTTTATCTGCTTGAGGCGGATGTTCCTCTTAATGCAGGCGAAGCGAATATATCCTCCAGTGAAATAGACTGGGACTGCGATCTTAGAATTTCTTTTCACAGGGGCTCTTTTGCCAGCGCCGAAGCTACAGAAAGAGCGGCTTATAATGCCGCGGTTACGATAAATGATATTCAGGCCGATGTCATTTCAGCATTCATCAGAAAGGAGCTGAAAGGGGAGGACCTGGTAAAAAGCGCTTACCGGATTGAGATATTGCTTGAAGGGGCGGAGGACAATTCCGACTTTGCCGACCTGGTTCGCGGGCAGCTCGAATTTTTTCTGAAGGACAAAAAAGTAAAAGTAAAATCGGTTTCTTCTCTGCATAAGGCGGATATCAGGGAAGTTGAACGTTACCTCGCGGGGGAAAAATATAATATCAAAAAAGAAAATACCGGAAGAATATTAAAGAATCTGAAAAAGGCTGGATTCAAAACTGAAAAAATTGATATTGATAATGCCTTTACCGATGTGACCATTATAAAACTTTTAGCCGGAGATATATTGTTGAAAGCTGGCTCGGTTCCCGCGTTTGTTTATATCCCGCTTGGCAAGGGACTCAGGGTTATCCGGACAGGGGGATACCTGACAGTGCCTTCACCCGCCTGGATACCAATAGGAAACACGGGGGCGATAAGAGGAGCTTCAAGAAATGCTGATGTAGTTACAAAAAAAGATATAAGGCTGCTGGCAATTCCAAAAAAAATATATCTTGATTACTGGAATTCAACCTATTCGGCATTGGAATTTATTGATGAGATAACCGGGGATATTCCGAAGGGAGAAGATGAATAGCGACCTTCAGCTTTCGGTAAAATCCCTGGGCAATGTCGGGTATAAAAGGGCGGAAGCTTTCGCGAAAATAAATATTCATACCATTGATGACCTGCTGAATTATTTCCCGACCCGTTACCTTGACAGAACAAATCTTCTTTCCGCGATGAAGGTGATTGAATATGTGAGAAACGGTTATGAAGGAGAGGTGACAATTATCGGCAGGGTTATTGACAACGAGCTGATTAAATATGCCCGGAAACCGGTTTTCAAGGTATCGATGACAGATGGAGAATCACTATTCGAATGTGTATGGTTCCAGGGGCTGAAATTCTTTAAAGACCGCTTCCGCGCCGGGGAAAGTTACGCGGTATCGGCCAAACCAAGACTGACAAAATATGGGCATCTTCAGTTTGTTCATCCCGATTTTGACAAACTGGGAAAAGATGAAACAACCGAATTCAAAAATACAGGCCGGATAATTCCTTTTTACCGGATGCCTAAAGAACTAAAAGCCAACAAACTTGGAGATATAGGCTTAAGGAATATAATCTATGAAGCCGTTGAGAAATTCTGCGATGAAATAGCAGAGCCATTCCCCGAAAGCCTTTTGATTAAAAATAAACTTCCCTCGTATCGTGAGGCTGTAAGGAATATTCATGTTCCCGAAGACCAGGAAAGATTAAGAAAGGCGATTGAGAGAATAAAATATAATGAGCTTTTTTTCTTTGAGTGCCTGGTAGCACTGAGGAGGAACAAGGTTAAAGTAAGAACGAGGGGGATAAAATTTGAGATATTTCCAGCGCCGGTTAAAAAACTTATCGATAATCTCGGCTTCAGTCTTACTGAATCGCAGTTGCGGGTGTTGAGCGAAATTAAACAGGATATGATCTCATCCGAACCGATGAACAGGCTATTGCAGGGAGATGTGGGGAGCGGCAAGACTGTTGTGGCTCTGCTGGCTATGATGATAGCTGTTACAAATGGTTACCAGGCCGCTATAATGGCTCCGACTGAAATTCTGGCACACCAGCATTATCTCAATTTCGAAAAGCTGCTTAAGGGGAGCGGAATAAAATGTGTCCTTGTAACCGGGGGAATGAAAGCCGCGGGAAGAAGAAAAGCTCTTAAAGAAATTGTTGAAGGGGAAGCGGGGATTATCATAGGCACTCACGCAATCTTTGAAGAGGCTGTCGAATATAAAAAAGTTGGTCTTGTGGTAATTGATGAGCAGCATCGTTTTGGAGTTCTCCAGAGAATGAGAATCATTGAAAAAGGAAACTCTCCCGATGTTCTGGTTATGACCGCCACGCCGATACCCCGCTCTTTGTCGATGACCTATTTCGGCGATCTCGATCTTTCTGTTATCGATGAGCTGCCGCCGGGAAGAAAGACAATAAAAACAATTCTCAGGGGTGAGGCGAGGCTGCCCGCTATATACAAATTTATAATTGATAAAACAGCTGAAGGTAACCAGGCTTATGTGGTTTATCCCCTCGTTGAGGAATCGGAAGTACTGGAATTAAAAGCGGCGCTGGAACAGTATGAATTTCTTAAGGAAACATATTTTAAGGATATCCGGGTGGGTCTGCTTCACGGCAGAATGCACTGGCAGGAAAAAGAGGAGGAGATGCTCAAATTCGCCCGGGGAGAATATGATGTTCTTGTTTCCACAACGGTTATTGAGGTCGGCATTGATGTGCCTTCAGCGAATATCATGGTGATAAATGACGCTTACCGATTCGGGCTTTCGCAGCTTCACCAATTGAGAGGCAGAGTGGGAAGGGGAGGAAAACAGGGATACTGTGTGCTTATAGGCAAGGATGAAAATGTAGCGAGGATGGGACACATGAATTTTAATTTTGAATATCTTTCAGCCGCGCAGATTGAAAAGTTTAAGGCGGCAATCCGACTCAACGCGATGGTAAAATATTCAAGTGGTTTTGATCTTTCGGAGATTGATCTGAAATTGCGGGGACCGGGGCAGATTTTTGGTACGCAGCAGAGCGGCATGCCTGAGCTGAAGTACGCCGATCTTTCGGAGGATGGTCCCCTTCTTATAAAAGCCAAGGAGGATGCTTTCGCTGTTTTAGAAAAGGATCCCCGGTTTGCGCTGCCTGAACATTCCGGAATAAGGGCTGTGTTGGTCAAAGACTACGCGGATAATTTGCGCTATTCGGAAATTGGGTAGGGATTCATACTGACTGTTATTTAACCACAAGGAACCAGAGGAAGGCACAAGAGGCATAAGGGAAAAAAGCCGCTAAAAGACCAAAGCGCCAAATCCTGCAAAAAAGTTCGAATAAACATTATTCTTTAACCTTAGTAGGAGAGGTGGCCGCGCATCTTAATTAAACCTTATTACCTTATCTAAACGGAGAAATATTTCCGGCGGAATTTGCTGATGGATTCGGAAAAGAAGGAAAAAAACGATTAATGGATTCAGTGGACTAACATGATAAAATGATATATCATAAAAACCGGTCATTATTTAATTAGCAATTGTCAATTATCCATTGAGCAACTCTTCACTTCCGGCCTGGTCAGCCTGGGCAATTAATATATAAGCACCCCGAAACCTTCGGGGAATTCCCGGATTACAATTCCGGGGCCTGTTAAAAAAAAGGAAATTTCAGCAGGTGAACAGTTCTATCAGCCGGTCAGGAGACCTTTTGCTTCGAGCAGCTCAGCGATGAGGATTGTCCCGCCTGCCGCTCCGCGGACAGTATTATGAGAAGTAATCGTAAATTTGTAATCAAATATGGGGCAATCTCTTAGTCTGCCAACGGCAACAGTCATTCCTCCACCGAGATCGCGGTGTTTCCTGGGTTGAGGGGAGTAGGGGTCATCAAAATAAACCACCGGTTTTTGCGGAGCCGAAGGAAGCATCATTTCCTGGGGATCGGCTGTAAAGGAATTCCACGCGTGAATTATATCTTCCCGGGAAGGTTTTTCCCTGAATTTAATCTGCGCACATTCGGTGTGGCCATCGGTGATGCTGATTCTGTTACATTGGGCGCTGATATTTATTTCGGCAAAGTCTATTTTTCCATCGGCAAGGCTGCCAAGAATTTTCAGAGGTTCCGTCTCCAATTTTTCCTCTTCCCCTTTTATATAGGGAATTACATTATCCATAACATCGAGCGAGGTTAAGCCTGAAAATCCGGCTCCGGAAATTGCCTGTAGGGTGGTGACATTTATACTCTCAATTCCAAACTTATCTTCGAGAGGTTTTAACGCGAGCACAAGTCCGATAGTTGAGCAGTTTGGATTGGTAATAATAAATCCATCCCCGAAGTTTTGTTCTCTGATAAGATTTATATGACCCGGATTTACCTCGGGAATGATCAACGGCACTTTCGGGTCGAACCGGAAATTTCTGGCATTTGAAATTACCCGATATCCGGCTTTCGCGAACTCCAGTTCTATATCACCGGCAACCGAAGCGTCGAGGGCCGAGAAAATTATTTTTGATTCAAAATCGGGCGCGCATTCCTTAACAGTAAGATTTGCCACATCATCAGGCATGGCGCTGTTCATGGCCCAGGTTGCCGCGTGAGAAAATAATTTGCCCGTCGAAGTTTCGGAAGCTCCCACTTCCGCAACTTTAAACCAGGCATGATTCTGCAGCAATTCAATTAATTTTTGTCCGACACTTCCTGTCGCTCCAAGTATACCGACATTTATTTTATCCATATGTAAGTCCCAGAAAATTTGAAATTTTTAATATGTCGGCAAAAATGCCGGTTGCTGTCAACCTGGCGCCCGCTCCGTCACCCTGAATGACCAGGGGATTATCATGATAACGGGCAGAATAAATCGCCGCGATATTCCCGCTGCCATCCAGGTTGAAGAATGGATGAGTGTTATCAATACATTCAAGACTGACAGAAGCTCTTTTGCCATCAAAACTTCCCATAAAACAAAGCCTGCCTTTTTTCTCTTCTGCTTTTTTCTTCAGGTTTTCGTAATAATCATCCATATCACTGATTTGATTCATAAAATCTTCAGCAGTAGTTATATTTTGCATAACCTGCGGGATAAGGTTTTCCACCTTTATATCTTCCGGTTCAAATTCAAATCCGGCTTCGCGAATAAGAATGAGCATTTTTCTGGCGAAATCAAGACCATTAAGATCATCATGCGGATCAGGTTCAGAAAAACCGGCTTTCCGGGCGTCCAGAATTATCTGACTGATTTTATCTCCGTTACGGAACCTGTTAAATATATAACTGAGACTTCCTGATAACACAGCCTCAATTCCGGTGATTTTATCGCTGTTTCTGACCATTTCGGAAATGACGCTTATTATCGGAAGTCCCGCGCCAACATTCGCGCTGTATTCGAAACGTACGTTCCTCCGCGCCGCGGTTTCCCTGAGAATTAAATAATTTTGATAACTCCCTGAATTTGCCACTTTATTCGGAGTGGTTACAGAAATGCTGGCGTCCAGTATATCCCGGTAATAAGGGGCTATGACTCCTCCTCCTGAACAATCAATAAAGATTGAATTCGGCAGATTCATTTCCTTCATTTTAGAAATAAATTGTTCAACTTCAGATTTTGTATCTGAATTATCGAGAATATGTTTCCAATTGTTAAGCTTCAACCCGTTTTTATCGAACACCATTTTTTTGCTGTTTGCTATTCCCGCGATTTTCAGTCTTGTTGAATATTCCTTTTTAACATCCTCATATCTCGCGTTGATATATTCAAGAAGAGAGGAGCCGACAAGTCCGGGACCGATAAGGAACAAATTTAGTATTTTTCTGCGATCGAGAAAAAGAGCGCTGTGCAACGCGTTCAGCGCTTTTGAAAGATAAGAACGGCTGATCACAAGAGAAATATTTAATTGTGAAGAGCCCTGCGCGACCGCAATTACATTAATTCCGTTCCTGCCCAGCGACTGAAGAACACGCCCTGTTATGCCGGGAGTATCGAGCATATCTTCCCCCACTACAGCTATCATCGAAAGATTTTCGATAAGTTCAGTCTCTATGCGGTTTTCATAAATTTCAAGTTTGAATTCTTCCCTGAGAGCATTCATTGCTTTGGCAGCTTCACCAGGGAAAAGCGCTACACTGATGCTGATTCCTGAAGAACCCTGAGTAATTAGAAGAATTTTTATCCGGTCGCGGGCGAGAGCGCTGAATATGCGGGCTGATACCCCTTCAATACCTGGCATCGCGTTGCCGGAAACTCTGATTATGGATACATCATCTATAGAACTGATCCCTTTGGCGTTAAACTTTACCTCAGGTTCTCTCTCAACTATAACGGTACCCCTGGCAGAAGGATTAAAAGTGTTCTTAATTCTGATTTTTATTTTTTTATCCATTGCCGGTTTCATTGTCGGAGGGTAAATAACTTTCGCGCCGAAATAGGACATTTCGGAAGCCTCTTCATAAGTGACCGCTTTCAGAGAATGGGCGTCCACCACCTTACGGGGGTCCGCGGTCATTATACCATCAACATCAGTCCAAATCTGAATTTCCTCAGCGTTGAGGGCGGCTCCCAGTATCGAAGCTGTATAATCAGAACCTCCCCTGCCTAATGTTGTGGAAATACCATCTTCAGAAGAGGCGATAAATCCTGTAACGATCTGAACCTGATCGGATATATTAAAAAATTCTGAAATCAGTTTATTCGACGCGGTAAAATCAACTTCCGCTTTGCCAAATTTATCATTTGTGCGGATTAACTTTCTCGCGTCAAGAAACCCGCATTCAATGCCGGAATGTTTTAGAGACTCAGTGATTATTACGCATGATAATCTTTCGCCGAAACTATATATGTAGTCCATCGACCTGGGAGTAAGCTCTTTAAGCAGATTAACTCCTTTGAGTAAATTCTCAAGTTCATTAAGAAGTTCATTGATACTCTCAGTTAATTTTTCGGGATCACATGGTAATTTTGTCGCAATATCAATATGTTTTTCCCTGAGCTCATTCAACTCCTCAAGGTAAGAATTATTGCCATCAGCAGCCAGCTTAGCGATTATTTCCAGTTTGTCGGTGACTCCCTGAAAAGCGGAAAAAACAACCGCGAACTTTTTCTCTTTACTGTAAACCTGTTTAAGTATTGATAAAACAGCTTTGATTCTTTCAGATGACCCAACTGAAGATCCTCCGAATTTGAGTACTTTCATTTATATAAACCCGGTTTTTAGAACCCAAGTTTAATGCTAAGAAGATATAATATCAAGGGGAAATAAATTTCGAATAATTTTAAAGCTCTTCTTAAAAAATCCCGGGTTTATCCCAATATCCTGGTTGGCACCTATTTTAGCAAAATCATTTTTTTTGTCATTTTATAATTATCTGTTTTCAGGCTATATAGATATATGCCTGATGGCAGTAATTCAGCATTATAATGACAGGTGTGAAAACCTTTCCCCAGACTTTTACTGATAAGAGTCGCGACCAATTCTCCAAGTTCATTAAAAATGGAAAGTTCGACACGGGAATCTTCAGGAAGAGAAAAACTTATTATTGTAGTTGCATTAAATGGATTTGGGTAATTTTGAAAAAGATGATATTCTTCAGGTTTAGCGCCTGCAATTATTTGAATGACATCGGAATATTCTGAACTGCCATCGTTGTCAATTATTTTTAGTCTGTATTGTATCTTTCCTGGTCCTGGGTATTCATCGATAAAAGTATACTTCCTGGGGCTATTGGAGTTACCGGTGCCTTCAACAAATCCTATCTTTTCCCAGTCTCCAAAAGATTTGCCTGAATTTGAAAACGAGTCTGTCCCGATCAATTGTTTTTCAATATCAAATCCATAGGTATTGATTTCTGTTTCTGTTTTCCATTCCAGTTTGACTATATCATTTAATACGGATGCTGAGAAAAGAACGAGTTCAACAGGAAAAACATTGGTTCCTCCCTCAATATTCCCAAACGTGAAATTACCCGGGTTGGTAAATCCTGAGCCAGTTACATTCCCGGATTCGGTTGTCCCGTTTGTTGTGGGTGATAAATCAGTTTGATTCCATGAACCTTCGGAACCCCTGACTACAGTTACATGATTAATATCGCTTACAAGATCATCATTACCCCACGTAAGTGTAATCGCGGCGGAAAATGAGGTGATCGATTCATCTTTGGTTATATCCCAATATCGAATTTCAGAAATAGCAGTAATAGAGTCAGGAAAAGTGTTGATTAAAGGTGAGCCGTCAGTTTGTGAAACTGATAAATAACCGGAAGTTCCCGAGAATTCTGTCAGATCAATCGTTACTGGTCTGTATGCCGTATTGCTTCCGACGCAGAAAAGCTTTGTATCATTTCCGCTATATTGGATGGAGAGATTTCCGACGATATAAGAAGAGGATGAGTGATTTGAGAAATTTCCCGAACTACTTAAAATTTTATTTGTACTTGTAAAAACCTTACCGTTTAAAAAGTTTATGTTGCCCAGTACTGTTATATCTGTTAAAATCTCCACTCCGCCGGAATTATTTATTTCCATATCATAAAAGTTAATAATGCCGTCGCCTCTTATATTTTGCCTGGAGCTTCCGGAAAATATAATTTCCCCATTATTTCCTGTAAATGTCCCATCAATTTCAATATCACTGCTAATTGATATCACAGAGCTTCCCAAATCAAATTCGGTATTTTCACCAATCTTCAGACTCTGTGATCGAATACAATTTGAAGCAAAAAAAATGATGATGATTGCCAGAAACTTATACTGATAATTCATATATGCCTCTTTTGTTTGAAACTATTTCTGTTTAGTAGAGATATGTGAAACTTCAGTTTTATTAATAACCAATTCAAGCTGCTGAACTTTTTCTTTCAGCCATTCAATGGATTTATCCTGTTTTTGAATTAGATTTTGTTGTTCTTTTATTGCGTTGACAATTACCGGTAATAATTCGATCATATTAATCTCAAGCTTGTCCGATTGGTTTATATTTACCAACTCAGGTAAAATTTCCTTCATTTCCTGCGCGATAAATCCGATATGATCTTTTCTTAATTGTTCAATTTCCGGAGATGACTCCTTTCTATTAAATGTCTCTCTTTTGTAATCAAAATTAACCGGGTTTAATTTTATTATCTCAGACAGCCCATAGTCGCTTTTACGTATATTTTCCTTATATCTTATATCAGAAATATTGTTCAGGCTTACATAATTAACCTGCCCTGCATAAATATTATTCCATCTCGATATGTTGCCACCAATATCATATGTGAGATCACCATCAGGCATAATGTCTCTTGCCGTTATTCTTCCATTGATTTTAATAGAGCCGGAGCTGAAATTTCCATAAATCAAAGGAGAAGATGTATTGGTGTTTGCAATGTAGAGCAAATTGGAGCCTGTTTCATTTCTGCCGGCCTGATGTCCAATAAATACATTGCCTGTTCCTGAAACATTCAAATAACCGGCTTCACTGCCAATAAATGTATTTTGATATCCGTTGGTTGATCTTCCGGCATAGTAGCCAACAAATACATTTTGATCACCATTTGAAGTTGCCAGGCCGGCATTATGCCCGATAAATACATTTTTTGAGCCTCCTGAGGTGATATTTGAACCTGCTGAAATTCCGAGGAACGCATTTGTTCCGCTTTGGGTTAAAACAAGGTTGCCGTCAATCCTGTATCCGGCTCCGGCGCCGGTAGAATTGAATGATCCATCGAGTATTTCAAAACCATGAATCGGATTTAATAAGCCGATGCCGATTTTTTTATCTCCTCCACATGAAAAAATTATTTCATTCGAAGAATTTCGAATCGCGAATCTGCTGCTGTTGTCATCGGTGGGAAGAGTTATTGTTGTTTCCTGAGCGGATAAAACCGCGGTCAAAAAAAATATTATTGCGATTGAATGACGGTATAAATACATGTTGTCTCCTATTAACTTAATATGATAAACCAATGGCTCCGGAAAAATAAAATACAGCATCGTACAATCTGTTGATAAAAAATATATAGCACAATACTTCTCAATTCCGTATGGTAATAACCCACATACAACAGTCTCTTAAAATATATAAAATAATAGTCTTATTTGCAAATTAAGGAAAGAAAACGTCAGGTTGCCGGGTGTTGTACAATCGCAAAAATTTTGGTTAGTAATCTGCCTGATCTCCCGAAATGTGGCAATACTTCAGGTTGGAGTTGATTTGCTGAGAGTACACCAGTTATGAGGGCAAAAGTTGCACAAGAGCTAAAAGTGAAAAATTTGGATTCAAGATACCAGCTTGTATTTAGTTGCGAAAAGGAGTGATAAATTATAGTAGATAGAAAAGAGGCCTGAATCCCCCCAAAAAAACACTATCCGGGCAAAACAGAATCTTTACAGGCCGGAATTTTTTTAAGTATTAACACGGGAGAGGAGAATTTAAAAGAATTAAGGCATGTTCCCGCTGGTAAGAACATGCCTTATATTCCGGCTTTAGGTATTGCTGCTACCCTCTTTTATAGCAGAATTTTCAAACTTTTCGCAGGAAAAAAGGGCCGGCCATCATATTCCAATCGGAATCCCTCAGTTGCTGACCGGCAAAAAATAGTACCTCATCGGTTTCCTGCTTTTCCATCCTTAATCATTACTACCGCAGCCTCGTCGCATCAGTGAATAATTATTCTGTTCATTTTCCGGAGTTATTTTTCCCGGCGTCATAACTGATGTTGTGCTTCCACCTTATTAACATGCTCCGGAATAATGAAAACAATTTTAATGCCAGTATGTCTGATTTGCCGGGGAGATGAATTTACCCTTTAATTTACAGGGTAAGGGGAGAAAAAATGTAACGAGTAATAATTAATGAGGCTGGATTAATATGAATTAATTACACGTGCTGTATAAAAAATTACACAGTTAAAAGCTTAATTTAATACCCCAGTGTTATTCCATCATCAACCGGCATCGCGTTGAACCTCTCGGGAGACAGGATGAGTATATCAAGCTGAGAGTATAACCAGAGGGCAGCGAAGGATGTAATCAATGTGTTCCTGATTTTGTAGGAGGTGTTATAACGGTCATAGTTTTTCGCGATTAATTCCTTATTACTCTGGAACTGGTATTCTTCGTAATAATTATCTGTCTGGATATAATAGACCACCGAAGCTGAAGCGAGGAGGATTGAAAGAGAAGATAAAATATAACCTTCGGTTTTATATCCTTTATACAAATGCCCCCATCCCGGTAGAATAATTGACCGGGGCAGCACATTGCCAAGATCGCTTTTAATATACCTGATTTTAACCGCGGGATTATCTGTATTGATCTGGCTATCTGAGGTATAATTAAATATCTTTATATAGTCCTCTTTTATAGGAGTGAAGAAAGCGATTATTTTGGGTGAAATAACATCGGGATCGGGCGAGAAGTTTTTATCAATCCGCAATATTTCAATAAAGCTGTTCTTTGATTCAAGTTTTCTTCCAAGGGCAAAAAAACTGACAGCTCTCATTAATTCTGTGTCAAGTTTTTTGTCATCTGTTATATTTTCGTTGTTTACCAGTGAATTGGAAAAAGAAATGACTTTTTCATATTCTCCGAACTCATAGGCATTCTGTATTTTCCTGAAAAGGGAATTATCCTGTGAATAAACGGCAGAAGCAAGCAGTAATATCAAAAATACTATTCGTTTTCCCATCATTTAAGCAGTATCATCTTTTTTGTTTCAGAATATTCCTTTCCGTTAAGCCGGTAAAAATATATTCCGGCATTTACTTTGTTTCCCTCGCTGTCGCTTCCGTCCCAGGAGCACTTATATTCACCTCTGAAATAATAACCTGATATCAGGGTTTTTACTTTTCGCCCCCCGACAGAGTAAACTTCAAGTTCAATCATTTCATCCTTATTCAGTGTAAATTCTATTGTAGTTTGAGGATTAAAGGGATTGGGGTAATTTGGCGCCAGATTAAAAGTTTTAGTATCAGGTGTATTATCAACAACGTTGGTGGACCGTCTATAAAAAGTTTTTCAATAGAGGAAATAACTTCACCCGAACCATCAAAACCACCAAAAACAAAAATATAATTTTCATGTTTTACGACAGAAGGATTTTTTCTGCCGAATATCATCTGCGGGCCCTCCTTTACATCATGACTGCTGCCCAGGAATGTAATCATATCAACCGATGAAAGCGCAGGATTTGTTTCTGAATATCCTCCGATCAGGTAAATTATTCTGTTATATTCAGAGGATATTGCTGTGCCTGCCGCGCGGGGTCGCAATATTTCCGGTTTTATTTCAGTAAAAGAAGTCATTTCTTCATCCATCCGGAAAATTTTGTCCATTATCACAAAATCGATACCACCAATAAAATAGAACTGATCTTCAAGCAGGGCGCCCATTTGCAGGATCGGGGCTTCGGAGAATGCCGGGATATTTTGTATGCTTCCAGAGTATGAGCTGTTCTCTATTTTATATCTGAACAAAACATCCAGGTTATAAGAGGATAAACCCCCAAGCAAATAGATGAAATTTTTATGGAACACTGCTGTTTCACCATCGCGGTTGAAATTACTGTCAATCGCGGCGATTTCAGCTTCTGATGAAAGGTTGAAATTCCATTTTTCCAGGTAATTGTTTTTGTCAGGTTCCTCACTGCCGCCGCAGTAATAAATCGATTGGTTATATATTCCTGCCGAAAATTCGGTTCGTGGAGTGAGCATCTTCTCAATCACTATCCACTCTTCTGTATCCGGATTGTAACTTTGCGCCCAGTTTACCGCGCTCCCGGTAGAATCGGAATAGCCGCCTAATATATAAATTTTATCGCCATAAGATATAGCTGATGCGCCGGCGACAGGTTTTGGCATTCGTCCGATATATTCCCAATTTTCCTGACCGAAAATTTGTGTCAGCAACACACAGAAAATAATTATTATCTTCTTCATAGAGATTTTCTTCTTCTTTTTATCTTTAGCATGCAATTAGTATGCCATTAAACTTTGTCTGGCAAAATTATAGTGCATACGAATAGTATCACCCGCGCTGAAAGAGAGAGTATCTGAGAAATCTTTGTACGAGGGATTTACTATTTTCAAGTTGTATTCACCCGGTAAAACAGCGGGAAGTTTTTCCAATGGTGTCTGACCTGCAAATTTGTCATTTATATATATTTTTCCCCAGGGGTATACCCTGCAATCGAGAAAAGAAAATTCACTTGTAAAATTTATATTCAGTGTATCATTGCTCAGCCCTTCCATAAAAAAATCTTTTTCCAGCGGAGGATAAGAGGGATGCTCAAATCTTAACCGGTAAGAACCACTTTCAAGTTCGAGCGGATTCTCAAAGGGTGTCGCCCCTGCCGGCTGATCATTGATATAAACATTGCACCAGGGAAAAGACTTAATGGTAAGCAGACCCTGCGGAGTAAATTCAGGTATTGGAACCTCACTCTCCTCACTGTTTTCAATTTTAGTTAACTGATTAACAGGGGGGCGCTTTTCCTCTGTTATTTTTTCTCCGCCCTTCTCTACTTTTTTTCTTCTTTTTTTAAGCTTTCCTGAGAACCGTTATCAGTAATCACAGGCATAGGAATCTTGTTTGCGGAGGTATCAGGCTCAGTAAGGGAATTATTGTTTTCCGGGGGAGTGGTCTTATATCCGCTAAACATATACAAAAACAGAAATAATGAAATAAGAATCACCAGGGTTATACTAAAGGCCCGTACTTTTCTGTTTCTTATTGTTAACGGGATTTTATACTTTTTCCCTGACAGTATGTCCAGCACAGAGGCAGCGTCATGGAACCGGAGATCAAGATTTTTTTGAAGAAGTCCTTTCAATACAGGCGCAATTTCAGGGCTGATTTTTTTTAGTTCACTTTCAAGTCTGCTTTCATCAAAATTGATAATATTGTTAATTGTTTTATTAAAGTCGCGGCTTAGAAAGAGGTTTTTGCCTGTGTAAAGTTCGTAAAGCAGCGAACCCGCGGAAAAGAGATCGCTCTGAAGATTGAGTTTTTTCCCCTGGATTTGCTCAGGAGACATATAGCAGGGGGTTCCGACAATTGAATTTTGCAATGATTCCAGTGTGTCTTCAAAAGGGAATGCGAGTCCGAAATCGGTGAGTTTCAGATCGAAGGTATTGCTTATTAGTATATTTTCCGGTTTGATATCACGGTGAATTATTTTTTTTGAATGAAGATATGCCAGAGCTGAAAACAGTTGTTCGACAAGTTTTTTTTTCTGATCATCAGTCAGTTTTTTGTCACGGATATGTTTTCTTAAATTTTCACCTTCGATGTATTCAAAAGAGATATAAAAATAATCCTCATATCTGCCATGATCAATTATCTGAATGATATTTGGATGTTTCAGAGTTGACAGAATTTCCGCTTCGCGCAGAAACCTGTTTTTAATCTTCTTCTTCATATAAGCCGGCCGCGCGGAGTATTTTGATAATTACTTTTTTGGCGGACTTTTTTTCCCTGGCAAGGTGCACAGCATAATTCTCACTTTTTTTTTATGCACTGTACCTGCAGGAACTTTTCGGCAAGAATATATATTTCGGCAAGCTCCATCAGCCCTTTTGTTTCTCCATATCCTCAAGTTTAAGATAAACCCATTTTCTTGAAACTCCAAGTGATTTGGCTACAAGGGATTTATTGCCATCGAAATCCTTCAGTCTCTTAATCAACGCCTGTCTTTCAATTTCGGCAAGAGTGCCATTGAGATTGAGATCATCTTTTTCATCTTCATCAAAAATGATAAAATCTTCTTTAAGTTCACCAGGTTCGCTTAATATCACAGCCCTTTGAATGATATTAATAAGCTGCCGCACATTTCCCGGCCAGCTATATGATTCAAGTTTTTTTATAGATCCGGGAGTGAGCCGCGCTTTCCCTTCGACTAAATTTGCCCGCGAAATGATTGGCCAGAAGGGGGGACGTCACCTTTCCTTTCCCTTAAAGGGGGGATTTTAACAGGGAAAACATTCAGACGGTAATAGAGGTCGCTCCTGAATGTATCTTCTTTAACCATCTCCTGAAGGTTTTTATTTGTCGCGGTAATTATTCTCACATTTATTTTTTTTACCCCGGTGTCACCAAGTCGCATAATTTCCTGATTCTCAAGCACTCTCAGCAGTTTTGTCTGCAGCGCCATAGATATATCGGCAATCTCATCGAGGAAAAAGGTGCCCTTATCGGCAATTTCAAGCAGGCCTTTTTTATCACTATTCGCGCCGGTGAAAGCGCCTTTTTTATATCCGAAAAGCTCACTTTCAAGCAGATTATCAGGAATTGAACCGCAAAACTGTGCAAGAAAAACATTTTCACGTCTTTTGCTGAGAGTATGAACCGCTCTGGCCGCCAGATCTTTGCCGGTTCCGCTTTCTCCGGTAATAAGGATTGTGGCTTCGGTATCCGCTACCCTGCGAAGTATCCGGAAGAAGTTTTTCATCACTTTGCTTTCACCAATCATTTCGGGAAGGGGTTCTGTCTCTTCCAATCTGTTCTGAAGTTCGGTGTTTTCTTTTTCCAGTTTGTCATATTCCGCTATGCGGTCGAGTGTAAGAGAAAGCAGACTGGAAAACAGGTCGAGATGAATAAGGCTCTGATTGGTGAATTTTTCTCTCTGCTTTAAACTGTCCGCGATAAAAACACCCAGATTTTATCATCCCTGAAAACAGGGACTCCGATAATAGATTTAATTCCTCTTATTCTGATACTTTCGAATTCGAAAGTTCAGGCTGTTGCTGAGCGTCATGGTAGAGCACAGGTTTCCCCTGGGAGAATACCTCTTTGAGAATTCCTGAAGAAAACTCCGAAAGATCTGTAATATTTTCTTTTTGAATATTGCGGGCGGCAATAATAGAGAAACTTTTCGGGGTCAAAAGCTTTTACAAAAAGTCCTCTTTCCGCTCCGGTAACATCAATGATCAGATCGAGCACCTCATTTATCACTGAATCTTCAAAATGAGAAGAGTTTCAATATTTTGCCAAGCCGATAAAAAGACTCAAACTGTTCCCTGGTAGGCGCATGTATATTTTTAATAATGTTATCATAATTTTCAGTCATATTATTCTATCCTGAATGTAGCGTTTTCGTTCTGAACGAAGGCTGTTGCCAAATTCATCAGTTGCCCATATATACCACACATATTCACCTGCCCCGAAATTTTTTGAAATGGTTATTTCTGTTTGTTCCCGAAGGAATATTTTCGGCTGAAGCTATAAGGTTATCTGAATATCGTTCGAAAATTTCATATTTATAACTAAAGGTAAATCCGGCATTTATCTCTTTCCATTCAAGATTGAAAGGAGGTTGAACGATCTGATTTTCAGCAGGACTTTTCTCAAGATCAAATTTTGAGGTAATCACACGTTCAAGTTTTTCACTTCCTGCGTAAAATAATGAATCGGTTGTTTCAAGAATAATTATCTCCAGATGTTTGTCAACAACCAGCTCCAAATTATCCCAGCCATAGGCAGAGGCAATAAACACCCTTTCAAACTGTTTGGAACCGAGATTATATTCGAGCGGTTCGGAAAAATTTATCTCCTCATTTTTAACAAAAACCGAATCAATATCATTTTCATCATCTGTTATACTAACCTCTACAACAAGAGAATACACCGGGTCAGAACCGGGGCTGTTATATTTTACTTCACTATAAACATTCAAATTTTCCAGGCGGGGCATCGCGTTAAGAAAGGTGTCTATTTTTATTGTTTTGTCCATTCCCCATGAGATAAATTTTGATACAGGATAATAAAGAGGGTGTTCAAAGCGCAGCCAGCCGTCACTTTTAACTACATCTTCAATTAGAAAAGCTCCGTTACCAGATGTATAGGTGATATTGCCGCCTCCTTCCCATTCAATTTGCACATCAGCGACCGGTCTTCGCGGAACAGTTACTGTTTGTACAGTACCCTCAATCTTTACATAAACATTATGCTCATTATCCGGATCAAGCGGATTTGTTCTGGGCGCATTACAGGCTATGACGGCGGCCAGCAGGATAAAAGTTACCGGTATGATTTTTTTTACTAAATTGATCATCTTAAATGTGTATCCTATTTACACAATAAATATAAGAAAAAAAGAGCTTTTCTGCTGAAAAGAAAAATGGGTAGGAAAATATTATTAATTATTTAATCCCCCCCCCCGGAAAACGGGATGATATATCTTGTTTGGCTTTCAGAAACCGATTATTTTTTTTATCTTGCGTCATTGTTTGAGCCTGACGTGAAAATTATTGCTCTTCATTTATTCAGGTTCAAACCATCCATGCATCAGTGATTTTTCTTACCGGGAGAAAACTTAACAAGTTTGGAGGATTTATGAAAGTATTAAAAGCCTTAGGTATTATAATTCTTGTTTTTATAGTGATAGTAATTTTATTGGGAATACTCGCGCCTGGCGATTTTAATGTAGAAAGAAAGGTTAACATCAAAGCGCCTGTTGAAGTAGTATTTGAGCATGTGAAATACTGGAGAAACTGGCAAAGCTGGTCGCCATGGGCCGAAATGGATTCTACAATGAAGGTAACCGTTGAAGGAAAGGATGGAGAGAAAGGATCAAAATATATTTGGAAAGGGCATCCTGAACTGACCGGCACGGGTGAAATGACAAATACAGGTATAAAGGATAATGAAGAAATTACCTACCACCTGCATTTTATTGAGCCCTGGGAAGATCAGTCAGATGGCTATATGCATCTCATAAACAGAGGAAACGAATTAGAAGCTGCCTGGGGTTTTTCGGGTGAATCGACTTTTCCCTTTAATATCATGCTTCTGTTTATGAGTATGGAAGATATGATGGCTCCCGATTTTGACCGGGGACTCGCCAAACTAAAGGAGCTGAGTGAAAAGGATTATACCGAAATTCAGAAATATGAAGTAAAAGAGACAGAGTTTGAAGAGAAAAAATATGCTGCCGTAAAGGGAAAGGTTAATTTAAAAAATATGCATGAGTTCTTTTCAGCGTCTTACGCAAAACTTGGTGAAGCCATCGGGAAATCACGCGCGAGAATCCAGGGAGCAGCCGGGGCTGTTTATTATACCTGGGATGAGCAAACACAAATGAGTGATATGGCTGCGGTTATGCCGGTAAATAAAACTGTTAAGGGTGAAGGAATCGAGATGATTGAAGCGCCCGATTCAAAAGCTTTTATGCTTGATCATTTTGGCGCCTATGATAACCAGATGTATGCTTATAAAGCGCTTGATTATTACTTCAAGAAAAATAAACTTGATTTCAATATGGCGCTTGAGGAGTACATCACCAATCCGATGGCCGAACCGGATACCAGCAAGTGGCATACAAAAATTTATTTTTTCGCTAAATAATGTGAGTCCGATATATGCGGAAAAGAAATAGCAACCATTTCAGTAGAACTTAATTTATATACCTGCCTTTCCTCCCGTAAAGGCAGTTATAAAGCTAACCAGGTTTAGTGTTTTGTTAAACTCCGGCGTAATCGCCGGAGTTTTTTTTATCAGCGGGGAAATTGCGGACTATCTGAATTTCAGATTCCATTGTTTTTCTTTTGCGGAGTGATCAGGTTATCAGTATTTTTATGAAAAGATTTTATTGGAATTTTATTAATGATTAAAAATATCGCGATATTTTGTGGATCAAGTCCCGGTAATAAACCGGTGTATATAAAGATGGCCGAAGAGCTTGCGAAAGAAATGCACAGAAGAGGATATGGACTCGTTTATGGCGGAGCCAAAGTGGGACTTATGGGAGTGATAGCCGATGAAATATTAAACGCCGGTGGAAAAGTTACAGGTGTAATGCCTGAGCATCTTGTAAGGAAAGAGGTTTTGCATGAGGGGCTTGGAGATTTATATATTGTAAAAAATATGCATGAAAGAAAAGGGAAGATATCGGAAATTTCAGACGCGTTTATTGCCATGCCTGGTGGTTACGGCACATTGGATGAGTTTTTTGAAGCGCTTACCTGGCTTCAGCTTGAACTGCATTCTAAACCCTGCGCGTTATACAACATTAATGGATTTTTTGATAAGTTAATGGAATTTATTGACAGGGCTTCTGAGGATATGTTTATCAACAGTATTCACAGGGAGCTTATAATTATTGATGATAATCCCGTAAGGCTGCTAGAAAAAATGGAGGATTTCATCCCGCCGAAATTCGATAAAGCAGCCTGGATAAAACAGATGTCTGATATCACGAAGGGAAATAAATAACCGGTACTGATATTATTAAATTAAATCCGACTCCAGATTAAACAGCGCCATTTTCAGATGGAACCGGCCATAAAAACTCACCATGTTCAATGAAATTCAGTATTTGCTGAATACTCTGGTAAGCTTTTCGCTCTACTGATTCTTCTGTGTTAAAAGCATTATGGGGAGTAAGAATAACATTAGGCAGCCTCGAAAGCTCCATGACCGCGTGAAGCTGCGGATGATCAGGAAGTGATCCGCCGCGCAAGCTGGCCGACAGAAGTTCTTCTTCAGGAAAAACATCGAGGGCGGCGCCGGCTATCCGTGATTCATTGATTGCCTGTAAAAGATCTGTTGCAGGCGACATATCCCCCCTGGCAATATTAATGAATATCGAGTTTGTTTTTGCCCGGCTGAGTTTTTCATAAGTAAAATAATTTCTGCTTTTTTCATTAAGATTCATCGCGCAGAAAATAACATCGGCGGAGCCGATAGCGTCATCAAACTCTTTGTAATAAACATCATCATGTTTATGCACAAGATCACAGCCGCTGACATTCATTCCAAAACAGCGAAGCAATTTAACTATTTCTATACCGATATTTCCCACGCCGACAACAAGTGCATTTTTCCCGAGTATCTCACTTCCGGTAATGCCATCCCGGTTAAAATTGCTGAATTGTTTTATTTGCTGCGGAATTTTTTTTATCAGTGTCAGCATCAGTGTAATCGCGTGCTCGGCCACAGACCGGTTGCAGTAAATTGGCAAATATCCATATTCCAGGCTGCCGGCATTACCGTCGCGGTATTTAATAAGGTGATCATATCCGGTGCTCCTGCTTAATATCGCCTTTAATCCTCCGCTCCAGTCGGAAGGAATGACCGACTGGGTGCGTATGCTGATAATATCGGCAGGAACATCTGTGTCTCCATTTTCCTGAATTGTAGATGAGCAGAAATCTGCTTTTATTCCTGGTGGCAAATATCTCCTCAGAGCATCTGCCTCCTCTTTGAACGCTTCATAAAACCGGACTTTCATCTTATTTACCCGATGAATGATTTTCTGATAATTTTTCCATTTAAAAATAAGTAAATTTGCGAATAATACGAATATTTTACTATAAATTTAAGGATAAGTATGATTGTTGACCTTTCTCATCTTCTTGAAACGGGAATGCCGGTTTTCCCCGGCTCTCCTGACCCGGTATTTGAAGATATGTTTTCTGTAGCGGATGATGGATATACCGAGAAAAAATTGAATATTTTTACACACCTGGGAACACATATAGACGCGCCTGCCCATATGCTGAAGAATGGAGAAACACTCGATATCCTGCCGGTAAACACATTTTTTGGTAAAGCATTAAGGATTGATCTGCCTGAAAAAACCGGGCAAATTGAATTATCTAAGCTGGTCTCGTATGAAAAAGAAATAAGTGATTGTGAATTTGTGATTTTTAACAGCGGATGGTGGAAAAAATGGGGAGGTGAGGAGTATTTCGAAGGATTCCCTCACCTGACCCCCGAAGCCGCGGAATGGCTGTCTGAAAAAAAACTTAAAGGAGTGGGGGGAGATTTTCCTTCATTCGATCCTGTTGAAGAGGTTAATTACACTATCCATAATATATTATTTAACGCGGGATATATTTTAGTAGAAAATCTGACTAATCTTGACGCGGTTACCGAAAGGTCTTTTACTATTTCCGTAATGCCTTTAAAAGTTAAAGGAGCTGACGGTTCGCCGGTAAGAGCGGTGGCATTATTAAATTATTAAGTCGCTTTTCCCCGCAAATATCTGGCTGATTTGTTTTCTCCTTATTCGTAAATTTCCTGAGGAGGTTTTTATGTTTGAACAAGGAGAAAAACATGAAACTGACAAAAAAGGAATTGCTGGTTTTATTGCCGGCAATTATTAACTTTGTAATATTTGCGGCCTGCGCGAGAATGTCTTATGTCAGTCCGGCGCCTGTTGTTCAGAACTCAGACTACGCCGTAACAGAAGATTCAACGGTCGTATTAAATTTGCGCGCTTTAGGCCGCCTGGGGAAAACAGGTAATGCGGTTATAATTGAAGATGACAGACTCGCGGGCAATGTTATTATAGTAGAGGCCGAAAAAGGAAAGTATGTGGCTGCTTCCGGCTTTTGCACCCAAAGTAAAAAGGTCGCGGGTTATAGCCGAATCAATAAACATTTTATCTGTCCCTCACCCGGAAGCAGTGAATTTGATATGACGGGAAAGGTTATCAACGGACCGGCTGAAAAACGCTGAAGATATATGATATTTTTACGAAGGACGGAAGTTTGATTTTTTCAATGAAATAGCGAGGTGTTATTTTGAAGAGAATAATTATTGTTTTTTTACTGGCGCTTTCTTTTCTGCAGGCGCAGCAATCATTCCGCAAAGAAATAAAAATACCCGATATTCCCGGTTATGTGACGCTGAGATGTGATTTCCATATGCACACAGTTTTTTCCGACGGGAATGTCTGGCCAACAATCCGTGTTGATGAAGCCTGGATGGAAGGACTGGATGTTATTTCAATTACCGATCATATCGAGTACCTGCCGCATAAGGGAGATGTCGACACCGAATTTAACCGTCCTTATGAAATCGCGAAATCTTATGCCGATAAAATGGGAATAATGCTGATTAAAGGAACTGAGATAACAAAGGGGGAACCGCCAGGACATTTTAACGCTCTCTTTGTTAAAGATATTTCTCAAATAAACCGTGAAAATTATCTGGACGCTGTTTCGAATGCCAATAAACAGGGCGCGTTTGTATTCTGGAATCATCCCGGATGGAAACAGCCTGATAGCAGGTCGGTCTGGTATAAAGAACAGGAAAAACTTCTCAAAAAAGGATTGCTTCACGGAATAGAAATTTATAACTGGAAGGTATATTATCCCAACGCGCAGAAATGGTGCCTCGAAAAGAAGCTTACTATTATGGGCAATTCCGATATTCATGATCCTATAACCTTCAATTATAAAGTGAATAATGGTGAATTGCGTCCTATGACACTTGTGTTCGCGAAAGAAAAAAGTGAAGAATCGGTTAAGGAAGCCCTGTTCGCGCGAAGAACCTCGGTAATGGCGGATGGTGTTCTTTATGGTGAAGAAAAATATCTGAAACCAATTTTTATAAACTCAGTCGAAATATTGAACCCGGTTGTTGATTTGGGACAAAAAGAAAGAGTTTATGTCCAGATTAAAAATAAATCTGATATAACCTTTGAATTAATGCTAAACCAGGAAAATCAAGCGGTGAGTTTCCGCGGTGAATTTATACTTGAGGGCGGGAAAACCGCCATATTGAGTATCCGCCGGAAAGAAGATACCGAAAATGGAAAAATCATTCTGAAGATTCCGGCGAAAGTCAAAAATATGATTATCGCTCCTGATAAAGAGCTGGAGATTTCTCTGGATATCAAGGCGGAATTTAATTAGCCGGTATTCGAGGATAAATATGTAATAATATGATAGAAGATATTTTATTATTCTCCCATCCGTGGCGAAGAAAATTGATATGATCATAAAAAAAGCCCCCTTCAGTGATTGAAGAGGGCTTTTGTATTAATCTTAATATTTATATTTCAACCATTTTATAACTTCACCCCATTTGGGTTTTTTACCTGTCATAAGAATACCGACACGGTAAATTTTTGAGGCCACAAAGAAGGTGAAAAGCATCGTGGCGATATTGAGTACAAATGAAAGAATAATCTGGAAAAGAGGCACATCTATCAGGGTCATCCTCGCCGGCATAACAATTATCGAAGAGAAGGGAGCTATAGATGATATCGTTGCCAGTGGACTATCGGGATTGTTGGTAAGTGATAATGAGATAAAGAAGGGGATCATGATCAGGATAATAATTGGAAACTGACCTGACTGGGCATCCTGCTCATTATCGAATATTGAACCTACAGCGGCAAAAAGTCCCATATAAACGAACAAACCAACAAAATAGTTAAGAATGAAGTAGCCTATCTGCCCCATATCCATATAGAGGGTAAATTCGGGGGGCAGCGCGAACCAGCTCGTTGATACCAGAAGCATTATCGGGGATAACCAAATCATCATTTGTATCGCGCCGACAATTGTATTTCCGAGTATTTTGCCGGTAATAAGTTCCAGACTGCTAACCGAAGAAAGAAGTACTTCGACTATGCGGGATGTTTTTTCCTCGACAACCGAGCGAAGCATCATTGAACCAAGAATGAGCAGACTGAAATAGAGGAGGAATGCCAGAAGGAAGGATGCCACCCTGTTCGCTACCCCTTCCTCTTGTATCCCCTCTTCGGCGCTGACTCGGAAACCATCCATGTCAACCCAGGAGCGGGCAAAGTTAAGGTCCTCTTCGGAAAGGTCACTTTCAGTAAAATAAATATCAAGCAGAACTTTATTTACCACCGGCCGGACCTTATTTGATACACTTCTGTTATTTGGATTATCTGAATAATATCCTATTTTTTTATGTTTAAGGGCATCTTCCGGAATATAAACTATACCGTCGAATCTGCCGGCCAGCAATGATGATTTCGCGCTGGTTACATATTCATCGATTGAGATATCTTTCAGGGGAACATAACTCATAGTGTAGCTGCTGTCTTTAACATAACTTTCGTTAAGAAATTCACTTTCGAGAGAAGATAAAATAATTTCTGATTCCGAAACTATCTGCAGTTTTGTCCCTTCGTCACCTTCTATCGAAAGTATATAGGTCTGGAAACCAAGAATGCCGAACATAAAAATAGGGATTAGCACTGTCATAAAAATGAATGCTTTGGAAAATAGTTTTTCTTTCAGCTCTTTTTTTATGACCGCTATGGTTCTTTGATTAAACATGTTTCACCTCCCCGCCATTAGATTCTTTTCCGGCCAGTTCAACAAATATTTCATGGAGTGAAATGTCATTAGCGTCAAATTTTTTGATGGTGATGTTATTTTCAATCAAAATTTTTAACAGCTCCTGGATGTCTGAATTATTTCTAACTCTTATTCCTGTGCTGTTACCAAAATCCTCAATTTTTTCGATTATCGGATTATTACGCAAAAAGCTTATATCCCCTTCGTGAACCAGACTGATATTTCTTTGGGAATACTGACCTTTAATATCTTTAAGCGAACCTTTAAGGATAATTTTCCCATGATCGATCATAGCGATATGATCGCACATTTTTTCGGCGAAATCCATAAGGTGCGTAGAGAAAATAATCACTTTGTTTTTTCGTTTAAGATCAAGAATTATTTCCTTCAGCAAATTTGTATTGATAGGGTCAAGACCGGAAAAAGGTTCATCCAGAATAATAAATTCAGGATCATGAAGAATTGTGGAGATAAACTGAACTTTTTGTTGGTTACCTTTGGAAAGGTCTTCAATTTTCGAGGCTGCCCTGTCCCCGAGATCAAATCTTTCCAGATAATGTTTAGCCAGTTTTTCAACTTTGCGTCCTCTTTTCCCTTTCAGTTCAGCGAAAAAAAGAAGGGTATCGAGAACTTTCATTTTTTTGTAAAGTCCCCTTTCTTCCGGAAGATACCCGGTTTTGTCTTTAAATTCCTGCCCGATAGTGTTGCCCCTCAGGATAACCTCGCCACTATCGGGAAGATATATATTCATCATTACCCTAAGTGTGGTGGTTTTCCCTGCGCCGTTTCGTCCAATCAGTCCGAAAATGGAGTCTTCCGGCACTTCAAAGGAAGCATTATCCACCGCAACAACCTTGTCAAATGTTTTGGTGATGTTTTTTACTTCAAGTGCGTTCATCATATTTCCCTGATAATTAAACAGATTTAATTCTTAAATATACGATTTTATCTTGCTAATTAAATTTGACGGTCGAACATTCGTGTAGTTCCGGATAGATGTGGCCATGAGGTGAGCATTAGTGTTATACTTCTGCAGGTTTTATTTCACAGGCCGGAAGTAGTCTTGTTAATTAGCTTAAGTTTGAGATAAGATATTTTATAAACGTTTGTGCTTGCAGAGGACTAAAGATTCCGGCCTTTTGGAAGGACACCAAAAACCGGAATGACACAACTTTTTGAACCGGAAATAGTAAGAAACTGCCATTCCCGCGGAGGCCATGCCAAAGGCAGATAAACAGGAATTTAATTTCAAGATCGACTAAAATATTTTTCTCTTTCTTTAGTCTTATTTCGAACTTACGCAAAATTAAGTGATCCTGATTAAATTGAAATAAGTTGTCCTCCGGTCAGATTATACCCTCAACAATTAAAAACCTGGAAATAATATATTTTTCGTGAGAAACCGAGAGCCTTTGCTAATTTCTTTTCCGCTAAGCCGGTTTGCCATGCTTTTTCATTATTTCCTGCCAGGAATTTAAATCGAGCTGCACCGATTCCTCAATCAGCATAATAGGTATATCATCTTCAATACGGTATTTTCGCCTGGTACCTTTATCGGTGGAAACTAAAAAATCCCCTTCAAGTACCAGATCGGCCTTCGTTTCAGGGCAACACAACATATTCAGAAGTTCTTTGGAAATCATTTTATATCAGACTATCCTTTCAATATTTATTTTTTAATTAATGACAAATATATTCAATTCTTTTTATAAAAGGGAATGATATTTTATCTCCCTAAAAGATTTTTTTACTTTTTAACAAAAAAATATTAACTAAATGCCCTGTTTCGCAGATATACCGGAAGAATATGGAGACAACAGGAAAAGGATAAAATATATCTGCCCTGTAGATTATGACTGAATTGCCGGCAATAATTTACACCCGTCCGGAAAATTTATACTTTTTTTCGCTTTCTTTTGCTTACGATCAATATTACAACTCCTGAAAACTTCAACATCAGCGCTCCATAGAAGAGAATGTTTCTCAATATTGGAAGAGGGTAATAATATTTAAATATGAGGGAAATCAGGATAATTATCACTCCGGATATGATCAGATACAGCCCTGTTTTCGAATATGTTTTGCGTCCGCGGATGATATTTATCAGAAATATCGATTTCAGAAATATCGCGGCGATTAGCAGTCCCCAGAAAATCATAAGGGATAATCCGCTCCATTTTGCGATAAAGGAGGCTGCCAGCAGAGTAAGGCCGGTATAGAGAAAAATTTTATTATTGTTCATCAGGTCAAAGTTTAATTTTAAATATATACTTAAAAAAAATCGGGATAGTCAATATTTTATCCGGCAAAGATAATATCTTTTTAGCTAAATAAACAGGATTTAATATCGGATAATAATATCGGGCTTGTTAAGGTTAGCCGCGATAAAAAAGTTCTTTGCTGAAAGCCGATAATTATTCCATAAGCAATTAAATTCTACACATAATGGCAAAATTATTAGTATCCAATAAGGAATATAACACCAGGTTGTTCACAAATCCAATCCGTTCATTTCTGAATCCTGATTAAAGGATTTGAGGATTTCATGATTATTTTTAAGTGTCGGTATTGTTTTTGGAAAATCAGCAAAAGAGAAGTCCGTAAGCAGTTAAATTCTACGCATAATTTAGAAGTTTTATCGTACTCATGGAATATCTCTCTGGGGGCGAAGAGATACTCGTACTCGAAAAATTCGCCAGAGAAAAATAAAGCAGAGTACGAGGACGATTACGACCATTTGTTTAGGATTTATTTTGGTTCTGGCTTGCCAGTCTGTGATATTCGGGGAGAAATCCAACTTTTAATTTACTTTGTGATTTCCCGATTTGCCGGATAATAAAATAAGATCAATAATATTTCAGCCCTCTCCGGCTCCGTATAAGATGTGAATTTTTATTCGCGGGTAATAAAAAGCCGGTTATTCAACCGGCTCTTCAAAGTTCTTTTCGTTGGCCTTATCTGCGATTGCCATTTTTTTACCTACAAAATAGGCGATTATAAAACCAATGCCGATACCTGTGATAATAAGGAAAGGCATCCACTCTTCATCGCCGGTTGAACTTTCCATCCAGAACCCGAGTCCCAGGGCAATGCCAAACACTGTAACAACGATACCAGTTTTAAGCATTCCATAGGATTTGGTTTCCCTGAAATAGAGATATTTTATCTGATCACTCGTAAGGCCTCTTTCGATGATCATCTGTTTTTCGCGCGAGCGGTAAAATAAATATATTGTAAGAACAAAACCTGTGGTCAGGAACAGCACGACCGGGATAATAAAAGGTGACATGTTAACTCCTGTGAATTTATTTCAAAATTTTCTTATTTTCCTGTTGCTTTTTGTTTCTTCACCCTTTTTGACTTTACAAAGCTAATGGAAGGTTACAAAAAAAATAAATTAAATTATGTGTAACGTTTCCACTCTTTTTCCGGTCTAACAAGTGTATGAAAAATTTAAGCGACATAGAGATAATTGAATCAGTGCTCAGGGGAAATCAGGCCGATTTTACTTTGCTGGTTAACAGGTATAAGGACCGCGCCTATTCACTCCTTCTCCGTATGCTGAAAAATGAGATGGATGCCGAGGAAGTCTTGCAGGATGCTTTCCTTAAAGCCTATCGTTCGATGTCCGGTTTCAGGAAAGAATCGAAATTTTCAACCTGGTTTTACCGGATTGTATATAATACAGGATTATCTTTTCTTGGGAAAAAACAGAGAAAGATCGATTCCGATACTTCATCAATCGATGAATATTTTGATCTGACATCGGAAGATAAGAGTGATGAAATAGAAAATACACAGGCAAATCTTTATTTATATAAATTGATTGAAAAACTGCCCGTAAGGAACGCGCTTGTCGTTAATTTATTTTATATTGATAATATGTCGTTAAATGAAATAAGCCAGATTCTGGATATATCGCTGGTAAATGTAAAAGTAATGTTGCACAGATCGAGAAACTCACTTCGGGAAATGCTTATCAGGCATAATTTTGTCCGGGAGGAAATATGAATAAAATTACAGATGAAATATTAAACAGATATATAGATGGAGAACTCAGCCCCAAAGAAGCAGGGGAATTGAAGCGACTGATCGCCGATGATGAAAATGCCATTAATCTGCTCAGGGCGCACAAGTATACCGATCAGCTTCTTAAAGAACTCGAGCCCGAACCGGCTCCTGATGGAATATCTGAATCGGTAATGGCCCGAATATTTGTTTTCAAGCCCAAAATTAAACCGGCAGGCAACTCAATTGTTTTTATCGCCGGCATTTTTCTGACTGTCCTGGCGGTATTAATTGGAATGATTTTAACATCAGGTGACAACGCTTCCGGCAGCAACATTGCCTTTGGAGAGGAAAAACTGGAACAGATCAGCGATAACGCGCTTTCGGCTATGCAAAAATTCCTGGCTGTCTTTAACAATGATATTTTTCTTATCGGCGCCGCGTCTGTTACATTGATATTGCTCGTTTCAGCTTATTTCCTTTTTGAAAACCATAAAAATTACCGTGACAGTCTTGATACATTGCGAAAACCTCCCGCGCGAATTTGATTTGAGTTTTTGGTTTTACATTTAATGTGAATTTATTTTATGTAATCTTTCCGTTCAGGGCAAAAGCAAATTACTCTCCTGGCAACCAAATTCTGCTCAGCGCCGCAATTATTACCGGATAAATAATTGGCTAAGTTCAAATAAGATTTTCCTGATTTCGCAGATTTGGGTGGAAAAAAGCCACAAAATCACAAAAACACCAAATCCCACAAAAAGCTCAAAAGAACCTTATTCCTGATTTATTATTCTTCCGGGCAGCGAAGGAAGCGAGCTGCCCGGGGTAAAAAGCAAAACTTGGAACAAGACCCTGAAGGGGTCGAATATAACTTTCATGTGCAGATTAAATATTATTCTTCAGATATTCTTTACTCAGGGTTGCTAATATTCGACGCCTTCAGCGTCGCGGCTTTTAAATGTCTGATAAAAGCACCGGATTACATCCGGGGCTAATAATATTTGACTCCATTCGGAGTCGCTTACTCCGTAAGAAGTTAAATTCTACGCAAAATGGTAAGATTATTACCTACTCAGCAAGCGGTACTCGTAATCGTCCTCGTTCCCGAATAACCTGAGCGTTTTGAAAGGATGAGTACGAAGTTCGATTACGAGAACGAGTAAGATTCTTTTTTCGGATTCAATTTTTTTCTGGCTCTGCCAGTTTACGATTACGGGGATTGAACAGATAAAAAGGATAATTTAACACAATATAAATGCCGGAGTCATCTTTTAATTATCAATTGTCTTTTTGGTTTTTTCTCCATTTGGTTACTTGCGTAATGCATCCTATATTTAAAAGATTGTTTAAAAAGGATTATCAATGGAAAAAAAGATGACCAAAGCCGGTTATGTGACAATAATCGGGCTGCCCAATGCGGGTAAATCTACACTGATGAACGCGTGGCTTGGTGAAAAGCTTTCAATTACAACCTCAAAACCACAGACTACGAGAAAAAAAATCCTAGGTCTTCTCACGACTGAAAATGAACAGGTTATATTTCTCGATACTCCCGGTATTCTTGATCCGGCTTATCTGCTTCAGGAAAAGATGGTTGATTATGTTATCGAATCATCACGGGACGCCGATATACTGGTGGCAATTCTTGATATGCCCTCGGACCCTGATGGCGGCAAACTGCTTAAGAATAAAACACTGAATAAAATAATATCCTCACGAAAAAGTAAAAAGCTGCTGCTAATAAATAAAATTGATAAAGTTAAACCGGAAAATCTTTCAGTTTTAATGGAAAAGATTCAGAAGGATGAGAGGTTTGATGAGGTTATACCAATTTCAGCGCTGGAAAAATTCAACCTGGAGAAACCTCTCGAAATGATAAGGGAGTGGCTGCCGGAACATCCTTATTATTATCCCGAAGATGAAATAAGTGACCGCACAGAAAGGTTTTTTGTCTCGGAAATAATCAGGGAAAAAATATTTGAGCTGTTTCATGACGAAGTTCCCTTCAGCGCTGAAGTGGTGATTGAACAATTTAAGGAGAGGGAAAAAAGGAAAGATTATATTGAGGCGGCAATAATAGTTGAAAAGGAGTCGCAGAAGCCGATAATAATAGGAAAAAACGGTTCCAAAATAAAAGTATTGGGTCAGAAGAGCAGGGAGGTTGCCGAAGAATTTCTGCAGAGACCCGTTTTCCTGGAGCTTCGGGTTAAAGTAAAAGCCAGATGGCGTCAGGATGCTTCGATGCTTAAAAATTTCGGGTATGAACCTGGTGAATAAAAAAAAGTATGTCGCCGAACTGTCACTGCTTTCGATGACAATACTGTGGGGCGGCACCTTCGCGATTATTAAGCAGGGGCTTGATTATTCTTCACCTGTGCTTTTTGTGGCGTTAAGGTTCAGTCTCGCGGCAATACTTTTCATTCTCCTGGTAATTACAAAAAAGGGACTTTTTACCCGAAAAAATATTATGGCCGGATTATTCCTGGGCACACTAATGTTTCTGGCTTATGGCACACAGACTGCCGGGCTGCGGTTTACCGAAGCTTCCAGGTCAGCCTTTCTTACCGGAACCGTGGTGGTGATGATTCCCCTCGCGCAATATATCATTCTGAAAAAGAAACCGGCGAAAGGAGCCTTAATCGGGACATTTTTTGTGCTTGCCGGTGTGCTTTTTCTTTCTTCGGGAGGAGATAATATCGCGGAATTTTTATCCACCATCGGCGCTGATTTTAATATCGGCGATTTTCTCACTCTTCTCTGCGCCGTGTTTTTTACAATCCATGTAATATATCTTGATGTTTATTCAAATAAACATGACTACAGGATACTTGTCTTCTTTCAGATACTGGTATCAGGAATTGTCGCTTCGATCTTTGTAGCCGTTTTTGATCTGATAAATTTTGAATCCGCCCGCTTTGAATTTTCCCGGGACCTGGGATTTGCCCTTTTTTATACATCAGTTCTCGCAACAATTCTGGCAATCACTTTGCAGACAAGATACCAAAAGGATATTACCCCCACCAAAGCGGGAATAATATATTCTTTCGAGCCGGTTTTCGCAGCAATATTCGCGGTATTTTTATTAAATGAAAAAATCACTAATTTTGGATATATCGGCAGCGCACTGATATTTACCGGGCTGATTATTTCAGAAACATTTGATGCTTTTGCAAATGGAAGAAAAAAAACTGAAAAGAGTTGAGATAATTGTTGAAGGACTTGTACAGGGTGTCGGATTCCGCTATTATGTGCTGAGGAACGCCAACGCGCTGGGTATAAAGGGATACACAAAAAATCTTTATAGCGGAGAGGTTTTTTCGGTTGCCGAAGGGGATAAAGAACAGCTCGAAGAATTTGTAAGACTTGTAAAACAAGGACCGTCGCATTCGATGGTCCGTGACTTTTCCCTTAAATGGGGTGACGCATTAAATGAATTTTCACATTTTGAGATAAGACATTGAAATTACCAGTACGAACCGGTTTTGGATATGACGTCCACAGCCTTGAATTTAACCGCCGGCTGATGCTCGGGGGAATAGAAGTGCCTTTCGAAAAAGGTTTGATGGGGCATTCCGACGCTGACGCTTTGCTTCACGCGATATGTGACGCGCTTCTCGGAGCCTTGGCCCTGGGTGACATAGGGAAACATTTTCCTGATACTGATCCCGAATATAAAGGGGCTGACAGCAAAAAACTTTTAAGCTCGGTTTATGAGCTTATTGACGCTGAGGGTTACCTTGTCGGGAATATTGACGCTACAATCGTTATGCAACGGCCAAAGCTTAAGCCCTATATCGACGCGATGCGGGAATCGATAGCGACACTGCTGAATATTGAAACAGGCCGGGTGTCCGTTAAAGCCACAACTTCCGAGCAAATGGGTTTCGTAGGACGCGAGGAGGGAGTTGCCGTATATGCTGTCGCCCTGTTATTGCTTAAACAGGGGGATGAAGAAACACCCTGAAGCAAATGAAGTTTCTTTATAATTTTATTTAATAGAGAATTTTAACAAAGTTTTAACTATAAACACAATTGACTTTCCGCAATTATGATGCGGGAAAATTATTTCTAAGCGCAAAATGAGGTATAATGCTCGAATCTGTTATTAATTACCTGAATGTACTCGATCCTTCATGGATCTATATAATATTGTTTTTGTTTTCTTTTATCGAAAATGTATTTCCCCCTTCCCCGAGTGATGTTGTGGTTGTTGTAGGAGCCACCATGATAGGGGCCTCAGGGCTTGGTTTCATCCCTATCCTGCTAATCACAAGTGTTGGTTCGGCGCTCGGATTTATTCTGATGTATTATGTTGGCAAAATGTTCGGTGAAAAAATAATCAGAACCGGAAAACTCAGTTTTGTTTCAGAAGAAGAGCTGAAAAAACCGGATGAGTGGTTTAAAAAGTATGGGTACAAACTGATACTGGTAAATCGTTTCCTTCCGGGCACTCGTTCGGTGATTAGTTTTTTTTCAGGGCTGCATGAGCTTGATCTTGGAAAAACTTTTCTTAACGCGTCGATAAGCGCTTTTTTGTGGAACGCGATTATTATATATCTCGGGATGACCTTAGGGAGCAATGTTGAGAGGATAGATTATTATCTTTCAACATATTCCAATATTATATTTATACTTACCGGTGTTGCGGTATTATTTGTAGTGATATATTTTTTGGTTAAAAGGAGAGGGCAGAAAAAATGAGTTTTCTCAATCTGAAAAATCCTGACCCGGAGACATTAAAAAACCGGAGACAGTTGCTTCTTACCGCGGGGGGCGGGCTGATGCTCGGTATATCATATCCTCCGATACCTGTGTTTTTCCTTGCTTTTATCGCGTTTATTCCTTTTTTTATGTCGCTCGAAAAACGGAACGGGGCGGGAGCTTTAGGCCGGCTCACTTACGCGTTTACTTTTTTCTGGTGCCTGATAAGTTTATACTGGGTTGGGAGCTGGACACCCGAGGCGGATGTTTTTCTGATGATATCGGGGGTAGCGCTGGCATTGTTCCTCCCTTTTCTTTATATAATTCCTACGCTCCTTTATTTAGCCGCATCAAAAATAATCAGCAAAAGAGCCGCGTTATTTTTCTTCCCCCTTTTCTGGGTGACATTTGAATATGCCCTTACATTAACCGATCTTAAATTTCCCTGGCTTATTCTCGGCAACACACAGGCTTATTTCAGGTGGTTTATCCAGCCGGCCGATATAATAGGAGCATACGGACTTTCTGTGCTTATCCTTTATATAAACATTTTTCTATACCTCGCTTTCTTTGATGAAGGAACAAGTAAAAAAAGAAAAAGATTATTTGGCGCTCTGGCAATAATTTTCTTTGCTGTACCACTTGTTTATGGCAGCATTCAGACTACATTTTCATTTATTATAAAAACAAGCCGGATAAATACCGGCCTTATTCAACCAGACCTGAATCCCTGGAATAAATGGGAAACCGGCAACCTGGAATCCCAGCTTGATATGTACCTTGATTTATCAATGAAGGCTAAAGGGGAAGGAGCTGAACTTGTAGTCTGGCCCGAAACTGCCCTGCCGGTTTATCTTCTCGGGGGAAATTATGACAGGTATGTTGGCAAAATCAGAAGTTTTGTTGACTCAACCAAACTTAAAATACTAACCGGTATGCCTGATGTAATTTATCATAAAAAGGGGGATGACTTCCCGGATGATGCCAAGCCGATAAAAAACAGCGACATGGTTTACCAGTCATATAATTCAATACTTCTTTTCGAACCGGGAGGATATAATATCCAGCGTTATAAAAAAATGATGCTTGTGCCCTTTGGTGAAAAGGTGCCGTTTGTTGAAACGATACCTCTTTTGGGTGATATCATCAAATGGAACGTGGGTATCTCAAGCTGGAACACCGGGCGGGATACAGTTAATTTTGATGTTAATGTCAAAAGAACAATTGTTGGTCGCGACTCCTCATTTTCCGCCGCCGGTGTGATCTGTATAGAATCAATCTATCCCGATTTTGTGGCTTCATTTGTTGACCGGGGAGCGAATGTTATAGTTGTTGTTACGAATGACAGTTGGTATGGTTATTCCAGCGGCCCTTTTCAGCATAAGGAAATCGCTGTGATGCGGGCTGTGGAAAACCGCAGGTGGGTTCTCAGGGCGGCCAACGGGGGGGTAAGCTGTTTTATTGACCATACAGGCAGAACAATTAGTGAAACAAATCTTTTTGAGCGGGATGTGCTTACAGGCAGTTTCCCGATATTAACAGAAAAAACATTTTATACCAGGAATCCGCTTCTTGTACCGGGAATTAGTCTGGTTATTTCATTGTGGTTCCTAGCGGCATTATTAATTAAATGGTTTAAAAATAAATTTTTGAAAGATGATTGATTTAAGAAGCGACACAGTTACCAAACCTTCTGCTGAAATGAGAAAGGTAATGGCGCAAGCCGAAGTGGGAGATGATATCTATAAGGAAGACCCCACCGTTAACAAACTTGAGGAATACGCGGCTGAGCTGCTCGGCAAGGAAGCGGCTCTTTTTGTGCCGAGCGGAACAATGGGCAACCAGATTTGCCTCAATGTTCATACATCACCCGGTGATGAGGTGATCATCCATAAGGACGCCCATATTTTTCACTTTGAATCAGGCTCACCGGCTGCGTTGAGCGGACTAACGTTATCGCAGCTTCCGGGAGAAATGGGGATTCTTGATCCCGCTGATGTTGAGAAAGCTGTTCGTCCTGAAGCTGCTTATTATATGGCAAGAACAAGGGTGATAGAAATTGAAAATACCCATAATGTTGCCGGCGGCATAGTCCAGCCGATGGATAATATTCTCGCGCTCCGGAAGATAGCCGATAAATACGGGCTCGCTTTCCATATGGATGGCGCCAGGTTATGGAATGCCTCGGTAGCCTCAGGTATTAGGCCCGCCGATTATTGCGCTCCGCTCGACAGCGTTTCATGTTGCCTTTCAAAAGGGCTGGGGGCTCCGATAGGTTCGGTCATCGCCGGCAGCAAAGATTTTATTAAGGAGGCTTTCAGGATCAGGAAAGCCTGGGGTGGGGGAATGAGGCAGGTAGGCGTTATAGCGGCTGCCGGACTTTACGCACTCCAGAATAATATTCCCAAACTCGCCGGGGATCATCGCAAGGCCATTATGATCGCCGAAGCGCTGATGGATACCGGAGCGGTTGATATAAATCCGGAACTTGTGCAGACAAATATTGTGATGTTCAGTTATAAAGAAAAAAGCGCCGATGAGGTGATAAAGATGTTTGCTGATGAAGGAATAAGGTTGAGCGCCATTTCAGCGGATAATTTCAGAATTGTCACCCATATGGATGTAAGTTTTGAACAGGTTCAAACCGTTACGGAAAAAATCGGGAAGATATTTGGCTGAGCCATTGTTCTTTGTAATTATTGTCGGATAAACATAGGCTTGAGGTTAATTTTATACACCTCACGCGGGTCTGGCAGGGCTTCGACTTCGCTCACCCACCGATCAGTAGTATTTGTCTCTGGCTTGTCAGTTTATTCCATAAGAAGTTAAATTCTACGCAAAATAGCAAAATTTTTCATGAACACAGCCGGAGTTTGAGCGGAGTCGAAACCAGCAACATCAGGACCAATTTATCCGGCATAAGATTCCGATTTTTATGCAAAGGACGCAAAAACCGGAATGACAAGTAATTAGGTCTGCAATTGATAGAATAGTCAGAGTCACAGTTGTCCCAGGAGTCCCTCTTTTTATTATACTTTCTACTTTGTTTCTGGCTTGCCGGATTACGATTATTATTACTCAGTAAGGAATTAAATTCTACGCAAAATGGCAAAAATTTATCGTACACAGCGAATCGGTACTCGTAATCGTCCTCGTTCCCGAATAACCTGGGTGTTTTGCTAAAGACGAGTACGAAGTACGATTACGAGAACGAGTACGATTCATTTTGGGGATTTCATTATTTTTCTGGCGCTGCCAGTTTACGATTAAGATTATGATTACGATTAGGATTATAATTTTTAAATAAATATTTTTATTTTTTTTATTAGATATGAATATGGATGAAATAAAAAACTATCGTCATGTTATAGAAGAAACTGTGCGTTTTCATGAAGTTGATATGCTTGCCGTATGCAACAACGCGGTCTATTTTAATTTTTTTGAGGACGCGAGGATAAAATATACTCAGGATATTATAAAAAATTATGATATCCCCGGTCTGCTGGAAGGGAGCTCATTTTTTATAATGGCCCGTAATGAATGTGACTATATAGAACCGGCTTTTCTGGATGACGAACTGGAAATATATACCCGGATTGAGTTTGTGAAAAACAGCAGCTTTGGATTCCGTCACCTTGTTGTAAAAAAAGCATCCGGTAAAATCATAACCCGGGGCGGGGGAGTTGTGGTGCATATCGACAGAAGCGACAACAAGTCGAGGCTACTGCCGGAAGAATTTTACAAGGCTGTAAGCGATTATGAAATTACTGAAGTGAAAAAAACAGGATAACTATCATGGAACTTGTATTCGATATTGAAACATGCGGAGTGGATTTAGAGGAGCTGAGTGAATCGCAGCAGGAATTTATTTTTCGCCAGGCTGAGAAGGAACATGACGATTCGATAAAAAAGGAGAAAAAGGAGGATGCTGTCAGGTACCTCAGTCTTTATCCCTTTACCTCCCGAGTGGTTTCAATAGCGATGCTTAATACCGATACCGGAAATATGATGGTTCTTTACGAAGGTGAAAATGAGGAATGGACCTCTGAGCAGAAACCGGTGAAATACCGGGCGATGTCTGAAAAGGATATCCTGGAGCATTTCTGGCGCTATGCCGGCAGAGTGGATAAAGTGATCACTTTCAACGGCCGCAATTTTGATATTCCCTTCCTTATGATGCGCTCGGCGATGCTGAAGGTAAAACCCACGGTGAACTTTATGGGGAATAAGTTTGACACCGCTCATCATATCGACCTTCTGGAACAGTTCACCTTCTACGGAACCACCCGTAAATTTAATCTCGATTTTTACTGCCACGCCTTCGGGATCGAATCCCCCAAAGGAAAAGGAGTAACCGGAATGGAGGTAAAACAACTCTACGAAGCGGGTAAGCTGAAAGAAATCGCCGCCTATAACGCCGATGACGTCTTCGCCACCTATGAGCTTTATAAGATTTGGAAGGAGTTTTTGGTGATTTGAGGTACGCAGCTTTAATAATGTCGATGAGGAAATCGGCTGGTATAAGCCCTGTTTTTATATCATTTTGTCTATTGCCTGTATATTTGAATATCTCGAATGTTTTCGAAATGTTTGTTATTGAGTGTCGCAATTTCCACGCCATAAAGAATGGCAGTAGACCCAATAAATAAATCCCTTATTTCAATAATGTTGTTACTTTTTTTCAAATTTCTATAAATCTTGCCTGATAATTCGCCCAATTCTTCGGTAAATTCAACTATTTTAAACCACCTGAGTAAAGATTTTATATCGGCTCTCTTTTTTGAATCAGTTGCGCCAGCATATAATTCGAAGACAGTTATGGAAGAAATCAGCGTCTCCTGATATTTTGATTTTATTTCCCACAAAAGCGATTTGTTTTTCTTTTGTTTTCTGAGAAAATCAATAATAATGCTGGTATCAACTAAAATTCCGGAATTTTCCAATCTATAAATCCTTTCGGAATTTTTTTTATATCCTCATCTGTCCAGACAGAAACATTCTGAAAATCTGTTTTCCAGTTATCATTATTCTCTGATAAAAATTCTTTTTTGACAATTTGAAATACCGGATATATTTTCATTATTTGTTCATCAGTCAGAAGAGAAATATCCTGTAATAATTTTTCTCTGTATGTTTGAATCATTTCTTTGACACAACTATTAATGGAATAATAACTCTTGTAATAAAAAAAGAAAAAAAAAGGATTTAAGCAAGATAAATTGATAAACATTGTGATAAATACTGACTTGCTAATTTTTTTATTCCCTAATAAAATTACCTGAAGTATGCCCTCTTTTTTACAATTGCGGGTACCTTTAATCTCGATTTTTACTGCCACGCATTCGGGATCGATTCCCCCAAAAGAAAAGGAGTAACCGGAATGGAGGTAAAAGCGGGTAAGCTGAAAGAAATCGCCGCCTATAACGCCGATGATGTCTTCGCCACCTATGAGCTGTATAAGATTTGGAAGGAGTTTTTGGTTATCTGAGTGGGAAGGATGCCACGAATGCAGACTTAAAATCCGAACTCGCAATCGAAATCGGTCTTTTCACCGTTTAAAATTGCACTTCCGCTCACTTCTCTTAACCATGATTTAAGAATTTTGGGATTGCCTGATTCCTGGGAATATAGATGGTTATCGGCCCTGAATAATTCTTTCGCGGTTTATTATGTTCCGGCAGGTAGTTTTGTCAGCTTTAATTTAAAATATAGCCATATTTTCTAAACCATTTGGCAACTTTTATGCACAGTTCTGAAATTGAAGCCGCTTTAATGGTATGATTCTCCGGAGGCATAGGGGCGGCAAAAGGATATATCCCATCAAATTTTAGTTTTATTTCAACCGGGGTTTTCCCTGAATCTTTAATTCTGATTATCGTTTTATAGATTAAATAATCATCTGACTTTGGATGATTAAAATTTGCATTTATTTCCCCTTTTTCTTCAAATATAATGGCAGCTCTTTTCATACATTTATTGACTGAAAGTTGTTCAAATTTTTAACAAAATAATGAATAATTAACAGATGTCAATGGAAAAGTAAGTGTGAAGTCCGGGAAAAGGTGTAATGGTTATTCCGGGACAATTCCGGTCCTTTACTCCAGAGTATGTTTCTAATAAAGGAGTCCTGATATCAGAAACAAAAAGTATTGAAATAAAACAAGTTAGATTTTTTGTTGCGTATATACGTATGCGACCTGTATTGGAAATTCTGTTTAAAAGAATTGCGTTTATAATTTTTCATTGCCTGAAATAATTTGAAAATCACCTAAGCTTGCAAAGTGAGAACAAGTAGGATTATCATTAATCTTACCAAATTTATTTTATAAAATATGCCCTTACTTTTTGTCTTGACACAAAAAGAAACTCTCTTTCGGCGGGCAGGCAAAAAAGTCAAGACTGCAAAAAAATAAGCTAAAGATCAATTCACTCCGCTAAAATGAAAGAACTCGGCACACAAAAAGACATTGTCCTCAAACAGCTTCCCTTTTTTAACGATCCGTTCATTTGATTTTCTTAACGCTTATTTTTTGATGTCGTTTTAAAAATAAAAACATTAGAACGTAATAAATAAGAAAAGCTTGTATTGATATTATTATTCTGCCATTTAAGGGAAGAAGATGATAAACTGGTTGCATTTCAATATACGTGATGTCTGGAACTCTGTATTATTACTTTTGTCCTCTAAGTCTATGAGTTTTCCTTAAGCTCTGAGGTTAAATGCAAAATGTAATCTTAAAATTAACTTATTTACTGCTTTGATTTACTTTGAAAAGTAAAAATATTTTATTATTTTATTAAAAAAAATATCTTTACTTATTACGGGGGTTCTATGAAAATAAATATGAGTTCCAGGATTTATATGGTTTTTGTTTTAATTTATTCTAATATTTTCGCTCAACAATCTGAATGGACTCAGTTTTATAATAGTAATATTGCATCATGTCTGGCAGAATATAAAGGCAAAATCTGGATTGGTACACAAGGCGCCGGGCTGATTTCAATAGATAAAACTGATGGCAGTATTGAATACTTTAATAGCGCGAATAGTGTTTTATCCAACAATATGGCGAATGATATTGTAGCCGGTAAAGATGGAAATTTATGGATTGGCTCTTATTATGGAGGGATTACAAAATTTAATGGTGAAGATTGGGAGCATTTTTCGGCGGATGATGTTGGATGCGAGAGCCTGAACAGTGTCCTTTCTCTTGCCTCTGATTCAGACGGTAATCTCTGGATAGGCGCCTACAACGGACTGGTAAAATACGATGGGAATGAATGGACCTACTATGATGAATCATATATGGGAGCGCCTCATGAGAATATTCGCGCGATAGCATTTGATAACATGGGGAATAAACTTCTTGCCTGTGAAGGTCTTCTGGGTGTCTATAATGATTCTTCATGGACTTATTATGATATATATAACGGTAGTTTTGGCAATTCCATAAATTCGATTGCTGTCTCTGAAAATAATACCATTTGGCTGGGAACTATTGAGGGTCTGATATCCTTTGATGGCTCTGACTGGAACAGATATCATACAGCTAATTCAGGAATTCCCGATAATAAAATTTATCATGTGTCAATCGCTGCAAATGGGGACAAGTTGATTTCAACATTCTCAAAAGGCATTGCGGTCTATGACGATAGCAACTGGACTCTGATTAATTCATCTAATTCTGATTTACCAAGCGATTATGTTCGGTTTATCGAAAGTAATCAGGATACTTTGTGGATCGCAACATTGTTGGGAACCGCTAAATATGATCATGTGGATTGGACTATCTATGAACATAATTACTCTGAAATAACCAGTAATAATATAAATTGTATGACTACTGATAATGATGGTAATGTTTGGGTCGGAGCCAACGGAGGAGCGTTTCGATATAAGGATTCCCAATGGAATATTTTTAACACATTAAACTCAGAATTGCCCCATTACAATGTGAATTCAATTTCTGCCGGAAAAGATGGGTCTGTATGGTTAGGGACAAATGGAGGCGCGGCCAGAATAAAAGAGGGGAATTGGAAAGTATATACAACAGAAAATTCTCTATTACCTTCAAACCAGGTTTATTCAGTTTATGTTGATACCTACGGGTTTATTTGGTTCGGGACAGCTGGTAGAACCGCCGCGCTAATTGAAGAGCAGTGGACAATTTTTGATGAAAGCGTGAACAGCAGCAGTATTTCTACTGTATTAGATATTGCGGAAGATGGTGAAAATAAATTATGGTTTTCAATTTATTTTAATGGTGTCGCAAGTTATAACAGACTTGCCTGGAAATTCTTTGATTCCCAGAACTCAGGAATACTCAGTGATTTTGTTAATGATATCAACCTTGCACCTGGCGGCGCAATCTGGACAGCGGTCGGCGGCGAATCAATGCAGGGAGGAGTATCAGTAACTTATAACAACGGCATTAACTGGGTAAATTATACAACTTCGAATTCCGGATTAGTTTCGGACTTTATAACTCTGGTTGTCCCGGATAATAGTGGTAATGTATGGATAGGTTCTGCTGATAAAAGCTTAATTAAGTATGATGGAGTAAGTTGGGTAAATTTCACTCCAGAGAATTCTGGTCTGCCGGAAAAAAATATCACTTCTGTCACTATTGACAGCACAGGCCGCGTATGGGTTGGAACAAAAAATTGCGGAATAGCGGTTTTTTCAGAAAACTCAACAGGAATAACCTCTTCTAAAAATACTGACCCTTCTTTTTATCTTGGGGAAAATTATCCTAATCCCTTTAATCCATCCACAACAATAAATTTTTCCATTCCGGTAAGTTCGGAAGTTACGCTGGATGTATTTAATACTACCGGCGAAAAGATAAAGGTCATTGCGAAATCGAAACAGTATCAGGCAGGAGAACATAAAATTGTAATCGATCTGAACGGGCAATCATCAGGATTGTATATCTATAGAATAAGAGCCCATGGGGCAGATGGAAGGGAATTTTCTAGCGCCGGAAAAATGATACTGCTGAAATAACTGATAATTATTAAGGAATCGCGGTATAGTTCAATAAACGTCAAGATGTAATTCCCGGAAAAAAACATTGTTAAATTTCCCCGGCAGAGAAAATTCGTGAATTTTATCTGACGGTCATCACCTGCGCCGGAAATAATCCATATAAATCTGATTATATGGCATGATGGATGTTCTACAGCGATTAAATTGATGAAAATGTCCTTGACTATACAACGTTAAAATGGTTATTTTACCATGAATTATCTAAATTATTTTTTAAAAATCCGGAGTAGAAATGAAGAGACTTTTGATTATAGCGGTTTTGCTTTCGATGATATTTGGTATAACTGCGTTTCAGTGTGGTTCTACCGAGTTGACAAGCGCAAGGTTATATATTCAGCAGGAAAATCTTGACAAAGCAAAAGAGCAATTAATTAAAGAAACCCAGAAAAATCCAAAAAGTGATGAGGGTTTTTATCTCCTCGGTTATGTTTACGGTCAGGAAAATGACATTAAAAACATGGTTGAAAGTTTTGAAAAAAGTCTGAAAATCAGTGATAAATTCAAACAGAAAATAACAGAAAACAGAGTTTTTCACTGGGTCGAAAATTTTAATAAAGGAATAAACCTTTATAATAAAGGGGCTAAAGCCACTGATGAAGAAACCGCGCAAGAAAACTATAAAAAAGCGATTGAAAAATTTGATATGGCTATAATAGCTGAACCCGATAGTGACAAGGCATATCGCAGTAAAGCTTTCGCATGTATTAATATGGGCGCTCCGGAAGATGCGATAGCTCCGCTTGAGAAGGTTATCGAAATTAATCCTTCAGGTGAAACCTATTACCACCTCGGCGGGATATTCCATGATAAGGGATTTGAGCTGAAACAGAAATATGAAGAAACAAAAGATGAGAAATATAACACCGAAGCACAGAACAATTTCAACAAAGCAATAGAAGTTCTGGAAGAGGGAAGAAAAGCATTCCCGGGCGAAGGTAAAATTCTCCAGTTGCTTTCAAGCGCTTATATTGAAGCAGGAAAAGAAGCGATTGCTATGGATGTATTTAAAAACGCGGTTGAGGTTGAACCGGATAATAAACTCTATCGCTATAATTATGGCGTTCTTCTTCTTGGAGTTAAAAAATTCCAGGAAGCTGAAGTTCAGTTCAAAAAAGCTGTTGACCTCGATCCTGAATACCTCAACGCTCTATTCAATCTGAGTGTTACTTATATCAAATGGGGAAGCCTTATGCGTCAGGAAGCTGAGGAACAGCAAACCGGCTCGGAAGAATATAAGGAAGTATTTGAGAAAGCTGTTCCATATCTTGAAAGATACAAAGAAATTGAACCGGAAGAAGTCAGCATATATAACCAGCTTGTGATCGTTTATTCCAACCTGAATATGAAAGAAAAAGCAAATGAAGCATTTAAAAAAGTTCAGGAACTGGGCAACTGATTATTAAAAACTTTTGATATATCGGCCCGCAATTTGTTATATTAGCGAATTGCGGGTTTTTTTATTAATTTAAGAAACAGGAAACAAAATGAACAGACCAAAAGAACAGCAGGGACAAAAGCTAAATATCGAACTGGGTGACAAGGAAGCGGAAGGGATTTATTCCAACCTCGCGATAATTACTCACTCACCTGCCGAGTTTATTATCGACTTTACAAGAGTTGTTCCCGGAGTGCCAAAAGCGAAAGTGCAATCAAGAATTATTACTACACCGATGCATGCCAAGATGCTTATGAAAGCCCTGAAAGAGAATATCGATAAATTTGAATCAAGATTCGGTGAAATAAAGATTGAAGGGCAGAATAATCCGCAGTTTGGCTTTTCTCCCTTAAATAAAGGTGAACAAATCAATTAATTTGTTTATTTTTCAAACTGCCTGCAATTTATTTGACAGGCAACACAAAAAAAAGTTACAGGAATTTTATATTGTTTCTTAATACTTATACGTCCAATATGAAGTGAACCGGCTTTTTTACATATCGTTGTTTCTGATTATTTCAGTTACGGAATTATTTTCACAATCGCTTTCTGTATTGCAATTTACCAGTGATGATGGTTTGCCGCAGAATACTGCCGAATCGATGATCCTCGACAGAAAGGGAGTAATGTGGATTGCTACCGAAGTTGGTGTTGTAGCCTATGACGGAGTAAAATTCAGGACTGTTAATACCACCAATGGCCTGATACATAATCATGTTAAGGTGATATTCGAAGACAGTAAATATAATTTATGGTTTGGCACTTTAGAGGGACTTAGTAAATACAATGGCAAAACATTTACAAATTATTCTTATGAAAACGGTCTGAAGAATAATTATATTGTTTCAATTACCGAGGATAAAGATGGGAGTATTTTCGTAGCGACAGAAAAAAAGGGTATTGCGAGATTATACAAAGATACTCTTTCTTCTATTGATGGCGATGGCCAGCGAAGAACAACAGTAAAGGATACAATTGTTCATCTGACAAAAAATGACGGGCTTCCGGCAGATACTATTGGAAACAAGTGTTTTGTAGACAGCAGAAATAACTTATGGATTGCGTCTCTTAGCGCCGGGCTTATTTTGAAAAAAAAGGACAGCACAATAGTATTTAACTCTGGAAATGGATTGCCGGGTAATGAAATTCTTTCGCTGGATGAAGACAGCCAGGGAAATCTCTGGGTTGGCTTAAGAAACTATATCTGCCGTTATGATGGCGAGAATTTCAAATCCTTCAGGATAAGATACAAATACAATGAGGATGTAATTGTTACATTTATCTTCGAGGATAAAAATAAAAATCTTTGGATTGGATCAACTCTCCAGGGACTTTTCTTATTTAATGGTGAAGAGTTCGAACATTATTCAACAGAAAGAGGACTGCCCTCCAACCAGATTATTGACTGTATTGAAGATAGCAGGGGTGATCTTTGGTTTGGGACAAGAAATGGCGGGATGTTTAAAGTGCCTGCCGAAAGATTTATGATATATTCAGAAGAAAACGGGCTTGCGTATAATGTTGTCTATGGTATATATAAAGATCGGAGAGGAGCTTTGTGGTTTGGTCATGAAGGTTTTGGTGTAACTCGTGTAAAGGGAAATGAGTATACAAACTTTACCACCGAGTCAGGATTAAGCAGTGATATGGTGCCCACGATAACCGGAGACAGCCAGGGGAATGTATGGATCGGATCTTTAATAGGGGCTGTAAAATATACGCCCCAGGGTGAATTTGTTCAGTATGGAGCAAAGGATGGACTTTATGATCCCTTTAATGATCCCTATGTTATAAGTATTACTGAAGATTCAGATGGAAATATCTGGTTTGGAGGTCGGGGCGGAGTTAGTTTTCTTGACAAAGAGATGGGGAAAATTATTGTTCCCGAAATTGTTTCCGAGTTAATGCCTGATGAGGAATTTGTATGGAAAATTTATGAAGATTATGATGGCTTTATATGGTTGGCGGCTTATGGCGCCGGAGCAATGAAATTAAACAAAACAAAATTTATAAGAAATTATACAGAAGAAGATGGATTGCCAAACAATCTTGTTCTCTATATTATGCAGGATAAATTCGGCAATTTCTGGTTTTGCAATGAGGATGGGGGGATAACTCGTTTTGATGGCGAAAATTTTCGGACATTCACAAAAAAAGATGGACTTGCCAGCAATACCTGCTATGTGGTAGCTGAACACCTTAATTATTTATATATCGGCACCAACCAGGGAATATCCCGTTTTGCCCATCTCGAATATGAGGAAAAGGGGAAGGATGCTTTCAAAAATTATACGGCTCGGGATGGACTTTCCGCCTCTGAAATAAACACTGGCGCTGTCTTCAAAGATGAAGAGAATAATCTTTATTTTGGCACTCAAAAAGGCGTTACTGTATATAATCCCAAAAACAGGGCAATAAAAAAAGCCACTCCCATTTATATAAACAATATGCGCATTATTGAGGATCAGACAGTTATCGACACTCTTCCTTCCGGTAATATGGAATTGATGCATACACAAAATAATATTCGTTTTGATTTCAGCGGGGTTTCCTTTGTCGATCCTGAAAAAATAATATATCGATATAAACTGGAAGGCGCGGATAATACCTGGACAATCAGTAATGAACATTCTGTAACCTATCGGGCGCTTGACGCTAACGAATATAAATTTCGCGTTTTATGCCAGAATGCCGATGGAATCTGGAGTGAAAAGGAAGCCGCGATTTCATTTGTAATAACTCCTCCTTTCTGGGAAACCTGGTGGTTTTATTCCATTTCAATAATCTTTTCCCTCACTTTTATTACCGGTTTTTACCGATATAAAACCTACCAGGTTAAAAAAAGGAACATTGAGCTTGCTGAAACTGTTAGATTTAGAACAAAAGAGCTTGAAGAGGAAAAAGACAAATCGGAATCTCTGCTTCAGAATATTCTTCCCTCTTCACTTGTAGATGAACTGAAACACAGTGGTTCGGTTGAACCGCGTGAATTCAAGAACTCCACAATTCTGTTCACAGACTTTAAAGGCTTCACCTATACGGCATCGGTACTGCCCGCCGCGAGACTTGTAAATGAGCTCAATGAGATCTTTGAATCATTTGATGAGGTCATTGAAAAATATGGCCTGGAAAAACTGAAGACCATTGGCGATTCTTATATGGCAGCCGGCGGTTTGCCTGAAGAAAATGAAGATCATGCCATCCTTACTATTAAAGCCGCGATGGAAATGCAGAAGATCATCAAACATCGTAATGAAATATCGGCCATTAAATGGGAGATGAGATGCGGGCTTCATTCGGGACAGGTGATCGCCGGAGTTGTGGGTACGAAAAAGTTCACCTATGATATCTGGGGCGACACTGTTAATATTGCCAGCAGAATGGAGAGTTCGGGGGAACCGGGTGAAATTAATATCTCGGCCTATACCTATATGCTGGTTAAAGATTATTTCCATTGTGAATACAGGGGAAAAGTTGACGCTAAAGGCAAAGGTAAGATTGATATGTATTTTGTAAGGGGGATAAAGGAAGAATTTGAAGCCATCCAGCTCAATAGTCTTAAAATTTAGTTTACTTTATTCTTAATAATTCACTATATTCGGATTAATCGAGCTATTATCCTGTGTGATTTGTGCAACATTCTGATTAAGGACACTTGATTTATGCATATTTAGTGCTAAATTAGCCACTGAACATGAAAAAAAATTATAAAATATAAACTTTTTGGAGGCAACAATGAAAAAAATACTAACCTTACTTTTTTTAACAATGCTGTTGAGCGGCATAAGTTTTGCCCAACAGGATACTGTTAATTACAAACTGATGTTGGGATATTACGTTGGACAAAGCTATTTCTCAACTACTCTTGATGAAGGTTTTTTCCTTGAAGGTGAAAAATATATCGTTTCTGAAGAAGAACTGACAGGAGCGTTCGCGGCTTTTAACGATTTTTATGATGGAATTGAGCACAGTGTTTTCTGGCTTGATGAAGGAGCGATTGATGAAAATATCTGGATCGATATGACATTGGGCGGGCTTGATTTGGGAACCGGCTGGCCGCAGCCACAATTTGGATTTCCCCTTTTTCTGAATCTTAATATTGATGTAAGAACCCATCCTGATTCACCTGCAGTTGCTGGATATTATTATTTTAATGATAATACATATATGAACTACGCGATCCCAAAACACGCGGCATTCCAGAATATGATGACTGTGCTTAATTTTGATCCCAACGATCTCGCCTTTCGTTATATACTCGCTTCCGGGTTTCTTGGAATAGGCATTGAAACAATTAATACTGCCGATTCTGTCAAATTCCGCGCGGAACACCTGTCAAAATTTGGCGGTGGACGCGGCAATTTGCCAAACGATGTTGAAATTGAAGAAATACCTGAGATTCCGGTAGATTACGAGCTTGAACAGAATTATCCTAACCCGTTCAACCCATCCACAACAATTGTATATGGAATTCCTGAGGAAGGAAATGTTACCCTTAAAGTTTATGATATGTTAGGCGCTGAAGTTGAAACTCTTGTAAGTGACTATCAGCAGGCAGGAACTTACAGGATAACTTTCACAGCGAATAATATGTCATCAGGTATTTATCTCTATAAGCTTCAGTCTAAAAATGCAACCCTTTCAAAGAAGATGTTGTTAGTTAAGTAGGCTTTCTTTAATAAATCGCTATCGCGGCGGTTTGCGAAATTTTCAGAATTTGAAACCGCAGAATTTTCTGCGGTTTTATTTTATAATTCAATATGAGGATAATAATGAAAAGATATGGTACTATTTTTCTCCTGCTCTTTCTCTCGGTACTGCTTTTTACAGGCTGTCCAGAAATTCCGGAGGATATTCAGGGTCCTACAATTCCGATTGAGATTAATATCCCGGTCACTGTCAGGACTTATGATCTTCTGGAAGGAGTGGAAGGTGAGAGTAAGATTCAATGGAGCGACGACTCTGCTGATCCAAAATATGGGGAATTGATTTATGTGGATCAGAAAACAATCGAAACGATCTTTGTTGAGGATAATCTGAATATAAGTGGATTCAGCACTTCTTCATCACAGACTCTTGGTTCGGTAAAAATTAATGATCCGGAACCTACCGAGGCCGCTATTATGGTTGAGGACTGGACCGCGGATGTAACCTCAGGTTCCAACCAGATATTTCCTGAGAACCTTGGTGATGTCGTAATCGATTTTGAGCCTATCGATCAGTTTGAATCAGCTACATTTGATGATGGAATTCTGGCAATTAATGTCGAAAACAGACTCCCGGTTGATCTTGAAATCAGAGGAATGGAAATTAGAAGCAAAGAAGACCAGACTGTTTTTGTATCGACAACAGAGCAGTATGATCTCGAACCCCTTGCCGATACAACAATAACATTTAACCTTGCTGGCAAAAGGGCCTTTGGGGATATGGAGTATGCCGGTGTGATTTATTCACCGGGAAGCGGCGGACAGATAGTTCAGGTTCCGAGTGACGCGGGAACCATAGTTAATGTCGCTTTTTCCGACCTGGCAATTCGCCGGGCAATCGCCATTCTTCCCGCGCAGGATCCTGTTACAAAAGACAGTGTCGCTGTGGTTGATGATTCCACTTATATTGAAACCGCGAAAATTGCTTCAGGAAGTTTCGAACTGGTTTATTCAAACTATATGAACGTTGATATGATTGGCGAGTTAACTATTGCAAATCTGAAAAAACCGGATGGAACATCCTACGTAAAAACAATAAGCGCCCAGGCTCAGCAGAATGGCGCTGTTCCGGCAGAAGACCTTTCCGGATGGGAAATAAGCACACTTACTCCCGGAGTTGCCACAAATGAGCTGGAGTTTTCAGTTGTGATTACCACTCTGGAATCTACCACTCCGGTATTGCTACATAAAAATGACAGCATTAATGTGATGATCAATTTTGCCGATCTTACTTTCGAATCATTTGACGGCAGAATTAAACCGACTGAGTTTGATATCGAGCCCACATCAATAAATTTTGATGTTGGTGATTTGACAAATACTTTTGAATTTCAGCAGCTTAACCTTGATGAACCAAATATAATCTTAAATCTCGCTTCATCGGCGGATGTTGAATTGCTGCTTAATGGAGAACTGACCGGTTCCAATTCAACTCAGCAGGAAACGATGATGTTAAATGACATTCTTATTTCCGGCGGAGGTGTTACACGCGTTGAATTGCTGGACTATGGACTTGATGATTTGATAAGCAGTTTTTCCGGTGGTTTTCCGGAAACTTTTTCACTTGAAGGAGCTACTGTAATAAATCCGAATTATATTGATGGCGGTGTCGCCAGGGATGATTCGGTTTATGGCAGTTATGATATCGAAATTCCTCTTTCGCTCGGCATTATCGGGGGAACAGTTGTTGACACAATAGATGTCGAAACAGGTGATGTGGATGATGAAGATATCGAAGCTTTAAATTATGGCAAAGTTACGATTGAACTGGTAAATGAAGTTGCCGTTGGCATTCGTTTTACAGGAAAAGTGCTTGATGAATTTGGTAACGTTACACTTGAGGTCCCTCCCAGACCGCTTTTACCACATAACGAGCAGGCTATTCTTGTTAACGCACCCGAAGTTGATGCTGAAGGCAATGTAATTTCTGCCGGATCAACTGTGCAGGAAATAGAATTATTCGGCGATGAAATTAAAAAGTTTCTGGGTCAGCCGAAACTCGCGATTGAAATTGAGCTGATGACCCCTCCCGCAGGAAGTGATACGCCGGTCAAATTTAAAACGACCGATAAGATCTACTTCAAAGTATATGCTACAGCCAGCTATAATCTTGAACTCTAAAACCGGAGATAAAAAATGAAATATATAAATATATTATTGTTATTTTTATTTCTGATAGTTGAGCTGCAGGCCCAGGGTGGAGGATCAGTAAGCGCCTGGGATGCGCGTTCAATTGCCATGGGAAAATCATATACAGTAACTTCCCGCGGAGCTTATGCTATCGGAAAAAACCCGGCAAACCTTGCCTTTCCGCAAAAACACAATATTGAACTTTCTACAGTGCTTCCGCTGCCTAATTTTATAGCTTATGGCGGAACAGACTTTCTGACTATTGACGAATTTGATTATTTTTTCGGCGGAGTTAAAGACCCGGCAACCGGCGATATGGTTGGAAGGACCTGGACAGATGATGATAAAACCAGGTTTAAAAATCTTTTCTTCGACGGCGGAACCGGAATTTATTCAGATATATCGGTAAATCTTCTTACCCTTACTCTCTACACTAAACCGGAAATCGGCGCCTTTGCCTTTTCTATCAGCGACCGGAGTTCAGTTTATTCCTCAATACCTGAAGACCTGGTCAATTTTATTGACGGCAATGTGCCCGGGCAGGTTTATGATCTTAGTGATACGGAACTGAAAGCCTGGTACCTCAGAGATTATTCACTCAGTTATGCCCGTGATTTCAGCTATCTGACAAAGGGACTTTTCAGAAACCTTAATGCGGGTATATCTTTGAAAATGGTTCAGGGATTTGCTTATGCCAGCCTTGAGCAGAGCAACACAACCATGGTTACTGACGCGGCTGACCACAAAATAACAGTTGCCAGCGACCTGTTGATGAGAACTTCATTTTCTCCATCTCTCGGTGTGGAATATGATTTTGAGGAAGATCCTGACAAGGAAGAAAATATAGGACCTTTCCCTGATGCTGCCGGAAGCGGTTTTGCCGTGGATTTTGGTGTATCTGCACAGATAAACAGGGTTTTCTCAGTTGGTCTGGCAATTACCGATATGGGAAGTATTAAATGGGATCAGGAAACCGCGGAATACAGCGCGAGCACCGAAGAATTTGAACTTGATAAAATTGATGATGAAACCCTTGTCGATTCACTTGCCGACGCGTTTACAGGTGAAGGACAATATGTTGACGGTTTCACTTCAAATCTGGCCACCGCGTTAAGGCTGGGTGTCGCGATGAATGTTGATGAACTTCTGAACTGGAATATTCCTTTTCTTGTGGTTCTTGATTACAACCAGGGATTTAACAATCAGCCGGGAAACAGCACAAGCCCGCGTGTTTCCCTCGGTATGGAAGCAAAACCGTTAAAATGGCTGCCGATAAGAACCGGTTTTTCTTTTGGCGGACGTGATTATTTCAACTGGGGATTCGGTCTCGGGTTCCAGCTTGGAATACTTGATATTGACCTTGCCACAACCGATCTGCACAGCCTCCTCGGCGGCAACAGCGCCAAACATGTTGGCGTGGCTATTGGTTCCAGATGGAAATTCTGATAGTTTAATAAATTATTATTTTTGAAGGGGCCCCCGCGGCCCCTTTTTTTATTTCTTCCCCGGCAAACCCAAAAGTGTTTAAGATAAATATTTGACCTATAATATTGACGCAGATCAAAATTACTTCGCTATAATATATTATATTGTTAAAGTGTTTTTGTGAAACAATACCTGGTAACAAATAAACAAAATTACTAATAATAATTTTTATTCCGGGATGGTTTTCAGATAAATAAAAGATAATCATGACCTGAATATAAATGAATATAAATGAATAAAAATGAGACGATGACATGAGAGCGTTGTTACTTATTTTAACTTTAATGGTAACATTCAGTAATATTTCAGCGAGTGAACAGGATTCTGTTTCTTACAGGTTTATTATGGGATATTATGTCGGACAGGTGTTTTTCAGCACAATCCTGGATGAGGGTTCTTTCCGGGAAAGTGATACATTAACATTTTCTGAAGCGACATTAACAGGAGGTTTTGCGGTATTTCAGAATTATTATGAGCTTCTGGGAGGATGTCAGTTCTGGCTGGACAGTAATTCCATAAATGAGAATTTATGGCTGGAAATGACGTCATGCGATCTGGATTTAAGTTCCGGATGGCCAAATGTTGGTTTGACTTATACCACCTTTCTTTCCATGTGTTTTGCCGCGACAAATGATCCTGATTCAGCTTATTCATATAATTACAGCCTCAACGCGGGAAGAGGCCTGAATATGCGTTTTGAGAAGGATGAGGATTTTAGCAATATGATCTCTCAACTCGGGATTGATCCTGCTTACCTGAAGTTCTATTATAGGACTGATACCGGAATGACGGATGAAGGAATAACAACTGAAAATATGCCTGATTATATCTCATTTAAAGCGGAGCGCTTTGGCGAAATTGTCGGCGTTCAGAGTGATGAACCAACTTCTGTAGAAAACTCCGGTTCAGACATGGAAGAGAAAAACTATATACTTCATCAGAATTACCCCAATCCCTTTAACCCTGAAACTAAAATTGTATATGATCTGCCGCGGAATGGTTTTGTTAAACTTCGGGTGTATAATGTTATGGGAGAACTTGTGGAAACACTGGTAAATGGTTTTGAAAGGAAAGGCAGCCACGAGACGGTATTTAGCGGGGGGAAACTCGCTTCAGGACTGTATTTTTATGAGCTTGAGGCGGAAAGTTACCGAATGATTAAAAAAATGATTCTGTTAAAATAGTCTGTTATCCGGGACCCGGATATTATGAAACAAGTTGGTTTCTTCCGCTAATAAATCAGAATCATTTTATAATGATATTTTTTAATCTATTTGATTAAACACTAATTATTGATAAAAAAACTCAGAATTGATCTGGTTGCAAAACAATCTGATAAAAAAAGATAAACTTTATGCAGGACCTTTTTAAGAGCCTGTTATATCCTGATTAGTTATCAGTATAGTACTCAACTGAAAAGGAGACGAAATGAAAGCTTTATTAACTATTTTAAGCTTGGCGCTGACCTTAAACTATGTCTCAGCATGCGCTGAGAATACGATTCGGTACAAAATTATACTGCGATATACCGTGAATTCACTCATATTTAGTTTTACTACAGAACAAGACTCAATTAAGGAGAAAGATGCGATAATTTTTTCTGACTATTCCTTGCCCGGTCAATTGACTGTATTCCAGGAATTTTATAATTTTGCTGCTGGAGGCAGTTTGTGGCTGGATAGTAGTTCAATCGATCAAAACATCTGGCTGGAAATTTATCTAGACAATCTTGATATCGAAACCGGAACGACTTCAAATCTCTTTGGATATAACCGATTTATCAGTCTTGATATGATAGCCGCGGCAGAACCGGATTCAATATTTAATTATAATCTTCCTGATGGCAAATGTTTCTATTTCAGATTGGAGAAAGATTCTTTGTTTCATGATTATATCGATCAATTGGGTTTGGATGAATCAAGTCTGAAATTTTATTATTACGTTCCTGAGGGGTTTATTTCCGAAGGCATTTCAACTGTGAATTCAAATGATTATATTTATTTTAAAGCGGAGAATTTTGGCAAAATAGCTGGAATTGGAAATCCGGTTTCCGCCATGTGGGATAATAGCGGGGCGGGTATTTCTGAAAATAATTATTCTCTTCATCAGAATTACCCCAATCCCTTTAACCCTGAAACTAAAATTGTATATGATCTGCCGCGGAATGGTTTTGTAAAACTTCGGGTGTATAATGTCATGGGAGAACTTGTGGAAACACTGGCAGATGGATTTGAAAGGAAAGGCAGCCACGAGGTTATATTTAGCGGGGGAAACCTCTCTTCAGGGCTATATTTTTATGAGCTTGAGGCGGAAAGTTACCGAATGATTAAAAAAATGATCCTGTTAAAATAAAGAGATACTTTATCACAGATTACCTGACTCAATCATTAATTGCATTGATTACAACAGAATAAAACATTAACTTATAAAAACATCATATTTGATAAACATTGACTCGTAATTTACAGGAGAAAGAATGGAGATGGCAAAATATTTATTCTTGTGTTTTTTATTATTCGCCGCGGAGTTCTTCGCGCAGCAGGATACAATCAGTTATAAACTGGCCATGCGGTATAAAGATGGATCAAATCATTTAAAGCTGACTCTGGAGCAGGGGATATTCCTTGAGGGTGAAAAGTATATTATTCCGGTTGATTCTCTGGTAAGTCCCTTAAACGAATTTAATGATTTTTACGATTCCATTGAAAAAAGCGCATTCTGGATGGATAACGGGGCTATTGATGAAAATATTTTCCTTGATATAACTTTAGATGGATTGGACAATGCAACCGGCTGGCCTGAAATCACCCATGGACACCAGTTGTTTCTCTATTTAACCATTGAAGTATATACAATGCCAGATTCAATCCTGGTTCCCGGTGATTATAATTTTGCTCCGGGCAAGTATATTCATTTTGCCATACCGAAACATGAGGCTTTCCTTGCCGGATTAGACACTCTTGGCATGGAGCCTGATTCACTCGGTTTCAGATACATTATAAATGGCGGATATGATTCAACGGGAATTCAGACAATCAATGAAGCGGATACAGTGCAGTTCCGCGCTCTGCACCTCTCCAAATTTGGCGGAGGCAGAGGACGCCTTCCCACTAACCCCCCCTCAAAAATGATAGAAAATGTACCTGGTATACCGGAAAAATATTATCTTGAACAAAATTATCCGAATCCATTTAATCCTTCAACCAGTATCATGTATTCTTTACCGAAATCAGGTAGGGTGGAATTAAAAATTTATGATATCACCGGCGCTGAGGTTGGAACACTTGTTAAAGATTATCAAAACGCGGGAGTGTATAAAGTGTTGTATTCCGCTGAAAACCTCTCTTCAGGTATATACATATATGAGCTAAGAAGCGGGGATACCAGGTTGAGTAAAAAAATGTTGTATCTCAAATAGATTGTATAACCAAAATATTCCGTGGGCGCGCTATTTGCGCGCCTTTAATTTGAATAATTGTCAACGCGCATTTTTCCAAAGTTTTTTTGATTCCGTTTAGAATTTGCATGGTAATATCTCAAATTCTCTTTCCCATTTATTTCCAATGATATAACTTTTCAAAAGATTATATTCTGCTCAAGGCTGATCGAATCCCAACCGACATTCCCTTGAATCTCAAGGGGAGAAGATTCCGATCACTCATTGTTAATGAGATTTCCACAGGCCGCAATTTATATAATTGTCGCTGTTAAATTTGTAATTTAGCGTTTTCCTAAACTGGGGTTCTTTGGCAGCGGAAGTGACAAACCGGCAATAAACCCAATAAACCATATTCAAACGGGGCAATATTGCTGATGGCAGAATAAATGGATTAAAACGACAAACAACCGGGATAAAGTGATATATTATAAAAATCTGGTCGCCCTAAACTCAGAACTCCTTACCCCTCGTAAAATGAAATCGTGGAAGTTCATCGCGAATTATCATATCCCAAGCTCTCAATATAAACAGTATTTCTCATTTAGCGAAAAAACAATAAAATAGATGTTCCATTTTCAAGGATGAAAAGTTGTCTCTGTCCTCCCTGACGGGACTTTTTTCCAGACTTTTATCCCGTGATTTTATTTCTCGAATGAATCCATGTAAGTTATTGTTTTTTATAGCCGGGATCAGGAGTTCTGAAACTCAATGATTTCATATTTACCGGAAGGGGATTTTGTAAAGTTTCCTCAACCGAACTGCCTATTTGCATCCCTCCTCGGGACATGTTGTCGTTTTCTCCGGTTGGTACCCACGGGCCGTCTCTGTCGAGGCTGCCCGTGGTTATCAGGCTTTGCCCCCTTCGGGGACATTACGAAGTTGAAAGTTCAACCTTTTTCGAAATTATCAATAAAATATCGAATAATTCGGAATCTGGATATAATTCAAAAATCCCCCGAAGGGGGTTAATTCGAATAACCACGGGGTGTTTCCGCAGGGAATTCCCCGTGGGGGCGGAGTGGAAAAAATGTACAACATTTACTTTGTGTACGAACCCGCAAGGGATGAATGTTAACATTGCCTCTCAATCCAAATGTTTTTCTTCATATTCAACTCCCTCCTCAAGTAATAACCTGACAAATTCCTCCCGGAATATTTCTTTTTGTGGTGTCCATTTTGATTCTTCATAATTTCAGAACTCTTTACCCCTCGTAAAATGAAATCGTGGAAGTTCATCGCAAATTATCCTATCCCAAGCTTTCAATATAAACAGTATTTCTCATTCATCGAGCAAAAAATAAAAAAGACTTTCTATTTTAGAGGATGAAAAGTTGTCTCTGTCGTCCCTGAAGGGACTTTTTTGATTGTACGTTACCCATTTACCCCACAATAAATTGCGGGGCTATTTTCTGCTTGCCTGTCCGACGCGGCGGATCCCTGGCGGGACTTTCTTCCAGACTTTTATCCCGTGATTTTATTTTTCGAATGAATCCATGTAAGTTATTGTTTTTTATAGCCGGGATCAGGAGTTCTGAAACTCAATGATTTCATATTTACCGGAAGGGGATTTTGTAAAGTTTCCTCAACCGACCTGCCTATTTGCATCCCTCCTCAGGACATGTTGTCGTTTTCTCCGGTTGGTACCCACGGGCCGTCTCTGTCGAGGCTGCCCGTGGTTATCAGGCTTTGCCCCCTTCGGGGACATTACGAAGTTGAAAGTTCAACCTTTTTCGAAATTATCAATAAAATATCGAATAATTCGGAATCTGGATATAATTCAAAAATCCCCCGAAGGGGGTTAATTCGAATAACCACGGGGTGTTTCCGCAGGGAATTCCCCGTGGGGGCGGAGTGAAAAAAATGTACAACATTTACGCTGTGTACGAATCCGCAAGGGATGAATATTAACATAGCCTCTCAATCCAAATGTTTTTCTTCATATTCAACTCCCTCCTCAAGTAATAACCTGACAAATTCCTCCCGGAATATTTCTTTTTGTGGTGTCCATTTTGATTCTTCATAAATTCAGAACTCCTTACCTCTCGCAAAATGAAATCGCGGAAGTTTATCGCGAATTATCATATCCCAAGCTCTCAATATAAACAGTATTTCTCATTTAGCGAAAAAACAATAAAATAGATGTTCCATTTTCAAGGATGAAAAGTTGTCTCTGTTGTCCCTGGCGGGACTTTCTTCCGGACTTCTATCCCGTGATTTTATTTTGCGAATGAATCCATGTAAGTTATTGTTTTTTATAGCCGGGATCAGGAGTTCTGAAACTCAATGATTTCATATTTACCGGAAGGGGATTTTGTAAAGTTTCCTCAACCGATCTGCCGATTTGCCTCCCTCCTCGGGACATGTTGTCGTTTTCTCTGGTTAGTCCCCACGGGCTGTCTCTGTCGAGGCTGTCCGTGGTTATCAGGCTTTGCCCCCTTCGGGGACATTACGAAGTTGAAAGTTCAACCTTTTCCGAAATTATCAATAAAATATCGAATAATTCGGAATCTGGATATAATTCAAAAATCCCCCGAAGGGGGTTAATTCGAATAACCACGGGGTGTTTCCGCAGGGAATTCCCCGTGGGGGCGGAGTGGAAAAAATGTACAACATTTACTTTGTGTACGAACCCGCAAGGGATGAATGTTAACATTGCCTCTCAATCCAAATGTTTTTCTTCATATTCAACTCCCTCCTCAAGTAATAACCTGACAAATTCCTCCCGGAATATTTCTTTTTGTGGTGTCCATTTTGATTCTTCATAAATTCAGAACTCCTTACCCCTCGTAAAATGAAATCGCGGAAGTTTATCGCGAATTATCATATCCCAAGCTCTCAATATAAACAGTATTTCTCATTTAGCGAAAAAACAATAAAATAGATGTTCCATTTTCAAGGATGAAAAGTTGTCTCTGTCGTCCCTGGCGGGACTTTCTTCCAGACTTTTATCTCGTGATTTTATTTCTCGAATGAATCCATGTAAGTTATTGTTTTTATCCCGGTTAAATCAGTTCCTGATTTTGGATTAATACCCTGTATTTTTTCTTCTGATAACCTGCATAACAGTATCGATAATGATCTGGATATCGAGCCAGAAATTCCAGTTCTCTATATACCAGATATCATGTTCAATTCTCTGTATGGTCCGTTTTTTATTTTCCTCGAAATCGGGGACATCACCCCTGAGACCATGAATCTGCGCCCATCCGGTCAGACCCGGTTTCACCCTGTGGCGCAATTTTATCTCCTCAACATAACCCTGGTAGGTATCGTTAAAAATAATAGTATGCGGCCTGGGACCTACAACGGACATTTCACCTTTCAGAATATTAAAAAACTGTGGAAGCTCATCCAGATTATATTTCCTGAGGTAGTAGCCAATTTTAGTGACCCTCGAATCGCCAAGGGTGACCGCTTTCATTTCATTTTTTCTTTTGCTGGCTGATTCTGTCATTGTTCTGAACTTGTAGCATTTGAATATACTGTTGTTAAGTCCGTAACGTTCCTGCAGGAAAAAGACAGGTCCTTTTGAGCCTGATTTAATAATAAGAGCAATAACAGGAAAGAGCCACCAAATAACAAAAATGATCATCAGCGCCGAAAAAATAATATCAAAACTTCGTTTAACAAATCTCCACTGCGCTTCATCGAGCGGGTTGCTGCGCAGTGTGAGGATAGGCAGATTACCGAAGAGGTTGAATTCAAATTTGTTAGAGAGGTAGTTAAAGTAGTCGGGGATAACAAATGTTTTAACCGCGTTTATATCGAGAGTGCGCGTGATCGGCCCGAGCATTCCGAATTTTTCCATCGGCAGAGCGATTACAGCGTCGCTGATTTTATTATTATGAATTATCGATTCAAGTTCTCCCGGTGTCCCGAGAAAATCTTTTTCGTTTTTACCCGGTGTGTCATCAACAAAACCGGAAAATTCATAAGTGAGGTCAGAATTTTTTTTTAATTCCCGCAGAAAATGAATCCCTATTTCGCTTCTTCCAATAATCATAAGTCTGCGAGTATATTTCCCCTTTTTGCGAAAATATTTAATGGTTTTTCTTAGAACTATCTGCTTCAGAAAAAGTAAAATGAATAACAAAACCGCGTAATAAGCAATAAAATAACGTGTGAATAAAAGTTCTTTAACCAGAAAGATGAAAAGAATCGCAACAAAAATCTGAATTACAGTATTCCGGAACAGATTGATTATCTGTCTGAGATAATTTTTACCGGTGAATTCATCATAAAACCTGAAAACATTTGAACCCATAATCCAGACAACATTAAGTATCAGAAGAAGCGCCCATAAGGTTTCAGTATGGTATAACAATTCGAATGACTGAGCCAGCCCGCCGGCAAGAATATATGAGCCGTTGAGCACACACAGATCGGTAAAAACTTTTAGATTTTTTATTGAACGTTGATTGGCAAACATAATCAGCGGTTATTCCCTGAATTTTTCAAACTTGTCGAGAATGTAATTATTTATTTTTTTCTCAAAAATTGCCCGTGAAAATCGGGCGGCATGGCGGCTGATTGATTCCGGATCAAAAGCAGAAGCAGATTCTTCAAATTTATTTACAGCTTTCACGATTGACTCGGGAGTCTGTTCATCGAAATGAATTCCGGTTTTTCCGTCGATAACAGTTTCAGAAGCTCCGCCCACTTTAAAGGCGATCACCGGAGTTCCGCAGGCCTGCGCTTCTACTATCGTAATGCCGAAATCTTCCTCGGCGGCAAAGAGGAAAGCTTTCGCTTTTTGCATATAATTCTTTAATTCCTCAAAAGGAAGAAAGTCGAGCAGTTCGATATTCTTAGTTACTTTTATTCCCGCTTTTTTAATATCCTGCACGCCGGAAACAACGATGAGTTTTTTATCGGGCATCCTCGTGAAGGCCTCAATTACCAGGTTTACTTTTTTATATGGCACAAAACGGGCCGCGATAAGGTAATAATCTTCCTTTTCAGCGCAGAGTTCAAACTTATCAATATCGACCGGGGGATAGATGACATCAGCTTTTTTGCCATATATTTTATTAATGCGTTTGGCTATATGACCGGAATTGGCAATAAAGTGATTTACCCTGTTCGCGGTGGTTGAATCCCATAACCTTATATTGTGCAGAGTTCGTTTTACATACCAGGCTTTTAGTCCTTTTTTTAGTCCCGCTTCATCAAGATATTGATGATAAAGGTCCCAGGCGTAACGAATGGGAGTATGGCAGTAACATATATGAAGCTGTTCAGTATTACAGAGGATTCCTTTCGCGAAAGCGTGCGAACTGGAAAGAATTACATCATATCCTCTCAGGTCAATTTCCTCTATTGCCCGGGGAAAAAGGGAAAGGTAATTTCTGAATAGTTTTTGTGAGAAGGGCAGATTCTGGATAAATGTGGTCTTTGCTTTTTTACCTTTAAGCACTGCCTGTCTGTCAGTTTCATCCATAAAATCGACGAGAGAAAAAATATCGGCTTCGGGATATAAATTTGTGAATGATTCAATACATTTTTCCGATCCCGCGAAATCGGAAAACCAATCGTGAACAATCGCCAGTTTCAAATTCTTTCCGGGTAATAGATTAAATATAATAACGAAAAATAAATATTTTAAGAATGGATAGCTAATAGGGGGGGGAATTATTGGAGAGATTCTTACCGGGAGGGAGAAAAAAAGCGTGATCCATACGGTGACAGATCACGCTTTAAGATAAAAATTTATTTTCGGGTTATTTTGTCTTTGCCAAAGAATTTCATTTCAGGAATGTTCCTGAGTTCGGCCGCTCTTTCGGGTGAATAACCAAGGCGTTCGAAATTGAGAATGCCGTTATCTGAGTGGCATTCACCGCATGTCCGGCCTTCTTTCTGAATGCCATGGTTAACCATGAGAGTGCCATACTGCCGCATCCATTTCGGCTCAACATTCTTGAAGTTGCCATCATCATCAAGCGGAAATTCAGCGCTCCACTCATCCACCCCGAAATAGTACATGAACTCATCCATCATGTAGGCTTTGAATGGAAATTGATACATCCTTTTAACAATCGGGTGCTGAATTGCTTTTTTTACTGCCTCAAGAGGTTTTCCTGTCTGGTAATAAGTCGGATAATCGAATGGAAGTATCATAGCTCCAAAAGGGCCTTCATTATCCAGGTCTTCGAACATCTTCGCGTTAAAGAGTTTAAAGGGATATATTTTACTTTTACCCATATTCTGTAGAGGCTTGATATTTTTCTCGATCATCTCAGCCCGTTTTTTCACCAGTTCTTCTGACATCTGTGAAAGAGTGTTGTTGAAGCCTTCAATATATTTATCGTAATCCATATCCTGATCGGCGAAGATATGTTTCAGTTTCTCTTTTACCTTTTCAGCGTCCTCGTCATTCACAAGGCCGGTGAGGTGATCCATAAGGGGGTTGTATTTATCGGAACCTGAAGTATCGGGATTATTTCCGAGAGCGTTTGCGAGGAAGGTTCCGTTGCCATTGAACCATAAAAAGGTAAATCCCTCATTCGGTTCTCCCGCATGGAGAACATCGGTTGGAGTATAAACTCCTTCTTCGGCATTCCATTTGGGATTTACCCAGTCTCTTAAAACAACATTAAACTCTTCCAGATTTTTTATATGGCAGGTTTCGCATGCTATAACGTCGATATGTCCGTTAAGCATGACCGCAATATCTTCATTTGCGCTGTGAGGAGCCGCTGTATGGCAGTTCTGACAGTCAACGGTTTTCCCCGGCAGATCATTAGCCACAAGGTCGGTGCCTTTTATTCCGCGCGGAATTTTATGTCCTTCCGGCTGGTGACAGTCAGTACACTGGACGCCGGCGCGGGCATGAACATCATTTTCGGGACTGAAAGGATTTCCCCTTTTAGCGCCTTCATGTAAAAGCCGTTTGTTTTTATACCCAGGGCTTTTTGCCGATACATTATTGGCATAAACGTCGCCACCCATATTATGCTGATGACAGTTAAGGCAGTTATTGCTGGAAGGATTGGTAACAGTCATCGCGGCTTTTAAAGTCCTGTCCTGATTCCAGCGGGTGCCTACATCATCTTTAATAACATATTTATGGTTCATATCATATTTCTGCGAGTGGCAGATCAGGCAGTCGATTCCATCTTTCGCGCTTTCGGCAACGTCACCTATAGGCATCATAAGTTCAGTAGCGGGGTGATAATTACCTCCGATATGACACTGTCCGCAGCCTTCACTTCTCAGTTCCATTTCACCATCCAGGTGTTCGGGATAGGTTTCTATAAGTTCGGCCCAGCCGGTCCAGGAAAAGCTGCCCGGGATTCCGCACGCGCGGTCGATTTTGCCAACCGGTATCGGCCGGCCTTCGTTGACCTTTCTGCCATCATAACCATAGGTTGTAAATCCGCCAGCCATCTTCTGAAACTGAAAGTGAACGGTATTTACAATATCATCCATTGTATTTACTTCCTCAATTGTGCCGTCCGGTTTTCTTACTTTCATTGTTCCATGGCACCGGAGGCAGGTTTTGGGGCCTTCATACTTCCGGATTCCGGCATCGGTGAAATACTTGATATGTTTAAAATCGGACTCTCCACGAAAGGAACTGGTGTTCAGAAGCATTTTCACCCTTTCGTTCCGGGTGAATTCATCTTCGATATCACTGGTAATTTCCCGGGCCCGGTCAATTCTTTCTTCATATACAATTTCTTTTACCAGGGCGTCAAACTCATTATCTGTAAGTTCAACACTCGTATCAAATGTAAGAGGAGCGTTCTTCACACCGGTATACCATTCGAAAGCGGAAGGGTAAATAAACCGCATGAACAGCCATCCGATAAAATAAAGGAGAGCAATTCCGAAAAGAATTTTACCTCTTAATGTTTTTATGAAATCTATGAATGTTTCTTTCATTTTAATATCTCCGCAGGATTAATGTTCTTGTTCAGTTTCGTGCCATCCGTTTATCATTGCTCTTATATTGCTCATTACAGAGGTTCCTGTTGTCGCGAGATAAATATGGCCGAACATAAATAATGATAAGAAAAAGCCGGTTATAGTATGCAGAAGGGCGGTAAGACCTAATCCGCTTTCACCGAAGAAGTCCTCAAAGATAAACTCGGGAAATAGAAGCGCCCATCCGGTAACCAGCATAATTGGAATTGCCACATACATAATCTGGAGATAAGTTATCTGCTGAAGCGGGTTAAACTTTTTATCGATTGTTGTGTGGAAAGGATGAGGATCATTTCTGAAAATGCCTATCAGGTAAAATTTTGCCTGAAGGAAAAGGCGGTTAATAATACCCTTCAGTTTTGGTATATATTGTTTATAATTACCTGTTGCCAGATTGCCGAGGAAAAAAAGCAGGTAATTAAGAGTAAGTAAAATACCGCATGTATTATGAATTGTTATCGCGCTGTCAAAACTAAGGAAGGGATCTTCAACAGAAGCATACTGTAAAGTAATTCCTGAAAAGATAAGGAGCAGGAACAGAATGGCGTTTACCCAGTGCCATGATCTCAGCCACAGGGGATAAAAATATTCACGGTGAATTTTTGCTTTTGTTGTTTTTCTTTTCTTCGCTCCGGCATAGTTCCAGCCATGAACCGAAAGAGCTATAAGAGTGACGCCAAAAATTATGAAGCTCAGAATATTAAGGTAATAATTTCGTGTAGCGCCGATAACGTAAGAGTTATTCATAATTACGGCATTAAAAAAACCTGCTTCCGAGCGTTCACTCTGTGTCTGGAACTTGTATAAGGTATGAGCCAGCCGGCTTTCAGTAGAATGACATTCCACACAGTTTCTGACCGCTTCGGTTTTTGGCAGAATGTTATGGGCCACACCAGGTTCCTCAGCCGAGGTATGACAATCTATACACCTTACATTTTCCCAGTGGAGCTGCTGATGGGGCAGCCAGTCGTGCGTCACCTTGAGATTTGGAAAAACCCTTCCGGTATAAAGATTCAGTTTATCCGAGTTATTATGACAATCCATACATATTTGATTATCATAAAGGACGGTTTGTTTTATATTTTCTGAAAGCCGCGCCTGAATTCTGAAACTATGGGCGTCATGACAATTAAAACATGTGAAATCATCACCGAGGAGTTCTTTATGAATACTGGCGTCAAACGCTGTTTCTATCTGTTCGAACATAATGAAGCTTGAATCGGGATCATCTTCATGACAGTCGGTACACGCTATTTCTTCATCGGCGGCATCCTCAGTATGCGGAAAAGTTTCGAAATCTTCCGAATGGCAATCAATGCAATAAAATCCGGCATGATTGGAAAGTTCGAATTCGGACTTATCTATTGAGAGGTCCTTTATCAAACCAGAGTGGTCTGTTCGTTTACCAAGAGTTTGCATCCCGTGACAACGGAAACAATTATCATTGGGATTTTTTTCCTGGCCATAAATAAATGTCACGGCGAAAAGGAGAAGTAAAATATGCAAAAGGGATTTCATGACTCATTTACCTTATTTTACACGAATAAAACAATTAGATTTTATATGAAAAAATACTTTACACTCTAAAATAATTTTTTTATTCCGGATAAGCAAGTTCCTTTATATGAATTGTTTACAGGTTTCCGGGCTATAGTAAAAAGTATAAAATAAATCAGCCGGGATGAGCTATTTTTGCCCGGCATTTTTAAGGAGATAATCGACCATTTTGCCGAGATCTTTAACATCAATTTGTTTATAGGAGGGCATAACCACTTTGTTGAATTTCTTTTTATAATCACGGAAACGATCACCGGAAGCAAAATCGGAAGGGCTTCGCAGGTAATTGATCAGATCATCTCTCGACCAGTACTGATCGAGCTTAACAAGAGCCGGTCCGAGGTTGGTTCCTTCGAAATTTTCACCATGACAAGAAAGACAACCGGCGTTGGTTATAAGAGTGAGTCCGTCCGGCTCTGTTGCCTCTGCCTGATAGTTATAATTCAGATTTTCAGGTTCCGGTTCAAAAGTATTTGTAAATCGGGAAAGGGCAAAAAGAACAACAAATAAAAAGAGAAAAGCAGCTACCCATTTTTGTGCGTTAGTCATAGATAATTCCGGTTCTTAAATTGATATAAAAAAGTAAAAATCTCCAGTTATTTTTCGATAACACTATTTTGTTATGAACCGTTCAGAGATTTATCGTAATAATTTTTAAATTCCCTGACAGATTTGAATAATGTCCGGGCAATCTGGTTTTGTCCTTTATCGGAACGAAGGTACTGTTCATCCTCACTGTTGGAAAGAAAACCCGCTTCAATAAGAACTCCGGGCATGGAAGCGCCGACGAGCACATAAAAACCAGCCTGCTTAATGCCCCGCGAAGGGATTGAGGCTCCTGTAAGCCAGTTGTTATTCAGAATATCACTGAATTTTTCAGAATAACGCATATAAGAAGAATGTGCCATACTGACAAGAATAAAATTCTCATCTGTCAGTTTTTTATATTTCCCGGGATTTTCCTCAAATTCAATAACGCTGTTTTCAAATTCCGCTATTTCAATAGCTTCCTTTGTTCTTCCGGGCCGCAGCAGATAAACCTCAAAACCACGTGGTTTGCTTGGTTTTTCTCGGTATGAGTTGCAGTGAATCGAAATGAAGAGTTTGCCGTTATTTTCATTCGCTATCTGCCCCCTTTTATAAAGCTCCAGAAAAGTATCATCCTTTCTTGTATATACCACTTTAACACTATCCATATTTTTCCTGATCAGGTTGCCAAGCTTAAGGGCTATCTTAAGGTTGACATCTTTTTCCCTGGTTCCCCTGTAACCGACAGCGCCACCATCCCGTCCGCCGTGACCCGGATCGATTACAATACAGTCAAATTCCCATTTATGCTTTTCTTTCTCTTCTTTAATTTTTTCAGGTGTAATTTCCACCAGTCCCGGATCCTTAATCTCTGTTTTATTATGCAGCAGCTTATTGTGAAGGGTTATTATAAGTTCACCTGTCTCGGGGTCCTTAAAGGTTTCATGTTTTGTTATTCCCTTTTTAAGGGGGAATTCAAGCTGGACAGTCTGCGCGACTTTTTTTATTGAGAGGCCTGAAACGAGTCCTTCCGCTTTAAATTTTTCTTCGAGCGCGGGGTCAACAGATATACCGGTCAGAAATAAAAAAAGTGTTTCATTCCTGAGCGCGCTTCTGAAACCGGGCAACTCCCTTGAAGTCTTTAGCTTAATAAGTGTTCCGTTCGACCTTTCCTCGAGTGTTATCCCGAAAAGATCGAAATCGGAATCAACATTTTCGAAAGAAGAGCTTTTTCGCAGATCAGGATCATGACTCGCCACCGGTGAAGCTTCCCCGGTTTTTATTATTCTCCGTTTTTTGTCATAATCGAGTCTGTAACCTGTAGCCATCTCAAGATAGGGAATCAGATAATCGAGAGGCACAATCACATCTCCTCTTGCCATAAGAGTTGAAAGTGGTATCTGGTAGAGCTTTTGTTTCTTCGAATCGGGCGATACGAGGCTGATAAACTGGTTTCTACCGGTAATTTTGATATTGTAATTTCTTAGCTTAATTTCCGCTTTGGCCGCCTTACTGTTGTAATAGATGGCGCCGGCAAAGGCTTTTGCTAATTCAACGGCCGAAACATAAAACATACCATGGATCTCATTGTATTCGATTAATGTTTCTTTCCCGTCAAAAATAACAGAGATGTTAAATCTTCTTTGTGCCGAAGTGTTGAATGCGGAAAAAACAGTTACGAGCAGAATAAATAATATTGAAAATTTCTTCATATCCGTCAGAAAATTGAGTTGTTATTCCCTAATATAATAATGTTGTATGGTATGGGCAAAGGAAGGTTAAAAAAAAGAATTTTTTTGGGATTTAATTCCCCTTTTGATATTTTACCAATTGTTATTGTAAATAATATTACCGTTACTTTTACCCCCTCCGCGGGAATAAAAAGATAATGAATAATCAGGAGAAAATATGGCAGTAATAAGACCCTTTAAAGCTCTTAGACCTGATAGCAAGGTAGCTCACCTGGTAGCCAGCGTGCCCTACGATGTTGTTAACAGAGAAGAAGCTGCCGATATGGCCAGAAATAACCCGATCAGCTTTTTACGTGTTACAAGATCGGAAATAGAACTTGATGAAAATGTAAATCCCTATGACAAATCAGTTTATGAAAAAGCGCAGGAGAATCTTCAAAGGCTGATTGCCGAAGCTCCTTTGGTTCAGGACGAAAAGCCCCATTTTTATGTTTACCGTCTGATAATGGGCGATCAGGAGCAGGTGGGAATAGCGGCGACTTTTTCAGTGGAAGATTATGATAATGATGTTATCCTGAAACATGAGAAAACAAGGAAAGTTAAAGAAGATGACAGAACAAATCATATTGTAACCACCGAAGCGCAGACAGGAGCAGTGTTTTTAACTTACAGGGGTATTGAAGAGGTAAATAATGTTGTTTCGCAAACGATGGAAAAAAACGAGCCTCTTTATGATTTCGAAGCCCTTGACGGGGTAAAACATACCGTATGGAAGATGCCCGCCGATTATTGTGATATTGTTGTATTTGAAATTGAGAAAGTAAAAAATCTCTATATCGCCGACGGACACCACCGCGCGGCAAGCGCGAGCAGATCGCAGAAGGTAAGGAAAGAAAATACTGTTGAACATACCGGAAGTGAAGAATATAATTTTTTCCTGGCTGTTCTTTTCCCTGCCGAACAATTAAAAATTCTTCCATATAATCGTGTGGTATATAATCTCAATGATATGGATAACGCGACTTTTATGGAAAAAGTAAAATCCAATTTTAATGTTGAAGCTGCTGACACAGCCGAACCAAAAGAGAGAAAACAGATAGGGATGTACCTGGATAAAAAATGGTACTTTTTAACTCCCAATGAAAATGTTGTACCCGGACCCGGGGTTGGGGACAATCTGGATGTAAGTATTCTTCAGAATTTTCTGCTTACTCCTTTTCTTAACATAACAGATCCAAGAACAGATAACAATATAGATTTTATCGGCGGCATAAGGGGAACAGCCGAACTGGAAAAACTTGTCGACAGCGGAAAGGCAAAGGCAGCATTTTCAATGTTCCCGGTAACTGTCGATGATCTGATGAATATCTCGGATAATAATGAAATCATGCCCCCAAAGTCAACCTGGTTTGAACCTAAACTGCGCGACGGCCTGGTTGTACATTTAATATAAAACAAAACTGAAGCGGAGAAAAAATGAACAATAGAATTTATAATTTCAGCGCCGGTCCGGCAACCCTGCCTCTCGAAGTACTTCAGCAGGCACAGGAAGATTTTATTTCCTATAAAGGAACAGGTATGAACGTAATGGAAATGAGCCATCGTTCAAAAACCTATGACGAAATATTTAAAGGAGCAGAACAGGATTTAAGAAAGCTTCTCAATATCGATGATAACTATTCGGTACTCTTCCTCCAGGGAGGAGCTACACTTCAGTTCTCGATGATTCCTCTGAATTTTATGCCTCCGGCGAATAAGGCTGATTATATAGTTACCGGTTCGTGGGCGAAAAAAGCTGTCAAAGAGGCCAAAAGAGTCGGGTCTGTAAATATCGCGGGCACAACCGAAAGTGAAAATTTCAGCCGGCTTCCAAAACAGGGAGAGCTGAAACTCGATCCCGAAGCTTCTTATGTGCATTTTACATCAAACAACACAATTTTCGGAACCCAGTACCACACTGAACCGGAAGTTGGAGATGTGCCCCTTATTTGTGATACATCCTCCGATATGCTGCATAAAAAAATCGACATTAAAAAATATGCCGCTATATACGCAGGCGCCCAGAAAAATATGGGACCAGCGGGATGCGCTCTTGTTATTATCCGCAAAGACCTTCTTGAAAGATCACCCGATAATCTTCATACTTATCTTAATTATAATGTACATGCAGAAAAGGATTCCTTTATAATACTCCCGCTTCCTATTCGGTTTATATTATGGGACTGGTTTATAAATGGCTTCTCGATCTTGGCGGTCTGGATGTTATGTACAAAATGAATAAAGAAAAAGCCGCGATCCTTTATGATTATATGGATGACAGCGATGGATTCTACAAAAGCACTGTTGCCACTGAAGACCGTTCACTGATGAATGTTACCTTCAGACTTCCGAATGAAGAGCTTGAAAAAGAGCTTATCGCTTCGGCTGGCGAAGCGGGATTTTCAGGATTGAAGGGACATCGTTCTGTTGGTGGTCTGAGAGCTTCAATATATAACGCGTTCCCGAGGAAAGGTGTTGAAGATCTCGTTGAATTTATGAAAACTTTTAAAGCAAAACATTAATTTTAATTTAACAGGGGGGCCGGATTCCCGGTCCCCGGTTTAATCTATGAATAAATATATAATAGCCACGTTGATTTCCATCCTTCTTTTTGCCTGTTCAGGCAGGGAAATAAAGCTTGAATTATTCAGTTCCGACGCTTACGCGTTTTTTCTTGGCGACAGCTGGGAGCTTAATTCTTCGGTCAGAATAAAAGGGTTTTTCATTAATGAGGAGAAAAAACCTGATGTGCGTTTGACATATATTGTCAATTTAATTCAACCGGACAGTTCTGTAATATTTGAGGCTGATAAAGGTGAATTAAAAGAACTTAACCCGGAGACTCCGGAGGAACTTCGGTTCTTGAAGTACAAATGAATATTGACTCCTCTTTTGCTTCAGGCATCTATCATATTCAATATATCATGAAGGATGAATATTCAGCTCAGAAGGACACTTCGGTAAAAATGTTCGAACTCACATCTTATTGATTCCTGGAGTAAACCCGTTTCATCAGCCATGTTTGCGAATCTGTTGCCGGTTGATCAAACACTCTGTGGTTAAAGGCATATTTACCACTTGGCAGCAGAACGCGTGATTTCACATTATCCTTTTGATATATTCCGAGAATGTTATTTAAGATATCCTCTTTTAACTCTTTATTCTCTACCGGAAACGCGGTTTCGACTCTCCTGTCAAGATTTCGCTGCATCAGATCGGCGCTGCTCATGATCAGATCATCTTTTCCCCGGTTATAAAAATAATATATACGTGAGTGTTCGAGAAATCTCCCAACAATGCTGACAACTCTGATATTATCGCTCAGGCCGGGAACACCCGGTACGAGACAGCAGATACCACGGACGATAAGAAATACCGAAACCCCTTTTTGTGAGGCTTCATAAAGCGCGGCGATAATATAAGGATCAACAAGGGAGTTCATCTTGAAAATAATTTGGCTCCTGTAACCATTTACCACGTTATTGATTTCTCTTTCGATATATTCCAGAAACTTTTCACGGAGATTGATCGGGGCAACCCATAACTTTCTGAATCGTTTCTGTTCGGAATAACCTGTCAGATAATTAAAAACTTCCGAAACGTCCGCGCAGATATCCTCATCGGCAGTCAGTAATCCGGTGTCGGTATATAATTTCGCGGTTGAATGATTGTAATTGCCGGTGCCAAGGTGAACATATCTTTTTACGCCGTCATATTCTTTCCTTACAATCATCAGCATCTTGCAATGAGTTTTTAATCCCACAAGACCATAAACGACATGAATCCCCGCTTTTTCGAGTTCCTTAGCCCAGAAAATATTGTTTTCTTCATCAAAGCGGGCTTTTAATTCCACAAGAACCGCGACCTGTTTTCCTCTTTCAGCAGCCTCAACCAGCAGTTTGATTATCGGGGAGTCGCTTCCCACCCTGTACAGAGTCTGCTTTATGGCCAGAACATCCGGATCGTGAACGGCTGCCTTAATAAAATCAATGACCGGGTTAAATGAATCAAAAGGGTGATGAAGGAGGAGATCACGTTTTTTAATAATCGAAAAAATACTCTCTCCCTCATCAAATACCTGGGGAGTGGCAGGGTGAAACTGCGGTTCCTTAAGGTGGAAATAGGGAAGACCGTATAAAGCCATAACAGAGCTTAGTCCCGGTTTGCCATCAACAATGTGTATCTCATCCGAAGATATCATGAGATTTTCAGAAAGAATTTCCATCATCGATTCCGGCATATCGCGTTCAACCTCAAGGCGGACAACCGATCCAAATCTTCTTTGTCTGATATTTTCTTCAATCACAGCGAGCAGATCATCAGCTTCATCTTCCTGTATCTCAATATCGGTATCCCGTGTGATCCTGAATGTATGCGCCTGAATTACCTCCAGACCGGGGAATAATATGTGAAGATTTGCCCTTACAAGGTCATCAAGCCAAATAAACTTGGCGCAGAATTTTGATTTGCAGTCGGAATCTTCAAGGTTAATTACAGAATCGAGACGGATAAGTCTTGGTAAAATACTTGGAAGTTTAACCCTGGCAAAATGTTTTTCCCCTTTCGCGTTCCTCACGATAAGAGCAAAACTTATGCTCAAATTGGATATATAGGGGAATGGCCTGCCGGGATCAAAAGCGAGAGGGGTAAGCACCGGGTAAATTTCTTTGTAAAAATAGGATTTTAACGCGGCTCTTTCTGATTCACTTAATTCTGCCACATCAACTATATTTATATCATTTTGCCTGAGCTCTCTGCATAAAGTTTCATTCCAGTAACTATAGAGATTCTCTATCATTGGTCTTACGGTATGCTTAATCTTTTCCAGCTCCTCAATAGGTGTAAGCCCGTCAAGTGTCGGTTCAATTATTTTCGCGTTAATTTGCTCTTTAATTCCCGAAACCCTGATCATATAATATTCATCGAGATTCGAGAAAAAAATGGAGATGAATTTCACCCGGTCAAGAAGCGGCAGGTTGTCATTTGTAGCCTCTTCCATTACGCGGCGGTTAAAATCGAGCCAGCTTAGTTCCCTGTTAAAAAGGTATTCCGGTTTAAAATATTCTATTAACTTTTCTTTATCTAAAGTGTAATTCTTTTTTCTTGCCATATTAACTGGTAATTCCTAGTAAATTTTAAGAATGCGGGGATAAATAATGAAATCCCTGATAAAAAAAACAGTTCCCTAAAGTTTATTCCCCGGTCAGTTTTTTAATATCCTGAATTCTGTCCGCTATAATTTTAAGTTTTTTATCATTCTTTAAGAGTGTATATATATCGGCGCTTCTTTCATAAAAAGCAAGAGCATCAGAATATTCTTTTCTTTTAAAATGTATGTTAGCCCGAAGCATCAGGTTATCAGCCACCGCGGGATAATTTGAAATTTCTTTGTCAATTTTGATCGCTCTTTCAAGATAATCCATGGCTTTGTTCCGATTTCCCTTTTCCGCTGAAAGATATCCCAGGTTGTAATAAAGAAAACTTAATGCCGAAATATCCGGAAGCTCATCATCCTCGCGCATTTCGCAAAGTCGATCGGCAGTATTTTTAATTTCTCCAATAAGGAGTGAATAATCCTCACCACATTTAAGGGCTGACAGGGCTCTGTAACACTGTATCTGACCCTTAATTTCTTCCGGAGTATTATCATAGCTGTCGGTCATATCCAGTAATTCGCGGTATTGTTTTCTTGAAAAATGAATTTCAGCTTTCGCCAGAGTAATATATTCCATTCCGGAATGATTGGATTCAATGAGTAATTCCGCTTTTTTTCTCCACTCTTCACACTTCTGAACATCGCCGGCCAGATTATAGTTTTTATAGAGGCGGCAGGCCGCTTTAATTTTACCCGGCAGATAATCGGCCAGGGAAAATGAATTGTAAGCGAAAATAAAATTTTCAACGGCAAAATCATTATTGCCGGTATCGACGAGGTACATCCCTTTTTGAAGGAATTTTCTGCCATTATATATATCGGGATTATCTCTTGGAGCTTCCGAGGTAAATGAACAGGCAGAAGCTGCCAGTAAAATGAATATCGGGAATAGAATTAACTTTTTATTCAATTTCTGTCTGCCTTATTTTCTGTCCGGTTTTTTCTGTATCTTTCACAGGATCGATGCCATAACGTAACAGAGGGCTGTTGTTGAGACCCTGCAGAGTTTTTCTTAATTCCAGTAAAGTGGTATTTATATTGTCGAGTACAAGTGATATCTCAGCCGATTGTGAATTTATATAATGCCCGACTCCGGAAAATTCGTTTGTCAGGCTGTCGAGACCTTTGATAAGCTTTTCTGCCGGCGTAAAAATCTGCCCGCCTCCCGGATCAATCATATTTCTTATCAGCCCTTCAGGTTTTTTATAAGCATAAATAAGAGAATCGGCGCCGGATAAGGTTGTCACCAGTTTTTGAGATACTTCCGAAAGATTGTTCGAAACCTTTATAACTCCTGAAAGGGTCTGGTTAAGGCTGCTTTGATTATTTGCGACGCTTACAATAAGCTGATCAAAAAGTCCGTTCAGTTTGGCGACAGTTTCGGTGAGATCTTGCGATGCCCTGGCTCCATTGATTAATAAGGTATAGAGCACCCCGTCTTTCATACTGTCAGTCCGGTTCATTGATTCAAGCAAAGTATTGAGATTGGAAAGGAGTGAAAACATGATTTCACTTGTTCTCATATAATCTTTTCCGGCCATAAGTAGTTTTCCTTCGGGTGAATCAAGAGAAGGAAGGAAACTGCCCACCGGAACTTTTTTTGAAATATCGGGCCCTTCATAAAACTCAATAGAGCTTGCGCCGGTAAAAGGATTACCCGATTTGCTGAAAACAGAACCTTCCGTGATCTTATCCTGGTAGCCGTCGTAGATGATTATCTGAGCGTCCACTTTATTTGAATCGGTAAGAGTAAATTCCTTAACCCTCCCGATGTTGTATCCTTTGAACATGACCGGAGTGGATGTGGAAAGCCGATGGCGTCACTAAACCTGGTTTGAAAAGGGTGTTTTTGTGTAAAATATTTTTTATCGACGGTCAGGAGAGCCAAAATAAAAATAATCATGACAAATGACAATAGGACAAAGACAGAAACTATATACCCAGTGTGTTTAAACTTCAATTTCATCAGACATAATCCCCGGTCGTTTCGGTGTTATTTCCCGCAAAGTTGTAATTTGTGCGCAGTTCAGAATAGGTGCCTGAATCTACGATCATTCCCTGTTTCATAATAAGTATCTGATCAGCCATATTAAGGAACTCATTTGAAGTCTGGTTGATCATGATAATACCTTTTTTCTCTTTCTTCAGAGCGGTTATTTCATTGATTATATTTCGCACACCGGTAACCTCACAATCTGAAACCGGTTCATTCATCACTAACACTTCAGGGCCGGTGGAAAGAGCTCTTACAAACCCGACCTGTTTTATTACATCCAGCGTAAGTTCGGAAGGACGTTTTTCCAATATATTAAATAATTGGAATTTGTCCATATAATTTGAAATAATTTTCTCTTTCTCCGTGTCGGTAAGTTCAGGTTTCAGAAAGTCGAGAGGCAGGCGCAGATTTTCATGAATATTCAGATTTGCCAGCAGGCCTCCATTCTGGAAAACAAAAGATATCCGGCTTCTCACAGCTCTCATCTCCTCAAGATTATAAGGATAGAGATTGAGGTCATTATAATGAATTGTTCCTTTATCGGGAGGCAGCATGCCTCCGACAATTTTAAGCAGCATCTGTTTGCCCGAAGTTTTATCCCCTGCGAGCAGGATAAGCCTGTCCGAATTAATGGTGGCATTCAGATTATTGATGCTTTTTTTTTCTCCGGCATCATTAGTTATATTTTTGAGAATAAAACTCATATTATAACATATAAAAAACTGAAATTATAATGATATCGAGAAATATTACTGCCGATATCGACTGAACGACAGCTTTTGAAGTTCGCTGCGGCACTTCCGTTCTGGCCTGAATAACATTTAATCCCTGGTAGCAGGAAATCAGAGGAATCGCTATGCCGAACAATACAGCTTTAATGACATTAAGAAGAATATCACCCATATTCATTTCGGCAAAAAGTTTAATGAAAAAATCATTAAATGTAATATTGAAGAGAAGCTGCGCCATAATTCCGGAACAAAGCAGGGCGATTATATTAAAATAAACACTCAGGGGGAGAAGAGAAAAAACCACAGCTATCTGCCGGGGCACAACGAGATAAGCCAGCGGTGAAACACCCATTGAGTTCAGCGCGTCGATTTCGGCGTTGATGACCATATTTCCTATTTCTGTTGTCATCGCGGTGCCTGAACGGGCTATAATAATAAGGGCGGGAATAAAACTGCCAAGCTCACGGGTAACAACAGAAACAAGGATTGTATACATAAGTTTGTCGTGGCCAAGGTTGGCAAATACCAGGTGAGCCTCGATCATAATGATGCTGCCTATCATAAGGGCGCTGAAACCGATAAGACTTAATGCCTGAAATCCTGTGAAAAATATCTGGCGAAATAAAACAAGTGAGGTGATTTTCCGGATATGATAAAAGTTCAGGAAGTTCCTGAATACTTCATAAGCAAAATTCTGAAAGTATACGGAATTGTTAACAAATGTCGAAAGACGTAACTTTATGACTAAGAAAAAATTCATATCCGCGACCGGAATCTCCGAAGTGTAAATGGCAATAAAAACATATAAAAATGTGAATCTGTAAAAATACTATAAAATAGTTAAAAAAAAAGGATACCTCTTACGATAAATATATTATAATCTGTGAAAAAACAAAGAAAAAGAGACTTCTATTTAAGACTTGTTATTTAGCATGTTTATGTGAACTGCCTAATGTTATTTTTTAACTGAATATAATAATTTGTTATTTTATTTGATCTTAGGCACAAAAAAAGATTTGTATTTTAACTTTTCTTTTCTTATCTTATTTACCGAAAAGCAGATATACTGTGCTTAATATAAAAAAAATGACATTAAAAGAGTATACCGTAATGTCAAAAAATAAGTTAAACAGAGTTAAAAGTATAGGAAAGTGCTTTTTTCATGAAAGCGGATTAATATATTTAAGGGGAACAATAAAATGAAAAGAATGGCCACTTTCATCGTGTTGTTAATGCTGGTATTTACTGTTGCGACCAGCGGACAATTATATAAAGACAGCTGGCGTTATGGTTTTGGATTCTCATATCCACGATTGGTAAATACTGCCTCAACACCCCAGATGGTAAACTTTGGGGCTTACGGTGTAATTCAAAACGATATATCCGAGCATGCTTCGATTCGGTTTATGGGCACCCTTCTGCACATGGAAACTGAGTTCCCTACAAATTCAACAAGTATAAATGGATTATCCGGTGATATAAGTTTGCTTTATCATTTTGTTCCCTGTGAGGAACTTGTACCCTATTTTTCAATCGGCGGGGGTTTGCTTGCATTTATGCATTCCGATCCTCCGAGCGTTGCTTATGCCAGCAAAGATTTTGTCCTGGATTTCAAATTGGCTACTGGATTGGGCGCAAACTGGCAGGTTGGAGATGATTGGTTTCTTAGCGCTGAATTAATCTACAATACAGTTCCAACTGGCGGACTTGATGGTGACGCGGGCACAAATAACACAAGCGGACTCTTAGGGGGCTGGTACGATTCATATATGCAGGTCGATATCGGGCTTTTATATTACCTGAGCACAGGTGAACCATCAAAATATTGCAACGTATATCACGGCCTGGCGGCTTCTTCCGATGTTCCGTCGGCTAATATAGATTATGACCGAATAGAAAAGATTGTTCAGGATAACATTCCCCGTGAAGTTGTTAAGGAAGTTGTTGTCGAGAAACCTGTTCCAATGGAAACCAGAAGCGGACAACAGACCGGAAGTGAAAATGTATATTCTTCTTCGGGTGAAAAATGGGTCCTCGTTGGTGTGAATTTTGATTTTAACAGCACCAAACTAACGCCGGAAGCTTACCCCGTTCTGTTCCATGCCGTACAGGTATTACTCCGGAATCCCGGTATGAAAGTTGAAATTCAGGGATTTACCGATAATATAGGTTCAGAGAAGTTTAACCAGAGGTTATCGCAGAAAAGAGCCCAGACAGTTAAAAACTACCTGACTGCCCGCGGTGTCGCGAAAGAAAGGCTTATCGCAGTGGGTTATGGTTCGGCAAATCCGATTTCAGATAACAAAACAGCCACAGGAAGAGCAATTAACAGGAGAATAGAATTTAAAATCATTCGCTGATGAAAATTATTCTGGATTTTAAAATAAAATATTTTATCTTGGTTAACTAAAATTAACTGATTTTTCCTTTAAGTTTATCCGGGAGATAAAAAAGGAATGAAAGATGAAATAAAAAATCAAAATGGAGACCTCCGCGACGAAAGTCAAGGAGGATTTTTTGTATATGGACATAAAAGCAAAAATTATTGATGAAGCGGGAATGACCCGCACAATCACCAGGCTGGCGCATGAAATTCTGGAAAGAAACAAAGGATGTGAAAACCTGGTGGTCATTGGAATTAAAACCCGCGGCGAATTTGTCGCCCGCAGAATCAGGGACAAAATGAAGGAGATAGATGACTCAACTCCCCAGTTTGGAATTCTTGATATCACCCTTTACCGGGATGATTTTAGGACAAGACTGAAACAGCCGGAAGTTTCTGTGACCGATATTACTTTTGACATTAGCAATCGTGATGTTGTTATGATTGATGATGTGCTCTATACGGGAAGAACTGTCAGAGCCGCTATGGACGCGCTTATGGACCTTGGCCGCCCCGATACCATACAGTTTTGTTCTCTTGTTGACCGGGGACACCGTGAACTGCCGGTGAAAGCTGATTTTGTTGGCAAAAATATTCCGACTTCCATAAATGAGGAAGTTAAAGTTAAGATGAAAGAGATTGATGGTGAAGACGCAGTCTATTTAATTGACGTAACTGAAAAACAAACTGGCGAGTAAGGAAATGGCATTATCAAGCAGACATTTATTAGGATTATACGGGGTTCCGGCCGAAGATTTGCATCTCATTCTTGATACTGCTTCGACTTTCAGGGAGATTCTGGAAAGACCCATTAAAAAAGTGCCCACACTCCAGGGCAAAACAATTGTCAACCTCTTCTTTGAAAGTTCTACCCGAACAAGAATGTCATTTGAGCTTGCTCAAAAGAGGTTGTCGGCAGATGTAATAAATTTCAGCGCTTCTACAAGCAGTACAAAAAAAGGTGAAACTTTTAAGGATACTGTCAGGAATATTGAAGCAATGAAGGTTGACATGATTGTTGTCAGACATGAATCATCAGGTGTTCCGCAGTTCCTGACCAGGATATCGGACGCGAATATCATTAACGCGGGAGATGGAAGACATGAACATCCGACCCAGGCCCTTCTGGATATGTATACGATAAGAGAAAAGTTTGGCAAACTTGAAGGGCTGAATGTTTGTATTGTCGGAGATATCGCTCACAGCAGAGTCGCGCTTTCCAATATATTCGGTTTAAAAACAGCGGGCGCGAATGTTTCGGTATGTGGTCCGGCGACAATGATCCCCCGGTTTCTTGAACAGCTTGGAGTAAAGATTTACACATCAATTGATGAAGCGATCAAAGAAAATGATGTGATTAATGTGCTGAGGATTCAGCTTGAAAGGAAAGCGGGCACCACAATACCTTCCACAAGGGAATATCATACCTATTTTGGTATTACCGCCGAAAGACTTGACAAATACAATCAGGATATTCTTGTTCTTCATCCGGGTCCGATTAACAGGGGTGTCGAGCTTTCTTCAGAAGTCGCGGACGGACCATATCAGCTCATACTCGACCAGGTTACAAATGGTGTGGCTGTCAGGATGGCAGCGCTTTATTTACTTGGTACAATGAATTAAAATCAGAGGAATAAATGGAAACTATATTAAAAGGAGTGATTCTGACAGACCCGCTCCAGGGATTAAACAGAAAAACCGATTTGATTATTGAGGATGGTGTTATTAAAAAAATCGGAGATATTCCGGAATCGGATACAGAGAACGCGGCGGTATATGAGTTTGATGACTTTTATTGCGCGCCAGGCTTTTTTGATATGCATGTACACCTGAGAGAACCGGGCAGAGAACATACCGAAACTATTAAAACAGGCAGTGATTCAGCCGCCGCCGGGGGATTTACCGGCATCGCCTGCATGCCAAATACCACTCCCGCTACCGATTCAGCCGAGGTGGTTAACCTGATCAGGGCAAAATCCCAGAGTCACCTGGTAGATGTTTTTCCGATAGGCGCTGTAACACTTGAAAGGAAAGGTGAGTTTTTGGCCCCTCTGGCCGAGATGCATGAGATGGGCGCTGTGGCTTTTTCAGATGATGGCGTAGCGGTAAAAACCGCCGCTATACTCCGCAGCGCGATGGAATATACAAAAAAATTCAACACCCCGGTTATAGAGCACTGCGAAGACTCCTCAATGGATGAGGGAGTAATGAACGAAAGTATTGTCTCAACTACTTTAGGACTGGCCGGGCTGCCATCAATCGCTGAAGATCTGATTGTTGCCCGTGATATTATAGTGGCTGAATATACTGGCGGAAAGGTTCATATTGCTCATATAAGTACGAAAAATTCCATTCAGCTTGTCAGGGAAGCGAAGGCCAGGGGAATAAATGTGACAGCCGAGGTTACACCCCATCATTTTACTCTTACCGACGACTCGCTTAAGTCTTATGATACCAATTACAAAATGAATCCCCCCCTTAGGACCCGCCAGGATGTTGAAGCTGTGATAGAAGGGCTGAAGGATGGCACTATCGACTGTATTGCAAGTGATCACGCCCCCCATGCTGTAGAAGATAAAGAGAAAGAATTTATTTACGCGCCAAACGGTATTATCGGCCTCGAAACCCAGCTCGGACTATCAATCAGTGAACTTGTAAATAAAAAACATCTTACAATCGAAGACCTTATTTATAAATTAGCGGTAAATCCGCGGAAAATACTCAATCTTGAAATCCCGAAAATCGCGGAAGGTGAAAAAGCGAACCTGACTATCTTCGATGCGGGGAAAGTTTGGACTGTAGATGTTAATAAGTTCAGAAGTAAATCGAAGAATACTCCCTTCGATAAAAGACTGCTTACCGGAAAACCTGTCGCGACGATAAATAAAGGACAGCTTTTCTTTGAAGGAAGCTACAATAAAATATAATTTTCAAAAAAGTGTCCACCTGTTTGTATAAATAAGTGGACACTTTTATTTTTAAAACCGCATTGATATGCTCAAAAATAAGTAATTTCAAGGGAAATACTTTGGCATTCTCTTTGCTGTTTATTTAATAAACAAAAAGGAGAAAAAATGAAAACCAGAAAAAATATAACACTTTTGCTTATGCTCATGGGATTGACACTATTTTTCTATTCCTGTGACGAAGATACATTTTCTTATGATACATCGCCCCCTTCTCCGCCGACAAATGTAAGAACTTATTCCTACGACGGAGAAGTTGAAATTCACTGGTCAGCCCCCCCGGAAAGAGATCTGCAGGGATTTAATATCTATTACGCGGAAGATTACTGGGGTGAATATACACTGATCGGGTCAACACCCAATACTTCATTTGTCGACTATGAAGCGGTTAACGGCGAAAAATATTACTATGGTGTCGCCGCTTACGATTTTAATAACAACGAAAGTGAGCTCAGTTATGATGAAGTATATGGGATCGCGCGTCCTGAAGGAACAAATGAAATTGTCTATGACTATATAACTCAGCCCGACCTTGCCGGTTTCAGTTTTGCCGAAGAATCAATTGTGTCCTATAATGATTATCTGGCCGATTTCTTTTTCGAAAATTATGAAGGGGTGTTTTACCTGAATGTATGGGAAGAATTCGACATCCAGGATATGGGACGGACTGATGATATTTATGATATTACCGAGGCGCCAACCGGAGGCTGGGTACCCATTTTACCTGATGATAATGTGAAGTATGTCGAAGCGAAGATAAACCATACCTATGTGATTTGGACTGTTGATAATCATTATGCTAAGATAAGGGTATCCCAGATTACTCCGGAAAGAATGGTATTTGACTGGGCATTTCAGTTAATACCGGGTGAAAAAATGTTGAAAAAAAATGTTGAACGAAAGATTCATTCCTCACCTTCGACGGTAAGGAGCAGGTAAAAGAAAAAACCGGAAGAAATATTGCGGCATACCCTTAACGGGGTATGCTTTTTTAATGTTAATTGAGTATTTTGCGAATGAGAATGAAAGATATGAGAAATGTTTGTGAGAATGATTTTAATCGCCATTATTTGCGGCCCTTTTTTTATTCAGGGTTCACCGGCCGGCGCTGATTTTATCCAGGGACCCGGAAAGATATTCAGCAGGTTCGAGGCAGGTTTAAAAAGTTGCAGTATTGATAAGTTTGACGATGATATTGCCGGTAATATTTATCTAAGTATAAAAAATGGTACGAGCGGTTATTTTTCACGAAATCAGGCATATCATATTCTGAAGGATTTCCTGAAAAAAATTGAAGGGGCTAATTTCAGGCTCAATAATATAAAATTTGATAAACCATATCCTTTTGCGTCCGGGAAGTTCTCATACAGGTATAAGGGAGTAAGAAAAATCTCCAAGGTATATATCTCATTAAAACTTGCCGGAGAAAACTGGAAAATTTCCCAGATAACGATTAACTGAAATGCTGAAAAAAATCTTTGCCGGTAGCTCGAAGTATTTTATTTTGTTGTTTGTAACGGTTGTTCTGATTGTTTTGTCGGGTGTGCTTTCCCCGGTTCTAATAAAAAACAGGGAACCAGTATGGCCCGAAAACCTTAATGACCGTCTCGCGAAAATCGAGGGGGAAGTAAGGCAGAGATTTGTTGAAACAGAGGAAAAACTAAAAGAAAAATTTACCTCTATTTCGGAAGAACTGCGGAAAACCAACAACGATCCTCCCAGGGGTAAAAAGGATATTGTAAATATTTTACGGCAGACAAGTCAGGGGTATTTTAACTCATTTCTTCTTACCGGCCGGGAAGCTTATGCCTGGTCAGATAATCCCGATATATTTATTCCCGATTCTTCCTGTTTGTCGGGAGCTTCTTTTTTCCATAATAACGGTCTTGTTGTATCACTCTCGATGGCGCGGAAGGTTAAAACCGCGGGACGGAACTTACTACTTGTTGTCAACTATCAGGTTGAAAAACTGTATCATCTGGAAAACACTTTTTATCACCCCATAAGTATCATTGAAGAATTTGGTGAAAGGTATCACACCGATTTTGTTATAAATTTCGAATATCCTTTTGAGAAAGAACTCGATGGCCGCTTCCATTCATTCTATCTTTATAATTCAGCGGGAACAAAAATTGCCAGTATAAGTTTTATCAAACCAACACTGAATGCTGAAATAGAAACTCTCGATGAATCAATTTCCACTTTTCAGTCGGTTTTGAGCCTGATTGGTGTAATTCTCCTGGGATTGGGATTTTATGAAGATTTTATGAAAATTAAACTAAGGCTGGTGAAATTTCTTATTATTACCGTTTATCTTACCGGTATACGTCTCTTAATGTTTGAATTTGAACTGCCGGTGAAATTTTTCGACGGGGGAATTGCCGATCCTTCTTATTTTTCATCCATGTTCCTTTTCGGGACAGTAAGATCACCGCTGGAATTTTTTATAACCACAATATTTTTTCTGGTTATAATTGTTGTCGGATTCAGGTATATTTACCGGTTCAACTTCGCGGGAAAACCAAACCGGGGAAGTTACCGTACTTTCATTCCGGTCTTGCTGGTATCCATCTTTCTTTTTCTTGTTTCTTTAAGAGGACTCGGAGCAGCTCTTAAAAGTGTTCTCTTCGATTCATCACTGGAGTATTTCCGGGAAACACTTTTAATACCGGGGGCCCCTTCTTTTATTATGCATCTCAGTGTTCTCATACTGGGATTTTGCCTCGTCACAGCATCTATTTGTTATATTGTTATAATCTTTAAGAGTTTTCCTTCGAAGAATAAAACTTCACCACTTTTGTTCTTTCTTTTATTATTTATACTGATGCAGATCAGCGGCATTGTTTATGACGCTTTTCAGGAGCAACCGCAGGGAACTCCGCTTATAAGAATAATGCATATAACAATTACCTTTCTTCTGGCTTATCCTCTCGTAGTACAGAAGAAAAAAAATCTGCTTTATCCTCTCTATTATCTTCTGGCTTCCTCAATTATTACGGTATCGCTGCTGAACTATTATAATTCGGAACTGGAGCGTGAATCTCTCAAGAAAACCGCTCTGGAGTTAACCCGGCCGAATGAAAATTTTATGGAGTTTCTTATTCGGGAGACACTCATCTCATCTTTTCAGGAGGAATCGGTAAGGAAGTGTTTTGAAGAGACGGAAAATTTTGAATTAACAGCATTTAAATTATGGAGTAAAAGTGTTCTGCAGAGAGAAGGCTTAAGCAGTGAACTCAATTTTATATCACCCGAAGGAGAATACATGGGTGGTTTCGGATTCCGTTTTCCCGAAAGTTACCGCGGCTCATGGATTGAAATGGATAAAAACTTTGATGGTATAAAAATAATTAAGGAAAGAATTTCATCAACAGGCAATAAAATTATCAGGGGTATAATTCCGGTGACAGGCAGAGGCCGGCTTTCGGGATTTCTTGACGCTTCGGTAATTTATGATGTCTCATCGCTGGATATGGATGATATTCCGGCTTTTCTTTCAATGAGAAAGGTGTTTTTCAGCACCGCGGTCGATTTTAAGGAGTTAAAAATATTTGATTTTCACGATAATGAACTGGTTAATTTTCATGCCGATATCAATCTGAATGATGAAGAGAAAGAATTACTTGTTGCCGAAGAATTCAACAGGGATAATGAAAAGTGGATGTTGATTCCTCTCAATGATGAACTGCACAGGGTTTATGTTCTGAAAACCTGGGAGCATGATATTACAAGAAAAATCGCGGTTGCCCTTGCCGAAAAAGAGGTTTCGCTGAGTCTTTATAATTTCTTTAAAATCTTTCTTATTCACAGCATTATTATTTTTTCAATTCTCTTTATCATATCAATTTTCCGGTTTAGTAAAAATCTGGAAATTTTTGCCAGTTTCCGAACGAAACTTCTGCTGGCGTTTCTTTTGGTTTCCATCATTCCCCTTATGTTTTTCGGATTGTATCTTAAAAACTCAACTGAATCGAAAAATGAAGACGCGGTAATTTATAAACTTGGTAAAAGAGCGATATCGCTGGAAGAATATATAAACAATTATCTTTCCAAAAATTACCTGATCGATAAATCTATTTTTGAAAAAGCCGCAGTTGACCTGGGTATTAATTTCGCGCTTTACAAAGGTCCGAGAGTTATTTACAGCACACAGGACAGATTTTATAAAATCGGACTTATTCCTTCATATCTCAACCCGGTTGTGTATAATGAACTTATAAATTCAGGATCACGCGAAAGTGTGGTCAGTGAAAAGATAGAAAACTATGAATTTAATTCGCTCTATTATAAGGCTGTTCTTGGTGAAAGTGAATATATTATAAAAGTTTCGGATGTTTTTAATCCGATAATGCTTCCCTTCGGAGGAGTTGAAATTGATATATTCCTTTTCGGCAGTTATTCTTTCGTTGTAATAATGATAGTGATAATAAGCGCGTTATTTGCCAACCAGATATCCTCTCCGATAAGAAAGTTAACCCAGGCGACAAAAGCGGTGGCCCGTGGAGATTTGAGTCTTGAACTGAATGAAAAAAGCCGGGGAGAGATAGGTGAACTCATCGAAGGATTTAACTCGATGATCTATGATCTTAAAAAAAGCCAGGCGCAGCTCGCTGAAATTGAAAGGGAAACAGCCTGGAAACAGATATCACGTCAGGTCGCTCATGAGATTAAAAATCCTCTGACACCAATGAAACTCGCGGTTCAGCAGCTAATTATCTCTTATAAGGATAAATCTCCCAAATTTGATGACATTTTTGAAAAAGTTACAACCACTGTAATAAACCAGATAGAAACATTAAAAAACATTGCTTCGGAATTTTCAAATTTTGCCCGGATGCCAAGTCTTAAGCTCGAAAAATTCGCGGTTGATCACGCGCTGATCGATACTGTGAATCTGTTTATGGAAGAAAAGGTAAGCATAAAACTTTCACTTCATAAAAAAGAAATCATGGTTACATCGGATAAAGACCAGGTGATGAGAACTCTGATCAACCTGGTAAGAAATTCGATTCAGGCCGGCGCTGAAAATATTGAGATTGCCACCAGTGATGAAGCAAATAATATCCTGATAAAAGTCATAGATGACGGCGCGGGAATAAATCCGGAAATAAAAAATGATATCTTTAAGGATAATTTTACTACGAAAACAAAAGGGATGGGTTTGGGGCTGAGTATGGCAAAAAGATTTTTTGAGAGTATTCATGGTTCTATCAGTGTTGAAAAGACCTCTCCGGAGGGAACTACCATGCTTCTGAAAATTCCGGAAAATATATAAATGGCGGAACTGACACCCTGGCAGAAAGCCGCCCTCGATTATTCAAGACATATATCGCTGACAGCGAATGCCGGTTCGGGGAAGACATTTGTCCTGGCGAAAAGATATGTTGAGATAGTTCTAAACGAGGATGTCAGCCTCAGGAATATTGCCGCTATTACTTTTACTGAAAAAGCGGCGGGTGAGCTGAATAGTAAAATAGCCCTTGAAATTGAAAGAAGAATGGATGAGGAAGATAATCCATTGCTTAAAAAAAGGCTGGACAGGGCGAGGAAACAGCTTGTTTCGGCAAAAATATCTACTATCCATTCATTTTGTATTGATATTCTGAAAGAGTTTGCCCCCGAAGCGGGTGTAGACGCGAATTTTCTACCAGCCGATCAGAATGTTTCGGCTGAACTTCTTGAACAGAGCATTGATGAGATCATTGAAAAAGAACTGAAAAATGAAGATTCGAGGGATGTTCCTGATCTTATCAGACTTTTTGGATCAAAATTTTTTCTAAAAGAGCAGATTATTTCTTTCTTCCTGAAAAGGGACAAACTTGAAAAACTGCCGGAAGACTTTTATTCAGGGAATTATGAGGAGATAGCAGGACAGTATATCGAATTATTTGAAGATAATTTTGATATACATTATTCGGACCTTTATTCACGATTGTTAAGTTTACTGAAACAAATTAATTCTCTTGTGCTTGATTCTGATCCGGCAAATGAAACGGCGCGATTAACAGAGGAGCTTCTCATAAGGTTTGACAAAATAGATTCTCTTTCCGAACAGCTCTCATTTTTATTTCATCAAATTATTCCGGAAATCACCACCAAATCGGGGAGCCTTAGAAAAAAAGGTTATTCGGGCGCTGTCGGTAAAGAGACAGCCTCTGAGAAAGCCGATGAAATGGAGGATATATTTAAACATTTCAGGCTGCTTGAATTTCCTGCCGATTTTGAGGCTGTAAATAATAGTCTGGCCAGGTTCGCCCAAAAATTATATAACCTTTACGGACAGATAAATGAGGAATATACAAAAGCAAAAAATCAGAGGGGGATGCTCGATTTCGATGATCTTCTTATTCTGAGCCGGAAGGCGCTGCGATTTGAACACGTTAAAAACTCCCTTGCCGGGCAGTATAATTATATTATGATTGATGAATATCAGGATACGAATGAGCTCCAGTATGAAATATTCAAGCCTCTTCTGGATGAACTGAGAAGGGGAAATCTTTTTGTTGTCGGAGATGAAAAACAATCGATTTATATGTTCAGAGGGGCTGAGCTTGAGGTTTTTAACCGGACGAGGAGTGATATTCAGCGCCAGGGCGATGAGGAAGGGATACTTGAGCTGCCGCATAGTTTCAGGATGTCACCCGCGATAGCGTTTTTTACCAATACTATTTTTGGAAGTCTCTTTGCCAATGCCGATAAAAGATACAACGAAACAGAATATAATGAACTGGTCTGCGCGAGAAGCCCGGAAAATAAAGGAAGTGTGGAATTCCTCATTACCAATTCTGATGAAACGGGAATTTCAGAGGCTGACCTGGTTGCGGGCAGGATAATAAATCTGTTAAATAATAATGATTTCGCGCCGGGAGATATCGCGGTATTATGCAGGAAAAGGAGTGATTTTGATCAGTTGGAAAGAGCTTTTCTCTCTCGAAGAATACCATATATAATAATTGGGGGAAGAGGTTTTTACCAGCGGCAGTTGATTTATGACATTCTGAATTACTGCAGATTTCTGCATAATCCCGATAATGATCTTGCTCTTACAGGTATTTTGCGAAGTCCTTTTTTTATGATTGATGACACTTCAATTTACACCCTGTCACTCAAAAGTGGAAGAACCCTGTATGAGAAACTGGCCCTTTCAGTTCAGGAAGATACAAGATATTCTGAAATTCACCGGCTGCTTTCGGAACATCTGAAATTTGCGGGAAGCGGAGATATCCCGGCGCTTCTGCGCAAAATACTTGCCGAAACCAGCTATTTGAAAATTATTTCTGCCAGGAGAGACGCGGAGCAGGAGCTGGCTAATATTGAAAAACTATTAGGGATAACAATAAATTTTGTAGCACAGGGTTCAAAAACACTTTTTGATTATATTGATTACCTTGCCAAAGCCTCGGAAACGAGGTTTGAGGAAGGGCAGGCAAATGTGGAGTCGGGAGGGGGTAATCTCAAAATAATGACTATACATCAATCGAAGGGATTGGAATTTAAAGCTCTTTTCCTCTACGGGAATAACAGTTCGACCCGTGAAGAAACGGTAAAAAAAGGGGAGACCGCAATTGATCCGTTATTCGGAATTCTGACAAAAGCGCCGGTATCCTCCTTTTTTGATGATTATCTTCTTCCCCCGGTTGCAGGTTTATACAAATATATAGAAAACAGAAAACTCATCGCGGAAGCTAAAAGGCTTCTTTATGTCGCCGTTACAAGGGCAGTTGATTTTCTTTTTATCAGCGCTGATACAGGTGGAAGATCGAAGATCAGAAAGAATTCATTTTTTGAATTTCTGATATCCGCTCTAAAAACCGACTTCGAATCGGGAGAATTAAAACTTTCAGGGGGTTTGAAATATATGGCAGGGGCGGAAGAAAGTTTCAACATCCGGTCCGAAGAATTTGAGATGGATATTGAGATCATTACCGAAACCGATCAGGAAGAAAGATATATAGCCCCTGTTCTGTCAGAATTGGCGCCATTGAAAATAATGGAAAAAAATCTTGATGAAGTTCCTTCCGGTGAGATAATTTCAGCGGTGAGATATTCTCTCTTTTCAGCTTGTCCGATGAAATACAAATTAACCTATGAGCTGGGTTATGTTCCTGATCTTCTTGCCGAAAAAGATAACATGCCAAAAAAATCTTCCGTAAAGAAAAATATTTTATCACCTGAAAAGAGGGGCAGTTTTATTCATAAGATGCTCGAATATAATCCTTCCCCCCGAAATTTTGATGATGTCTTCGATAAGGTGGCCGGCTCGCCGGCATTGCCTGATCTCGCGGATGATGAAAAAAATGAGTTCAGAAAGAGCATACGGGATGTGGTGATTACTTTTCTGGAATCCCCCGTCTATAATTTGCTTATGAAAGAGGAAGATATCAGGGATGAATTTGAAATTTACAGGAAAGTTAATGATTATTATCTGCATGGAATTTTGGATAAACTTATTGTCGGGGAAAAAGAGATAATAATAGTTGATTTCAAAACAGACAGTCTTGAAAACAGCGGAATTGAAGAAAAAGCAAAATTATATCTTCCCCAGCTTGAATTTTATGCCTGGCTTGTTTCGGGCATATTCCCGGAAAGAAAAATCACGGTTTATCTCTTGTTTATTGAAAGCCCCGATAATCCTGTTATAATTGAAATAAAAGATGAACATATGCGAAAGACAGGTGAAAGAATCGGACAGTTTATAAGAATGAAGCGAACAGGAGGATATGAAAAGGAGGCGGGACACTGCAAAGAATGTAAATTTTCCAGAGGTAATAATGAATGTATTGTCAAATAGTCGGAGAACAAATTGAGAAAATATTTTTATTTACTGATTCTAATTTTAATTATGTTTGGTTGTTCCGCTGTCAAAGAAAAAACCGGGAGAGTTTCCGCGCCAGGTGTGTATTATGAAATTCCTCCCGATTTTAATGACCCGGGAGCTAATAACGAGGTAATCGAAAAATTTTCGGAGTTTTTCTCCGGTTTAAAGATATTTATTGATCCGGGACATGGCGGAGAAGACCGAAGAGGCCGAAGTCCTTCGGGGGAGGTTGTAGAGGCCGATATCAATCTGAAAGTAGCGCTGCATTTACGGGAGTTTCTATCCAAAGCGGGCGCGATTGTTGTTATGAGCAGGGAGGATGACAGCACAGTGGACCTGAAGTACAGGTCTGTTCTTGCTGATGAAAGCGGAGCGGATTTATTCCTGAGCATCCATCATAACGCGCCCGGCGGAAGGAATAAAGGCTGGATAAATTTTACCTCAACTTTTTATCACGCGCGCCCCGGTGATTATGAACATGAACCTTTTGAGCGTGATCTTGCCCGTTATATACAAAGGGATCTCGCGTTTATAATGGGGAACTCGGGAGGACTCGGTTCTTTTGACGGGACATATTCCGATTATTCAATTTATGAGGGTGACGGATTCAGCGTATTACGGGAAACAAAAATTGCTGCTGTGCTAACGGAATGTTCCTTTTTTACAAACCCTATGGAGATAGCGCGCCTTCAGATAGAAGAATTTAACCGTCTGCAGGCATGGGGTATATTTAAAGGGATGGGACGTTTTTTCCAGAATGGAGCGCCTGAAATAACATTCCTGAGAGAAAGAAGCGCAGTGGAGGATGGCAATCCGGTTTTGTTCTATTCTCTTGAGGATGATTCAGGAATAGACCCTTCGGGAAATAAAGCGTTCGTTGATTCTCTTGCCCATGATTTTGAATTTAATCCGGATGAGAATATATTGAAGCTTACTCTTGATAAACCGGAGCCGGGTGAGAAGATTATCAGGATTATATGTAAAAATAATAATGGGATTCATTCCATGCCTTATGAACGCAGGATATTGGTAAAATGATTTTATGCCCGTAAATAATAGTCGGTTCACATATTTATTACGGCATATCAGAAACTATAAGAATATTAAAGATTAAATACCCAGGTGAAATATGAAAAGCAAAACAGGACTTATAATTTTATTTCTTACCGTAATGATTATCGCGGCAGCATGTTCAAAAGAGGAACAAAAATCACCGGCGTCTGAAAAAAAGCCCGGATTTAATATTGAGCCGGATGGAAAAGCCGGAGCATTTCTGAAACAGTGGAATAAAAATGATCTCGGGGAAATTTTCGGACAGGCGAATCTTAAGGATGGTTCGGAATGGATTGAAGAAGGAACCGTTGAAGTTAAGACAACCAAAATTGTTCAGGGTAATGATGAGTTAACTGTATACTGGGAAGATGAATCGCCGGGTAAAATTAAACTTTCCGGAGAAAACTCCAGGTGGAATGTATCAGGAGTTAAACCGGGGATGACTATTGCCGAGCTGGAAAAATTAAATGGTAAACCATTCCGGTTTTACGGATTTGGCTGGGATAACGGGGGAATGGTTTTTGACTGGGGTGAAGGAAACCTGGCTGACAAATTCAGAGGTGTTGAGGTCACGATAGGATTTAAAGATGATATCCCCGAAGGAAAAAATACTGAGACAGACAAAATGATGGGGGATAATATTAAACTTAATTCAGATCAGGAAGAACTTAAAAAATATCAACTGGCAGTTATATCTGTTCTGGTGGAATTCAGTTGTGATAATGTTAAACATGAAAAACCCGCGGAGAGCGCCGAATAAGCATAATTACCCGAGGCTCCTGCTTTATCAGACGCGCTTTTTTATGTTTTTTTCTCCGGAAATGACTCAGGTTCTGAAAGTTATATATCCGGAAAATTTTTTTATTTTTTTATACCGGATATAGATGAATATTATCAAAATTTTTTTTGTATATTTAAACTTGTTTCATTTACCCGGGGAGTCTTGAAATTTTCAATCTTACGGAACGGCTGCCTTATAAGGGTTGTTATCATAAAGGTATTTTAAGACATTTTAATTAAATTAAATTTTGACAATAAGCCTGATAAAAAATTATGATAAACATTGCGCTATTTGGTCCTCCGGGGGCCGGTAAAGGGACCCAGTCGGAAACACTTCTTAAGAAATATAATCTGCATTATATCTCAACAGGTGATCTTCTCAGGAAAGAGATCAAAGAGGAAACTGAACTTGGCATGGCCGCGAAAAATATTATCGCTTCCGGCGGCCTCGTTTCTGACGAAATTATTGTTCAGATAATTGAAAAGACCATCACTGAAAATCCGGGATCCAACGGATTTCTTTTTGACGGTTTTCCCCGTACTTACATGCAGGCCTACATTCTTGACGGTCTTATGATGAAGCTTAACAGTTCTCTTCATTGTCTTATCAGTATTCAGGTGGATGATGAAATATCTGTAAAACGTCTTCTTGAAAGAGCGAAGGTCAGTCAGCGTTCGGATGATAATGAAGAGGTGATCAGGACAAGGCTGAAAGAATATCATGATAAAACCATCCCTGTTCTGAACTTTTACAGAGATAAAGGAATTGTGCATGGCGTGGACGGACATGGAACAATTGATGCAGTTAAGGAGGGCATTGACAAAATTATTCAGGATGAACTGAAATCGAGGTTATTTAATGTTGTGTTATTTGGTTATCCCGGTTCGGGCAGGGGAACCCAGGGTAAACTGATTGCCGAAAGATTTAGCCTCGAATATGTTTCCACCAACAGCATGCTGGCCAGTGAGATCAGAAAAGGCACCGATTTGGGAAAAACGATCGCGAGTTATTATGACAATGGCATCCTTGTGCCGGATGAAATTGTTGTGAAACTTATTGAAGAAAAAATTAACTCCACGAAAGGGGAGAAGGGATTTATATTCAAGGGATTCCCGAGGACCCTTGTTCAGTCCTATATACTTGATGGAATGCTGCAGAAACATGGAACTACTATATCCCAGGTCATTGAACTTGAAGTTCCCATGCTCTCTCTTATGGAAAGACTGAACTTCAGAAGCAATACGGAATTCCGCAAATCTTATGACTCTACCACTGAAAAAATAATTCAGCGGCTGAAGGAACATGAAACTAAAACAGTTCCGGTAATTCAAAAATATAATCAGCTTCATGGTGTTGTTAAAATAAATGGCAACCGGCCGATTAATGATGTTTCTGATGATATCTTTAATGTTATCGAAAATGGTTTTAAGAGTATGCGGTAACAATTTTATATAATAGAAAAAATTTTAGAACCCACAGTTTTCTGTGGGTTTTTTATTTGTGGCACATCTGTTTTCCCCCCTCCAAAAACAAGCATACAGTAATAAGTTCCGGATTATTTGACCTGCTTAAATTGAAGAATCAGGGCCAAAACATCTTTTCCCTTATCATTTGCCGAAACTGAAAATTTTATTTCATCCTTTTCGAGAGAAATATATTCGGGATCAATCAGCCTTTCTCCGAGTGCATTATATAACCTCGCGGAAAGTGGGTCATCACTTTTTGCCATTGTATTCTTTACTTTGTTTATATCAATTCTGTTTTTCGCGAAAATCAGAATGATGTAGTTTGTTCCCGTTGTATTATCCATCTTAAAATAATGATCTTCGGAAGGGAGGGCAACCTCAGAATGACTGTAATCCAGAACCGGACTTATTTCATCCACCGGAAATAACCGGGAAATGGATTTGTCTTTTTCTCCGGTTCCCAGCATATAAACACAGGCCGGTTTATCGCATCGCATATACATTCTCATTTCACTGCCTGAGAGAAGCCTGGGCGCTACTTCGTAAGTATTATTTCCGGAAGGACCGACCACTGTCCAGTTTCGATTTTTTTCTGTAAGTCTTACTGCCAGATTTTTATTATCGTCAAGGTCATATAATCTCAGGCTTCCGGCCAAAATGATTTCATCGGTATCTTTGCCGTTTTTCACAATTTCAACAGCCTCATAAACAAAATCGGCAAAATCTTTATATTTAATCCATACATAACCTGAGTTGCCCCATCTGCTTCCCCAGCTGTTCTGTACTTCAAAAGCTCCCCCATATTTTTGATCATCATATCCGACAACACACATAGCGTGTCTTCCGTGAGGTTTCCCGTCAACATTTACATCGGGCCTTTCTGTCGGTTTCCAAAGGCCGCTGCCCCTTACCCGGTGGAATGAATCGGGGCAGATCATCGCTATTACCACAGGATTTCCTTGTGAAAGACTCGCTCTTACACGATTAATTTTACCACTCTTTAAACTGTATTTCCAGGGCCAGAGTTTTGTGTATTCGTCGATTCTGAAGTCATCGGCAATCTTATAATTCTCCTCGCGTAATGGAGAAGCGGGGCAAAGAGCGTTGCCAAAGGTTGTCCGGAATTTTTTCATAGGTACCGAGCCGACGGTTTTCAGGCTTTTTACTACCTGAACCGTTGCCGCGCCGGAACAGTCACCGCTTTTTGATCCCTGTCTGTACTGGAAGGTTGGTGAAAACGCGTTTTTTGTTATCTTATCCCTGGAAATCCATTTATTATTTTTTGCTTCCACTATCGTTCTGGCGGCGTAGGCGACTGCCCATCCTGTGCACGTGCCATATTTGCCCTGTGATTTTGGAAGCGGGGCATATTTCTTTAATGAGCAGATATGAGGTGATGATTCATAAAATGATCTGGTCATCACCGCTTTCTGAGGAAGTGACCTGAACATTGTATCTTCTTCGGCAATGACTCCCATTGGAAAACGAAAACTATCCTGACCTGATAAAACAGAGCTCAATATTATTAAAACCAGAAAAAGCTTTTTCAACTCTTCCTCCATTTGATTATTCTTTTAATTTTTTAGTTTATCACACGCTTTTTTATGCTTTTGATCGCAGGCTTTTTGATACCAGGAGAGTGCTTTGGAACTGTTTTTTTCGATTCCATAACCCTTTTCGTAAAAATAACCCAAATTATACTGAGCGACATCCAGGCCCTGTTTTGCCGCTTTCATAAACCAGTAAAATGCCTGTTTGTCATTTTTTTCACCCCCTTTGCCATTGTGAAAAAATAGTCCCAGCTTATTCTGCGATCTTGCATGACCTCGCGAGGCCGAGGATTTTAATAATCTTCTTGCAAATTCTTCATCCTTATTTATATAAAGTCCCTTTTCATACATTAAAGCCAGATAATAATAACCGAGTGAATATTTTGCTTTAAAAGCCATTCTATACCATTTATAGGCTTTTTTATAATCCTTTTTTGTTCCTTTTCCGAATCTGTATAGATTGCCAATTTCAATCTGCGACAGAGAATGTCCGGCATCGCCGGCTTTTTGGAAAAACTCAAGGGCTTTGTCATATTTTCTGTTTTTATAAAATCTCAGAGCTTCCGAATACCATTGATAAATTTTTTCCTCATTGGTAAGAGGTTTCGGTTTATCGAAACATACCTCTTCAAAAAGCTGGCCATATTTTGCCGGTATTTGTTTTGAATCATATTCAAAAATTCTTCTGCTTACATTTCTTACTATATCATCAAGGCAGCCCCCTTTTATCATCTCATCCATAAAATAATTCAGGTAGGGATTATCATCTTTTACCTGGCTGTCCTTCTGCGTGGTAAATAAAATTTCCGCGTTTATCGGAGCGGTAATATCGGCGAATCCATCTGTCGCGATAGCTCTTTCCGGCGATGTCCAGTTCTTTTTAAAGGGATTATCTCTGCAGGCATCAAGCAAAATAACCTTTGGAATATCGAGTCGGTTAAGTTTACGGAAAATATAATTCAGGTTTATCGCTTCAACTTCCACATCGGTTTTACTTGCCGGGTTGGCGTCAACAGGAATCAGGTAATTATTGCCATCTATCTGAAAGCCATGTCCCAGGTAGAGCAGCATCGCGAAATTGTAACTTTTTGCCTTAGCCGTGAACATTTTTATAATATCAAGGGTCTGTTCCCTGTTCAGATCATACCCTTCAAGAACATCAAAATCAGTTTTAACCAGAGTTTGTCGGACTTTCTTCGCTGTTTTAACAGGATTGCTAAGGCTGCCTCCGCTTTCATAAAAATCATTGGCGATTATCAAAGCGATATTTTTTTTTGCATTTTTGTTTACTACAGTCCAGTTCCTGTAGTAATTCTGCGCGGATAAAAACCCGGCGGTAATAAAGATCAGAAGGATTACTGTTTTTTTCATAGCATAATATTTATGAGACTTTATGTATTATTTATTGGGATTTATTTGCCGTATTACACATGTCTTTCATGATTTAAAACCTTTCGATAATAAAATTTATTGGTTTTTCAGATACTCTTTCAGAATGTAATTATTTTTTTCGGGAGCCTCCCTGACATTAAACTTGCCGTTATATTTGGGCCCTACCATCGCGTCGGCAATAAGCAGCGCATCATCCCTGAAGTTTTGCATTTTTTTTAGCAGATCCACAACTTCCTGGTATTTTCCCTCATAAATTGCCGGAGCAATTATTGTATAAGCAAAAAAATCTTTTACCCATCCATCTGAATTTTCATAAAGCTGATTAAGATTTGGATAAAGTCTGTTGAAAAAATTATCCGTTTTCAGAGCGCTGAGCCGAATTGGCCAGCCGTTCTGGTTTTTGTGAAGCAGCGATAACAAACAGTACCCCGAATATTTCTGGCAGGGATCTTCCTCCTGTTCGATTATCGTAAAAAATACTTTTATAAGTTTAGAGAATGTTGTGTCCTCTATCTCCGGTTTGAGCGACAGGTAATGTTCAAAAAGTGTGTATTTAAATTTGCCATCAATTTGCCCGAAGGAAATTGTGGTTAGAACGAAGAACAGAATGATAATCTTTTTCATATTTCAACCAATTTATTTACTTAACTTATAATCGGATTAGGGGTGTTATTAAATAAATAAACACTGAAATTTTTTCAGAGTTCAAATGAATCTGGTTTTTCAGGAGAGTTTGGCAAATATAAACTTGTAATAATTTTTGGGAATAATTATTAGTTTATTTTTTTTAGATAAAGTTTAAATTTCATTATATTGAAAAGTAGGCCACCCGATCATTCTGTAAACCGCAGAATTATCAGCAAGTGAATTTTTTATTTTCCCAAATTGTTTGTAATTTTACAATATTTCAAAATAGATGGTGGAATTAATTATTTCTTTTTTAATCCGATAATGATAATATGATACTGGATGAACAAAAAATATTAAACGCGATAAAGTATTTTGTGAAGAATACCAAATTTGTTGGGCGCACAAAATTATTTAAGCTGCTTTATTATTGGGATTTCCGTTTTTTTGGGAAACATGGATATAGCATTACCGGGTTTACTTATAAAACATATCCATTCGGACCTGTCCCGGAAGAATTTTATAACTATATAATCAGTAAAACTCTTCCTGAAATATACAAGACCCATTTAAGGTTTGACGATGACAGCGATTACGACAAAGATGATAAATTTAAACGGTTCAAGATTTTTCTTAAAAATAAAAAAATTGATATGGGTGTTTTTACCGGTTACGAAAAGGAAGAATTGGACCAGGTCGCCGAAATATTCAAAGAAGCAACAGCAACGGATATGACCGAAGCAACTCACTTTAAGAATACTCCCTGGAGCAGGACATTGGAAAAACAGGGCGAATTCAAAGAGATTGATTATTTTCTCGCGCTGGAACCGAATTCCAATTTAGATAATGATGAGATAAAAGAAAGGATGGAACTAAGGGAGATGATGTTCGAATATGGCGACAGTTAAAAGAGGTCAGTTTTTTTTACATCACAAAGCAATTAAAGAGGGAGTATCAAAGCCTAAGTTTTTTATTTGCCTCATTGAGGGTGAAGACTTGGATGATGAGATTTTATGTCTTGTGATTAATAGTGAACGCCGGATTGGAATGTATCAACCGGGATGTAATAAACAAAAAGCGAAATTTGTTCTAACTACTTCAAAATATTCTTTCGACTTTCTTAAGCATGATTCGAGCATTATGCTGCTGAGGATTTTCCACTATAAAGTGGCTGATCTTTTTGCTGATGATATACGAATCTTAAATGATGTGGCTAATGATGGTTTGTGCAGACAGATAAAAAATTGTATTGATAAAAATAATTTATTGTCAAAGGAAGAAGAGGTATTAAAATATCATTATAAATAGGGGCATATCTCTTATAATGGAATTACAGTAAATATTTTAGTCAAAAATAATGGTGTGGATCTCAATTTTTAGATGCAGTTATAAAAAAAGCAACATCTTTTGATGTTGCTTTTTTGTATTGTTGTCCCGCCAGGACTCGAACCTGGAGACTTCTGATCCAGAGTCAGACGTGTTGCCAATTACACCACGGGACAATTTTTACAGACACCAAATATATAGAAGAGGGGAAAAAAAATCAAATATTTCTTTAAGAAAAGGAGAAAATAAAAAGCCTTTCCCCCGGAAGGGAAAGGCTGTGGTGAGGGTCATACCAGGGGACTAACCCTGAAAATTATTTTTTCGACGCTATCGCGTTAAATTCCACCTTAATATACTCAGCGACTTTCGAACCTATCACATCATTTTCGACATTATATTCTGAAAGTTTGACATCAAAATCAGCTTTCACACCAAGAAGATCACCCGGAGCCCTTTTTCTTGTGGCCTCACTTTCCTTCAGCCAGGTTACTTCTGCTGTAGCTGTAATATTATTTGTTACCCCGCGCATGGTAAATTTTCCTTCCAGCTTTACTAATAATTTATTTGCGGAGAGCTTTTCCACGTTTATTACTTTCACTATTTCAAATGATATATCGGGATACTTTTCCGCGTAAAGCCAGTTTTCACCTTTCAGATGATCATTTCTGAGAGGATTGCCTGTTTTCATGGATTTAACTTTAACCGAGAGTTTCCCTTTAAGGGTTCCGGCAAAATCAGCAGGGTCGAATGAGACAGTTCCGCTAAAATCATCCGCGGTTCCTTTTATATTCTCATATTCCATTTTACTGAAAAAAGAAGCCTGGTTGCGGTTTTGCGAATCGGCGAAATTAAATAACTGAGTTCCATCCGCCTCAATATCAAAAGATTGCGCCCAAATAGATGAGAGTGAAACCAGCAATATTATGATAATTTTTTTCATTTTTTTTCCTTTTTGATTTTTTTCTTTTCTCTTAGATAAAATGCCAATGTAATCAGTCCGGAAACACCAATGACCGAAAGTGTGAGGTCGAGGCCCCAGACAAACTGATCGACCCATTCCTGCCGGATGATTCCGAGTTGTTTTTCCAGTTCATCCTGAACTTCAACCGCGACCTGGGTCTGTGTGAAAATAGCGGCTCCGTCAAAAAGCCACAGAGAGGTGACAACCAAAACGATTATCAGGAAAAAAATCAGTAGAAACTTTTGATTTTTATTCATATTTACCTCCGCGGGCAAAAGTATGATTGCTATTTTTTGATAAATGCTTTAACTTAATTTTATGTAATTTAGTGTTTGTTCGAAAAATAAAGACACTTGGTCTTTTGTTAACACCCATGATTCACTAAAAGTTTATAATTATCAAAAAATAAATCCGGAATTTTGATATGAAAATTCATGAGTACCAGGCGAAAGAAATTTTGAGAGAATTTAAGGTTGCCGTACCAAAAGGCAGCGTCGCATATACAGCCGAAGAGGCGGTTGAAAAAGCTAAAGAGATCGGAGGAAACATCTGGGTTGTAAAAGCCCAGATTCATGCCGGCGGTCGTGGAAAAGGGGGCGGTGTTAAAATCGCTAAAAGTCTCGATGAAGTAAAGGAACTGGCCGACCAGATTCTTGGCATGACACTCGTAACCCATCAAACCGGTCCGGAAGGAAAACTGGTCAAAAGACTTTTAATAGAGCAGGGTATAAATATTGAACGTGAGCTGTATCTGGGAATCACGCTGGACAGGGCGAAATCCAAAAATGTTATTATGGCCTCAACCGAAGGAGGAGTGGAAATAGAAAAAGTTGCCGCTGAAACCCCGGAGAAAATTCTAAAGGAAGCTGTTGAACCTTCAGTTGGTTTACAGGCTTTCCAGGCGCGTAAACTGGCGTTCGGCTTAGGTTTGGAAGGAACTCAACTTAAAAACGCGGTCAAATTCCTGATGAATCTTTATAAAGCTTATGAAGCCAAAGATGCCTCCCTTGCCGAAATTAATCCTCTTGTTGTTACAAAGGAGGGGGATGTTATGGCCCTTGACGCTAAAATAAATTTTGATGACAACGCTCTTTACAGACATCCTGAACTGGTTGAATACCGCGACCTTGATGAAGAGGAGCCGCTGGAAATAGAAGCTTCAAAATTTAACCTGAATTATATCAAACTCGACGGCAATGTCGGTTGTATGGTTAATGGCGCAGGATTGGCAATGGCAACAATGGATATAATTAAACTGGCGGGTGGTGAACCGGCAAACTTCCTTGATGTAGGGGGTGGCGCAAACAAAGAAACTGTTGCCAACGGATTCAAGATTATCCTTTCCGATCCAAATGTTAAAGCAATACTGATAAATATTTTCGGCGGTATTGTGCGCTGCGACCGTGTTGCCCAGGGTGTCATTGACGCTGTAAAAGAAATTGACGTAAAGGTTCCGATAGTTGTAAGACTGGAAGGAACTAACGCTGAGGAAGCGGGTGTGCTTCTCGGTGATTCCGGAATGAACTTCGAAGTTGCCACTTCCTTAAAAGAGGCGGCTGAGAAAGTTACCGCTGTTATCTGATTTTCAAAAAAACCGGCTCTGTTAAGAGCCGGTTTTTTCTGTAAAAGTAAGTATATCTTCTTTATTGGGTATTACGCAGATAAACTCAAAAGGCTCATCTGAAATATTTTTATACCAGTGGGGCGCTCCTTCAGGAATAAAAACTGCGCTTCCTTTTGTCACCTCGTAAACATTATCCCCGATTCCTATTTTAGCCCTTCCGCGAATAACATACTGCTCATGTTCTACACTGTTCGTATGCTCCGGCATAAATCCTTCAACATCTATAATAAAGCGGCGCATGGCAAAATTGGGGCCTTCATTACTACTGATCAGAACCTGGCGGGTGGCATTTTTTGCCGCCGGAATATCTTCCTTGTTTATCTCAGTGATATGACGTACCGACATAAATCCTCCCTTATTTAATTAAATGTTTTATGATACCCCAAAGTATATTATAGCGGGGCACTTTTTCCGAGTAATTTTTATATTGATCACCAAAACGTTCGGTGAGCAGTTTTTCTTCATTAAGAGAAAAGAAATAAAAACTGATAATTGAGGTCAGCGCGGTGAGAACGATTATAAAGTTTTGCGATATTAGTGAAAAACCGGCGCCCAGCGTCATATACGATAAATATTGCGGGTGCCTCAGCAGGGCAAAAATACCTGAAGTTATCAGCGTTTCTTTTTCGAAATATGATTTCTCCTGGTTTTCGCCGCCATATTTTTTAAAATGGGCAAGGGGGATAATCCATAAAACCAAAGATAAAAATACAAGTACCGCGCCTGTAATTCGCAGCCAGGGGATATTTCCTCTTTCAAGAATTGCCTGCAGAAGTATTGTAGCGAGAAGCGTTCCGCCGCCGAAATAAAAGAAAAAAAGTTTGTTTCCGCTTTTCAATATTCCTCCGTTGTTATCAGGAGTAATAATAATAAAAAACAGAAATAATGCAATGAATAAATATGGCTGAAGCATAGAATAGAGCCATTTGGAGGAAAGGGGGCAGAAACCAGGGGTATAAATTTGGGCGGTCGGCTATCCTGAAGGATGAAGAGCAGCTCCTGGCTGTACTTTGGGCTAAAGTCCATTCTCTCTGTCTTGTGTATTTCTTAACCATGGCCTGAAGGCTCGTGGTTATTGAGTTTCGGGATCACAGAGTGAAGTAATTTCACAGGAAACAAGGAATAACCCCGTCGTTCACGGCGGGGACTGGATGCGCCACCCAAGAAACCGGGCTTTAGCCCAAAGAGACAGTCAGGCAAAGCAGAAAATCCGATGTGAAACGGCAGAAACTGGGAGAGAGTAATTCAGTGATCACGTCTCGCGTGAGATGGAGAGTATCCCCAGGCAGAACTTTTGGCTAAAGCCAATGAATTGTCTTGGGCATACGACAGATCCACGGCCTGAAGACCGTGGTTATTGAAGGTTGGAATTACAAGGAGAAAATATATTACAGTGAACAAGAAATAATCCCGTCGTTGACGGCGGGGGACTGGATGCGCCACCCAAGAAACCGGGCTTTAACCCAAAGAGACAGTCAGGCAAAGCAGAAAATCCGATGTGAAGCGAGAGAAACCGGAAGAGAGTACTTCTGTGATCAGGCATTGCGTGAGATGGAGAGAATCCCCAGACAGAACTTTTGGCTAAAGCCAATTAACTATTTTGGGCTTACGACAGATCCACGGCCTAAAGTCCGTGGTTATTAAAAAAGGGAGAATTTCTAATAACCCCGTCGTTCACGGCGGGGACTGGATGCGCCACCCAAGAAACCGGGCTTTAGCCCAAAGAGACAGTCAGGCAAAGCAGAAAATCCGATGTGAAACGGCAGAAACTGGGAGAGAGTAATTCAGTGATCACGTCTCGCGTGAGATGGAGAGTATCCCCAGGCAGAACTTTTGGCTAAAGCCAATGAATTGTCTTGGGCATACGACAGATCCACGGCCTGAAGACCGTGGTTATTGAAGGTTGGAATTACAAGGAGAAAATATATTACAGTGAACAAGAAATAATCCCGTCGTTGACGGCGGGGGACTGGATGCGCCACCCAAGAAACCGGGCTTTAACCCAAAGAGACAGTCAGGCAAGGCAGAAAATCCGATGTGAAGCGGGAGAAACCGGGAGAGAGTAATTCAGTGATCACGTCTCGCGTGAGATGGAGAGTATCCCCAGACAGAACTTTTGGCTAAAGCCAATAAACTATTTTGGGCATTGTCAAATCCACGGCCTAAAGTCCGTGGTTATTAAGAAAGGGAGAATTTCTAATAACCCCGCCGTTCACGGCGGGGTTTCCGGGGCTACCACACCCAAACGAGCTTTAGCCCAAAGAGCGGGATTGCATATTATATCTCAGTAAATAAAACCTGAGACTGATTTTTACGATACCTCATTTAGGTCAGATAAATGGATTTATAACTTACATTTTCAGGATGAAATCACTTCAAACCCATATTCTTTCAGGAATATCTCACACTCCTCGGCAAAAGTTTTTTTCCTGTGATGTTCTTCCTGGTTAGAAATATATTTTTTTACTTCTTTTTTTGCTGAATCGCTTATTGAGGCGGCATAATATTCTTCAGCCCAGTTAAAATACGCAGGAGTGATATTATTTTTGTTGACCCAGAATGAAGACTCCCCTTTAATCAGATTTGCAATTTGAGCGATGGATTGTTTTTTCCCCATACTAATCAGGCAGTGCAGGTGATTTTCCGCGCCATTAATAGCAAGAATAAATATTTCCTTTTTGTGAGAGTTTTCAATAATATGATCAATAATTTTTCTTTTGATATCATTTTTCAGGAATGGGAAATTGTTTTTCGTACCAAACACCAGATGAACAAGAATATTAACGTATGGCATTAGATCGTCCTCATTTTGTGCTGCTATTATTATATGATTGTTCAAGCTCAAGATACAAGATATACAGGGATAATGCAAGTGTCGAATTGGAAATTTTATCTACAGCGGCTTTTTGGGCTAAAGCCCATTAACTGTTTTAAGCATTCGACAAATCCACGGCCTAAAGTCCGTGGTTATTAAGTTTCGGAATCCCGGGGTGAAATAATTTCACCGGAGACAAGGAATAACCCCGCCGTTGACGGCGTGGGACTGGACAGCCTCCCAAAGAAATACCGGGCTTTAGCCCAAAGAGAATGTCAGGCAAAGCAGAAAAACCGAAGTGAAGCAGGAGAAACCGTAAGAGAGTACTTCAGTGATCAGGTCTCGCGTGAGATGGAGAGTATCCCCAGACAGAACTTTTGGCTAAAGCCAATTAACTGTTTTGTGCTCATGCAGGGTCCACGGCCTAAAGTCCGTGGTTATTGGGAACAGAAGAATTCAAGAATAACCCCGCCGTTCACGGCGGGGATTCCGGGGCTACCTCACCCAAACGGCTTTAGCCCAAAGAGATGATCAGGCAAAGCAGAAAATCCGATGTGAAGCGGGAGAAACCGGAAGAGAGTACTTCTGTGATCAGGCATCGCATGAGATAGAGAGTATCCCCGGACAGAACTTTTGGCTAAAGCCCATTAACTGTTTTAAGCATTCGACAAATCCACGGCCTAAAGTCCGTGGTTATTGAGTTTCGGGATCACAGAGTGAAGTAATTTCACAGGAAACAAGGAATAACCCCGTCGTTCACGGCGGGGACTGGATGCGTCACCCAAGAAACCGGGCTTTAGCCCAAAGAGATGATCAGGCAAAGCAGAAAACGGGATGAAAAGCAGGAGAAACCGGGAGAGAGTACTTCAGTGATCACGTCTCGCGTGAGATGGAGAGTATCCCCAGACAGAACTTTTGGCTAAAGCCAATTAACAATTTCTGGAAAGCGACGGATCCACGGCCTAAAGTCCGTGGTTATTAAAAAAGGGAGAATTTCTAATAACCCCGTCGTTCACGGCGGGGACTGGATGCGCCACCCAAGAAACCGGGCTTTAGCCCAAAGAGACAGTCAGGCAAAGCAGAAAACGGGATGAAAAGCGGGAGAAACCGTAAGAGAGTAATTCAGTGATCACGTCTCGCGTGAGATAGAGAGAATCCCCAGGCAGAACTTTTGGCTAAAGCCAATTAACTGTTTTTGGCGTACGACAGATCCACGGCCTAAAGTCCGTGGTTATTGGGAACAGAAGAATTCAAGAATAACCCCGCCGTTCACGGCGGGGATTCCGGAGCTACCACACCCAAACGGGCTTTAGCCCAAAGAGCGGGTATAATAATATTAAACTTCCTTTAAGAATTATCGGTTTTCAAAACATATAAAGATATGAAAGGAACCACATGGATAACCAGATAATCGAAACTTGGGAAATTAATAACCGTGTAAACATAAAACTCATAGAATCAATCACCGATGCGGGATTTAACTCAACACTCTCAAAAAGAGGAGGGAGAACGGTGGCTCTTCAGTTTGCCCATCTTCACAACCTTCGGTTATGGCGGCTGGAAAAATTCGCCAAAGAACTTCTGCCGGGACAGACAGACATAGACCGTGAAGGCGAAATATCAAAAGAATTACTGATCGCAAGATTTCAGGAATCGGGAAGGGCATATTCTCTCTGGTTCAACAAAGGCATTGAAGATGGTTATAAAATCAAAGGATTTAAGAGGGGAGTTATTCCCATGCTTGGTTATTTTATTTCGCACGAGGCGCATCACAGGGGAAATATTATCCTGACATTAAAGCAGACTGGCAATCCTGTGCCCAAAGAAACAAGGGATGGAATCTGGGCCTGGAACCAGGTATAATTTTTCAGCAACCAAATCTCAATTAACAATTAACAATTAACAATTGAAAAGAAATTGATATTTGATAATGTACAATTGATAATTAATCCGTTTGCCGCAAATTTTTGTGTAAAATGACTGAGTTTTTGATAAACATAAAACGACGGTTGAGTTTATCAGCCACAGGATGGCGGGATAGGAATCAGCAGCGGGGATTCCTATCCACTCAGCCCCCGGGATTCCGGCCTGCCTCGTGAAGCTCTATTACACAAAATAAAAAATTTCGGAATGGCGTTTTTTTTTTTTTTTCAGTGAAAAAGATTTGAGTTTGCAGTACTAATCAAAATCAATTCCCAATTCTCAAGCTGGCAGAGCCAAAACAAAAAGGAAATTCAGAAAAAATCGTAATCGTTCTCGAATAACCTGAGCGTTTTGAAAAGACGAGTACGAAGTACGATTACGAGAACGAGTACGTATTTAGAATCGCGGCCTGACTATCGGCAACATGTTATTTGCGGGCTTTTTGACAAATTTTGCTCCCTTGGATTATCCTCAACATGTTGGCGGTAGTGTGGTGATAAGAGCCTGATTCCTAATTCCTCTCAGGTGATATTCCGGAAAATTTTTCCGTAACTCTGTGTTATAAACCACAGGAGAATGATTTGGTATTGTTATTTTTTCATTTAATTATTTATATTACCGTTAAATAATCCCAACAAAAACGAGGTTTTCATGAAACTTTTTCATTTGAAGGCAAATATTCTCTTCATGATTCTCCTGTTCGCCGGTATGACACTGGCAGCTAATATTACAGAAAAAAATGGAAAATATTATTTTTCAGACAGATTGATAATTAAACTAAAAGCCGCGCAGGGTGATTTTGTACAGATGCCCGGTTTTCTCGCCGAAAAAGGGGAAAGATACAGCTTTTACCAGGTGGAAAAATCATTCTATCACAAAAGCAAATCCACAAGAAGTTCATCCGAACTGGATAAATATATTACCGTTTATTTCAGCGCTCCTTATGACGCGGAATTCCTGGCTTCCAAACTCAAGTCAAATCCTGAGATTGAATGGGCAGGCCCCTGGTACCTGGATGAAATATTTTTCACTCCGAACGATCCTGAATTCAGCACACAGTATAGCCTGGCGATCACCGAAGCCGAGGCAGCCTGGGAGATCAGCACCAGCAGCAGCGATGTGGTAATAGCCATAAATGACACCGGCGTTGACTGGGATCATCCCGATCTCGCGGCGAATATCTGGGAAAACAGCGCCGAAGCCAACGGCTCGCCCGGTATTGATGATGATAATAACGGATATATCGATGATATCAGAGGATGGGATTTCGGCGGACTTACCGGAACCCCGGATAATGACCCTATGGAAGATCAGCCCGATCACGGCAGTCTTGTCGCGGGAATCGCTTCAGCGGTTACAAATAACGGAGTGGGGGTTGCGTCGATAGGTTTTAGCTGTACTATTATGCCGGTTAAAACTTCGCAGGATGATATCAGAAGCAACACCGGAGTCGCGCTGATATCACATGGTTACCAGGGAATTATTTACGCGGCCGATAATGGCGCCGATGTAATTAATTTAAGCTGGGGCGGCGCTCCTTTTTCGATGGCAAATAAAGATATTGTTGATTACGCCATCGAACAGGGAGCTCTGATTGTCGCGTCATCAGGTAATTCCAATTCGACAGAAGAATTTTATCCCGCCGATTATTTCGGCGTTCTTTCAATCGGGGCGAGCAACCAGACAGACAACCGCTGGTCAGCCTCTAATTATGGCACCTGGCTTGATGTTGTGGCGCCCGGCTCCATGATCTATTCAACCTGGCAGGATGATGATTACACCACGGCCAACGGCACGTCAATGGCTGCTCCGTTTGTGGCCGGACTCGCCGGACTCGCCATGTCGGAACACACATCATATAACGCGCTTCAGATTGCAGAGCTTATCCGTGTTAACTGCGATAATATAGATGGACAGAATCCCGGATATGAATATATGCTCGGAAGCGGAAGGGTAAACGCCGCCAAAACTCTCGGCAAAACAGTGTCGAAATCAGTTCGTTATATTGACGCCGAATTTATTGATATGGGGGATGGTGACGGAATCCTCGAACCGGGCGAACAGGTGGAAATAGCGCTCGATATGTTCAACTACCTTGACGCTGTTTCAGCGCTTAATGTCGAAATAACCACCTCTTCGGGTGCTGTTACTCTGCAGAATTCTTCATGGTCGGCAGGAGCGGTAAACGCCAACTCAGCCTTCGATAATGGAGGAAATCATTTTACATTCCAGGTAGCCTCCGGAGCCGCAACTAATACAGAAGTGGATTTAAGATTGACATACACTGACGGATCATACTCCTCCTTCCAGTGGCTGACCGTCATGATAAATCCATCTTACGCCACACTTTCGGGTAACAATATCAGGGTCACGGTTACCAGCAAAGGAAATATCGGTTTTAATGACTATTATAACAATACCCAGGGTGAAGGCTTCAAATATATGGATGGCCCCAACCTGCTTTATGAGGGGGGATTTATGTATGGCACAGGAGCCGACAAACTGGTTAACTGTGTGAGAGGTCAGAATACCGATTTCGCCGATGATGATTTTAATACCATTCGCCAGTTTACTCTTTCAGCTCCCGGTTCGGTAGCCGATGAACAGGGTTTCGCGATTTTCAATGATGAAAATGCAGGCGGAGCGAAGCTGGGAATCAGAACCGATCTGCATACATTCAGTTTCGGCGGTGATGAAGATAACAATTATGTAGTTATGAAATACATATTGTATAACGCCTCCGACAATCCCATAAACGGGCTTTATGCCGGGCTCTATTTTGACTGGGATATTGAAGAGGCTGATTATGAAGCCAACAGTGTTGGTTATGATAATACAAATAATTTCGGATATGCCTTTAACACGGACAATTCTCCCGACAGCACATATATTGCCACAGCTTTGATTTCATCAACAGACTATGGATTTTACGGACTGGATAACGCGGGAACTCCATTTGAAATTTATGATGATTTCACCGATCAGGAAAAATGGACCATGCTTTCCAGCGGAGTGACCAGCACATCGATCAGTGACGCCGACATTTCCGTGGCAGTTTCCGGCGGGCCATATAACATCCCCGCGGGTGATTATGTTGATGTAGCTTTTGTTGTTGCCGCCGCGTATAACCTGCCTGATGTTTCGGACGCGGTCGCCGCCGCCAGAAACAAATATTCCTCCCTCGTGACCGGAATCGAAGAAACCGGTGATGGCATAATTCCGGCGGAATACTCACTTTCGCAGAATTATCCCAATCCTTTTAATCCTGAAACAACTATCCGTTTTTCAGTTATTGAAGAGACAGAGGTTAGCCTGAAGGTATTTGATATCCTCGGACGCGAGGTGGCAAACCTTGTTGAAAACAACATGCAGCCGGGAAAATACAGCGTTAAGTTTAACGGTGAAAACCTTTCCAGCGGAATTTATTTTTACCGCATCGAGGCCGGCAGCTTTTCAGCCATCCGGAAGATGATGATACTTAAATAAATTTTATACCTGGTACAATTTTAAAAGGCGCTCATTTCGGGCGCCTTTTTTATTTGAAAGATGTTGAAGAGGCATTATTACACCGGTTATAAAAAAGTAACTTGATTATAATTTTTTCAATTCATAATTTATTTTTAATTTCAATATTTACAGGAGTAGATGAAAGTTATGAGTTTGAAAAAAATATCTTCTATGGCTAACTGGTTTAGCATTATTTTTTTAACTTACTGTATTGTTTCCATATTCAGTGAAGCGAATGTAAGGGCAAAGGGTAATCCATTATCAAAAAACAGTAAAGAATTTCTGAATCCCATTGATAATTTTCTTGAAGGCCACGTCGACCGTGGAATGAATGTCTGCCGGGATGAAGATTTTTATACTCCGCAGACTTCAGTTACACCTTCCGAAAATATTATTCCCAGGGAAAAAATACCTGGTGAAGAAAAAAGACTGCCATCTTCAATTTCATTAAAATTATCTCCTGATACAACCTACCAGGGGCAGATGATGACAATGCGGATTGATCTTCACAATAATTCCGATTCATCATTAACAATATTTAAAAATAAGTTATATCAGGAGATTAAGAATAAACAGACAGGAGATACTTTTGTATACGAATTCTTTGGTTTTGGGGATCACGGAAGTGAAATTGCGCCTTCAAAATATTATACGATTAGTCGTATCCCTCAGCAATACTTTAAACCAGGATTAAGTGAACTTAAACAACAATATTCCAACTGGAACTATTGGCCTGAGGGGGAATACAGCTATTGTGTCAAATATATTTTTGGGACAAGCGAGGCGGTTTCAAATACGATAGACTTCATAATAAAGCCAATTCCTGAAAATGAAAGAGAAGCATTTAATAAACTGATTTTAATCTCTGAGCAAGATATTTTTCCTGACTTTGATCCCATAACAGGCTACAATGAAAAACTGGAGAAAAACTGCGAAAAATTCAAAAATTCTATGTACATTAAAGAATATCATCGAATACTATTATCACATTACTATTATTCAATATTTCTAAATAGTAAAAATACCAGCTTTAGAGGGGAAGAATATGGTATAAATAAGTTATTTGAATTTGTGAAGAACTATCCAAATGATGAATTTAGCCTTTCTATTTTAAGAGGACTTACTTATAAATTCAACGATAAAGAAGAGGCAGATATTCTAGTTAAGGGTCTTCTATCTATAGATAATTTATTATTTTATGATATAATATATAGCATGAAAAAATAAATATAATAATTGCATAGTGAAATTTATAATGATATGGGGATAATAGAATGAATACTATTTTTTATTATATTATAATAACCATAACTATCTATTCCCAGGAATTTATAGAAAATAAAACTGTATTCTCAGACTTTTACAAAAAAGTAAAGATCGCGAACCTTTTAGGTGATACAAAATCACTGGTTAAAAAGAATAGAACAAAAGTTTTTCGTGAAGGCCTCTTCGACCGTGGAATGAATGTCTGCCGGGATGAAGATTTTTATACTCCGCCGACTTCAGTTACAACTTCAGAAAATATAATTGCCAGGGAAAAAATACCTGGTGAAGAAAAAAGACTGCCATCTTCAATTTCATTAAAATTATCTCCTGATACAACCTGCCAGGGGCAGATGATAACTTTACGTATTGATATTTTTAATAATTCCGACTCTGTTTTAACTATATTCAGGCGGGAAGGATTGCGACAGGAAATAAAAGATAAAAAATCCGGGAAGATAATCAAATCAGATTTTAATGACTTGGGAGATAATGGAATTGCGCTTCAACCCGGGGAATTTTATACAATATTACGCAGCCCGCTTCAACAGGGTAAAAAAGGACTGAGTGAAATAAAAAAACCCTATTCTTATTGGAATTACTGGCCTGCCGGGGAATATAGTTACACAATAAAATACGTTTTTGGAACAAGCGAAGTTGTTTCAAACAGTGTTGATTTTGTAATCAAACCAATTCCGGAAACTGGAAAAGAAGCTTTTGAAACACTTATCGCGATCGCGAATGGGGATAAAAAATATACTAATTATAATCCAGCAACAGGTTATGACGAATATCTTGAAAAAACTTGCGAAAGATACAAAAATTCAATTTTTGAAAAAGAATTCCATCAGTTTCTCTTTATGGTTAATTATTATCATGGGTTTTTTGAGAATGAAAATATAGAGATAAATGAGAAAGAACTTATAATTAATAAAATGCTCGGTTATATTAAAAATTACCCGGATGATTATTTAAGTTTTCATTTATTGAGAAAACTTGTATTCTCTGAACAAAAAAAAGATAAGGTCAATAAATTTATTTCACAACTATTAGCTGAGCATGATCTCATGTTTGGCGATAAGATAATTGAGTTGAAGAACAGAATTAATAAGTAATTATATGGTAATCATTTCTGAATACAACCAGAGGTTAACGGAATGAAAATAATATTTGTAATTTTAATAATAACCGCGGCAGTCTATTCCCAGGAATTTATAGAAAATAAAACTGTATCTTCAGACTTTTACAATAAAGTAAAGATCGCGAACCTTTTAGATGATACAAAATCACTGGTCAAAAAGAATAGAACTAAAGTTTTTCGTGAAGGCCTCGTCGACCGTGGAATGAATGTCTGCCGGGATGAAGATTTTTATACTCCGCCGACTTCAGTTACACCTTCCGAAAATATTATTCCCAGGGAAAAAATACCTGGTGAAGAAAAAAGACTGCCATCTTCAATTTCATTAAAATTAGCTCCTGATACAACCTACCAGGGGCAGATGTTGACAATGAGAGTCGACATTTCCAATAGATCTGATACCGTTTTAACATTAAATCTGCGACGTGGATTATTTCAGGAAATAACTGATAAAAAAACAGGAAAGATTTTCAAGTCTAAATTCCATGGTTTGGGAGATTACGGTACTGTTATTAATGCGGGCAAAGAATATACAATTGAACGCAGTCCCCTTCAGCATTTAAAAACAGGTTTAAGCAAAATAGAAAAAGTATATTCGTATTGGAACTACTGGTCTGAGGGCGAATACAGTTACACTGTAAAATATATTTTGGGAACAAGCGAGGTTGTCTCCAATAGTGTTGATTTTATAATTAAACCGATCCCTGAAATTGAAAAAGAGGCATTCAATACTTTACTGGCGATAACTGAAAAAGATGAAAAGTATACGAATTATAATCATGTCACAGATTACAATGAAAACCTTGAAAAAACCTGTGAAAAATTTCGAAACTCTATATTCGGTAAAGAGTTTAGTCGTATTCTACTAATGAGTAATGATTACTACAAGCTCATGGAGAATGATAATATTGACATTAAAGAGAAGGAAAGCAGAGCAAAAAAAATATTCGACTTTATTCAAAAATATCCGGATGATTATTTCAGCATGATATTTATGCGGGAATTTGTGAGTAGTTATTCTGAGAAAAAGGAGGTTATCAATTTTCTTTCCAAAATTCTTACAAATGATAAGCTCCTTTTTCATGATAAAATAAAAGAAATGAAAGAAAGATTAGAGAAATGAAATTCCTTCAAGATTTTAAAGATGACTATAAAAACACTTTTCCCAATAAATTAGATCCAAATCATAAACTGGCAGAGCCGGAAAAAATTGACTTCGAAGAAAGAATCGTTCTCGTAATCGTACTTCGTACTCGTGTGTATCAAAACGCTCAGGTTATTCGAGAACGAGGACGATTACGAGTACCTGTTCCATGAGTACGATAAAATATTGCCATTTTGAGTAGAATTTAACTCGTTACGGACTAAGCGAAATCGTTTTTTTCAAGAATAGAGGATCTTAAAGGAATAATTCCCATTCCAATTTTAAATTTATCTCCCGGTAAAATTCTTCTCTTTTTATTATTTTAGAAAGTTAGTGAAAAAAAACTATGGATAATATATGTCGCGAATATATTCACATATACTATTAGTTATACTACTATCATGTAATCCAACTCCGGAATATGGGCCGGAATCGATAACCTCCGAAAAATTATTAAATATAGTTAATTACCTTGCTTCGCCTGAGCTGGATGGCAGACTCGCGGGAACTGAAGGATATGAAAAGGCTTCCGAATACGGGAAAAATCGTTTTATAAAAGCGGGTTTGAAACCTGCCTTCGGTGAAGATTATTACCAATATTTTGAACTGGAGACCAATGAGATTCTCGGTGAACCCTCAATGGCGTTATACGAGGGAGAAAAAAAGTTGAAAGATTATAAAATCGGGGATGATTTTATTTGCCGCGGTTTTACCGGTGCGGGAGATATTACCGCACCAGTGGTTTTTTGCGGGTATGGAATTTCTTCGGAAGAAGCCGGGTATGATGATTATGCCAATGTGGATGTTAATGGCAGGATAGCCGCGATCTTTAAATATAATCCAAAGTGGAAAATAGAGGAAAAAGCGTGGCCGGACGTTACCCCCCGCGTTAAAGCCGCTGTCGCGAAAAGTCACGGAGCTATAGGGATAATACTTCTTACCCATCCAACCGATTTCATTAAAAAACCAATCGGCAGCGTCGCTCATGGTGAGGAGGAACATCTGCCAGATTTTCCTATGGCGCATATAGACTCATCATTCGCTGCTGATCTTTTCCACGGCTGTGATATAAGTCTGGATGAAGCAAGAGAAAAAATAGACAGTCTCCATAAACCTCTCTCTTTTGAGCTGAGTAGAAAGGTAAATATAAACATCAAAACAAAATACAATAAGTCAGGCCGGACACAGAATATCGCCGGCAAGATAGAAGGAAATGATCCGGAACTTAAGGATGAATATATCATCATTGGCGCCCATCTGGACCATGTCGGCAGGCAGGGACCGGCTTATTTCCCCGGGGCAAATGACAATGCTTCCGGCGCGGCGGCAGTCACAGCGCTGGCGGAAGCTTTCGCTAATCCCGAAATGGGGCCGAAAAGATCGATGATATTTGTTCTTTTTGCCGCTGAGGAATCGGGGCTGGAAGGAGCTTTCAACTTTGTGAAAAATTCACCTGTCCCTTATGAAAAAATAGCCGCGATGTTTAATTTTGACTGTGTGGGAACCGGCGATTCCATAAGAGTCGGGAATGGAAAATCGGCTCCTGAATTATGGAGTATGATAAATAAAACCGATTCCCTTAACACAAAGATGATGATCGACGCTACATGGAGCGGCGGCGGCGCGGACGCGACACCTTTCCACCGGGAAGGGATACCCTGCGCCTATTTTGTAACTTCCAACTCATATAAACATCTTCACCAGATAACAGATACACCGGAAACCCTGAATCCGGCCCTCTTTGAGAAACTTGTCAGGCTGGCATATTATTCGGCAGAGAAGGTTGCCAATGGAGAATATACCAGGGAGGTCATTGTCAATTAGTAATTAATAATTTAAAGACGATTTCGATTTGGATTTTTATTTAGATGCAAAGACAGTAAATGAAACTATTTTGAGTTTTGTGAATCATATAGCAATAAAAAATAATAAATGAGATTGATGGAGAAATAAAATGGCAGATAATCATCACAAAGTATTAATAATCGGTTCAGGTCCTGCCGGACTTACAGCGGCAATTTATAACGCGAGAGCAAATCTGAATCCTGTAATATTCGAAGGAATCCAGCCGGGCGGCCAGCTTACAATTACCACAGATGTTGAAAATTTCCCCGGTTTTGAAAATGGTATTATGGGTCCCGAACTGATGGATGTTATGAGAAAACAGGCTTTGAGGTTCGGAGCAAAAAGTTTCTTTAAAGAAATAACCGAAGTGGATTTTTCAAAAAGACCATTTACGGTTAAATCGAATGATGAAGTTTATACGGCGGACGCTGTAATAATCGCGACCGGCGCTTCAGCGAGGCTGCTTAATATACCGAGTGAAAAGAAATATATGGGTTATGGTGTTTCCGCCTGCGCTACGTGTGACGGCTTTTTCTTCAAAGATCAGAAGATTTTTGTGGTAGGCGGCGGCGACAGCGCGATGGAAGAAGCCAACTACCTGACAAAATTCGGACGTGAAGTATCGGTAATTCACCGCCGTGAAGGTTTCCGCTCTTCCAAGATCATGCTTGAAAGAGCCCAGAAAAATCCTAAAATTAAATTTGAACTTAATACCGTTATCAAAGAAATCCTCGGCGAAGAGGTTAACGGAATGAAAAAAGTTACCGGCGCTATCCTCGAAGATACCCGCGACGGTTCAACCCGTGAAGTGGAAGTTGACGGAATATTCATGGCTATCGGGCATAAACCGAATACAGATCTCTTCAAAGGACAGCTTGACATGGATGAAACAGGTTACCTGCTCGTAAAACCAGGCTCAACATATACAAATATCGAAGGTGTATTCGCCGCCGGAGATGTTCAGGATAAAACCTACCGCCAGGCTATTACCGCGGCCGGAAGCGGAACCATGGCCGCGATCGACGCCGAAAGATGGCTGGAAGCGAATGAATTAGCTTAATTCAAATAGAAAATTTTTATACCTTGTATATTATTAGTAAACCCCGGGTGAATTCATCCGGGTTTTTTTTTAATAGTGGGGGGATGCAAATGATGATATTATCCCGGCGAGTGCTTTGGGCTAAAGCCCTATAAGGTTTTGAGTATTCTTAAAACCACGGCCTGAAGACCGTGGTTATTATACCGGGAGAAATTTCTCGGGAATGATTTTATGGAATAACCCCGTCGTTTACGGCGGGGTTGTGTCAGCGCCCCAGATATTTTAGGATTTTAGCCGCAAGGAAGGAGAGGGTATATCGGGAATCTAAAAGAAAGTGCGGGAAGGTCGGGTAACAAGATTGAAAATATCAGGGGAGAAAAGGCAGCCTTGAATCCCAGGGGTGTGGTTGGGCTAAAGCCCTATAAGGTTTTGAGAATTCTTAAAACCACGGCCTGAAGACCGTGGTTATTATACCGGGAGAAATTTCTCGGGAATGGTTTTATTGGAATAACCCCGCCGTTCACGGCGGGGATCAGGAGGCTCAACACATAGGGCTGGCTTTAGCCGCAAGGAAGGGGTGGATATATCAGGAAACAAAAAGAAAGTGCGGGAAGGCCGGGTAACAAGATTGAAAATATCAGGATAGAAATGTAGCCTTGAATTTCTGGTGTGTGCTTTGGGCTAAAGCCCGATAAGGTTTTGAGTATTGTTAAAACCACGGCCTGAAGGCCGTGGTTATTATGCCGGGAGAAATTTCTCGGGAATGATTTTATGGAATAACCCCGTCGTTCACGGCGGGGAACAGTATATCTAACACAAGGGGCTGGCTTTAGCCCCGCAAGGAAGGGGAGGGTATATCGGGAAGCTAAAAGAAAGTGCGGGAAGGTCGGGTAACAAGATTGAAAATATCAGGGGAGAAAAGGCAGCCTTGAATTCCTGGTGTGTGTTTTGGGCTAAAGCCCGATAAGGTTTTGAGTATTCTTAAAACCACGGCCTGAAGGCCGTGGTTATTGTGCTTGGGCAGAATATCTCGGGAATGATTTTATTGGAATAACCCCGCCGTTCACGGCGGGGACATGGCGGCGCCCAGATGTGAGTGGGCTTTAGCCCAAAGAACAGAGTTCACTGCCTGAACCTTCAGTGTTTTGCACTCCCTTATCATTTTTACTGTTAGTGTTAAATATCTCTCAATTAATCCGATAGTTGGTATATGAAAAAAATAGCCGCTTTTGTTTTATTTTACCTGCTCTTAACTTTTGCCATAAACGGGCAGCAGGGAGCATGGGAGCCTCCGGAAGGGGATTATTCCCGTCCGAGAACATTATTGAAAGCAAACCAGGTTGAGTATGTAAAAAGTATACTCTCTGAAGAAATTATTCTGCCTCTGTATCTGAATGTTTACAGCAGGGCAAAAACTACCGTCCCGACCGGATCCTCAAACAGCGCCCGGTTTGGCAAAGCCCGCATTGCCAAAGCCTGCGCCTTTGTCGTGCTTCTTGAGAAGAAATATGATAATGGTATCATTATAGATCTGCCTGCTTCTGAGAAGGAGGGATTTATCAACAAAGCGGTTGACATCATGGAAACGATTGAAACAGGCGTTGATAGAATTACTGTGCTCAATCTCTCGGCATATGATTCCTGGCAATGGAGAAGCAGAGAGCTGATCGACCTGATGTCTGCTTATGATCTGTTACTCGGAGGTGGAATTAGCCAGGCTGAACTTGCAGGGGTTAAAAACAACCTTCAGCAATTTGCCGGAAATCTCCATGAAGAATCGACCCGCGCAATTCTGCCCCCTTTCTTTAATTCCGCTTTTTTCGACCTGGTAAAAAACAATCACGCGATCATGACCGCCTCGGCGCTGGCTTTTTCGGCAGTCGCGATGAATGACGCCGTGAGCAGTGACGACAACCTTCAATCGGCAAGCTGGATAAACACCGGTATGTGGAATCTGGATAACTGTTTTTTCAGAGATGAAGGCAGGATGTCTGATCCGGGAGTTGTGGCCGGTTATACGGAAGGTCCTTTATATTTCCGTTATTCACTTTCGAGGTTATTGCCTTTAGTGAGGGCGTATGGTAATTTCCTTCCTGATGTTCCAAAAAATTACCAGTACGAAGGAAATGAAAGGTTCATTGATAATCCCTGGTATGATGATAACTGGAAAAACCTTTATGCCTGGATAAATCAGATAAGGCTTCCCAATGGCAAGGTCCCTCCGATTGAAGACACTCACATGAATGATTCATTTCCCGAACTTATGCTGCTTGAGGGAAGTGAATATTTCTGGCAGGATGATTATGCCGATTTTGATGTGCATGATCAGCTTTTAAGCCAGGCGGCGAGATATGCCGATCTGGTCGCTAATTTTATTGCCGCCTTTGCTCCACCTGAAAATCCGGCCGGCGGACTTTTTACCGTTTTGCCAGAAGCTGGCAGCGCGGTATTTCGTTCATCATGGGAAACAGACGCTGTTTACATGCATATAACCGCTAAAAACGGCCACATAAGGGAAAACGCTCTCGGCCACAACCAGGCTGATGTTTCAAGCTTTTTAATTCACGCTTATGGAAGGACTATCGCACTCGATCCAGGTTATATAAGCTGGGACCGCCGGGGGGAAGTAGGGAACGCGCGGAACCACAGTATGATTCTTGTTGACGGGATGGGCCCTGATATTGGGGATATATTATCAGGCAATGACGCCGACGGATTTATTGAAGATAAAATCGATAAAAAGAATCTTGACTATCTGAAAGTTAAAACAGCCTACGAAGAGGCCTCAATCGAAAGGCATTTTAATTTTATAAGGAATAAATATTTTGTAATCGGTGATTATATATCATCCGACATGCCGCATGAATATACCTATCAGCTTCATGGCTATGGAAGGGAGGGGGGCAACCCAGAAGTTGACGGCAGTTTCAGCTCTTCCTATTCAGAAAAAAGAGCTATATGGGAGCGTAAAGGGGTAAAACTTGAAGCGGTTGTTCTTACCGCCGGGGGGAACGGAACATATTATAATATCAATTCCCCGCATGAATATTCATTTGATACATCCGCCATTCATACCGCGATGTATGTTGAAACTCCTTTGCGGGAAAACGGGGCTTTCCTTTCCATTCTTTTCCCTTCGAATGGGGGCGATTATGAAATAAATATTATAAGAGATGATAATATCCCGGTATTTAACTGTATAACGGATGGAAAAAAAGATATCATTTTTCTTAAAGAAAATAACGAGACAGAGATAATACTTGATGAACCGGGTGGCAAAAAAATAAAATCGGGCGCCAAAATGGGTTTTCTTGGATTTCAGGAGGATAATTTTGAGTATGTTTCCCTCAGTGAGTCTGATTCACTATTCATTGATGCTCAGCTCTGGTTTGCCTCAGATATTCCGGTGAATTTTATTCTTGAATCGGAATCAGATAATACATTAACCGGCTATATCAGTGAATCATCAACAGTAGTAATATACACCGGATTCGGGAATAACCTGGTAACAGGAGAAAATATATCGGGATATAACAACCTTTCTTCCGGGCTGCTTGAAATTGAATTCACCGGAGAGTCATATTTTTCCATTGAAGGAACAGGCGGAGCTGGTTCTCTTTTTGTGAGTTATTCCGCGGGCTGGAATATTATTTCAGCGCCTCTCGAATCGGATGATATGTCTGCAGTGACTATTTTTCCCGAAGCGTCATCAGATATTTACGGGTATTCAAACGGTTATTTTCCCGCTGATTCACTTGAGGGGGGAGCAGGATACTGGGTCAAGTTTTCCGAAGAGGTTCAGAAAAATTATTCAGGCGGAGCATTTTCCGGGAATATTGTCATTTCGGAAGGCTGGAACCTGGTCGGACCATTTGACTACATTGTCGAAACTGCCGCTGTAACAACCTCACCTGTGGATATTCTGCTGACACCCTTTTTTTCTTATGAGAACGGGTATGGTAACGCGGCTGAATTGAATCCGGGCAAAGCATACTGGGTGAAATCATCACAGGAAGGGGAGCTGATATTTAACCAGGATAATCAGACCGTCATTGAAAAAGAGCAAACTTTTTTACCCGATACGGAAATCTTATCGGTAACAGATAATAAGGGGAGGATTTATAAGCTATATATCTCGGCTGAAAAGATTTCCGATGAAAGATATTCACTTCCCCCGCCTCCTCCGGGTGATAGTCCCGATATACGGTTCAGCGGAAATAAATCCCTTTTTTCCGGTTCTGATTTCAAAGGTGAAATATTATTCCGGGGGATCGAATTCCCGGTTGAACTGAGCCTGACAGGGGGAAGATTAAAAATTGAGCTCCAAAACAGTGTAAAGAATTTCGACTATATTTTATCGCCTGAAAATCCCCAGGTTCTGGAGCGGGGAAGAATATTTGTTGAACATTTTGATTCAGCCCCTGAAAAGTTTGAAGTGTCACAAAATTATCCGAATCCTTTTAACAATGAAACAAATATAAATTTTGAAATGCCTGAAGAGGGGGAAGTAAAGATCACCGTTTATAATATTTCGGGGGAAAGAATATTAAGAAATAAGCTGGGCATATTAAAAAGAGGCAGCCATACCGCAAAAATTAATGGGGGTGATATAGCGAGCGGAGTTTATTTTTATTCTGTATCGGCAAATTTCCCTGAAAACAGAGTTCTTAAAAAAGTCAGGAAAATGATATATATTAAGTAAGTCTTCCTGAACCGCCCCGATTAATTTTTCCTGCCGGTTTGCATTTATTTTCAATATTGTTATATATTCGCATTAAACATAGATGGAGGAAAATGTCCGGTGTGAAAAAGGCAGGCAGACTTTTAATTTTTTTGTTTTTGTTTACAGGCAGTATCAATTATTCGCAGGACAGCACTGTTACCTCGAAACTTTTTGATATGTCATTAACAGAGCTGCTGAACGTTGAAGTCAGCACCTCTTCAAGATCAAAACAAATGGTGAGAGAAGCTTCGGCGAGGGTATCTGTAATTACAGCGCGGATGATCAAAGAAAAGGGATATCATGATCTTCTCGATTTGCTTCGCGACAATTCTTTTTTTCAAATACAATCGGAGCATGGTCACTGGACAAAAGGGGCGATAGTAAATCTGCGCGGACATCGTTCGGGAGACGCGGGTAATAATAAAGTTTTATTATTGATTGACGGGGTAAAAGTAAGTGATGACGCCGGCGGGGGACTTTTTATGGGATTAAACAGCATTCCTCTTCTCTCAGTCAAACAGGTTGAAATTGTTTATGGCCCCAACTCAACACTTTATGGCAGGGACGCCTATGCCGGAATGATCAATATCATTACCAGCCGGGAGGAACGGGCATTTGCCCGGTTTCAGTATGGCACTTTTAATTCGCAAAAAGCAGCCGGGGGAGTAATCAGAAACTTTACCGATGATCTTTCGGGAAGACTTGTTTATTACAGCTATAAAAGTGATGAGCAGGATCCGACCGGTATTTCGGAATCATATTTAAACAGGCATATTCTCCCAAGACATCCTTATACCGAAGTTTTCTACCGGGGAAGCAGCCACAGGGTAATTGACGCGGGATTAAATTATAAATTTTTATCTGCCCGGTATATGTTATTTGATATTGAAGGGAGCGAAACCTACGGAAGCAATCCCGACCTGTATGTGGCTGAATACTCAACCCAGTCGAAACAACAGAATCACATTTTTTCTTTAACCGGTGAAAAAAAAATCGGGAATAATTTTGAGATAAGCGGATATTATAATTATAAACTGAATGAATTTGATCCCTCCACGGCAAACCTTTACACAGGCGATCTGAACCGGCAGGGTGAACCGGGACAGGGAGGATCAAACCGTTTAATAGATTCACTATATGCTTATGGCGGAAGAAAATATTATTATTTCAGGACAAAAGCGCACAAAGCAGGTATTAAAGCCGAATATGCTATCAGCCCGAATTTCCGTAATATCACAGGAATTGATTATAATTATGTAAGCGGAATACCTGTTATCAGTGAAGGCAAGGGTGGAGCTCCTTTTATAACGGATGAACAAAAAGAAAATTGGGAGCAGTCATTCAGCAACACCGGACTATATACCGAATTCCGGCTGCGTCTGACTGAAAATATTAAATTTACCGCCGGCGGAAGATATGATCTGAATACCAATTATTCGAATACTTTTATGCCGAGGCTGGCGCTTATATTTCATAAAGATGAACATTTGCTGAAAGCCATTTTTTCGAAAGGATACCTTCAGCCGAGTATTACCCAGGTTTATTTCGAGAGTATCACTACTTTTTCGTGGATAAAACCAAATGAGGCTTTATATCCTGAAAAAATAAGCTCTTATGAACTTGACTGGACTTTTACAAGAGAAAACCTTCAGTTTGGAGTTGATCTTTTTTATAATAACCTTCAGGACGCAATTATGGAGAGTGTTCATATAGGTGATTCCGCCTATGTGAATATTAATGGCGAGTCGATTTATGTTCCGGTGCTTCAGAGTATGAATGTGAGCAGCGGAAGAAAATGGGGCGGAAATCTCGGTTTAAGAGGAAAAATCGGAGAAAGTCTTCAGGCTGATATCAATTATTCATTTCTTGACGGCTATGATGAAATATCCGGAACCAGAACAGATGTTGAGGATAATCTTGTTTCAAATCATAAGATAACCGGCGGTGTTTTATGGAATCCGGGGAAAATATCAGTTTATTCAGGTTTTATCTGGTTCAGCAAGCGAAGAATAGAATCAAACCATAAAAAAACTGAATATGCCGGTCTGCTTGATTCAGATGGATATCTGAATTTCGGAGAGGTATTTTTATGGAATCTTAATATCAGGGTGAATGAAATATTTCCCGGAATAAACGGATGGTTGAGAGTCAATAACCTGCTTGACCGGGAATATTACGGACAGACAATAAATGCCACCTGGGGCACACCAAAGATTTTACAGGATATGAGGAGGATAGATGTGGGCATCGAATATATATATTAATAAATATTTTCAGCGGGTAAATGATAAAATATTCTTTTTATTTGTGCTCCTGTTATGTATTATCCCGGTAAGCAAATTAAAAGCGCAGAAACCGGAGGAAGACCTTCTGAAAGGAGTTCTGTTTGAAAAAATTGTAAATTTTGTCACCTGGCCCGACCTGAAAAATTCAGATGAAACAAAAGAGAATCTTATAATCGGTGTTTATGATGAAAGTCCGATGTACCAGGTTCTGGATAAGCTTTATTCTGACAGACTTATCCAGGGTATGAGAGTAAAAATAATAAAGATCTCGAATTTATCACAGGTCAATAAATGCAATATATTGTATATTCCGAAAATCTCTGCCGACAAACTGGATAACCTGGTTGAATTTGCGAAAAGAAAACCAATACTTACATTATCCGACAGCAAAGGATATGCTGAAAAAGGGGTGCATATTAATTTTTACAGAGTTGAAAACAATATCCGGTTTGAGATAAATGAAAAAGCTGTCAGGGAGTCGGGAATTAAAATGCATTATCTGCTGCTTCAACTGGCGCAGATTGTGGAAAGCAGGTGAAAAGAATGATTAAAAGGTTCCGGGATTTTTCCATTCAGAATAAATTAATGATAATTATCCTCACTGTGGTATTTATCGTCGGCGGTCTGTTAATGATAATCACCTTAATGGAAAAAATAACAACTACAAAACAGAATCTTGTTGATAATACTCTTTTGAATGCCCGAATTACAGGACAGTATTGCAGCGCAGGTTTATATTTCCAGCGAATAGACGCGGCGGGCGAAGCGCTCGAAAAACTTTCGGTTACATCCAATATACTTAACGCGAGAGTTTACGATGAAGCGGGTGAAATTTTTGCCGGATATGATCGTGTTCCCATTGAAAATGAAATTCTGAAAAAATATAATCTCCGGAGGGAAAGTCATCTTTTTGATGAAAACGGGCTTATTGTTGTTCATCCTCTTACTTATCCGGATAATTATCTTGGTTCGCTTGTTATAAGGGCTTCAACCGAGCAGCTCGATAGTGAAATTAAAAGTCATATTCAGTTTAGTGTTTTTCTGGGAATACTGCTTATCATAATCTCTTATCTGCTAGCGTGGATGCTGCAGAGAAAAATATCGGGGCCCGTAACCGAACTGGCAAAAGTAGCGAAAAAGGTAACAGAGCAGGGGGATTATTCACACAGGGTAAAGAAACACGGGGATGATGAAACAGGGCAGTTATATGATGAATTTAATTATATGATGGAGCAGCTTCAGAAAAGGGGAATTGAAAGGGACGCTGCCGAAGCGGCTTTAAGAGCCAGTGAAAAAAGATATCGTGAACTGATTGAAAACCAGGGTGAAGGAATCGCGGTAATCGATAGTGACGGAGTATTTCGATTTACAAACCCCGCCGCTCATAAAATTTTTGGCATTGACGGGAAAAGCCTTTCCACCTGGAGTATTGACAGGTTCCTTTCGAAAGAGCAGCAATGGTTTTTTCAGCGAAGGGTGAATTCTTTGGCGCCGGGCAATAAACTAACCTATGAATTGAGCATTACAAATTTTGATGATAAAAATATAGACCTGCTGATTACCGCCACTCCCGACTATGATGAGTATGGGGCATACCAGGGATCTTTTCTTATACTAAGAGATATTACGACGCGTAAAAAGATGGAAATTGAGCTGAGAAAAGCGAAGGAAAAGGCGGAACAATCAGACCGTTTCAAATCGGAATTTCTCGCGCAGATGTCTCATGAAATCCGTTCCCCGATAAATGTTATACTCAGCTTTACAAACCTTCTCAAGGATGAAGTGAAGGAAAAACTGGATGATGAGTTTGTCGATTGTTTCGATAGTATCGACAGCGGCAGCAGGAGGATAATACGTACGATTGATATGATTCTCAATATGTCGGAAATACATACCGGAATAATTGAAATTAGTCCGGCCAGGCTTGATCTTAACAATATCATTCTGCCGGGGCTAATCAGGGAATACCGGGGAATGGCATCCTCCAAAGGACTTAAGCTGTTCTTCAGTAATCCGCGGAATCTGGATTTTTGTATTCAGGCGGATGAGCAATCGATAACCCAGATTTTTTCGAACCTGGTTGATAACGCGATCAAATATACAAAAGAGGGGCAGGTTGAAATTATTACCTCTCTTGACGAAGAACAAAGGCCTGTTGTTGATGTTTGCGATACAGGTATCGGGATTTCCGAAGAGTATATTCCGTATCTCTTTGATGTATTCTCGCAGGAGGAAACAGGATATACCAGAAAATTTGAAGGTAACGGGCTGGGCCTGGCGCTGGTAAAAAAATATTGTGAACTTAATAATGCCGAAATTTCTGTAGATAGTAAAAAAGGTACAGGGACAAGGTTCAGGGTTGTTTTTGATAAATCGGCAATCGTAGCAATGTAGAGACAAGGCATGCCTTGTCTCTACGGAATGGCAAATAGTTAACAGATTATAAGCCGGTGGCTGAATTTACCTGACTCAGGATAACGGAGCTGAAACCAGCGGCGAAAAAAATGCCGTCAATAAAGCTAAGAACAGGATTCCGGAGATTCAGAACTCCCGACTCCTGATAAGAAAAACAACTACTTATTGAAATCAATTCGTAAAATAAATTGTCGTAATGTTGACGCGCATCCCGAAATATTTTTGGATAACTTATTGATTCGCGGACTGTTATAAATATATATATTGTACTCCCGCGGATAAATATGGTGTACCTGACGGCACACAGATACGATTGGATGTTCTATTTTTACCAATTTTTTGTTCCTAACGGGACAATAAAAATGAATAATACAGATCATTCACACAGGTAAGAATGAGGGGTAATTATATCGATTTTGCGTTTCAAGCGAACATATCACATCAGCGAGAAATGATATAGAATTATAGAAAAAAGAAGATTAACCGGTAAAAGAACCGGAGTTTTTAGAAACAAAGAAAATTTCATCAATGATCAACCTGGTTTGTTGCTGACTCAAATTTAATTACCCACTATAATTCATATAGAACCAAAAATAAATAGGATAATTGAAGCAATAGAAAAATCGAGTCATTTTTTTATTATCAATTATCAACTGTCAATTAACAATTATCCATTGCTTTTATAGCGTTTATAATTTTTTCAGCGTGTTCTCTTGAATTTTCTATGAAATATTTTCCTGTGTTCAATCCTCCGCAAACCACTCCGGCAAGGTAAAGTCCCGGCACATTAGTTTCATGTGTCTCATTATCAAACTCAGGGGTTTTGAAAGGATCATCTCCAATTTTCACCCCGGCGTTATGCAGCCAGGTGTAATCGGGAGAATAGCCAGTCAATGCCAGAACAAAATCATTCTCAATATGTATTATTCCATCCGGAGTTTTAACAGTTACATCATGCTCTCTTATCATCACAATTCTGGAATTGTAATATGCAGTTATGCTCCCTTCTTCAATCCGGTTTAATATATCGGGACGCACCCAGTACTTCACATTTTCTTCAATTGAGGGATTTATCATTACCATCGTTACATCACCCCCTTTTCGGAAAATTTCGAGAGCCGCGTCGACAGCAGAGTTTCCCCCGCCGGCAACGAGTGTTTTCCTGAAAGCATAAGGATGGGGTTCTTTATAATAATGGCTTACTTTCTCCAATTCTTCCCCGGGTATATTCAGCATATTCGGGCGATCATAAAATCCGGTCGCGCCGATAACAAATCTCGATTTGTAATTCCCCTTTGAGGTGGATACCAGAAAACCATCCCCAACCTTAGCGAGCGCGATAACCCGTTCATAAGTTCTTACATTACGGTCAAGCTGTCCGGCAATTCTTCTGTAATATTCCAGGGCTTCCATCCTGACCGGCTTACTGCCATGTGAAATAAAGGGTACCGATCCAATCTCCAGTTTTTCGGAGGTTGAAAAAAACTGCATATTAACGGGATAATTATATATTGAGTTTGTTAAACAACCTTTTTCAAAAAGAGCGTAATTAAAACCTTCTTCTTCAGCTTTTAACGCGCACGCGAGTCCTATCGGGCCCGCTCCCGCGATCAGAATGTCAAATTCTTCCATAGTTTCCAGGTTTCTTGTTTTTTATTTTCAGTAATAACTATTTTTGCGTTATAATCGAAACTTTAATTTACAAATATAATGGTAAAATGAAAGAAAGAATTGAAGCGAACCTGAACATCAGGGTGTTCAATTATGATATAGATGCCGGAGGACATGTAAATAATATTGTTTATATCCGCTGGCTGGAGGATTTAAGGACTAAAATTCTTGATGATTACCTTCCTCTTGAAAATCTTATCGCTAACGGACTTTTCCCTGTTCTCAGAGAAACCAATATTGAATACAGGCTTCAGGTCAGCCTGAAAGATAAAGTGACAGGAAGGATGTGGATGGAGGAATATGAAAGAGACATGATCTGGAAATTCAGGGCAGAGTTTGAAGTTAACGGGAAAATTGCCGCCAGGGCTTTTCAAAAAGGAATAATTTTTAATCAGAAAGAAAATAAAATTGCCAGACTGAACAAAGATTTTGAATGGTATTTCGGGCCGGGTGATCAGCAATGAGAAATAAACCGGATTATTATTATGTCCAGTCAGGTGTTGTGCCTATAAAAATAATTAATGGCAAGGTTAAAATTCTGTTGATATCCTCCAGGAAAAAGAAACGACTGATATTGCCCAAGGGGATAGTGGAAGAAGAATTGGGGCCGGTGGAATCGGCAAAAAAAGAGGCCTGGGAAGAAGCGGGAATTGAAGGTGAAGTTTTAACTGATCCGGCCGGATCATACAACTATAAAAAATGGGGCGGGATTTGTGAAGTAATCGTTTTTCCCATGATCGTTAAAAAGATACATGATACCTGGCCTGAATCATTCAGGGATAGATACTGGATGGATTATGAAGAAGCCGAAAAGCCGGACAAGGACAAAAATATCGCTCAAATCATAAACAATGCGATAAAAATATCCGATAATTACAGGTGATAAAAAAAATGGATTGCCCCTGTTGATCGATTGATTTATTTTTAATATTTATGCTGATGTCGGCGGCAAATAAAAAACATTAATGTAATTACGGAGCAAGATTAATGCAGGTAAATGAAATACTGATGCTCATCATAAATCTCGGTATAATTATAGCGATTATCTCCAATAACACAAAGTTGAAAATAATCCCATTTTATAAATTATTATTAAGCAGCTATTTTATTATTTTTTTCGGATGGATATCAACAGTTGTTGAGGGAATAATCTACCCCGATTTTTTTAATGCCTGTGAACATGCGAGTTATCTTGTCTTTAGTATTATGATGCTGGTTTGGATTGGTAAAATAATCCCCCGGAGGGCAAAAAAATGAATATGGTCGTTGTTTCCACTCTGATTTCAAGCCTGATGATGGTTATAGCAGCATTACTGTTATTGAAAAATCGCAAAAAAGTGATATTCGATGATGGAGTATTTAAAGTTATTTTTGCTTTTATCCTGGTTAACGGACTTTATTTTTTTACTATTTTTCTGGAATGGAGCGGTGTAATTCATGAATTTGGTGTAGGATATGACCAGGCGGAAGATTTTATAGGAGTTCTTCTTCCGGTGATGTGGATACTTTTATTTTATACTCTGATAAGCGCTTTCACAAATCTGAAATTAAAGGAACAGGAGGAGAGTTATAAGGAATTAGTTGAAACAATGCAGGCGGGATTTGCCATGATAGATGAAACATTCCGGGTTACGATGGTAAATTCTTATATATGTAATAAACTGGGATATACAGAGGATGAATTATGGGGAGAGCAAATTACCAGTTTTATCTTACCGGAAGAACTCCCCCGAGTCATTGAGATATTAAAAAGCATGCGGGAAGACCCTTTTGAACTGGAATTTGTAAAGAAAACAGGTGAATCACTTTATATCATCATTGCTCCTCATTTTATTTTTAGCGATAACAAACTTCATGGAGCTTTCGCTGTTATAACGGATATTACAGAAAAGAAAAGAACCGAACAGGCGCTTATCAGGTTGACCAATGAACTTGAAGATAAGGTTATACAAAGAACCAAAGAGCTGGAACTCGCTACTCAAAAGGCGGAAGAAGCCAACCGGACAAAAAGTATATTCCTTGCCAATATGAGTCATGAATTAAGGACTCCCCTGAATGCTATTCTCGGATATGCACAGTTAATGTACCGAAAGGAAAAACCGGGCAGTCAGAATTCTGATGACCTGCAGACTATTCTGAACAGCGGAAATCATTTGCTTGGACTGATAAATGATGTGCTGGCAATTTCAAAGATTGAGGCGGGGCGGGTAAGTATCGCAAAAAATCCTTTTAATCCCGATGCATTGCTTAAGGAGATTAAATCGATGTTCCAGTTTCAGATAATGAAAAAAAAGCTGGAATTTATTATTACCGCGGGTGAAAATCTGTCTGAATGTGTAAACTCGGATGAGAAAAAGATAAGACAAATAATCATTAATCTGGTAAACAACGCGATTAAGTTTACGGAGAAAGGAGAGATAAGGCTGAATATTGAAACGAGACTGATCAATGACCAATCGGGAGAATTAATCATTACCGTTGAAGATACCGGGCCGGGCATACCGGAAAAAGAATTGCCAAAGATATTTGATACATTCCATCAGACTGGTAACAGCAGGCAGCCAACAGAAGGAGTAGGACTGGGATTATCAATTACGAAGGATTTTATCGAATTGCTTGAAGGGAAAATAAATGTAACAAGCGAGTTGGGGAAAGGGACCACATTTAAGGTAATGCTGCCTTCAGTTTTTTGCGACAGTGAGGAGTTTGGCGATAGAGAGAAGAAATTCAGAATAACCGGATTTGGAGCATATTCGGAAATGCCTGCTGTTCTTGTAGCGGACGATGTTGAAAGTTTCAGGAAGTATCTTTACCGGTTATTAACCCCGATGGGTTTTTCTGTTACCATTGTGACCAACGGCGCCGAGGCAGTTGAATCATGGATGAAAGAAAGACATGATCTGGTTCTGATGGATATCAGGATGCCGGAGATGAATGGAATTGAGGCCACGAAAAAAATCATTGAGAATGACCGGAAGGCGAAGGTTATCATCCTTACAGCGAGCACATTTCAGCAGAAAACGGAAGAATTGTTTGAAACAGGTTGTTCGGCTGTATTGTATAAACCGGTTGATGAAAATGTTTTACTGCAGAAAATCGCTGATATTTGTTCACTCAGTCCTGTCTATGAAAAAATTATACCAACGGGTAAAAAAGCAGATCGATTTATGGAATCTCTCACCGAATCAGATTTCGCGGGATTTGATAAGGTGATGATAAAATCTTTATACAATGCCGCTCTCCTGGGTGACAGAGAGAATCTAACGAAGATTGCCGGACAGATAGAGGAAAAAAATCCGGAATTGGCAAAAAAAATTAAATATTGTATTACAAAATTCGATTATGATTTTATACTAAACGCCACAGAAAATTTATCGGCCGAATAATTATTATATTTTTTTATGTGCACAGATTCTGTTCGTATTATTCAATTAATTCCCGCTGTGAGAAGAGTAAGTGAAAATTATTCGCAGTGGGATCTTAAACAAGCTGCTTATCTGCCTAAGATACAACTAAAGGTCCGATTTTATGTATGAAATAATGATTGTTGATGATATTCCTGAAAACCTGAATTTTTTATCTTCCCTCCTCGAGGAAAACGGGTATAGTTGCAGGCCGTTCAAATCTCCTCGTCTTGCCTTTAAATCAGCAAAAATTAAAAAACCGGCTCTCATTCTCGCTGATATTCACATGCCTGAAATGAGTGGCTATGAATTCTGTAAAATATTAAAGGAAGATGAAACATTAAAACCTGTCCCTGTGATATTTATAAGCGCGTTGCATGAGTCCTCCAGTAAAGGAGAAGCCTTTTCCTGCGGAGGAGTCGATTATATTACAAAACCTTTCCAGCTTACCGAGGTGCTTGCCAGGGTTGATATACACCTTAGGATAAGTGAATATCAAAAGAAACTGGAAGAGAAAAATATCAGGCTGGAACAATTGCTGGATGAATTAAACAAAACACAGGCACAACTGATACATACCGAAAATATGGCCTCACTTGGAGTTATGGCAAGCGGCATAGCTCACGAAATAAATAACCCGGTAAATTCGATAAATGGCAACTCTCAGGCCCTGAAATTTGTTATGGATGACTTTTCCGCTTTGTGGAAAAAACTGAAGGAGATGGATAACGTCAGTCCCGATCTTCTGAAGGATTTTTTCCTGACTTCGGTTGAGAAGGGATATGATTCAATCATTGATGAATCGGGCAATATTGTTGATAACATTATCAGCGCTTCGGGCAGGGTCGCGAATACTATCAGGGATTTGTTAACTTTTGTTCATCAGGAATCGGATGAAATGTTGGATATTGATATCCATGAATGTATTGATTCCGCTCTCGCTGTTATTCCGAACGAAAAAATGGTTGAAGTTGTCAAAGAGTTTAACTCTGAAGGTATTATTAAAACAAGTTCCGGTAAATTGAAGCATATTCTTCTGAATCTGCTTACTAATGCTTTCGACTCCTTTGAGGAGCTACCCGAAAGAAAAGATAAAATCGTAAAGGTAAAAACCGAATTAGCAGAGAGAGATCGGAAAAGTTTTACTGTTATTTCAATCAGTGATAACGGAATTGGAATTGAGAAGGAAAATCTAAAAAAAATATTTATTCCCTTCTTTACAACAAAGGAGGTGGGCAAAGGCACCGGGCTGGGGCTCTCAATTTGCAAGGGACTGATCAAATCGATCGGGGGTGAAATTAAAGCCGAAAGTATTATTACAGAAGGGAGTAAGTTTGAAATTGTTCTACCGGTAAAATAAAAGAAGACTAAATGGATATGGAAAAAGATTTAATTTTATATGTTGATGATCTGGAAGAAAATTTATCGGCTTTCAAATTTAATTTTCTGAAGTCTTATAAAATACTTTTGGCATCTTCTGCAAAAGAGGCTGTTTCCATATTGGAAAATACAGGCAATATCAAGGTCATTATTTCAGACCAGAGAATGCCCGGCCAGAGCGGTATTGAATTACTGGAATTAGTTCAAAATAAATGGCCCGATATAATAGGCATTGTGGTGACAGCCTATATTGATATGGACGCGATTAAAGATGGGATAAACAGAGCGCGGGTATTCGGATATCTGCAAAAACCTTTTCAGCCTCATGAAGTGCAAACGTTGATCGATCATGCTATTGAACTATATAACGAGCGTGAGAAAAATGAAAATTTATTGAATGAATTGCAGGACCAGAACAGAGTTCTTTCTGCTACAACCAACAGGCTTCAGGAAGAGATAATAGAAAGGAAAGCGGCTGAAAAAAAGCTGACCGAGACTGTTACAGAACTGACAGAACTGAAAAAAAGACTTCAGGCAGAAAATTACATCCTTAACAGAAATATAAATGACAGCAATCAGTTTCGGAAGATCATCACCGTAAGCGCTAAAATGAAAAAACTGCTCGATGAAATTAAAAGCATTGCCCCAACCAATATTTCTGTGTTAATAATGGGTGAAACCGGCACCGGCAAAGAACTATTCGCCGACGCGGTGCATAGTTTAAGTAAAAGAGCGGATAAACCGATAATAAAAATTAATTGCGCAGCTCTGCCTGAATCGGTAATAGAAAGTGAACTCTTCGGACATGAAAGAGGAGCCTTTACAGGGGCTTTTGAAAGGAAAAAAGGTCGGTTTGAATATGCCGACGGAGGAACAATTTTTCTTGACGAGATTGGGGAGTTGTCTCCCGACCTGCAGGCAAAATTACTTAGAGTTCTTCAGCAGGGAGAATTTCAGAGAATTGGTTCGAATGAAACTATAAAGGTGGATGTAAGGATTATTTCGGCCACTAACAGAAATCTTCAGGAGGAGGTTGAGAGAAAAAATTTCAGGTCCGATCTTTATTTCAGGCTGAGTGTTTATAATTTTTCAGTTATCCCGTTACGAGACAGACTGGAAGATATTCCGGTTCTTGCCGACTACCTGATAAACAAATTCACAACTATTCACGGCCTGCCCCACAAAATAATTGATGAGAAAAATCTAAATCTGCTTAAATCTTATTCATGGCCCGGCAATGTCAGAGAGCTTGAAAATATTATTGAACGGTCGGTTATTCTGGCGAAGTCGGATGATTTGAATATTGAGCCGGGGCTATTCGCCAACCCGGTAATTGACAATATGCCCGCAAATGATGATCCACCGGAAAATCCGGATGAAAAAGTGAGGCTGAGGAATCTGCTGGAGGAACATAACTGGAAGATAGAGGGGGAAAAAGGTGTCGCTTCCTCATTGGGTATTCCTCCTTCAACCGTAAGATATCATATTAAAAAGTATGGGATAAAAAGACCTCCCCGGTTTTAGGGGCATCTCTCTTTCTGTATTGAATTTTGTTGCAGGATTCGACTCTTTGCTGAAAGCTGCGCCATTCTTATCGTTAAAATGGTTTCAGCTACATACCCTCAGTTCTCAAAATCTGCTCAAAATGGTAAAATTTTTTTCATTCTTCAGCACCAGAAATAAAGAAGATGGCCCATATAAAAACAAACTCAAAATCATTTCTGTGGAAGTTGTGGCTTAATTGCGGAATTTGTGGAATCTGAGGGTGATGAACTTATCAATAATTTCAATATTTTCTTAAACCATTAAAAAACAACAATGTACAAAAATCAAAATTTCTGGCATAGTTAATGTTATAACTATTATATGCGCGAGACAAATGAACATATTTTCGAAAAATTTATTTCAGATCACCAAAATCCGGTGATTCTTGAGGTTAGTGCTTTATGGAGCGGATGCTCCCACCTGATGAATGAAATACTGGAAGAGACTGAGTCAGTGTACGGAGACAAAATTGAATTTTTGTTTATGGATTTTGATAAGAACAGAGAATATATGATATCGATTAATATTCAATGGTGGGAGCTTCCGGTTATTATGTTTTATTATAATGGACAGCAGCAAATTCGTTTTTCAGGCCTTAAAAGTAAAGAATCATTTATAAAAACAGTAGCAGATTTTTTAAAATCATTTTCAGAAATTGGAAGGAGTTCCCAATGAGAATATTCATTACGATCTTTATTATTTTTATTTCATCATTTTATTTGTCAGGACAAGACAATCCGAAAATGAAAACGTTTGGATATGTCAGAACATTTCATCAGAGTGATTTTGAAAATAACAGTTCCGAATTTACCATAAAAATGGCGAGGATAGGTGTTAAAGGCAGTATCAACAGTCGATTATCATATAAGCTTTTTGTTGATTTCGCGAGGCAGGGAAAGCTGAGCACAAAAAGCGCAGACCTGAACGGAGAACAGGTTATTTCGGATGTTTCGGCGACATTTTCAAATTATCTTCTGGACGCGTATGGTAAATATGAAATTGTTGATGATGTGTCAATTACCGCGGGGCAATTTAAAATACCTTTTAGCAGCGATAATCTTCTTGCCGCCTCAAAGCTGCCATTCAGCAACAGGCCTCTTGTAACTTCAATCACTCCGGGATTAAGAGATATTGGAGCGATGGTTTCAGCAAAGTTCCTTCTCGGCTTTCCCTGGGAGGTTTCCGGCGGATTATTTAACGGAGCCGGATTTAATAAAAAGGAAGATGATCTGACCACAAATTATTCGCTGAGATTAAAAGCGCTGCCTGTCAAATTTTTAAGTCTGACAGCGAACATGTATTCGGGAAGATTTTCAGGTCCGAAAACTGATTTTATGAACTTTGGCGCTGAATATAAAAACAAGAATTTGTGGGTCGCGGGTGAGTATTCAATTAAAAAGACAAATGAATCGTATGATATAACATCAAATGCCTGGTTCATATATATGCTATATGATATACCTGTAAATATAAACGCGCTGAAATTTATTCAGCCGGGGATAAGAATCGGAAGACTTGACAGAAATGCCGATATGGACAATGATGAATTGAACAGGTACACTGCGGGTATTAATTTCAATTTTACGGAAAGCAGAAACGCGCTTTTCAGGCTAAACTATGAAAGCAATCAATACGATAATGGAACCGGAAACTATGATCGGATGATACTGGAATTTCAAATTAAATTTTAATGAGACGTAAAACTGAGGTTAACTATGCTAAACTGGTTCAAAAACTTGAAAACGGGGAAAAAATTCTTTCTTACTTTTTTCCTATTGTCTGTTCTTCTCGGAGCAATTGGTTATTCAGCTTTCTGGGGTATGAACAAATTACATGACATAATTGATCAGACCGCGGATATCAGGATGCCATCTTATGAGCTCCTTCTGCAGATCGACAGAGACCTGCAGCAGGCTCTTGTAGCGGAGCGAACAATGATCTCTACAGATAAAAACAGCGATCTTTTCGCGTCATTAAAAAAAGACCACGCCGAAAACCTTCAGCAGTCGGAAGAAAGATGGAGCCATTATGTTACTCACATTCAGACTGACCGTGAAGCTGGTCTTGTAAGTCAGTTTGAAAATGATTTTACCGAATGGAAAGCAATTACAAACCAGATCGTAATGGACATTTCCTCGAATGACACTGAAAGAAGAGCCTTAGCGGTTGAGAGATCTCTGGCTGAAGGTGTGAATGCGTTTGAAAGCGCGCGTACTATTATTGATCAGCTTACAGAGCTTAATGATGAATTTGCCTTAAATGAAAAAACGGAAAGCAAAGAGAGTTATTCCGGTGTTCAGACGATGATCACCGTAACTTTGATAATATCCCTGGTAATATTTATATTTCTCGGCGCCTACCTCACAAGAATTATCACAGGTCCTCTTTCGAAAGCGCGTGAAATGATGAAAGAGCTTTCAGAAGGCAAATTAAAAACCAGGCTGAACCTGAACCTTGAGGATGAGTTTGGGGAGATGGGTGAGGCGATGGATTCCATGGCCGATAATCTGAAGAAAAAAATTGATATTATGCTCGATATTTCGAAAGGTGATTTATCGGCGGAGATAAAAACATTATCGGATGAGGATGAAATATCTCCGGCGCTTAAGAAAATTGTAAGCAGTCTTAAAGACCTGAATAGTGAGATTGGTAAACTTAATGATGCCGGAAAAGAAGGAAGAATAACCGTAAGAGGAGAAAGCGATAAATTTGAAGGCGTTTATTCTCAATTGGTTGGGGGGATAAATGAGCTGCTTGATACAATACTTGTGCCTATAAATGAAGGAGCCAAAGTGCTGGAAGTAATGGCGACAGGTGATATGCAGATAAGAATGGAAGGTGAATATAAAGGTGATCTCAGGATAATTAAGAACAGCATAAACGATCTTGGCGATTCCTTAAACGCTTTATTGTTCCAGGTAGATCAGGCAGTGCACGCGACATTAAGTTCAAGCAATGAAATATCAGCGGCCACCGAGCAGCTTGCCAGCGGCGCGCAGGAGCAGAGTTCACAGGTTCATGAGGTATCCGCCGCTGTCGAACAGATGACCTCGACAATTATGGAAACTGCCAAAAATTCAGGCAACGCGTTTGAATTATCAAGTTCGGCTGAAAAAGCGGCCAATGATGGCGGTCAGAATGTTGGTAAAGCAAAAGATGGTTTTAACAAAATAGTTGACTCAACAAAAATGACTGCCGATAAAATTATGTCCCTGACCGAAAAGACCAAACAAATAGGTATGATAGCGCAGGTTATTGATGAAATTGCCGATCAGACAAATCTGCTGGCATTAAACGCTGCTATTGAAGCGGCGCGGGCAGGGGAACAGGGCCGGGGTTTTGCCGTTGTTGCCGATGAGGTGAGGAAACTGGCCGAAAGAACAACAAAAGCTACCAAAGAAATTGCTGAAACTATTGTTTCTGTTCAGAATGAAGCTTCCGAAGCCAACCAGGCAATGATGATGGCTAAAGATTATGTTGATGAGGGAAGGAAAAACAATGAGGATGTGGAAATTTCTCTCAACCAGATACTTGAAAGTATTCAGCAGGCTACAAGTGAAATTCAGCAGGTGGCAACAGCTAATGAAGAACAATCGTCAAGTTCCGGACAAATAAGCAGAAGTATTGAAATAATCAGCAGTGTGGTAACCGAATCGGCCGCTTCGATTCAGGAGGTTGCCGCAACGGCTGAAGATTTAAACCGACTTACAGAAAAACTTGGAGAACTGGTGACACGTTTTAAGATAAGTGATATCAATGAGAATTTGGCAGCCCAGAGGGACTTAAAACTAATCACCGGCGCTTAATAAAAAAACCATGCGTTATGAAGTGGTATTCCAAATACCACTTCATTTTTATTTTTACCCGGCTTTTATTCCCTGCCTTTACATTATTTCCCCGATTATAATCCCCTTTTCGCCATATTCCGACGAGGTTTTAAGCAGCATATCAACATCTTTAGCCGCGACAATTGCCACAAGTCCGATGCCAATGTTAAAAACTTTTCTCATTTCATCATCACTTATTTTACCCGATTCCCGGATCAGTTGGAATATCGGGGGAAGTTCCCAGGCATCCCAGTTTATTTTAATCGACAAATTTTCGGGCACAACTCTGATCGTATTGCCAATCATACCACCCCCGGTAATATGAGAAAAAGCGTGAATATCAATTTTTTCTTTGAGCAGGGAGATTAAACCAAGATAGGATTTATGAATCCTTAGCAATTCCTTACCAACTGTATATTCAAGTCCGTCAGGTTTATCATCCAGATTAAATTTGGAAAGAAGCACTTTTCTGGCCAGTGAATAGCCATTGGTATGAAGTCCGTTTGATTTAAAACCAATCAGAATATCCCCTTTATCAACTTTGGAACCGTCAATGATTTTTGCTTTATCAACAACTCCTACGATGGTTCCGGAAAGATCATAATCTGTTTTATTATAAATACCCGGCATTTCGGCGGTTTCTCCACCTATTAGCGCCATATTATTTTTATAACATGCCTTCGCGAAACCTGATACAATTTGTTCGGCTACATTCGGATCAAGCTTGCCAAAAGCCATATAATCCATGAAATAAAGTGGTTTTGCGCCGCATACTGCGATATCATCCACACAATGGTTGACAAGATCCTGACCAACGGTATTATGCTGGTTCATCATAATAGCCACTTTAAGTTTTGTCCCCACTCCGTCGACAGAGGAAACAAGAACCGGTTCCTTATATTCCGCGAAATCGGGTTGATAGAATGCCCCAAAATGCCCGATGCCTGAAAGTACATTTTTATTAAATGTTTTTTTTACCAGCTTACCAATTTTCCCAACAGTTTCATTACCGGCGTTAATATTTACTCCGGCAGCTTCATATGTAGTTCCCATTACCGACCTCAGTAAAAATATTTCGTTTCCTAAAAATAAACTTCCCCCTGATAAAGTGAAACTTTATTTCGGCGGTTTTTGTAAAAAATAAGTGAGCGGACGCGCTTTATTGAACCGGATGCAAAACAACTTTCGTTTTTGTATATTTAAAGTTTAGTTTTTTGTTAATAAACCGGATTAAAAAGGATGCGGGAATTTGAATTAAGTGAACGTGAAAAGAATATACTGAGGTATGTTATACACCAGTTTATTCTTACCGCGAGCCCGGTTGGATCGAGGTTTATTACAAAAAAATATGGACTGGGTCTTTCCGCGGCGACCGTGAGAAATATTATGTATGATCTCGAACAATTCGGACTTCTCGGGCATCCCCACACCTCTGCCGGGCGGATACCGACAGATAAGGGTTACAGATTCTATGTGGACTCGCTGATGGATCCTCCCTATCTGGAAAAAGGTGAGATTGATTATATCGATTCTTCAATGGATAACCAGGGAACTGAAACCGATGACCTGTTAAAAATAAGTTCAACGCTGCTAAGCGAAATAACCAGTCAAATAGCCTGCGTAACATTCCCCAGTTTTGAGCAGGCAATTCTCGAAAAGCTGCAGATTGTTGAACTTTCGAGCAGTAAAATACTGATTGTAATAACAATCAGGGCCGGTCTCGTAAAAACTATTACTCTGGAGCTGAAAACTGATACTCTCAGCAGCGAGCTTCAAAAAGTCCAGAGAATATTAAATGAAAGATTATCGGGGCTGAAATTTTCAGAGATTCGAAGCAGCTTCAGGGAGAGGCTTAAAGATTATGATAAAGGCTCTTCCAGGCCGGTGATACGTTTATTCCTCGATTCGGTCGATAAAATTTTTGCCGATGTAAAAAAAACTGATAAAGCTGTTATTACGGGAGCCAGCAATGTGCTCAGGCAGCCGGAATTTGAGGATATAAAACAGTTCGGCAGTGTAATTGAGCTAATTGAGAACAAAGAAGTCATTGTTCACCTTATGGATAAAGATCAGCCGGACGGTCTGAATGATATTAAAGTTTTTATAGGGTCGGAAAATACTGAAAAAAAACTTGATAACTACAGCCTGGTTACAAAGGAATATAAAGTTGGAACTCTTACCGGAAAACTTGGTATTATAGGTCCTAAAAGAATGAATTATCCCAGAATGATAGCTGTAGTGACATACCTGGCAGATACCCTGAGCCAGGAACTGACAGGGAAAAAATAAATAAAATAACATATATAGAGATTGATTATGGCCAGAAAAAAGAAAAAAGAAGAAAAAGTTCAGAATAATGATGAAATGAATAAACAGCAGGAAGAAGTAAAAGAAAGCCCGGATGGAGCGGAATTAAAAGATATCAGCGACGCGGAAATGGCTGAGGAACTAATTAAGCTTACCAGGGACCTCAATACTTCTTATTCAAAGATAGAGGAACTGGAAAAGGAAAAACAGGAGCTGAATGACAAGCTGCTGAGAAGGGCCGCTGAATTTGAAAATTATAAAAGAAGAACTGAAAATGAAATTCAGAAGATGCTGAAATACGCTTCAGAACCGATAGTGATTTCCATTCTCGATATATTTGCCGATTTTGAAAGGTCAGTTGTTCATCTTGAAGAGGATACTTATGAGTCGGTTAAAAAAGGTCTTGAGCTGGTGTATGGTAAATTCAGAAAAATGCTTGAAAAGGAGCAGATAAAAAAGATTGAGGCAAAAGGAAAGCCATTCGATTTTGAACTTCATGAAGCGCTTATGCAGCAGCCTTCAGCAGATGTTCCGGCCAATACCGTTTTGCAGGAAGTTGAACCGGGATATATATTTAAGGATAAAGTGATTAAACACGCAAAGGTAATTGTCAGCCAGCCGAAAGACTGATACGGCAAAATCAAATAAAAGCTATGGAGAAATAATCCGAAATGGCAAAAAGAGATTATTATGAGATTTTAGGCGTTAATAAAAACGCCGGTAAAGATGAAATAAAAAAAGCATACAGAAAGCTCGCGATGCAGTATCATCCTGATCGTAACCCGGATAATAAAGAAGCGGAAGAAAAGTTCAAGGAGGCTGCGGAAGCATACGAGGTTTTGAGCAATGATGATAAACGTTCTAAATATGACCGGTTTGGACACCAGGGATTAAAGGGAGGACAGGACTTCCACGGATTTTCCGATGTTAATGATATTTTTAGTCACTTTTCAGATATATTTGGCGGCTTTGGCGGCGGTTCAATTTTTGACGACTTCTTTGGCGGATCGGGACAGAGGCGTCAGCGGCAGAGAACCACCGGCGCCCCCGGCTCAGATTTAAAAGTAACGCTAAAACTTTCACTCGAAGAGATTGCCTCGGGAACAACAAAAAAAATTAAAATTAAAAAATATACCACCTGTAAAACATGCAGCGGAACAGGCGCCAAGAGTTCAGGCGATTTTAACACCTGTACAGTGTGTAAAGGAACCGGGGAAATCAGACAGGTATCCCGCTCTTTATTCGGGCAATTTGTCAATATCGCGGCCTGCAGTAATTGCGGCGGAACTGGCAGAGTTATTGCCGATCCGTGCCGGAAGTGTTCGGGCGAAGGAAGAGTCTATCATGAGGATACGATAAAGATAAATGTTCCTGCCGGAGTAAGCGATAATAGCTACATGACTCTGCGCGGAGAAGGAAACGCCGGAAAAAACGGCGGCCCGGCCGGAGATATCATAGTCATTTTCAGAGAGCAGCAACATGAATATTTTGTCCGAAATGGTGATGATGTTATTTATAATCTTTTTATTAGTTATCCTGAAGCGGTTATGGGTACTGATGTTGAGATTCCCACACTAAACGGTCGCGCAAAATTACGTATTGAAGCCGGCACACAGCCTGGTAAATTTTTGAAAATGCGGGAAAAAGGTATTCAGCATCTGAATTCACATGGCGCGGGAGATCAGCTTGTAAAAATAAATGTTTATGTGCCCAAAAAGGTTAATTCTAAAGAAAAGGAACTCCTGAAGGAACTTTCAGGTCAGCCTAATATAAAAGTTCCCGTCTGATAAAACAGAATTACGGAGGAATTATCGGTCTGCTCAAAAAAATTGCTGTTGCCGCGGGTCTTCTTCCTGCCGAAGCGGGAACGGTAATAATTTTACTGTTAATTTTAATAACAGGACTCGCGGGCCGATTTTATTTTTTCGGCGTGAATCGCTCTCTGCCTGTCCAAACAGATTATCGAAGAGAGGATAGTCTGTTCATTAACAGGGTAAATATATCAGATTCAATAAAAATTCCTGAAAAAAGTATTGATTATGAGTCCAAACTTTTAGATTTTAGTGACAATAAATTCTACCGAAAGAAGCAGTTGCCCGCGGAAGAGTCAATTGATATAAATAAGGCGGATGCTTCAACGCTTGAAAGTCTTCCGGGAATTGGTCCTAAGACCGCGGAAAAGATATTGTTATACCGCAAAAATTATGGTGAATTCCTTAAGAAGGAGGATATTATAAAAGTTAAAGGTATCGGAGAAAAAAAATATAAGAATATTAAGAAGTATATTTATATTGAAAAGTAAATAAATTATAACCCCCGGAGGAATAATGTTAAAAAAAAGTGAACCGTGGTATCTTCATGCCATACTTGTTGTCATAATTTTAATTCTGACTTATGTTCTGATTCAGGTGGCAATTGTTGAACCGAGGGAAGTAATCAAAACAAGAAAATATCATAAGCTCGAATCACGTTTAAGAATGACAAATCTGAGAGAAGCGCAGATTCTGTGGGAGAAGAAATTTGGCAGTTTCACTGATAATCTCGATTCCCTGGTTAATTTTATTAAATTTGACACTACAGTAGCCCAGGTTATGGTTGGAACAGACACTATCACAGGAAAACCAACCAATCCGTTCCATACTCTCAGCCATGGAAAATTTGATCCCGATTCACTCTTCCTTTCGCCCAGATCCTATCAGCGATTTATGGTTATGGTCGATACATCAATTGAGGTTGACACCTTTATTAACAGAAGAGGAGAAATTACCAAGATCGACAGTAATATCATAATCGGAACAAGATATGAAATAAAATCTCCCGATTCAGATGATAAAATCGGCGATGTATTTATTGATGCTTTACGGAATACCGCATCCTGGGAATAATCATTAATGTTTGATAATTTTAAGAGAGCCGGCGTTTATCCCGCCGGCTCTTCAGTTCAATATTTATCCACCCGCCAAAATATTATTCTTAATCTTGATCAGTTGCAGTTAACCGCTTCTTGCGGCAGCTATTTGAAAAGTGGAGACACCGACCGGTTCTTCAGCGAAATATTAAATCCTCTGAGATCAGAAGATAATGCTGAAATTGTTATTGATCTGGCGCTGCCAAAATGTATGATAAAAGCAATTGAGCTGCCTTATGAACCCTCTCTTACCATCTCCGATCTGAAAGAACAGATCAACTGGGATCTGGAAACACTGCTTCCCAATTATTCCCCCGGCAATTATTTAATTAATCTAATCAGAAACAAAGCTGACCAGATCACTTCTTTTGACAGTCTGATAATCATTCTGATTGAAAAAGAGGTTGTCAGGCAATTTCGGAAAGCCTGCTCCGCAGCGAATTTAATTCCCGGCAAGATCGCTCATCCGGTTGTTACCGCCGCAGTTCAGGCCTCGGCGGGTGACGAATACAGCGTCCTGATTTTCGTTGAGGATAAGCGCTTTTCTTTTTCCATTCTTAAAGGCAACAAACTACAAACCTACAGGGAACAGAAATTTGATGATGTCCTGGATTTTGCTGAAAAGCTCACGATAGTTCTGAGCTCTAAGAATTCAATTTTCCAAAAGGCTGGAAAACCGTGCAAATATATTTACGCGGGTGATGACACTTATTTTGAAATCGCGGGAAAAGTTGCTCTTGATATAGGAGTTGAACTAAATGCGCCCGATGTCTTCAGAGGTTTTGTATTTAAGAATCCGGGAGATGAGAATAAGTTTTCACAGGAAAAGCTGAAATTTTGTTCTGTCGCCGGTATATTGATTTAAGCAAACATTTTATTTGTAAAAGTTTTTCATTTTTCCTGCCTGAAATCTATCCATATTATTAACTGAATTGAGAAGGGAATGTTTTTTATAAAAAATATTTTTCCTTTTACAACCTTTCCCAATCTAAAAGAGTCTAAACAAAAAATATTCATTTATTATACAATAAGGGGAAAGTTATGAAAAAAGTTATTTGGTTCGCTTTAGTGTTGCTTCTTTGTATCACAACAATCGGTTTTGCTGAAATAAGAAAAGAAATTGAGAAAAGTTTTGATGTAAGCAGCGGAGGCGAACTTGTAATCAAATCGGATCTGGGCAGCATTGAGGTTGATACACATTCAAAAGAAACAGTTGAAGTTAAAGTCCTGATCAGGTTCCGGACTTCAGATGATAAGGAAGCTGAAGAAATGATGGATGATATTGATCTTGATTTTATGCACAAAGGAAGTGATGTTACCATTCGCTGCGATTTTGACCGCGGCTGGTCAGGCTGGGGAGGCAACAGTAATAAAATCAGAATAAAATACCAGGTTGTTGTTCCGTCAAAATATAACCTTGATCTCGCGACTTCCGGCGGAAGTATCAAGGTACAGGATATAACCGGGTTCGTGAAGTCAAGAACCTCGGGTGGCAGTCTGTCATTCGCGAATATTGATGGAGAGGTGCTCGGCAAAACCTCGGGCGGAAGCATTAAACTGGAAAGCTGTACCGGTGACGCGAATGTCAGCACATCAGGCGGCGGAATACAGATTGGTGAAGTAAAAGGCATTGTTAAGGCAAGTACTTCCGGCGGTGGTATAAGGGTAAAAGAAGTAGCCGGAACGGTAAATGCGAGCACATCTGGCGGCGGAATTGATGTCTATATTTCCAAACAACCGGAAGGGGACTGTAAACTTAAAACTTCCGGCGGCGGAATAACCGTTACTCTTGCCGAAGATATAGCGCTTTATCTCGACGCAAAAACCAGCGGCGGCTCGGTTGATTCTGAGTTTCCGGTCGAGTTCAGGGGCAAAGTTAAGAAGAGCAGACTCGCAGGTGAAATTAATGGCGGCGGCCCGGAGCTTTACCTAAGAACCTCGGGCGGCGGAATTACTATCTATAAGAGATAAAAAAGATTATTGTATCAGTGCGCCGTGGAAATCTCCGCGGCGCCGGTTATAACCACTATGGTCGGAAAGAAGGCGAAAAGTTTTAATTAACAATTAACAATTTAAATGATAAAGTTACTTCAATAGTAAAAATCTTGCTGAAAAAACATCACCAAATTACAAAATCCCACTAAAAACCCAAAGAAACCTTATTGGTGATTTTTTACCTGAGTAATAAAGATAAGCGCCCAACCTAACGGGTTACTGATGTTGGAGCTTTTGTAATCAGTTTTCCTTTTCGCCGGAATCCTCATTATCATGGTAATAAGAATAAACTGTTTTTGCTTTTGCCTGGCCGATAACTTTTGTCAGTTCGGGGAATTCCGCTTTTTTTATTTCTTCGATACTCATGAAATTCCGCAGCAATTTCTCAGCCCCTTTTTCACCTATTCCTTCTATGGAGGTAAGTTCAGTCGTTATAATTCTTTTGCTTCTTCTGCTTCTGTGGAATGTTATCGCGAAACGATGAGCTTCATCCCTGATATGCTGAAGCAGTTTAAGTGAGGAGGAGGTTTTGGGAATAATAACCGGTTCAGAAACACCGGGAGTAAAAACTTCTTCAAGTCTTTTGGCGAGACCAATTATCTCATAATTTTTTAACCCGATTTCATTTAATGTTTCGACCGCGCTTGAAAGCTGTCCTTTGCCGCCATCCACCATTATCAGTTCAGGGATTGGTTCATTTTCCTCCATAAGTCTTCTGTAACGTCTTTCTACCACCTCCTGCATGCTGGCGAAATCATCCACTCCCTCCACTGTTTTTATAATGAATTTCCTGTACATGTTTTTTTTAGGTTTTGCTTCTTCGAATACCACAAGGCTCGCGACAGTATCACTTCCCTGAATATGTGAAATATCAAAACACTCAATACGCCTCGGTATATTTTTCAGACGGAGGTCACGTTTTAAGCTTGTGAGAACATAAGGAAGGTTGCCTTCCTTTTTCATCCTCTGGAGCTGAATTTCTTTAAGCAGGTAGATAGCATTCTGACGGCACATTTCAATAAGTGACTTGGCATCACTTTTTCTTTTAGGCTCAATAAAATGGACTTTTCTTTTACCTTTTTCTGCAAGCCAGCTTCTTAATGTATCAACTTCATCGGGCATAACTTCTATAATTATTTCTTTTGGCACCTCAACATATTCACTATAATAAAAGCGTACTATCGCGGCATAAAGTTTGGGCAGTGATTCATCTTCGGCTATTAGTCGGAATTGTTTTTTTGAAAGAAGTTTTCCCGCGCGGATATTCAGAATACTTACCGCGGCGTCGGTTCCTTCGACAGCGCAGGAAATTATATCGCGGTCTTCAAAATCGGTGCTTACCACTTTCATTTTTGAGGACCATACATTGAGTTGTTCTATCTTATCTCTTAGTTCGGCTGCTTTCTCAAATTCCAGATTCTTAGCAGCGTCGGCCATTTGTTTTTGCAGGGAGTTTAAAAGTTCATCGGTTTTCCCGCGGATAAGTTTTATTACCTGTCCGACCATTTCGTTGTATTCTTCTTCTGATATCAGTCCTTCGCAGGGGCCGTCACATTTTTTTATATGGTAGTCGAGGCAGAGTTTAACCTTCTTTTCTTTGATCACTTCCGGACCGAGGAAATATTTACAGCTCCTGATTTTGAAGAGTTTATTAATCATCCGCAAGGCTCCCTTCATATTTTTTACATCAGTATAGGGGCCGAAGTAGCGGGAGCCATCCTGGACTATATCCCTTGTGGAAAAAATCTGTGGGAATGGTTCATTTGTTACCCTGATATAAGGAAATGACTTATCATCCTTAAGGTTTATGTTATAGCGTGGTTTATGTTTTTTTATCAGGTTGTTTTCGAGTACGAGAGCTTCAATTTCATTCTGGGTAATTATCACCTGAAGATCAACAATCTTTTTCACCAGGGCCTTTGTTTTGGGAGAATCAACTTTCGCGGCGAAATAACTGCGAACTCTGCTCCTCAGGCTTTTGGCTTTTCCGATATAAATAATTTTTTCTTTATCATTAAAAAACTGGTATACTCCCGGTTTTTGCGGCAGATTTTCCAGTTTATAAGCAATTCTGTCATTCATTCGTTACTCCGGATAGGAATTTTTCAGGTAAAAAGATAGCTGATATTTTTTAAATACTTACAGAATATTACTATAATTGTCCATAAAAAATTCTGAATATTGGAAAAATAATGAAAAAACTGTTTATTCTTATTCCCCTGCTGATATTATTAACTTTCTCATGCTCTCAAAAAGAACAACCCATCCCTGAAACCATTGAAACAGCCGTTGAAAAAGACTCACTTAACATTTATGGATTTTTCTCCGATTCACTAAACGAAGTTCATGGGAGAATACGAAAACATGAAACCCTTAGCGATATTCTTGTTCCATATAATATCTCTTATCCGCAGCTCGACACCGCAATTAAAAAATCGAAAGATTTAATCAACCTTCGTAAAATAAATTATAACAAAGATTATATAATTTATACAGAAAAAGACTCCCTTGAAACGGCCCGTTATTTTATATATCTGCCCGACCTGGTGAATTATCTCATCGTGGAATTTGCTGATTCGGTTATCGTAACAGGAGGAAAAAGGGAAATAAAAACCAAAGAAAGAATAGTTTCAGGCACAATTGAGTATTCTCTTTACCAGACAATGGTAGATAATGATGTTGATATTAATCTGGCGATAAGATTATCTGAGCTTTACGCGTGGCAGATAGATTTCTGGTCAGTAAGAAAAGGGGACTCATTCACAGTTTTATTCGAGGAAAAATTTGTTGATACACTATACACAGGCATTGGTAAAATAAAAGGAGCTGTATTTAACCATCGCGATACACCTTATTACGCGTTTCTTTTTGACCAGGGTGAAGGAGATGATTATTTTGATGAAAACGGGCAGAGTCTGCGCAAAGCTTTTCTCAAGGCTCCTCTTAAATTTTCAAGGATAAGCTCACATTACAGCGGAAGCCGGTTTCACCCGATTCTGAAATATTACCGTCCGCACAGGGGTATAGATTTCGCGGCGCCCAAAGGAACTCCGGTTCATTCTGTCGGTGACGGGGTTGTTGTTGAAAGAAGACGAAAAGGGGGAGCGGGCAACTGGGTGAAAATAAAACATAACGGCACATACAGCAGTGGTTATATGCACCTCTGGAAGTATGCCAAGGGTCTTAATGTCGGGGATAAAGTGAAACAGGGTGATCTGATCGGGTATGTCGGAAGCACGGGTCTTTCCACCGGGCCGCATCTTGATTTCCGGTTTTATATAAATGGACAGCCGGTGAATTATCTGAAGCAGGAATTTCCCGCATCTCACCCGGTTGAAGATGATTATAAAGATCAATATTTTGCATTAAAAGATAGTTTAATGACGCTAATTTTACCGGAAAAAATAATCGCGGCATCGACAAAAGCCGATTCTGTTGGCAGTGAATGATTAACTGCCGGATTTTGTATTATTGCCGGCGAATATCAAAACCGCGATTTAAATAAGATCTGAATTTGAAGGAGGAAATATGCCTTATTTCAATTTTCGTGAGCAAAAAATATTTTACCGGGAAAAAGGGGAGGGGGAATTGCTGCTGATACTTCCCGGAAACAGAGCCGCCTCAATATTCCATGAAGGTGAAATTGATCATTTCAGCCAAAATTACAGGTGTGTTTCGCTCGATTTTCTTGGCACTGGTCGGTCGGCAAGAACCAATAAGTGGGATACCGACTGGTGGTATGAAGGAGCTTGTCAGGCGGCAGTGCTTGTAAAACATCTCAACTATGAAAACTGTTATGTTATGGGTACAAGCGGAGGATCGATGGCCGCGCTGCTGATGGCAATCCATTTCCCTGAAATTGTGGACTGTGTAATTTGCGACAGCTGTGTGGAATCTTTTTCTCCGGAACAGCTTCGGAAAGAAGTAGAGGGAAGAAAAAAAGCTGACGCCAATCTGATCGCCTTCTGGAACGCTGCGCATGGCCACGACTGGCAAGATGTTATTGAAAATGATAATTCTCTTCTGTTAAAACTGGCTGAAGCCGGGGGCAATGTAACCGAAGGGAGACTGAATGAAATTAAATGCCCGGTTCTTTTTACCGCGAGTCTTACCGATTCTTTTCTGCCTGAGCCGGGTAAGCAGATTTGTTCAATGGCCGAACAGGTAAAGGATGCCAGGGTATATTTTAGCAACAAAGGAGATCATCCTTTTATGTGGGAAAATCCTGATGAATTTCGTTTTGTCGCCGACTGGTTTCTGGGGAAACTGAAGGGGTAATAATAGATCGGGTCCGCTGTAATAATCATTTTGATACAATCATAATTTTGTAAAATACAACATTCTTTCAAACCGGAGTTTTATTAAAAGCTCCGGTTTACAGATTAAACCTGCTTAACTTTCCCTCCTTTTATTTATATTTGCTGCCACAGAATATCACTCACAAAATGACCATTTATTATGAAAAAAATTACTTCTCTGCTATTCGTGTTTATTTTGGTTTCTCTGATGTTATCCTGCGAAAAGAAAAGTATGGAACAGAAAAATGAGAAAATTGACTGGCAGGAACAGATCATATATATGGCACTCACAGACCGGTTTTATAATGGCGGTCAGCAGAATGATGAAGCGGGCAACTCAGGCTGTTTCGATCCGGAAAATCCTTTTATGTATCATGGAGGAGATATTGCCGGATTTGTTGAAAAAATGGATTACCTGAAAGAACTTGGTATAACCGCTTTATGGACTTCTCCCCTTTATGAGCAGGTTCCCCGGCACGCGATAAATGCCGGAAGGGATGAAGAGCGGGATGATACCCCTTCATGCGGATACCATGGTTATGTAATTAACTTCAGGTATCCCGATAACAGAGGATAGCGGGGAAAATCCAAATGTGTTTGGTTTTTACCGTGAATTAAAAAACAGCAGGGATTTATCTGATCGAAAAATAACCTGGCTTTTAAGATTGGTTGTTTTCATACCATCCCAATATTCTCAGGGCCCGTAATGTATTCCATGCTGATGGTTTCCCAGGTTCTTCCATTTCGAAAAATGTGCGGCCGGGGTGTTTTGCCTGAAGGGGCCATCTGCCGTTTTTCTCCTTTTTTCTTATAAGGTCTGTTGCCTCTTCCATTCTTTCATCAGGCGCCGCTCCAGCTATTCTGAAATAATCGAGCGCCCGGAGAATATCATAGCGCCAGCGCGGGGGGAAAGAGAGGCGGGTAAACTGATCTTTGATTACCTTCCCGGTTTTATCTGATTTGAAGAGCCGGTGCTGAAGAAGGAACTCATGGGCTTTCGCGGCTGCGTTTTCCGCTTCGTTCCGGAATTCGGGAAGAAAAGACCTTAGTTCTAATAATCCTTCGAGAACTGAAATGGTAGTATGCATTGAACTGTGAGCGGCTCCCCTGAATGACTGGCAATTCCAGCCCCCATCGGGCATCTGCTGATTTAAAAGAAATTTTGTCATTTCGGGGATATAATCACTTGAAAATCTAAAATATGAGGCGAGTCCGAGTATCATTCCAGTTACACAGGTTTCACTGTGATCAAGGGAGGCAAAATAATTTATTCCGCCATCTTTGTATCGGCCTTTTTCTATAAGCAGACTGATACTTTTTTTCGGCTGTTCATGTTCGGGATTTAGCCCGAGGCGTTTCAGCAAAAGCATCGTGTAAGTTGTCGATATCCATTTGGGAGAGTAGATACCCCCGCCCCAGCGTCCGGATATATCCTGAAGATCAAGCAGCTTTTTACCCCATCCGCTATTGGCGACTTCATCCCTGACAGGTAAATATTCAGCAGAGGGAGCTTTCAGCAGGTCGCGCATCACCTGCCATTTTATTGATGGATCTTGTTCCAGCAGCCAGTTTATGATTTCCTGTTTCATATTTTCGCCTGAGTTTTAAACACAATATAACAATAAGGCAAATTATTGGATTGACAATTCTTGCTGATTAAACTATTTTGCGGGAAAAACCGGAGCGATCTATGAAAAAGTATTTATTGGTGTTATTTCTGTTTTCCTCTTCCCTGTTTTCACAGGAATTAGCTGTTTATGCCGGAAAAATGTGGACCGGAAACGATGAGCTGCAAAATCCGGTCAATTACAGCGCTTCGATTTCAAGGCATATCTGGAAGATAGCAGTCAGGTTTGAGTTTTCTTACGCGCAGAATGAATGTTATTCTGACGGGATATTATATGGTGGTTTCATATATAACCCTGAAGAAGCGCTGGTTGAAAGAATAAGGACCAGTTCTTTTATTCATTCTTACGAATTATCAGTCATGCTGCCTGAATTTGAATTTACCCGTAATATATTCGCGAGACTGGGCGGGGGAATGAGTCTCGATTATCTTTTCGGGAACAGGTACGGATTCACCAGCAATGAAAGAAGGGAGTTATATGAAACAGATAAATATGGGTATCTTCTTTATGCTGAGATTGGCTACCGTAATCCTTTCGGTCTTCCTTTCAAGGTTCATCTGAATTACAAGCAGAAGTTTCTCAATACATCAAATATGGCGACAGATGTGGATGATCCCTTTTCTTCCAATTTTTCTATTGAAGCGCTCAGGCTTGGGATAAGTTACGGCGTATTTTAATTAGCTGATTCTAAACCGGCTGACCCGGAATAAATGAGGGATTAATTCGGAAGTAGTTAAATTTTGTGCAAAGTGGCAAAATTTCAATTAATAATTGATAATGAACAATTAACAATTGAAAAGACAATGTTCTTTCAGGAGTAAAAACCTTACTGAAAAAAGGCCGCTAAATCATTAAGCGCTTTTCACTTGGGCTTGGCCGGTTTATAAGTACGATTCTGATATTATTTTTGATTCAGACTTGTCCAGCTTCGAAATTGGCGCTTTTCTGACAATAGACCTTAAAACTGATTTTGACTTCGATCGCGATTTGGATTTCGGTAAGCTCCTTAAATTCTGATATTCTTTTAATTATTATAATGCTTTTTTATATTTTACCGCAGAATTGTAGAAAGTTGAGTTTCATTTGCCTGAAAAATTGCCTGGTATGGTGCATAATAATGCACTTTAATTGTATCAATCAATTATATTTTATATTTTTGCAGTAAAAAGAGTATTATAATGCACTTTGATGATATAGCAAATAAACTAAAATCAAGGCGGGAGTTATTAGGAATATCTCAGGAAGAACTCTCTGAAATATCAGGTGTAGGTTTACGGACAATAAAAAAAATCGAAACAGGGAAGGGTAACCCGACTATTATAACTATGCGGAAATTATTGTTTATCCTTGGACTTGAGATGAAGATTGAAATCAGAAATAATGAGGATGATTATGCGAAGATGTGAAGTTCTAAATAACGGGAGCAGATCAGGCCTCCTTTCAAAAACTGATTCGGGTGAATATCATTTTGTTTATGATGATGAATGGCTGATTGATAAAAACAAAACTTCACTCAGCCTTACAATGCCGAAAAGAAAGAAAGAATTCAGATCAGATACCCTGTTTCCTTTTTTCATAAATTTGCTTTGTGAAGGCCACAATAAAGAGATTCAATGCAGGCTGCTTAAGATAGACCCCAAGGATTATTTCTCATTATTATTTGCTACCGCCAGATACGACACAGTCGGGGCAATAACCGTCAGGCCCATTACGCCATGAGTATGATTCAGGTTAAATATTGCCCGGGTTTGTTAAAAGAAGGACACAGCACATATTGTCCCGCTTTTCTTAAAAGGATGTTTGAAGGTAAAAAAGTCAGCCATATATTTGCCTTTTCGGCGCCTGACAAGGAGAATAATATTGAACTGTTAAATGAGAGTCTGGAGCGAATTTCAATTTCCGGCGTTCAACCCAAATATTCAATTCGCCAGGAAAAAAATAAACTTGAATTGATAAAAAAGGGAGAAAGAGGAAAATTCCTGTTAAAACCAGTCCCGCCCGGGTTAAGAAACAGGATTCAATTGCCCGCGAATGAACATCTGACTATGCAAATCGCCCGGCAGGTTTTCAATATCAATACCGCTGAAAATTGTATGATCTTTTTTAATGACGGGTCTCCCGCATACCTGACGAAAAGGTTTGATTATAAAGAAAATTCAGAAAAATGGAGAGTGGAGGATTTTGCTTCCCTTGCCGGAAAAACTCCTGAACTGGAAGGAGATAACTTTAAATATAATTACAGTTATGAGGAGGGGGGAGCCATTATCCGGAAATATGTTCCGGCCTGGCCGGTCGAGATGGAAAAATATTTCAGGATAATTCTTTTTAATTTTCTTTTTTCAAACGAGGACGCGCATCTCAAAAACTTTTCATTGGTAGAAAACCGGGATGGAGATTTTTTGCTGAGTCCCGCCTATGATCTGCTTAATACCAGGCTTCATATTTCAGATAGTGATTTTGCTCTTGAAAGAGGTTTATTTCATGATGATTATAAATCGGAGAGGTATAAAAGAACCGGACATCCTTCGCTTGAAGATTTTAGAGAGTTCGCTAAACGACTTGGAATTTCTGAGACCAGGACAGACAAGCTGGTAACACCATTCATTATAAAACAGCCCCGGGTTGCAGATATGGCCGGCAGATCATTTCTTGAAAGGAAGAGCAGGAAAACATATTTGCAGGAATATTTTACCAGGCTGAATTTTTTTCGTGGATGATGAAAACAGAAGACGTTATGGTAATGTGTGCCGCAACGTGTAAATCCTCGACGGCGAGGCAGGGACAGGCATTCCTGAAGAGGGGACAGCCTGGAAAGGCTGTCCTACGGCAGGGGTTATTCAATTGTTTTTGTGGTATCGGCGGGGGGGACTTCACGTTTGAAGAAAACATATCCACCTTCTTCTCCGAGAAGAATAAGATTGGGGTGATCGATCCACTGGTATGCTTCTTTATTTTTTGTTACCATGTATGCCGGTTTATCGATTGGTCCGGTCAGGAGCCATTCCTGCCATTCGCTGTTGGGGATATCAAGGGCATAGGCGCTTAATTCAAAAGGTTTGCGGGTATAAAAATAGTGAGAGTAACTTTTGAATCCCATCACGTTGACATATACATCTTTTCCCTGCAGACCTTCATAAAACTTAACGGGGGCTCCCTGGATATGTGTTTCAAGCTTTGGTAGAACAATCGGCAGGAAAAGCCAGAGAGAAATTGTTATTACACCGAAAAGAGCCGTGAATCCCCGCAGGTATTGTTTTCTCAGAATCAAAATCATCCCTGTAACAAAAAGAACAAGGAATATGACACCCACGCTTGTATCCCACCACGACCAGGATACATTGAGGGAAAGATTGCCCGCGGCGAACTTATCCTTTATACTGCCGATAATGCTGTCCTTATAAAGTCCTATTAGAGGCACACCGGCGAAAATTATAAAATATATAAATCCTATTACAGAGAGAAGGGCTGTCTGCCACCACTTCCAGCCTGTCTCACCATTTTTAATTCTGTATAAAGCGAGGGCCGCGAGAAATGTAACAGGGAAATATGTTAATGATGAATAATGCAGAATTTTTGTCTTAACAATAGAAAAAATAATCAGTACGACCAGCATCAGGATGGTCATCAGGTAGCGAAATGTTTTTTTATTTTCTGTTTCTCCGTCATATCCTTTAAATGAACGGAAAATAAATATTGAAGCGGGGAAACATCCCAGCAGAACAACAACAAAATGGTAATGAAAAGGACCGCTGTGCCCCGCGTCTCCTGTTGTCAGCAGTCTGATCTGGTAGCGAATAAATTCTTCTACGAACCAGGGACCGTTCTTAATAATTTCTACTCCGAACCACATCAGGGAAACCACAGATGACATTAAAAGGAAAACAATAACTTCTTTCCAGGGTATCCCCTTTTTTCTCTGGAATAGCAGCCAGTAAACAGCCCAGGTAATGCCGGGAAGCAATAACCCCACCGGACCTTTGGTGAGGATGGCGAGACCGGCGAATAATCCTCCCCAGATAATATATTTCATACCGCGGTTTTCATCCGAATAATAATAGATAATAAAAACCACCGAAAGAAACATCATCAGGTTGAAGAGGGGATCAATTATACCTGACTTAAAATAAAAGAATGGGAGGAAAGAACCGGCATAAGCAAGGACCCAGAATAGTCCGAACTCACGGTTAAAAAGTTTTTTCCCGATTGTATAAAGAATGAGCAGAGTTGCAATTCCGGTCAGAGCATTGGGCAGGCGGGCGGCGAACTCCCCGACGCCGAATATATGCATTGAAATAACCTGAAGCCATACAAAAAGGGGGGGTTTTTCCCAGAAGGGGGCAAAATCGATTCTCATCCGGAGGTAATCGCCTGTGGCGATCATTTCGCGGGCGCATTCGGCGAAGTTTATTTCATCCCAGTCGAAGAGATGAACCTGGCCGAGAAATGGTATAAAGAGTATAACGCCAAGGGCTGAAATCAGAAGATATACCTGTTTTTCTGTCAGATTTTTCATGTCAGGATTTATTCCCAAGCTTAACTTTAAATATCAATCTTAATACAACGAGGTAAAAGATGGTTATATAAAAGAGTCCGTAACCAATCCAGTATAAAATAGATAACGGCCAGTTGATTGTCGCTTCATAAACTTTGGGGCCGTTACCGTCGTGACGGAAAACGGGATTCAATACCATCCTGTGACGATAGGTCTTAACCACGGGTCTGATATAGGTATCATCATCTTTAAAGACGTAAAAGGCTCTGTTTGATTTATAATCGACATCAACAATTTCAGTCCTTCTGCTTTGGCCGATAAATTTAACATTGTGAATGGGGTTTTCACAGACAACATGAAGTGTATCGCCGGCCATATAAATTGAATCGGGCATATTCTCATTTTTACCCATTTTGCCTGAAGCGGCGTAAATGCGGCCGGCGCGGAATGCTTTATAGATATCTTCAGGATTTTCTGTCGGGGTGTTGATCATCGTCCAGAAACCGCCTGTTTCAACAGTATCCCGGATATCATGAGTGTCATCATCTCCCATCACCCATATTGCCCGGCCTGCCGAGAGAGCTGAATCCCATAATACTTCAGAGTTACGGAAGTGGTTCAGGGCTTCAATTACATGAAAATTTGTAAGGACCTGCATATCTTCCGGTGTATATGCTCCCATCCATTTGGCATGCGCGATTGCCAATACCTCACAGTTTTCTTCAATTGACTTTAATACAAACTGTTTATGATGAATTGTCTGGGTAAAAACAAAATCAATCCAGTTTACCTTTCGCGCTCCAAGCACCAGCTGATGCCGTTTCCAGATGCTGTAACCATGTTCATAAAGTGGTATGAATATATTCTGATCTTTCACCGGAGGGGAGATTTTCATGTAATCGGAATATCCGACAATATCATAGTCATGAGAACGGTAAAATTTGTACATTTCCTCATGTGTGTCGGCGCCGTCAGTCATGCCGCCCCAGACAATGGCGCTGGCGTTAAAGTTGCCTTTAAGCCAGAGGCTGTCAGTTGTTTCATAAGGATTAAAGTAGTGATCGCCGCTGAAGGGTTCAGGTTCGGGGAAATCATAAACAGGGCTTAATATATATGAAAAGAGCGCAATTACAAAAAGCAGCAGGAATATTTTTCCGAGCCAGCCAAAAATGAAACCGAGGATTTTAAGTATATTTTGCATTTGATCTTATAACTAATTATTAAAGAGTGAAAATTAATCAATCTTTTGTTACTGACCAATTTTGTATTGATCAGGGGGTATTATTAGAAGTGCAGAAATTTTGGGATAGGCTCTTATTACCATACTAACGCCAACATGTTGAGGATAATCCAGGGAGCAAAATTTGTCAAAAAGCCCGCCAATAACATGTTGCCGATATTCAGGCCGCGATTCTAAATCCAAATCGAAGTCGTCATCGAAATCGGTTTTTAAAAAATCAGAATAAGTATTTTGCTCTCCACTAAAGACTCTTCATTTCTGGTTAGCCGGATAAAATTTTTGGCAACAATTCGGATTGAAGTTTTTCTTAGCTAAGGTCTGTTGATCTCCTGCAGGGATCTTACTGTATTTTTTTGTTCTTAACAACGATAATACTGCTTCCGCAAAGCAGATCCGATTCAAAAATTATTCCCCGGAAAGCCAATTCGTCATTCGTAATTCCTCATTGTTTCCGGCTTGCCAGTTTAAGTTTATGATTATTCCGTAAGGAGTTAAATTCTACGCAAAATGGCAAAAATTTTATCGTACTCAGCGAAGCGGTACTCGTACTCGTACTCGTTCTCGAATAACCTGAGTGTTTTGAAAAGACGAGTACGAAGTACGATTACGAGAACGAGTACGATTCTTACTACGGATTCAATTTTTTTCCGGCTTGGTCAGATTACGATTAAGATTACGATTAAGATTACGATTAAGATTTTTGGGTAATTTACGATAATGTATGAATATTGACTTGTCCAATTTAGTTGAATATGGCGGGAAGTTTAGTTAATTTTCATCCTTTGTATAATAAGAATTTACGGAAAAACCGATAAAAATTTTATAGAAGTTAATTTTCGAGGTAAAAATGTCCTATTTATTTACATCAGAGTCTGTTTCCGAGGGACATCCTGATAAAGTAGCCGATGCAATATCGGATGGAATTCTTGACGCATTAATTAAAGATGATCCAAATTCGCGTGTCGCGTGCGAAACATTTGTTACAACCGGACTTGTTCTCGTTGGAGGAGAAGTAACCACAGAAGCATGGGTGGATATTCCGGAGGTTGTAAGAGATACAGTAAGAGAAATTGGTTATACAAAAGCCGCTTATAAATTTGATTCAGAGTCCTGTTCTGTGCTGAACGCAGTTCACGCGCAATCGACTGATATAGCTATGGGTGTTGATACCGGCGGCGCGGGCGACCAGGGTATTATGTTTGGTTATGCCTGCAACCAGACACAAGAACTTATGCCGATGCCTATAATGTATTCACATAAATTGGTGAAAAAACTAACCGACATCCGCAAAACAAACCTGGAATTGATGCCTTATCTGCGTCCTGACGCAAAGTCACAGGTAACTGTGGAATTTGAAGGACATAAACCTTTACGTGTAGACGCAGTTGTTATTTCCACACAGCATGACCCTGATGTAACCCAGCAGAAGATAAAAGAAGATGTTATAAAATATGTCATTAAAGATGTCATTCCCGAAGAACTGCTTGATGAAAACACAAAATATTATGTTAATCCCACAGGTCGTTTTGAAATTGGCGGTCCTCATGGTGACAGCGGTCTGACCGGAAGAAAAATTATTGTAGACACTTATGGCGGTTGGGCTCCTCATGGCGGAGGCGCTTTTTCCGGAAAAGATCCTTCAAAGGTTGACAGGAGCGCGACATACGCAGCGCGACATATAGCAAAAAATATTGTTGGCGCGAAAATGGCTGATGAATGTCTCGTGCAGCTCGCTTACGCCATTGGTGTAGCCGACCCGGTTTCGATTCATATCGATACCAAAAACACCGGCAAGCTCCCGGATGAGAAGATAGCTGAGATCATCAGGAAAGAGTTTGATCTGACTCCAAAAGGAATAATTGAACGACTCAGACTAAAAAGACCGGTATTTCAGGCAACATCCTCTTACGGCCATTTTGGAAGAAGCGGCGATGGTTTTACATGGGAAGAGCTTGATATGGTTAAAAAAATTGAAAATTATTTATAAAATTATAAATCAGGAGTAAACAAAGTATATGGATTACAAAGAAGGCGCATACAAGGTAAGAGACCTTGGCCTGGCCGATAAAGGCCGGATGCGGATAGAATGGGCCGAATCACGAATGCCTGTGATGATGGCGTTAAGAGAAAAATACAGTAAAACACAGCCTCTTAAGGGTTATAAAATCGCGGGATGCCTGCATGTTACAAAAGAAACGGCTGTTCTGATTGAAACTTTAAAAGCTGCCGGCGCTCAAATAAGCTGGAGCGGATGCAATCCTCTTTCTACTCAGGATGATATTGCCGCCGCGCTTGCCGCGAACGGCACTGAAATTTATGCGTGGCATGGTCAGAATGTTGAGGAATTTTACTGGTCAATAGACCGTACACTCGATATGAAACCTAATCTTACTCTCGATGATGGCGCCGACCTCATTTTTACGGTTCACAACAAATATCCCGAACTGGCTAAAGAAATTATCGGCGGAACAGAAGAAACCACAACAGGTGTTCACCGCCTGCGCGCGATGGCTGATGACGGCAAACTTCTTTATCCTGTTGTCGCTGTTAATGACGCTGAAACCAAATGGGATTTTGATAATGTTTATGGCACAGGCCAGTCTTCGATCGATGGTATTTTAAGAGCTACTTCGGTTCTTCTGGCAGGCAAAAACTTTGTCGTCGCAGGCTACGGCCATTGCGGTAAAGGCTGCGCTATGAGAGCTGCCGGACTGGGAGCCAATGTTATTGTAACTGAAGTTAAACCTACCGCCGCCCTGAAAGCCACACTTGAAGGACACCAGGTGATGACAATGGATCAGGCCGCCAAGGTTGGCGATATCTTCATTACAGCAACCGGCGTTAAAGATGTCATCGTTAAAAAACATTTTGAAAAGATGAGAGATGGCGCGATTGTCTGCAATACCGGTCATTATGACTGCGAAATCAACATTGATGATCTCGAAACACTAAAAAAATCAAAACGCACTGTTCGCGATAACAACGAAGAATATGTGCTGGAAGATGGCCGTAAAGTTTATCTGCTCGCCCAGGGAAGGCTTGTTAATCTCGCCGCCGCCGAAGGACATCCTTCAGAAGTGATGGATATGTCATTTGCCAACCAGTTTATGTCGCAGCTTCGTCTGGCTAAATATGATGGCGAAGGCATTCTTCTTAATCCTGAAGTTATCGATATTCCGGAAGAACAGGATCAGGAAATTGCCGGTATCAAACTGAAAACCATGAATTACAAAATCGACAAACTGACAAAAGAGCAGGAAGTCTATATGACTGATTATTCGGCAGGCACCTGATAATCTTAATTTAGTTGTAAATTTTAAGCCGGTTCTTTTGGACCGGCTTTTTTATTGGAGATTTTGTATATTCCGTTTCAGGGGTTTTGGTAAATATTACAGGGCTCCTGACATCACGTATATTGAAATGCGATAGTTCTGTGTAATTTTCAAATTGTTTTATGCAAATAAAAATCATAAACGCAATTCTTTTTAACAGGATTTATAATATCAGTTGCATGCGTATATACGCAACTAAAAATCTATATTGTTTTATTTCAATACTTTATATTTCTGATGTCAGGAGCCCTGTATTATCCCGCTTTTTAAGGCAGATATTTTACAGCGCATTGATGGAAAAAAAGTACTCGTATTCGAAAGAAAGATGATAATTACCCGGCAGGAGGTTAAATACTTAGCAAAGTGGCAAAGATTTTTGGCAACTATACGGATTGTAGTTTTATCATTTCTAAGCTCTGTTGATCCCCTACAGGGATCTTCCGGCATGAGGTTGTTCTTTACTACAATAATGCTGCTTCTCCAAAGCAGTTCCAATTCAAAAAAATAAAAGCCATGTTTTTGTTCTTCACGATTAAAATGCCACTTTTCACCTCTGGCTTCGTTAGTTTGTGAGTATTTTGTTTTTATTGACTAATTCTTTTTATTCCGGCTTGATCAGCTTTGCTTTTAGATCATAAATTGTTTTTATATATTGAGGAAATTCAATTGTCTGATTTATGATTAAACTTAACCGCTACATATCGAAATACGTTTTGCTGCAGATGATATGCGTGCTGGCAGGTGTGCTTTTCTGGAAGACCGAATATTCTCCGGAGACTTGGTCGGATAAGAGTGATGATCCTGTCCTGATAATAAATGAGCTGGTAGTATATGAGACAGGGAAGACTGATCTTCAGCCGCTGACTCAATATAATCTTTCATTACACACTAAAAAAGCCACGGTTTTACCCTCCCTGTTCCTGCACTCCCCAAAGTTTTTTACCCGGCATTATAACATGCTTGTCAAAATAAAATATGATTTGCCCCAAACAGGATATGAGGCCGGGGCAATCGTAATAAATTTCCTTAAAAAGAGCAGAATCGAGCATCAATGCTCCGATGATCTTCCACTTCTGATCGGTTAAATTCCCATTTACTTAAAGAAAACCTAAAACAAATTTTCAGAATTGGAGGATAACCTATGTCCGGTAAAAATAATTTAGATGAATCGAAAACTACAAATAAGAAAAATGTCTGGCGAATAATCTGGAAAATAACCCGTTATTTTCTTTATACTCTCGGCGGGATATTTACCCTGGTAATTTTATTTGCTCTGTGGATATATTTTTCCATATTCAGTGGCCCCGGTCTGATGGAGATGAATGATTATCACCCATTCAGATCGCAGGAGAAAAAAGAGATATATCTTGAACATTATGAGAGTCAGCTTAAAGAATGGCCTGTCGCGTATAAAGATGATTATATCGATACGGAATATGGCCGAACATTTATCAGAATAAGCGGAGAGGGGGATGCGCCTCCGCTGGTTCTTCTGCCGGGAGCGGCAAGCAACGTTCTGATCTGGGAGCCGGTAATAAAACAACTATCTGAACATTATAAGGTTTACTCGGTAGATAATATTTATGATTTCGGCAAAAGTATATACACTCGTGAGATGACAAAAACCATTCATATGATGGAATGGCTGGATGAATTGCTCGAAAAACTTGAGTCGGAAAGAAAAATAAATCTTCTCGGTCTCTCTTATGGCGGCTGGGTAAGCGCTGAATATTCGGCTTATGCACCGGAGAAGCTTAATAAAGTTATCCTTATGGCGCCCGCCGCGACAGTTTTTAATTTTCCCCCTGAGTTCATTAAAACAATGATCATAAGTATAATTCCCCATAAATATTTTCTGCGCAGTTCTGTTTACTGGTCTCTTGAGGATGCTGTTAACGGGGATTCTCTTAGCCTGGCTTTCGTTGATAAACATATTGGAAATGCCTGGCTTGGTTTGCGGTCATTTAAGTTTAAGCAGCCCCCGCCGCCTCTTGTTCTGAGTGATGAGAAATTAAAATCTGTAAGTGTGCCGGTTCTGTTTCTTGTGGGGGAAAATGAAAAACTTTACCCGGCTGAATCGGCCGCGAAAAGAATGTCTGAACTTGTTCCGGAAATTCAAACCGAAATAATTGATGGCTGTGGACATGATCTGTGGATTGTTCAAAAAGAAAAAGTTGTCACGAAAATTCTTAAATTTTTGGGAAAGAATTGATTCTCGATTTGTTTGTTCTCTTCGCTCCGGTTTATATCAAAAAAAAGGGCGCCGCATATTTTATGTGACGCCCTAAAATTTGAGTCAGCTTCAGGAAATTATTTAAGCAGCATCATTTTTTTAGAGATGTTTTTGCTGCCAGACTGCAGGGTATAGAAGTACACACCGCTGGCTAGCGTGGAAGCGTCAAAAGATACCCGATATGGGCCTGCTTTCTGTTCATGATTTACAAGTGTTTTCACCTGCTCTCCTAAAATATTATATACAGATAACCTTACCATGCCGTTTGAAGGAATGCTGTATTCAATTTTTGTAGCCGGATTAAAGGGATTAGGATAATTCTGGGAAAGCTCAAATTTATCAGGGATGAAACCGTTTTCATCTGTTCCTGTTATCTGCGCCGGATCGGTGACAAATGTAAAAACATCATCATCTGAAAGGGGTTTGGTAGTCCGCACAAAATTTGTATCCCCGACGCCGGGCAAAACAATTGTGCCGGTGGGAGAGTCATTTATCAGTTGAGCGTGAAAGACCGGGAACGCGGGATTATATTGCGGGGGTGTAAGAAAAATTATATCCTCACCCGGGTCCCACCGGTTATTCTTCAAATTGCCTGATTCGATGATAAATGTTTCAATACGTTCATCATCAGTTAAATTCCATGGCACAAAAGGGAGCATAACTTCCTTTATGCCGGAAACACTGTAAGCAGTATCGAGAACTTCAGAATATTGTCCGTTTGAAAGGGTGTCTGTATTTCCCCACTCAACTGCGATATCAATCGGCGCGAGGTCTTTGGTGCCGCTCGGTTCTCCTATGGAAAATATAATATTTGTTCCGGAATTATTAACCATCTCTGAGCCGGCAATATCAAGGGCAAGATCAAATTCAGGTATTATTTCGACCGCGACACCTTCAAAAACATCGGTCAGATAAAGTGTGTTTTCTCCTCTGTTAATCGGGAAATTATTTACCATGGTCTGGTTTGTGGTAATATTTTTAACATCCATAACAGCCGAGGTTTCACCCGACATTTCGAATGTTACTTCATATTCATTTCCTGTAAGAGCGGTTGAATCAACCACATGCACAAACATCATGCTGGAAGATGAACCGCCGGGATGCTGATAAGAGCCTGTTTTAATTGTGCCCTGGGGAGCGATGGGAGTAACTCTTCTGGCGACAACTTCATAATCTATTTCATCTGAATACCAGCATGCCCAGGTGACAAGAATTTCAGAATTTTCGCCGGTTACAAAAGTCGGTTCCCACTGATAACCATTGGTGTATTCATTGATTCGGGTTTCGAAACTTATTTTATCGAGCTCATCATTATATGTCTGGACATAAACACCTTCACGGCTTCCATCCTGCTGCCAGCTTGACCAGACAATCGCGAAACCTGCATCTGTAAATTTTCTGATTTTAGGTAGCCACTGGTAATAATCGGTTGTACGGTTAACACGAATTTCATCACCCGACTTTTCTCCGGAGCCGTCAAATTTCTGCATATAAATTCCACCGTCGTGACCATCCTCAACCCAGCTGCACCAGGTGATAATGAAACTTCCGTCGGTAAATGTCTCGACATCCGCAAACCACTGGTAATCATTGACATAGGTATTAACCTGGAATTCATCTTTTACCACACTGCCGTCGGGAGCGAAAATTTTCCATATACTCCATATCCCGATGGCGTCGCCTGATCCTGTTTGAACGATTCCCAGACAATAATGTAGTTCCCGTTATCAAAAAAGCGGACAGCAGGTTTGGCCTGGCTGTACATTGTTTCATTATTTACCTGGAATTCGGGCTCGCCGGCAGTTCCGTCGCTGTTAATATATCGGGCATATACTCCGCGATCGCTGCCATCGGTAAACCATGATTCCCAGGCAACAACAAAATTGCCATCTTTATCGACTGCGATTTCAGGATTTGTCTGGCTGTATTCATCATTTACCGCGATGGTAAACTCATCAGTGGCAGTTCCCCCGTCGGGGAAAAATTTGCCTCTGATATCATAAATGGCTGAAAAATCGCCTGTGTGTGATGCCCATACAACCAGAACTGATCCGTCGGGGGCCATTGCCACTGCGGGTCTTTCCTGCTCACGGTCTGTCTGGTTGTTAACAAGAATTTCATTATCAATTTTGTTGTCATCCGCATCATATTTCTGCATATAGATATCACTCTGTGAACCTGATGATACCTGGTCTTCCGAGTCCCACACAATAACATAGTTTCCCGAAGCATCCATGGCAATTTGAGGATCACGCTGTGTGGAATCGCTGTAGGTATTAACTGTAAATTCACTCTGTGCCCAGATCATAACCGGGAGCAGAATGAAAAATATTAAAATATTCTTTTTCATTTTTTTTCTCCCTTATTTCATTTGGAATTCTTTTAACGGGAATGACCCGGCGCCCGGCACTTCATAATGCCACCATTCAGCTTCATAAAGATTCATTCCGGCGATATTCACCATAATATTTTTCAGCAGCGCCCTGTTGGCAATCTTTTCCTGTGACATACTTGTGTAACTATGTGAAGCGGCAGCGCTGAAATCGTCAAAAAGAGTGGGCATAACAAGCTCTTTACCGGTGGCCAGATCGATAAGGGTAACATCGGCAGCTCCGCCGCGGTTATGTTTCGAACCTGAATTGGGATTGGCAATAAATACAGGATTCGGATATAGCTCCCAGAATAAATACTGTACGGCGCGGGGTCTGTAGCCATCCCAGATTTTTATCCCGATTCCTTCGGGATATTGAACGCCGTTATGCTCTCTGATATTCCGGAGACTGTCCTGCGCTGCCTTGAGAGCAAGGGCCAGCTTAAGAGTTACAAGGCACTCATTTGCCGTATAAAACTTTGGCAGATCAAGGTCCCCCTCAGGGAGATTGAGAAATTTGTGATCGGGTGAGCTGTAACGCAGGTCGATCACAATATCCGGGATAAGATCCTCCGGATTGATAAGCTCATCCAGCCCGTCCTGAGCGAACATTAAAACGGGCAGGAGAAAAAATAAAATATACTTCATACTAACTCCTCGCTATATATTGTTTGTCAGCTTTCAAATTTTATCCTTATATCAACGGCGTGAATATTATTATTATCATCAATAATCAGGGGATTAAAGTCAAATTCTTCAATTTTTGGATTTTCGATAAGCATTAAAGCGGATGCCTTAATAATTTCTTTAAGTTTTGGGATATCGGCTGGTTCTTCACCCCGCACACCCTGTAGAATTTTCCCGATTATTGTAGTTTCCAGCATATCATCGATATCATCATCTGTGAGGTAAGCTGATTTCATTGCTGTATCACATATAACCTCAACATATTTGCCTCCGGTTCCGAACATAATAATTGGTCCGAAAGATGGATCGCGGTATCCGCCAATAAGCGCTTCATGTTTTGTTTTAATGAAAGGCTGAACCAGATATTCTTCCAGAGTAAAATTGTATCTCTCGAAATTGCTCTTTATTTCCAGGGCTGCTTTTTCAAGTTCTTCCTCATTGCCGATATTCAGTTTGACAGCGTTCAGTTCCGATTTGTGTACAACGTCGCTGCTTATACCCTTGAGCACTAGAGGCCAGGAAATGCCGTTAAGACCGGACAGCTTTTCCGGTTTGACAAGCAGGTTCTTTATTACCGGCAGTTTATATTTTTCAGAAATTTCATTTACCTGTTCCTGGGTGATAAATCCTTCGGGAAATTCGAATGGAATTTGATCTTTTCTTTTTTGAAGTCTCTCAATTTTTGTGTTCTGAATTCGTTCACTGCTCCGGTGGTAGAATAGCATATTTGATAACACTTCGGCCGGGTCTTCAGGATTCCTGAATACCGGAAGATGTTTTTGTGATTCTTTACGGTATTTATCCCAGAATTCCGGCAGGGGCATATTCACCTGGAGAATCGGTTTTTCAGTTTCAATATCATATACTGACTCAACCACTTCAAATGGCTGCACCATTACCGGCTCGACAAAAATAGAGATTACCGCGTCAACGTTTTTATCTTCAACAACTATTTCATTAACCTTTTTATAAATTTCAGCCGTTCCGCCGGGAAGAAGATCGACCGGATTATCAACACTTGCTTCGGGATGGACTACTTCACGAAGTTTGTTTTTTGTCTCTTCCGAAAATTCAGCAAGCTCAAGGCCTTCTTTATCCAGGTTATCGACTGCGAGAATGCCCGGTCCGCCAGCGTTTGTCACTACCGCGATACGGTTGCCTTTGGGAGGCCGGAAGAATTCGAAACCTTTCGCGGTGTTGAACATTTCATTCAGGTCATTCACACGGATTACACCAAACTGTCTTAGAATAGCGTCAACCACCTGGTCGCTGCTGCTGAGAGCTCCTGTATGTGATGATGCCGCTTTCATGCCGCTGCTGGTTTTACCCGCCTTAAGCACAATAAGAGGTTTGGTGATATTACCCGATTCAATTTCTGTGATAAATCCCTCTCCATCAACAAAACTTTCCAGGTAGAAAGTCATCGTTTTGATGTTTTCATCCTCTTCCCAGAAGCTTAAAATGGTATTTTCGTTGATATCGGCTTTATTTCCGACACTGATAAAATGAGCAAATTTAATATCTGTTTCACGAAGAGAATTTAAGACCGCGGCTCCCAGGGCTCCGCTTTGCGAAAGGAATCCGGTTCCCCCCGATTCCGGTTTTTCAGCAACAAAAGTGGCGTTAAGTTTTACGTTACTGAGAGTGTTAATAATTCCCATACAGTTCGGACCGACCATCCTGGCGCCCGCCTCTTTAATTTTCTGAAGTATCCTTTTTTCAAGTTCTTCACCTTCAGAACCAATTTCTTTAAAGCCGGCAGTGATCAGCACAATTGATTTTACTCCTTTTGCCAGAAGTATATCTATGGAATCTTCCACAAATTTTTTCTGAACAACAATTATTGCAAGATCAATTTTTTCATTAATTGAATCAATATTTTTGTAGCACTTGTATCCTAATACACTTTCAGCTTTTGGGTTTACCGGATAGATAACTCCTTTATAACCATACAAGCTGATAGTTTTTAATATTTCATAACCAATACTTCTTTCTTTTGTTGAGGCCCCGACCACACAAATTGATGAGGGGTAAAAAATATTTTTAATTTCGAGAGACATTTTCGCGTTCTTATTTTGAGAAAATTTTCGTTTGCTCTAAAAATATTAAAAATAAACGGTTTTTGCAGAAAAAAGAGACTTTATAATTGTGAATTATAAATAATGTGCAATGAACAATTGAAAAAATAAAGACTACCACAGATTATTCTGATTACGCTGATTGAGGGGGAAGAAACGCCGCCAAATCACCAAGACACAAAATCCCGTAAAAAAATACAAATTACGAATGAAAGGAATGTAATGAAATCTTATCCTTGATTTTTTAACCTTCCAGGCAACAAGAATATTTTTCAGGGAAAACACCATCATTTTTTAAGAATTTTCGACATTTCTCCAGGTCAGTTCCAACTCAAGGCCGATCAAACCCCTCCATGCCAGAGGCAGGCGTGGCCCATCCTCCCCTTAAAATCTTAAAGGGAGGGGAATCCGATCACTCATTATTAAAGAGATTTCCATAGGCCGCGATTTCTCTAACTGTTGCCGCAAAATTTGGAATTTGTCGGTTTTCCAAATTGGGGCTCCTTAGCAGCAGAGGTAAATCCTCATAAAAATATAACTTTATAATCTTATAGAACCGGTTAATATTTCATGCGGAATTTGCTGATGGATGGGGAAAAGAAGGAAGAAAAGGATTAAGTGGATTAAAAGACAAACCGACCAACAGGATAAAATGATGTCTGGTTATCTTTTAATTATCAATTGTCCATTAAGCAACTCTCCACTAATCACTCTAAACTTATGACTTGCCAGATAAAAATTATACAATTAAAAAAGGCCCGGTAATTCCGGGCCCATGGTAAAATTAATTTCCCCTTTCGGGGATAGAGTTTTTTTATGCTTTAACGTGAGAAATTGAAAGAACATTAGGATTATTGCGAATTGCTTCAAGCATGTCACTTGTGGCGGGAGTATTTAGTTTCATAGAGCAGAGGGCGACGAGTCCCCCTTCGAAAATAATATTTTCAATTTCTTCAATGTTTATATCGCTGGTGCGAAGCACTTCAAAAACAGAAGCGAGAACACCCGGTTTGTCGTAATGTTTAACGGCAAGTTTATAGCAGGTGTCTGATACTTTTGCTTTGTTAACCCAGTGCGCTATCACTCCGCTGTTGATGTAATCCATGATAATCCTGATAGTTTCAGCGGCAACCGCGTTCTGGGCCTGGTTTGTTGAAGCGCCAATATGATGAGTGACGTAGATATTCGGGTTATTCTGCAGTTTTGAGGATACTTCGCCGGTTTTCTGTTCCGGCTCATCGGAGAATACATCAAGCGCGACACGGATATTTTTTTCTTCGATAGCGCGCAGCATGGCATCTTCATCAATAACTTCGGCGCGTGAGGTGTTGATAAGCATAGCGCCCGGTTTCAGATAGCTGAACATTTTATCATCGAAGAGTCCTTTTGTCTGCGGTGTCGCTGGCAGGTGGATAGATATAACGTCGGCGATAGGAAGAACTTTATCCATATCGTCAAATTCTTTGATGGCTATGCCTTCAATGCGGCTGATATCTTTGCCATATACATTCATGCCCATTGCCATTGCCCGTTTAGCGAATTCTTTACCTATATTTCCAACACCAACGATAGCGAGAGTTTTGCCGAACAGACCTTCCGCTTTGGAATATGATGCTTTATCCCATTTGCCGTTTTTGAAATCCATTACGTTATCGGGGATACGGCGGTCGAGAGAGATCATAAGTCCGAGCGCGAGTTCCGCTACGGCAATGCTGTTTTTCCCGGGGCAGTTGGCGACGTAGATACCTTTTTTATTGGCTGCCGCTACTTTGATATTATTGTATCCTGCTCCCGCGCGAATTATCAGATTAAGATTCTTCGCTCTGTTTATAGCTTCTTCACTAACTTTTGTTGACCGGACTACCAGAATGTCAACTTCCTCTGCTGCTTCAGGAATGTCATTTATACCCAGTTTGGGTTCATAAATTACATCCAGACCATTTTCTTTTAGCTGGTCGATATACTTTTCAGGAAACTTATCGGCGATAAGTACTTTCATTCTCTTACTCCGTTATATTATTTACCTTATTATCTATTTAAGCATTGGGATTTTTACCCCGAATTTTTTCGCGTTTTCAACGGCGCGGTCATATCCCGCGTCCACATGACGGACAATACCCATGCCGGGATCATAAGTGAGCACACGTTCAAGCCGCGCTTCAGCTTCTTTTGTGCCGTCTGCGACAATAACCATACCGGCATGCAGAGATTTACCAATTCCCACTCCGCCGCCATGATGGAAAGAGACCCAGCTCGCGCCTCCGACAGCGTTAAGCATAGCATTGAGTATCGGCCAGTCGGCTATGGCGTCGCTGCCATCCTTCATTCCTTCGGTTTCACGGTTTGGAGACGCTACGGAACCACAGTCGAGATGATCGCGGCCAATAACTATCGGGGCCTTAACTTTTCCTGTTGCCACCAGATTATTGAAAATTTTACCCATTTTCGCGCGGGCTCCATATCCGAGCCAGCAAATACGGGTAGGCATTCCCTGGAAATGAACTTTTTCGCGGGCCAGTTTTATCCAGCGAATAAGCGCTTCATCTTCGGGGAAAGCGTCGATAACTGCCTGGTCGGTAGTGTAAATATCTTCCGGGTCACCTGAGAGAGCGGCCCAGCGGAATGGGCCTTTGCCGTCGCAGAAAAGAGGACGGATATATTCAGGAACAAAACCGGGAATATCGAAAGCGTTATCCACACCATTTTCTTTTGCTTCGCCGCGGATATTATTGCCATAGTCAAAGGAGATCGCTCCTTTTTTCTGCATTTCGAGCATTGCTTCCATGTGCGCGACAACTGTTTTACGCGCCTGACGGATATACTCATCCGGGTCAGATTTTCTCAATTCGAGAGCCTGTTCCAATGACATTCCCATAGGCACATAACCATTGAGCATATCATGGGCTGATGTCTGGTCTGTAAGCACATCGGGAACGATGCCTTTTTTCAGTATTTCAGGCAGAATTTCTCCACAGTTGCCTACAAGTCCCACAGAAAGAGCTTTTTTCTCTTTTTTCGCGTCGAGCACAAGTTTAAGGGCTTCATCAAGATCTTCTGAAATTACATCGAGATAGCCTGTTTTAATTCTTTTTTCGAGGCGGGCTTTATCAACATCAATTCCGAGGAAAGCCGCGCCATTCATAGTTGCCGCCAGTGGCTGAGCGCCGCCCATACCTCCTATTCCCCCGGTCAGAAGGAATTGACCTGCCAGTGTTCCGCCGAAATGCTGATTGGCGCATTCGGCAAATGTTTCATAAGTTCCCTGGAGGATTCCCTGTGTGCCGATATAGATCCAGCTTCCCGCTGTCATCTGACCATACATTATAAGTCCCATTTTTTCCAGACGGCGGAATTCATCCCAGTTGGCCCAGTCGCCGACGAGGTTGGAATTGGCTATCAGAACGCGGGGCGCGTCTTTATGTGTGCGGAATACCCCGACCGGTTTGCCCGATTGCACGAGCATTGTTTCATCATCTTCAAGTTCTTTGAGAGTATCAACTATAGCGTCAAAGGCTTCCCAGTTGCGCGCCGCTCTTCCCGAGCCGCCATAAACTATAAGCTCATCGGGATTTTCGGCAACTTCGGGGTCCAGGTTATTCATCAGCATTCTTAATGCCGCTTCCTGAATCCAGCCTTTTGTGTTTAACTTTTCCCCTTTGGGGGCTTTAATTATTCTATTCATATTTTTCAGTCACTAAAATGAGTTAATAAGATATTGTTGTATTGCTGTAAAACCGATTTCATCATCCATCTTTTGACGAACCAGCTTTTTGAAATTTCTTTTTCTATATGGTCCCGGTTGGTTCTCATGTGCCGGGTAAGTCTGGTTTTTTCATCTTTTGTCATCCTTACATCATCCGGACTTTCTGAAATTTTATCCATTATTGATGAAAGGGCTTTTATGTCAGCCGAAAACTGGCTGTCGGCCTGCATCTGGTTGATAGCCTGTTTACAGAAATTATTTATTATTCGCGCTTCATTTTTATCAAAGCTGAAGTTATAGTTTTTAAATAGCTTTTTTTTCATTACTCTTGTCAGTTGGTTTTGAATATTGAATCCCGAAGTTTCTCATAACCCGGTTTAATTATTTTGTAAATATATCTCAGTCTTTCCTTATGAGGAAGGAAGGAAGATTTCATGGCGTTAATATTCAGCTTCTCAACATCATTGAGTGTGAGTCCGAAATAATTAGCCGCGGTAAGATATTCATTTGTCAAAGTAGTATTGCTCATCAGTCTGTCATCGGTATTAAGGAATACCCTGAACCGTTCTTTATAAAGAGAAGGGAAGGGATGATCCTCAAGTTTATCAATAGCGCCGGTATGAACGTTGCTCAGGAGGCAAATTTCAAGAGGTATTCTTTTATCTAGAACATACTGTGCAAGATCGCCGAGGGCAACGATATTTTTATCATCATCAAAAATGATATCCTCTTTCAGCCGGGTCGCGTGACCTATCCTGTGGGCTCCGCAATATTGAATCGCCTGCCAGATCGATTCTTTTCCGAATGCTTCGCCGGCATGAATGGTAATATTAAAATTTTCACGTTTGATATACTGGAAAGCGTCGAGGTGTTTTTTAGGCGGATACCCACCTTCCTCTCCCGCCAGATCAAAACCCACAACACCCTGGTGACGGAAATTGGCGGCAAGCTCCGCTATTTCAAGCGTATCTGTCATGTTTCTCATACCGCATAAAATGAGTCCGTAGCCCACATCATACTTTTTCCGGCCCCTTTCAAGTCCTTCGAGGACCGCGTTAAGAATATCATCATAATAAAGGCCCTGTTCGGTGTGGAAAACAGGAGCAAAGCGGGTCTCGATATAACAGACGCCGTCGTGGTACATATCCTCCATCATTTCAAAGGCGATTCTTTCGAGGGCTTCTTTTGTCTGCATTAAAGCGATTGTGTGGGCAAATCCTTCAAGGTATTCAACAAGGTTTCCTTTGTTGGCTCCCCGGAAGAACCATTCTGCCAGTTCTTTTTCATCTTTCGTCGGCAGTTTATCGTAATTATATTTTTCGGCAAGTTCTATTATTGTTGAAGGTCTGAGGCCACCGTCAAGATGGTCATGAAGCTGTACTTTCGGCGCTTTTTGGATAATATCTGCAGTAATCAAATTATCTCCTTTTTTTTTACGAAAAATATTCTTTTTAGCCGCTAAAAGCAATCAAAAGGGGGAGAATAAAGAAGGTATATTTTATAACTGATAATGGATAATTGATAATTATTAAGGAAAAGAGATGTGGTTCGCAATCGTTTTTAAAAAATCAGATTTACTATTAAGAAGTAAAATTCTATACGAAATGGAAAAATCGCAATGAATGGTTGGGGGAATGGCCGTAATGATAATTTTAACCGAAGCCGTGAATGTTTCTCTGAATTATTATTGGCTGGTATGTTTATGTTTCACAAGTCGGAATATTTATAACTCTACTCCGGCTCTGCCGGTTTATGATTTAAGTGTTTAATTTAAGGATTGAAAATAGGTTAAGTATATCGTAAATTAAAAAAACAATATGAAAATCTATTAATTGCTGATTTGATTTTTGCTTTTATTTACGGTGGGTTCGGGCAATACTGTTTTGTTAAGTGAGAATTAAACCGTATCTATTAATTTGGCAGTATGGAGATATCCGAGATGAAATATTACAGAACTCCGGTCACTATTTTTCTTTTGGCTTTGTTTTTCAATTGCTGTAAAGAAAACAGTAACCCCATTATAATAAATACAGATGATCAGGGAACTGACCAACTTACGGAATGGACTTTTCTTTTTTATGATGACGCTGATTTCAGCAGCGCTTTTGATCCGTTTGAGGAAATCGCGGAACGTGTTTCTTCGAATGAAAACATTAATTATCTTGTTTTGAGAGACAGGTATGACAGCGAGGCCGGATATTATTTTATTGATTCATCAAATCAATATATTTTTCTTGATTCCCTCGGCGAAGTGAATATGGGGGACAAGGCAACTCTTTCCGATTTTATCAAATATGGAAAAGAAAATTATCCGGCTGAGAGGACCATTTTGGCGTTATACGACCATGGCAATGGCTGGATGGGGGCCTGCTGGGATAAAACAAGCTGTGACGATAACCTGTCTATGGCTGAAATCAGCGGGGCTTTGACTGAAAATAATAATGTTGATATAGTTATGTTCTCCGCCCCCTGCCTGATGGGATCGATAGAATCCGCCTATCAGTTGAGAAATTCGGCTGACTTTTATATTGGCAGCCAGGACATAAGCGGCTTCATTTTCTGGAGATATATGATGGCTGATATGGATTCTTTATTAAAAGCTGAACCAAACATTTCTTCAGAAGATTTATCAGAGCGTATAATTGACCTGCATGAAAAAAATAGTCCCGGCAGGCAATATGGCGACGTGATAACTATGAGCGCGATAAACTTAAGCAAAATGGCAGATGTTCTGAATACTTTCAGCGATGTCACTGAATTTTATATTTCCAATCCCGATAATTTCTGGAATCTTACTTTTTTAAGGGTCGCGAATCTGGCCGATAATTATCCCGACTATAAACACCTGCTGGAAAGAATGTATGAATATGAAGAATCGGAAGAGGCCGGGTTGTTGATAAATGAGGCGATCAATAGTTTTGACCAGTGTATAGTCGCTGAATATCATGGCGACGGAGTTGAAAATAAAAATGGTCTGAATATCTATTTCAGGAATTCTTATGTCAGTTCCGGTTTATATGTTCTTCCTTATGCCAAAGACCTGGAATTTGTAACCGCCTGTAAATGGAATCAACTGGTTGTTAATACTTTCGGAGGATTCAGCCCGGCGAAAACTGTTCAGCCTGAGTTAACAGGTCAATATTCTGTTATGCTTAACCGGTAAAAACTCGTTTGAAGTTGACCGCGTGGTAAACGCTGATGGAAAAGATCATCAGATGCCTGATGCAAAATAAATTAATGAAAAAAGTGGTTGAAGTTTTCCGGAGATGTTTGCGGAATAGAGATTAATAGAAAAAAGCCCGAGTAAACTTCCTGGATTATATATTTGAGAATGCAATTAAGAAAGATACCGCCAGATTTATTATATTTACTTTATGGGAAAAGAAAATATTATACCGCATTTTTCTCCTGATTTTAAGTATGCTTGTTTGCTACAGCCGTCGGGATAAATATCACTAAGAAAATCATCCAGTTCTACGCTCAGACTTCTTGATGCTATGTGTAATTGAAACATTATCATTTGTACAAATGTCAAGATTCTGTTTCTTGTGAAGTCATATTTACTCCTCCGATATTTTTCTTTTAATTCTTTACTTGTTATATGTTTTTTTAAGAATGATATTATCTCGTGATTTTTTTCATTTTTTTCTCAAATTTTCATTGATAACATATTAATTTTATGATTAATTCACTTTCTTTTCCTTAAGTTGACAGCAGTGGGCTGAGAGGGGGGAACTTATCGATCAGCTTCTTTCGGGCAGTGTAAAATATTCCAGTATATTTAATTATCCCACACTTACCCGGGCGGATATCGGCGCTATCGGCTGGCTTGTTGACGGGGCGGCGATAATCAACCAGAAAAGGCTGGCGAAAAGTTCTTACGGGCCCTATTCAAGAGCAAATCTGCGTATATGCCGTGAGGAGAATTTTCACAAGAAACAGGGATTTGAGATTATCGCCACATTATGCGGCGGGACAACTGAGCAGAAAGAAATGGCGCAGGATGCCATAAACCGCTGGTGGTGGCCTCACTGATGATGTTTGGTCCTTTCGACAAAGATTCTCCTAATTCTGCCGAGCTGATGAAATGGAAAGTGAAATTAAAAAGCAATGATGATCTGCGCCAGAGGTTTGTTGATCTTAAAGTTCCGCAGGCAAAGGCTGTCGGGCTCACACTTCCCGATTCCGATCTGAAATAAAATGAGGAAACGGTTGTTGTAAGGAATATACCTACTTACTCCGGCTGCCCCGCGATGTATGAGATAAGCGGCAATATAAAAGATAAGCTGAAGGACAAGCCAGAAACTCAAAAAAAGAATATATACATTTTTTAGGTATTTCTCGAGGTTCTCTGGCCGAATTGGAAACTTTTCTGGTACTTTCAGAGAAACCAGGCTATTTACATTCTACGATTTATGAGTTATTGGCAGGAAAATGTATTGAGATAAATAAAATGTTAAATGCCCTACTGAAATCACTAAGGTGAGAACTATACCCTCTCCACTCTCCACTCTCCACTCTCCCCTAATCCCTCCCCGGTTACAGATTCTTGCACTAAATTAAATCGATTTTAAATTTAAGTTCCGGGGAATGTTTCGATTATATATGCAAAAAGATACTGAATGGAGTTTCGGCGGGAAAGGCCGGAACCGGAAAAACGGAGAAGTGATGATTCCAAAAACAACGATCTCTTTTTCATATTATTAAAATTGAAATCTTATATAATTAGTATTATAGATGAACCTGATACTGAAAGTGACAGCTTTGAAATTTCGGAGGAATTTCTTCGCAGGAAACATCCTGAAAAAGCGGATGAAATCCTTGATATCCTTGCGATGAGCGGAATTAAAGGGGATGGAGAGATTGCCTTTGATCAGAAAATCCATATAAAATTTTAAGGATATCGCCGATAGTTTTTCAGAGAATGAAGATCTTGCCGTTTGCTGAAAAAGTATGATATTGAACTAACCAGGGAAAATATTAAAGAATCGGCTTATGATGATTTCAGAGCTGTCAGAGATCGCAAGCTGAAGGAGATATTAAAACTCTTGTCAATCTTGCCAGATACTGGTCATTCCACAGTGAGATTGAAGAGAGCATAGACCATCTTTCCGAATTGAGCGATTCGAACTTCTCAGACCCGGTGAAGAAAAGAAGATGGAAATACTGGATGGCAGCTCTATGATATCCTTTAAAAATATTTTACGGCTGACCAATGATTACCTGAAATATTTTGTCGATTATTATTTCAGTTACGGGGGAAATATAAGTCTCGAAATTTTCAGCACCGATCTGGAAAAACTGAAGAATGAAATAGACAGCAAATATTCCGATCTTTTCAAAAAATATGGTCTCGATTTCGAACGATTAAGCGACAGAACGGGGAAAAGGGAATTGTGAATGATGAATTATAAATTGGGGAAAATAGTATCGGGCTTTTTATGATACTTTATTCTCACTCTTCCAACTTTGTCCCGGTAATAGCTGACGAATTTTTTATACTCAATACAAAACGAAATAAACCCTGAATTAAAACTCCATTCTTTGAATGATCTTTCTGTTCTGGTGATTTTTAATGTTTTTCCCTTCGGCTATGTGCATATAATCTATTCTGTTTTTATAAAATTCGGTAATCTTTCCCCTGACCATTTTTAATGTGCTGTTAAGGAATTTGTTCTGCTCGGTAAAACCTTCTCCAATCAGGGCAACAGCCGAGGGGAGCCAGCGTTCGGCAAACTCATTTTCAAATTTTCCGCCGCTTCTGAATATGTTTATTTCCTCTTCAATCTTTTCAAGTATCTTAGCTTCGCCCTCTTCGGTTTTATGATTTATATTGTTTTCTTTAATCCATCTTCCAAGGTTATCTTTTGATGGGTAAACAGCGCTGTTGTATATGGGTCCTGGTTATTATGCAGCATGATCTGTTCGATGAAAAGGGATTTCTCAACATAAGCTTCTTCAATACCCTCAGGGCTGTATTTTTCGCCATCGCTCGCTATAAGAAGGCTTTTGAATCTGCCGAGAACATATAAATAATCATCTTTATCAAGGTAACCCATATCGCCGGTAAATAACCAGCCATCCCTGATTGATTCTTTTGTCGCTTCTTCATTTTTCCAGTAGCCGGCCATAACATTTTCACCTTTGACCACTATCTCACCTTTCTGACCGACCGGTAATTCATTGCCCTTATCATCGCAGATTTTTACCTGAAGTCCCTGAACAATCTTCCTGATGAACCCAGCTTATGTTCGGCCGGAACGTTGGCCGATATTACCGGCGCGGCTTCCGTAAGTCCGTATCCCTGGAACATGGGAATGCCAATAGCGTAAAAGAAACGCTGTAATTCAATATCAAGCAGAGCGCCGCCGCCGATAAAAAATTCGAGTCTGCCTCCGAAATTCTCCCTATTTTGCTGAAAAGAATTTTATCATAAAGAGCGAGTAAAGGTTTCTTCAATTTTTTTAGTCCTTTACCTTTGTTATAACCCTCAGCGTTATAATCAATAGCTGTATCCATCGCCTTATTAAACAGGTTTTCAATTTTCTGACCTTTGAACGAATTCCTTTAAGGATATTTTTTTGAAATTTTTAGCCAGCGCCGGGACACTTAGAAGAAAATGGGGGCGGGTTTCTTTAATATTCAGCGGAATATTTTTGAGAGTTTCCATGGATTGAAACCTATCTGAATTGATGCCATGGAAGCTCCGTTTTTCATCAGTGTATAAATTCCGGCGGTATGAGCGAAAGCGTGATCCCAGGGAAGAATAAGAAGTGTTACGTAATATTCCGGTATCGGGAGAAGCGCGGTTGCCTGTTCAACGTTGGCTGTATAGTTGCGGTGTGTGAGAATTATACCTTTGGGATCGGCTGTCGTGCCCGATGTATAACATATATTCGCGTAATCGTTTGCCTGAATTGTTTTTGCCTGTTTTTCCATAAACTCGGGATATTCACGGAGATATTTTTCACCCGCGATAAATATTTCTTCTTTTGTAAGTTCATCCTCTTCAGTTTCAATATTATCGAGGATAATAATTTTTTCGAGATCTGGAAGATCATTCTTTATTTTTCTGATTTTTCAAGCTGGCCTGATGAAACAATCACCATTTTGCATTCTGAATGGGCGAGACGAAATTTCAGATCATTCGGTTCATTGAGTTTTATTGAGATAGGAACATTTATTGCCCCGTTAAACAGCACTGCCAGTTCGCTCATAACCCAGTCATTTCTTCCCTCGGATATAAGGCTTACCCTTTCTCCCCGGTTAAGGCCGAGTGACGCCAGTCCGGCGGCGAATTTTGCTGTCAGGTTATACATGTCACGGTAGGTGGCTCCTTCAAACTGATCTCCGGTTTTTTCCCACATTAAAATATTGCCGCCAAATTTGTTTACACTATTCAGAAAAAGACCCGGTATTGTTTTTTCAGACATGATATACTCCCATTCTCGATGAACAAATGATTTAATCTGCCACACAGATTAATCGGCGCACAAATATAATAAAATCGCGGAATATTTTTTTGGTAACCTAATAATTTGAATTAAAAGAGGATAAAGAGCAGTCACAATGAAAAATATAATTGATAAATCAAGGGAATTAATTAATTTTAAGCGATCAATAAGTATTATTTAGTTATGGAGTATATATGAGTTTTGGAAAAATAACCCCTGCTATCAGGACAGAGAATATCACATACGCGGTAAGAGATATTATCGGGTTAGCAAACCAGGTGGCAAAAACAGGTAAAAAGATGCTTTACTTAAATATCGGCGATCCCAATTTATATGATTTTGCCCCTCCCCGCGAGATGGTTGAAAAAACATATCAGGCGATGATCGATAACAAAAACGGTTATTCACCATCATCGGGAATACCTGCCGCGGTTGAGGCGATCAAAAGAGAAGCGGGAAAAAAAGGAATTGAAAATATTCATGATGTTTTTGTTACCACAGGCGCGAGCGAGGCAATTGATATTTGTTTGACAGCTCTTCTGAATGAAGGTGAGAATGTTTTAACTCCCACACCCGGATATCCGCTCTATACTGCAATCCAGAGCAAACTGCAGCTATTTGAAAATCCATATTACCTCAATGAAGCAAACGGCTGGCAACCCGATCTGGATGATATCCGCAAAAAGATCAATGACAAAACAAAAGCGATAATTATCATCAATCCAAATAACCCGACCGGAGCTAATTTTGAGAAAGAAACTTTGCTGGGTCTTCTCGAAATCGCCGAAGAACATAACCTTGTTGTATTTGCCGATGAAATTTATGACAAGCTTCTTTTTGACGGCAAAAAACATATCTCTATCGCCTCGTTGAATCATAAAGCGCCGGTTATCACATTCGGCGGATTATCAAAAAATTATATGGTGCCCGGTTTCAGGATCGGATGGGGAATCACAAGTGGTAATTTCGACCAGATGAAAGATTATATCGAAGCTATCAACAAACTTCTGAGAGCGAGATTATCGGCAAATCATCCCGAACAGTATGCTATTCCCTGCCGCATCTCGATGGTGACCAGTCGCATATTGATGAAGCGATAGTGAAATTACAGCGACGCAGGGATATGACATTATGAGATGCTGAACAGCATTGATGGCATTTCATGTGTTAAACCTGAAGGAGCTTTTTTACGCGTTTCCTAAAGTAGAGCTGAAAAAACAGAATGACAATCATTTTGTCGCCAATCTGATTAAAGAAACGGGTGTTGTTGTAGTGCCCGGAACAGGATTCGGACAGGTTCCGGGAACAAGTCACTTCAGAGTTGTATTCCTTCCGCAGGATGAAACTCTTGACGCTGCATACAAAAATATGATCAGTTATTACGGTAAATACAAAACCGAATTTGATTCTTAAATAAATTTATTCTTTTATAAAGCCCGGATCTGTTCCGGGCTTTTTTTTGGTCCTGGAAAACAGAGCGGCTTGATTGACAAAGCGCATTTCAATATATTTAGAACCCTTTATAATAAAATGGATTAGATGACAATTTTGAACGGATTTAATATAACTGAACTTGATAACGGCGTAAGAATTGTAACTGAAAATATTCCTTATGTAAAGTCCTTTTCACTCGGATTCTGGTTTGATGTAGGGAGCAGAGATGAGAATGAAAAGAATAATGGCATCAGCCATTTTTTAGAACATATGCTTTTCAAAGGAACTGAAAAAAGAAGCGCGAAAAAGATCTCCTCTGAAATTGAATCGCTTGGAGGGTATCTGAACGCGTTTACATCAAAGGAACATACCTGTTTTTATGGAAGAGGCCTCAGCAGACATATAAACAAAACTTTCGCTGTGCTTGCCGATATGGTGCAGTACTCGATATTCAGAGAGAATGAAATAGAAAGAGAGTCGGGAGTTATTATTGATGAACTATATGATATTGAAGATTCTCCGGAAGAATTGATTTTTGATAAATTTGAATCACTTGTGATTAATGGCAATTCGCTGGGAATGCCGATAATCGGTACAGAATATAATATCAGAAATTTTACCCGTGAGGATATTCTGAGTTTTGTTATTAAAAATTATGGATTTGACAGAACCTACATTGTGGCTTCAGGTTTGGTTGATCATAATAAAATTGTAAAACTGGCGCGGAAATACCTGACCAGAAATATGGGCTTTGCCGGTAAAAGAGTGATTACAGATATTCCGATGAGCTCAGGGTGTCTGCATGTCGGGAAGGAGATACAGCAGGCTCATATGATAATAGGGGCCAGAGTTCCGGGATATAATCACGAGGACAGGATAAAAATAACATTGCTTTCGCACATTCTTGGTGAAGGTTCAAGTTCACGTTTGTTTCAGACTGTCAGGGAAAAAAATGGTGTTACATACCAGATAAATACTTTTCTTAATTCCTTTTTTGATCTTTCGACATTTGGCGTATACTTTTCCACATCTGAAAAACTTGCTGAAAAGGTGAGAGCACTGGTATATAATGAATTCAGGAAAATCAGGAGAAAGGAAGTATCACAGGGTGAGCTGAACAGGGCAAAGGAATATCTTAAAGGCAGCATTTTAATGGGGCTTGAAAATACAACCAACAGGATGATGAGAATGGCCCAGTCCTTTATCTATTTTGACCGTGTGAAACCTGTTGAGGAATCATTGAACGAGATAAATGAAGTTACGCCTGAAGATATTCTGGAAATGGCCAATAAATATCTCGACGAAAATATATTTTCTGAAATTGTAATCAGTTCTAAAAATATATTTATGCATTCTGCAGCATAAAAAAGCGGATAAAATGCCGGAAATAAAAATAGACGGAAGAAGTGTAAACTTCACCGAGGGAGAGACCATACTTGAGGCTGCTCTTGGTTCCGGCATTGATATACCCCGTCTGTGCCGGCATCCCGCGCTCTCTGTTTCCGGAAGCTGCCGGGTATGTGTCGTTGAAATTGAAGGTCATACCGGGTTGCGAACATCCTGCTCAACCTTTGCGGAAGAGTTGATGGTTGTTTATACGAAATCAGATAAAGTAATTGAGGGAAGAAAAGCCGCGCTGGAATTTTTATTATCGGGTCATCCCGCTGAGTGCGCTATATGTGACAGCTCGGGTGACTGTCAGCTTCAGGAAGCGGCTTTTGCCGCAGGCTGCGAAACAAGTTTTGACTCAGGAAATAAAAATCATATTAACAGGAAAATTATTCCCGGTCAGCGAATTTTATATGATCCGGCGAAATGTATATCATGCTCATTATGCTCCAGGTTTCTGGAAGAAAAAACCGGGGAAAAACAACTGACATTTATTCATTCGGGCGGTGAGACAAGACTTTCCCTCTACCCCGGCAAAAAGATAGTTAATTCTTATTCATTGAATATCACAGATATATGTCCATCAGGGGCCCTTACAATATTGAACGAAAAAGGGAGAGCTCACAAATGGGAACTGACTGAAACTCCGACTATCTGTATCTTTTGTGCCAGAGGATGCAACATCAATGTATATACTTCCAGCAATGAAATTTATAAAATCAAACCCCGCGTAAATCATGATGTGAATGAATACTGGATGTGTGACAAAGGACGGAATTTATGCCTTGGAGAGGATAAAACCGGCAGAAGAGCGAGAGGCGCATATATCAGAAGAGAGGGGAAACTTCTTAATTGCAGCCGCGAGGAGGCAGTTTTATTATCTGCCAGGTTATTGCGTGACTATAAACCTGAAGAACTGGCCGTCTTAGGATCGGGGTACGCTACGATAGAAGAAAATTATCTTCTCGCGAAGTTTGCTTCCGAAATGGGTATAAAGAATATGGATTTTAACCGGATGGTAATTCCCGGTTCCGGTGATGAGTTTTTATATTCAGATGATAAATGCCCCGACAGCCGGGGGGCAAAACTTGCCGGAATAAATTCGGGCAAAAAAAATGATGATCTGCAATGGCTGATAGATGATATAAAACATCGCGGGATAAAAGGGGTGATATTGCTGGAGGATAATCTTCTCCGAAATTTGACAGCAGGTGGAAGGAAGCGCTTAAAAAACTTAATCTGCTGATATATTTTACACCTGTGATTAATGAAACAGTTGAGTATTCCGATATAGTGTTCGCGACCCTGAAATGGGAAGAAAAATATGGAACGATGATCAATGAGAAGGGGAGAATACAGTTATTGCGTCCGGCGGTAAAAACAGGTGGCGAAAAATCGCACGATGAACATATAAAGCCGGGAAGAAGAGAAAGGTTTGGCTCTGAAGATGACCGCTGGTTTTTGAACAGCGGTTCTTTTGCTGTGGCGTCATGGAAAATTATAAGTCTTATTTCCCCGAAACCCGGAAACGATCTGCAATTTGAGTCGGAGAGGGAAATTTTTAATGAGCTGGCGGCGAAGAAGAAAATACTAAGCGGAATAAATTACAGCGCTATCGGGCTCGAGGGAATTATTCCCGGCAATTCAAAGAGGGATAAAAAAAATCTGAAGGGGGAGCGGGATGTTTAACGAAACCGGAGTGATGTTTTTTATTATCCTGAAGTTTGCCCTGATCATTCTTTTTATATTAACGGCCTCTTCCGCGGTCCGGTATCTTGATGCAGCTTTCTTTTACAGAATATTCGGATACCGTAAAAATATTATTAAAAGATCATTTATCGCTGATCTGTTAAAGACAGTTTTTTCCCCGGTGAAGAAAAAAGGGAAATTAGTTGTTTATCTTTTTCTTGCGATTATCTTTATTCTGCTATTGCTGTTACTAAACTTTTTACCATTTGGATTAACCCCGCTGGAGAATTTGTTCGGTCTGCCCGGCTTTTACCCGATAGAAGAGTTTATTTTGCCCCTGTATCTATTTGCTTTTGTATTTATATCCTTTCTCACAGATATGGTAATTGAAAAAAGTTGTGAGGAAAGAATATCCGGCAGGTTAATTTATGTAAATTTGCCTGTGCTGATTCCAATGGTTCTCTGTTTTGTTTCTTTCTTTTTTAGCGCGGAGTCAATAAATATATTAAAAATCGCGGAAACTCAGAAAAGCAGTTCCTGGAATTTTATAACACAGCCGGCAGGTTTTTTTGTATTGTTTTCAGTTATTGTTTATCAGCAGACAGCGAGGCAGATTTATTTAAGAGAGGCGGGCAGTTTCGCAACGTTAAGCAGCCGGAGAAACCAGGGAAAAGAAATTATTATTCTCGATACTGCTGAAAATACTTTATTAGCGGTTTCATCCATTATGATTGCTCTTGCTTTTATGGGAGGATATGAGCTGCCCTTTATACGGCCTGAATGGACTGCTCATTATGTGGAACAAATATATCAATTGAGTGTATTATTCTTAAAGTCCTTCATTATCCTTGGTTTAATCGTTGCTGTGAAATATTTTCTTCCATATTTAAATTTTGATCACCTTAAGAGATTCGCGTGGAGTGTTTTATTACCCCTTTCGATTCTGAATCTGTTATTGACGATAATTATTTTTTCTTTTTGAGGAATATCTGATGAAAACAGGCGGAAGAAAAAAAAACAGGTTAAACAGATTAGAACAGACATACCTGGCCGGTTTTGTTCAGAACATAATAATTGTTCTGATCAGATTATTTGAAAGGGGGAAAAAAACAGATTATTCTTCCATCAGAAACAGACCTTCGCCTGTTCCGGCAGATGGAAAAGTTGAACAGTTGAAATGTAATTCCTGCGGACTTTGCGAAAGAATTTGTCCGTCACTCGCCCTTAATATAGAGCAGGCCGGACATAAAAGGGAGGAGGAAAAGTTAAAGGTTAATTTTGAAATTAATTATCTTCGTTGTATATTTTGCGCCTCTTGTATAAATGTTTGTCCCGAAAATATTTTTAAGGTTAACGAAGAAAGTAGTAATATTTACCTTAATCGAAGGGATGCCATTAACAGCTTGTAGATGACTGACAACATTAATGAATATTTCGAACACTGGATTTTTAAAAAAACTTTAAGTAAATTGTTCTGTCACTGGCAGACACAGGGAAAAGAATGAAGCAGATTCTCTTAATTTTATTACTGTTATGCAGTTCTTTAATGTTTTCGCAGTCTATCCCCTTCTTTTTTAAGCAGGGGTATCCTGAATATGTCCCTTGCGGAACCAATTTTCAGGTCAGCACAGTAATACGTGTTGATGATCCTTCTATTGAGGGGATGCGTCTTATTCTTCTGACTGACGACATGACAGATATTGAATCGGTTAAAATTCTTGATAAATACAGTAGCAGTGAAATTGAATCAATTGCAAATGAAGATGATTATACCGGAAAAACCAGTGTGTATATCATTCCTGACAGCCTGATTAAATCCCAAATGCCTTTCCAGATTATCACAGATTACAGATGCGGGGGAAGAGATATTGCCGAATTAAATTACGGAGTCAGAATTTTTAACCGGGACGGGACTGAGAGGATATTTACCTCTTATGATAGCTTTAGCGGTGAAAAAGTATTCGATCCTGTAATTATCGCCGGTTATAAAACTGTTGAATCAGCAGGCAGCTGCCTGAATCTGATAGAAAGTGAATCGGTGGTTATTTCTGTCCCTGACGGAATTTTGGGAAAAATCATTGCTGATAGAATTCTGGGCCAAGTTTTATGATTCTTCCGGTAATTTTATTAGTTACCAAAGTGAAACAGGAGATACTCTGCTCAGTTTGGGACTTAATGATTTCCGAATGATCTCAATTAGCGGGGTTGGTGATATCAACCGGCTGGACAACTTTTTTATCAGTCCCGCGAGCTGGCAGCATTTTTCAATTTTATTAAGTCCGGATGAGAGGAAAAACTTTGTTTTTATAAATGACAGGCTGGTTTTTGAAGAAGAAATAACCGGGCTTCTTATACCAGGCCGAAAAGAAATAAGGATCACCGGCGCCGGGAAAAAAGGTTTGGAGATTGACCTGCTCAGGTTCTGGGATTATGGAAACGCACCTTCCCTGTCATTCAGAAATAAACATTATAATCATTATAACGCCGATTCGAGCAAGCTCCTTTTTTATGAAAACTTTGATAACCCTCATAACCTGAGATCAAATTTTATTCCGGGAAAAGTTAACCTTTCTCTTCAAAGCGAATATGAAACCCGGCTTTCAGACGCCCCCCTCTTTACAAGGGCTCCCGAATTAAATATATCGGTTTACCTGGGGATTTATTCAATTGAGTGGAAAAACAGGGATCCTGACCAGGCGGAAGAATTTATTCTTGAAAAATCGCGCGACGGAGGAGATTTTATACCCATTTACCGCACCTATGCCGATAAAGAAGCTGATGAAACCTATTATTTCACTGATATGAAAAACAGTGAAGAGGATATGGTTTATTACAGAATAAAACAGATTAACAAAGACAGCACTTATATATTTTCGGACCGGATAAAAGTGGGACAGGGAGAAATTGAACCTTTTGAACTGGAACAGAATTACCCCAACCCTTTTAATCCCACCACCACCATTACAGTTGAGATGCTTGAAACTCTTGAAGTGGAGATAAAAATTTATGATGTGGTTGGCAAGGAGATTGCCGAGCTGCATTCGGGAGCGCTGCCGAAAGGTATACATGAATTTTCATTTAACGGAGCGGGACTTCCATCGGGCATCTATTTTTGTGAAATTAAATCGGAAAGTTCTTCAGTTGCCAGGAAAATGATACTGGCCAAATAAATATTCCCCGGGGGGCAGATGTTATCCAAAGTTTTATCAAGCGCCACATTTGGAATTGATGCTTATCTTGTAGAAGTTGAAACCCACTCAGAAAAAAATGTACCCGCGTTTACAATTGTCGGGCTTCCCGATAATGCCGTAAGGGAAAGCAGGGAGAGAGTTAACGCGGCCATAAAAAACAGCGGATTCAACATCAAACCGAGGAAAATAACTGTTAATCTTGCTCCCGCAGATATTAAAAAAGAGGGGAGCGCGTTCGATCTGCCTATCGCGGTGGGGATTTTATCGGCTGAGGATATGGTCAGCCATTCAAAATTTAAGGATACCCTTTTGCTCGGTGAGCTTTCCCTGGATGGTTCCCTTCGTCCTGTCAGGGGCGCGCTTCCCATCGCTGTTGAAGCGAGAAAAAACGGGATTAAAAGAATTGTGCTGCCGAAGGAATCTGCCGGTGAAGCTTCAATCGTTGATGAAGTTGAAGTATATGGATTAAATGATCTCAATGAGGTAATCGAATTCCTTGGCGGCAGTGAGGAATATAAACCGTTAAAAACAAACCGGGATGAAATATTCAGCCGGATAAACCGGTACAATCTCGATTTTTGTGATGTGAAGGGACAGGAAAATGTAAAACGGGCACTTGAAATAGCCGCTGCCGGAGCGCATAATATTCTCATGATAGGTCCTCCCGGATCGGGTAAAACGATGCTGGCAAAAAGGCTTCCCTCCATATTACCCCCGATAACTTTTGATGAAGCTTTGGAAACGACCAAGATTCATTCAATAGCGGGAATACTTCCGCCCGATACACCTCTCATTACTGAGCGTCCTTTCAGAAGTCCCCACCATACGGTATCAGACGCGGCGCTTATCGGAGGGGGATCGTTTCCTCGCCCCGGTGAAGTGTCATTCGCCCATTATGGTGTGCTTTTCCTCGATGAGATACCGGAATTCAAAAAAAATGTGCTTGAAGTTATGCGGCAGCCGATGGAGGATTATGTCGTCACTATAAGCAGGTCAAAAATGTCGCTGCAGTTCCCGGCTAATTTTATGCTCGCCGCTGCTATGAATCCCTGCCCGTGCGGGTATTATACCGATCCATCGAGGGACTGCAATTGCACACCTCCGATAATTCAGCGTTATATGGGTAAAATATCGGGGCCGCTGCTCGACAGGATTGATATTCATATTGAAGTCCCTGCCGTAAAGTATAAAGAACTGAGCTCCGAAAGCAAGGGGGAAAGTTCGGAGGATATAAGGAAAAGGGTAGTGGCCGCGCGTGAAATACAGAATGGCAGATTCAGGAAATATGAGCATATTATGACTAACGCCGATATGGGTTCGCGTGAGGTTCGGACATTCTGCGTGGTTGATAAGGCTGGTTCCGATCTGCTCAAAATGGCGATGACAAAACTGGGGCTTTCGGCGCGCGCTTATGACAGGATACTTAAAGTAAGCCGCACAATAGCCGATCTGGAAAATTCGGAAAAAATCCAGCCCAACCATATCAGCGAAGCAATTCAATACAGAACCCTGGACCGGGAGCTTTGGAAGAGGTAAGATTTTAACATATACCGGTTGCCGGATAAAGTTGAAGTTAGAGGAAAAAGTATGTAGATTTGCAGTGACATTGCAAATTTGCATAACTATCCCGGGAATTGTATAAGAATATGGGTAATCGAATCATACATAGAAGGCTGGCCGCAAAAATCAGACAGATGCTGGGGAAATTTCCAATTGTTTCATTAACGGGTCCGAGACAATCGGGGAAAACCACACTATTAAGAAATTATTTCCCTGAATATCAATATTATAATCTTGAGAGAATAGATCACAGGAATATAATTTCCGGTGATCCGCTTGGATTTTTACGAACGTCCGGCGAAAAAATTATTTTCGACGAGGCGCAAAGATACCCTGAATTATTCAGCCATATCCAGGTGGTTTCGGATGAAAGAGGAACCACCGGTCAGTATATCCTTTCTGGTTCACAAAGTTTTCTGCTGAATGAGAAGATATCTCAATCGCTGGCCGGGCGTGTAAATATAAAACAATTATTCCCCTTCGATATTTTAGAAACGGGGAATTATGAGGAAACCGATTATATTCACCAAATATTCAGAGGTTTCTATCCGCGTATTTATAATCAGGAAATAGACCCGGTCGATTTTTATCCTTCACTTATACAAACTTATATAGAAAGAGATGTCAGATCGTTAAAAAACATTACGAACCTGGGCTCTTTCTCACGTTTTCTCTCACTTCTCGCCGGGCGGACAGGGCAAATTATTAATTTGACTTCTCTGGCTAATGACGCCGGGATATCGGTGAATACTGTCAAATCATGGCTGTCCATACTTGAGGCGGGATTTGTAATATTCCTGTTGCAGCCATATTACCGGAATTTTAATAAAAGAATTATTAAAGCTCCCAAATTATATTTTTATGATACAGGCATCGTGTGTTCCCTGCTAAGAATACACAGAGCGGAAGATGTGCGAAACCATTATTTATTCGGAGCCCTCTTTGAAAACCTGGTGATTTCAGAAATTCTGAAAATTTTTCACCATTCAGGGGCGCCGGTCTCATTATTTTTTCTGCGTGAAAGCAATGGAAGGGAAATTGATTGTATTATCGAAAAAGGCCATAACGATCTGATAGCGATTGAGATTAAGGGAGGAGAAACTTACAGTAGTGAATACATTAAAAATATTAATTCTTTTAACAGGGATTTAAGACTGAGTAATTTTAAAAAGGCTGTGGTTTACACCGGAATTGAGAAGTTTGAGACCAATGAGATAAAAATTATTCCCTGGAAGAATTTTCTCGAATATGATGAGTTGTTTATGCCCGGAGTTATTGACTAAGGTTATAAAGAGTTTTAACAATATATACTGGTAGTGTACTATCCGGACCCGCCATTGTCTGAACCATGATTTAAGGATTTAAGGATTGCCTGATTATTTTTCGGTATCGGTGTTAAAAAATCAGAGTATGAGTAAGAGTATGAGTAAGAGTATGAGTAAGAGTATGATGGCCGGGTTGGGTGACGGTTGCCGGGTTTTTCATTTTATTTCCAGAGGGCTGATATGGTGTACCTGACGGCACACTATGCCTTATTTCTAAGATCTTTTTTACCAATATGCTGTCCCTAACGGGATAAATAATTTTGTACCAATTTTAAATTGCCCCGTTAGGGGCAAAATATTGGTAGAGAAAAATAAGAGAGAAAACAAATCAGTGTGCCCTCAGGTACATAATATTTCTTGTGCAGTAGAAAAACGGAAAAATATTTCACAGAGTTAACACCTGCAAACAACCAGCCCCGCGTGTCCTACGAAATTGCAACGCCGGTCCTACCGGCTTGGGAGGTGGTTTTTGTGTTGTTTATTTTCCCGGGGGCGGGACTATGATGATAATTTTTAGGGTTAGAGAGCCTGCTCAAAATGAGTTTAAAATAACCGCGCGCCTTAAGACCGGGAACCATCTGAAAACCAGGCGGTATTCAGGGGCTTTACCCTGCAGGAGATAAAGCACAAAAAACGGTTCATTGCATACAATCATTTAGTAGAAAAAAGTAAAAATATTTTAAAAATTAATGCTATCTTATCTTGATTTTCAAAAAACTAACCCCTATATTAGTGGTTCGTTGCAATTATAATTTTGTAACCTGGGCAGGCGCCAAAGTAGGAGAGTTGGGGCGGACTGTAAATCCGTTGGCTAAGCCTTAGGGGGTTCGATTCCCTCCCTGCCCACCGCTACTACAGAGATTCCTTTTGACGGGATATCGACGTAGATACCAGGTGGAATTAAGTTTCACCGCTATGGAATGATCGATGAAGGAGAGTATAGAGCCCTTCTCTGTTCGAATACTTCGTTGATCAGTTAAAGAAAATATGATTTATAAATACATCTGCAGGGAGTAAAATTCCGGGGGTGTTTTGTTCTGTGCTTATTGAAATGTTTTTACAAGCGGGGGTAACTCAATTGGTAGAGTCACAGCCTTCCAAGCTGTTGGTTGCGGGTTCGAGTCCCGTCTCCCGCTCTGAGTTTAGAGCTGAATTTAGGCTGACGTAGCTCAGTCGGTAGAGCACATCCTTGGTAAGGATGAGGTCGTCGGTTCAAGTCCGATCGTCAGCTCTGGTTCATTCAAATGTTGATTTTCTAGGCAAGGAGCTTATGAGTTCGTCCCGACACAGTCGGGATCGTCAGCTCGGGTTCTTTTTATGATTGTTGTTGAAAGCAAATGAACTAGGTTCTGTTGTTTTCTTTCAGTTTTGGGATTGTATAAACAGCTTGTTTGTACAATGCAAATTTATAAAAGACTCTTAATATGAGTCAGATTGATAATTGGTGAGTGTTCGCGAAATTCGCACACTTTATTTGTTTTTCGGGATATTCGGAGAAGAAATGGCTAAAGCAAAAAACGCAAGACAGACTATAATTCTGGAGAGTTCTGCCGGAACAGGGTATAGATATACGACCAAAAAGAATAAGAGAGAGCATCCCGGTAGAGTCGAATACAAGAAATATGATCCGGTTGCAAGAAAAGCACGTAGTATTTAAAGAGACTAAATAATACGACGTCAGTAGCTCAATTGGCAGAGCAGCGGTCTCCAAAACCGCAGGTTGGGGGTTCGAATCCCTCCTCTCGTGCTCGAACTGTATTTTCCCGATATAAGAATTTTACTATGAAAGAAAAAATCATCAACTTTCTTTAATGACGTGGTCAAGGAAATGAAAAAAGTTACCTGGCCAACCAAAGATGAATTAAAGGAGTCGACAATTATTGTAATTGTTGTTTGTCTTATAATTGCTGCTTTTTACTTACGGTCATCGATATGATCAATTTCACAGATTCTTAAAGGGAATATTATTAGGCTAGTCTGAAAACACAAACGCAAAATGGTATGTAGTACGTGTACCTTCTCGGGACACGAAAACAAGGTGAAGAATCTCTGATTGAAGCCGAGTTGAAGGATAATGATGAGCTCAACGCCCGTAAAATTGTTGAGGTTCTGGTTCCCGACGGAAAAAGTATTCGAAGTAAAAGATGGCAAAAAGAAGGACAAAAACAAAGAATTTTTTCCCCGGTTATATTCTGCTTAATGCTGAACTTGACAACAGGGTGAAGGATTTTATTGTTAATACAGCCCTCAATTATGGGCTTTTTGGGGTCGGCTAAAATCAGCCCAATGCCTCTGCATGCCAGCCGAGGTTAAACGTATTGTCGGCAGAATATCGCAAAATGCAATGAAACAGAAAGAACGGAAACTATTTTTAGAACAGGTGATTTTGTCAAAATTATTGACGGACCATTCAACAATTTTTCGGGTATTATGTGAAGGAAGTGATACGAAGAAAAGATGAAAATTAAAGTTATGGTCTCAATATTTCGGTACGAAAGACACCCGTTGAAATTGATTTCGTTCAAGCGGAATTAGAAAAATAATAAATTATCAGGTATAAGGAATATGGCTAAGAAAATAACGATGGGTATATAAAACTTCAAATTCCTGCCGGACAGGCAAACCCGTCGCCACCTGTAGGACCTGCACTTGGTCAGAAGGGTGTCAATATTATGGAGTTCTGTAAGCAGTTTAATGCTAAAACTGCCGACAAAGCCGGGCTCATAATTCCTGTTGTTATAACAGTTTTTGCTGGATAAGTCGTTTACTTTTATAACCAAAGACTCCTCCGGCTGCAGTACTGCTTGAAAAAAAATCGCTGAAACTGGATAAAGGTTCCGGTCCGAGCCGAACAAAACCAAGGTTGGTAAGGTAACCAACTGCCCAACTTCAGTGAAATAGCAGAAACTGAAGATGGCTGACCTAAACGCTTCTGATGTTGAATCACGCAATCAGTATGATTGCCGGAACTGCAAGAAGTATGGGTATTACAGTAGAAGATTAACATTTAATAATAAAAGTTAACGGTAATAGATTATGAGAAGTATCTAAACGAGTATAAAACGATTAAGAGAAGCAGGTAGATACAAAAAAAGAGTATTCACTTGAAGAAGCGATAAAAGTACTTAAAGAAAAAACCAACGTAAAATTTACAGAATCCTTCGACTGCGCCATCAGGCTTGGTGTCGATCCTCGTCATGCCGATCAGATGGTCAGAGGAACAGTCTCTGCCCAACGGAACAGGCAAAGAGGTAAGGGTTCTTGTAATGGCCAAGCCGAAAAAGCCCAGGAAGCTTTGGACGCCGGCGCCGACCATGCGGGACTTGAAGATTATGTTGAAAAGATTCAGGACGGCTGGACTGATGTTGATGTTGTCATCGCCACTCCCGATGTAATGGCGCATGTTGGTAAAATGGTAGAATACTCGGACCGAAAGGCTTATGCCAAACCCCAAGAGCGGTACTGTAACGATGGATGTCGCAAACGCTGTTAAAGAAGTTAAAGCGGGAAAGATAGAGTTCCGCGTTGATAAAACAGGTATTGTTCATACATCTTTAGGCAAGCTCTCCTTTACTGAAGAACAGTTGCATGAAAACGCGAAGGTCTTTCTTCAGACAATAGTTAAAATGCGTCCTTCAGCAGCTAAAGGCCAGTATATGAAAAGTTTATACTTTTCATCAAGTATGGGTCCGGGACTGAAGGTATCCAGAGAAGAAGCTTTAGCCTTATCCAAATAAGTTTACGCACTCGTTTTATTATAAATGCTTCTATTGTTTAGTTGTAATCTGTATCATATTTAATTTGCCAGGAGTAAAATGAAAAAGCTCAGAAAGGCGAACAGATTGCCGAAATTAAAGAGAAACTCACAAACTCAACAGCAGTTTACCTGGTAGATTACCATGGAATAACTGTTGATGAGGTTAACGGACTCAGAAGAGAGTTCATCAAAGAAGGTGTTACCTACAAGATATATAAGAACACCCTGTTCCGCCGCGCTATGGAAGAAGTTGGCGGATACGATGAACTAAGTGATCTTCTGGTCGGAATGACAGGTTTTTGCTTTTTCCGGTGATAATTTTGTTGCGCCAGCAAAGATAATTAAGAAGTTTGGTGAAGACAAGAAAAAGCTTACTTTCAAAGGATGTTATATTGAGAGTGAGTTTATGGTAGTGAACAGCTTGTCACACTTGCTTCAATGCCTTCGAAAGAAGAAGTTATGGCAGGAATCGTTGGAAGCATCCAGTCTCCGATATCGGGAGTCGTAGGTGCAATTAACGCTGTCATGCGCGATATAGTAGGCCTGGTTGATGAAATAAGCAAGCAGAAGGCCGCATAAATTTTAATCAGGATAAGAAATTATTTATACAGGAGTATATAAAATGTCAGAAAAGATTGCTGAAATAGTAGAAAAGATCAAAGAGTTAACACTCGTGGAAGCGTCTGAGCTTAAAAAAGCTTTGGAAGATGAATTTGGCGTAACTGCCGCAGCGCCTGTAGTTATGGGCGGAGTAGCTCCTGCGGTGAAGCTCCGAAAGAAGAAGAAAAAACAGAATTTGATGTTATTCTCGCAAGCTTTGGCGAAAAGAAAATTAACGTTATTAAGGTTGTCAGAGCTCATACAGGACTGGGACTTAAAGAAGCCAAAGAGCTTGTTGATAATTGCCCCAAACCGGTTAAAGAGCAGATTCAGAAAGATGAAGCTGAAGCAATCAAGAAAGAACTCGAAGAAGCAGCGCTACAGTCGAACTCAAGTAATTCTATCTTAAGACCATAAAATTATTTTTTGAGGAAAGTGGTATGAATGAAAAATGTCATACCACTTTTCTTGCATTTTTAAACTGACAAAATCGCCTAAGAAATTTTACTTTTAAGGAGGTTTGGATTGGACAATTACAAAATAAATGAATTAACAAACAGAATTACATTTGCATCCATAACTTCTCCGATAAGTATCCCAGACCTGTTGAATATCCAGTTGGAATCGTTCGAAGAGTTTTTGCAGCTTAGCACCCCTCCGGTTGAAAGGGAAAGCACCGGGCTGCAGTCTGTTTTTGATTCAAATTTCCCGATCCTCGACAACAAGGAATATTTTCGTCTCGATTTTCTGGAATATGACATAGAAAAGCCGAGATTCTCAATACATGAATGCGAAGAAAGAGGCCTGACCTACTCAGCTCCTCTGAAAGCAAAACTTCGCTTATCGACAAGGGATGATGAAACCGGTGAATATATAAACTCGGTTGAACAGGAAGTTTATCTCGGTAATCTTCCATTTATGACTAACCGGGGAACATTTATTATTAATGGCGCCGAAAGAGTCATTGTATCTCAGCTGCACCGTTCACCCGGTGTTGCGTTCGCGCAAACAGTTCACCCCAACGGCACACCTATATATTCAGCGAGAATTATACCTTTCAGAGGTTCCTGGGTGGAATTTGCCACAGATATAAATCATATAATGTATGTTTATATCGACCGAAGAAAAAAATTCCCTCGACAACCCTTCTCCGGGCATTAGGCTATACCACTGATGAGGAAATATTAGACCTTTTCAGTCTGATCGAAGAGATCAAGGTAACTGATCTTGATCCTGAAAAGCACGCGGGCAGGTATGCGGCCAATGATATTATTGATATGACAACAGGTGAAATTTTTGCGGCGAAAGATACTGAGCTTGTTGAAGAATCGATTCTTGATATCAAGGGTTCGACAGTAGAAAAAGTTCAGCTTATCAGCTCCGATACATCATACGATCAGGACCTGATAATAAATACATTGAAGAAAGATACCGCCAAATCGGAAGAGGAGGCGCTTTTTGCCATTTACAGGCAGCTCCGCTCGGGTGAAGCTCCCGATCTGGAGACAGCCCAGGCTCTTATCGATAAACTTTTCTTTAATGACAAACGGTACGACCTTGGTGAGGTAGGCCGTTTCAGAATGAATGATAAATTAGATCTTGATATCCCGCGTGATACAAAAGTATTGACCGTTGAGGATATTATAGCAATTATGCGCAGCATAATTAAACTGAAAAATGGTAATGTGACCGTTGATGATATCGACCACCTTGGAAACAGAAGGGTCAGGACAGTCGGCGAGCAGCTTATGCAGCAGTATAATGTTGGCCTCGCGAGGATGGCGCGCACTATTCGTGAAAGACTGAATATGCGTGACACCGAAAATCTGCAGCCTCAGGACCTTGTAAACGCAAGAACAATAAGCAGTGTAATTAACGCTTTTTTCGGAACCAACCAGCTTTCCCAGTTTATGGATCAGACAAATCCTTTATCGGAACTGACTCATAAAAGAAGGGTTTCGGCATTGGGACCGGGCGGTCTTACAAGAGAAAGAGCGGGATTTGAGGTCAGGGACGTTCACCACTCACATTATGGCCGGTTGTGCCCGATTGAAACTCCCGAAGGTCCGAACATCGGTCTTATTTCTTCACTTACTATTTTTGCTAAAGTTAATAATTACGGATTTCTGGAGACGCCTTACAGGAAGGTTACCGAAGGAAAGGTGATGAAAGAAGTTGATTACCTCAGCGCCGATCAGGAAGATGAATATACGATCGCTCAGGCAAACGCACCTCTGACAGATGAAGGGGATTTTGTTCTGGAAAGGGTGAAATGTCGTCAGAAAGGTGAATTTCCGGTCGTTCTTCCTGAAAATGTTCATTATATGGATGTGGCGCCGGCGCAGATAGTCAGCGCGGCGGCGGCTCTTATCCCATTCCTGGAGCATGATGACGCGAACAGGGCTCTTATGGGATCGAACATGCAGCGTCAGGCTGTGCCCTTGCTCGTTCCTCAGTCTCCTTTAGTCGGAACCGGAATGGAGTATAAGGTAGCCCAGGACTCACGTTCGATGATCACCGCCGAAGATGACGGTGTGATAGAATATACCGACGCAAAAAGAATCGTTGTGAAATATGATATTGATGAAAACTCTTTTGCGGCGTTAACAAGTTTTGATAACGACCGGAGAGTAACATATATACTTAATAAGTTTTCCGGAACAAACCAGGAGACCTGTTTTAACCAGAAGCCGGTTGTAAAAAGCGGGATGAGGGTTAAAAAGCACCAGGTTCTCGCCGACGGTCCATCTACCGACAAGGGTGAACTGGCCCTTGGAAAGAATGTATCGGTGGCGTTCATGCCCTGGCGCGGATATAACTTTGAGGATGCTATTATCATCAGCGAAAAACTTGTAGCTGAAGATGTGTATACTTCAATTCATATCGAAGAATTTGAACTTCAGGTCAGGGAAACCAAACGTGGCGAGGAAGAGCTGACACGCGATATTCCAACGTTAGTGAGGAAGCCACCAGAAATCTTGATGAAAATGGTATCATCAGGGAAGGCGCCGAAGTAAGAGAAGGAGATATCCTTATCGGTAAAATTACTCCGAAAGGTGAAACCGATCCTACTCCTGAGGAAAAACTGCTTAAGGCTATATTTGGCGACAAAGCCGGTGATGTAAAGGACGCTTCACTTAAAGCGCCTCCCGGACTTAAAGGCATTGTTATTAAAACCAGGCTTTTTACACGTAAGAGAAAGGATGCCGAATCGAAAAGATTGAGAAACGTGAGATTGAAAAGCTTGACGCGAAATATGACAAAATAAGAAAAGACCATTATTCAAATCTGGTTGATAAACTTACAAAAATTTGTCAGGGTAAAAAATCGACAGGTATTCATGATCTTGATACTTCCGTTATTCTTAAATCAGGCACTGAGCTTACCGAAACGACTTTTTATTCCATTGAAGATGTAACCAAAATTAATTATCTCGAGAACTGGGTTGAAGATGAAAAAACCAATGAGATGATTAAAAAAATATTCGCGAACTATTTTAACATGCTCGCGGGTATTGGTGAAGATTACAAACATGAAAAATTAAATATTCAAAGCGGAGATGAACTTCCTCCGGGAATAGTACAGCTCGCTAAGGTATATGTTGCCAAAAGAGAAAACTTTCGGTTGGTGATAAAATGGCCGGCCGTCATGGTAACAAAGGTGTTGTTGCGAAGATTGTGCCAGTTGAAGATATGCCGTTCCATACAGACGGAACCCCGGTTGATATAGTTCTCAATCCTCTTGGCGTGCCTTCACGAATGAACCTTGGACAGATTTATGAAACAGCTCTCGGATGGGTTGGAAAAAAACTTGGTTACAAGTTTGAGACTCCCATATTCGACGGTGCAAAAGTTACAGATGTTGAAGGTTTACTGGAAAAAGTGTCAATTGAACCTGGTGGAAAAACCTATCTTTATGACGGGCGGACCGGAGAAAGATTCGACCAGAAAGTGACCTGCGGATTTATTTACATGCTTAAACTTGGTCATATGGTTGATGATAAGATCCATGCCAGGTCGATAGGGCCCTACTCTCTTATCACGCAGCAGCCACTCGGCGGAAAGGCCCAGTTTGGCGGCCAGCGATTTGGTGAGATGGAAGTATGGGCGCTTGAAGGATATGGCGCGGCTCATATATTGCAGGAAATTCTTACCGTCAAGAGTGACGATGTTTCGGGCAGAGCAAAAGCTTACGAAACAATAGTAAAAGGTGAAAACATTTCGAAGCCCAATATTCCCGAAGCTTTTAACGTGCTGTTGAAAGAGCTCCAGGGACTGGGGCTGGATATAAAAGTTAACTAAATGCCCATATTATATATATATATATTAAGGGGAAAAGTTTATGAGATTTAAGACCCAGAAGCAGAAAGAAATACAGATTGATAAATTAACGATCAGCCTTGCGAGCCCTGATGATATTCTTTCAAGATCGCATGGTGAGGTTACCAAACCTGAAACAATTAATTATCGTTCTTTCCGTCCTGAAAAGGATGGTCTTTTCTGTGAAAAAATATTCGGTCCTGTAAAGGACTGGGAATGCGCGTGCGGTAAATACAAAGGTATTCGGTATAAGGGCATTGTATGCGACAGATGTGGTGTTGAAGTTACACTTAAGAGTGTAAGAAGGGAAAGGATGGGACATATTTCCCTTGCTGTGCCCGTAGTGCATATCTGGTTCTTTAAAGCGCTTCCAAGTAAAATAGGCAATATTATAGGGATGACAACCAAAGAGCTTGAAAAAGTTATTTATTACGAGTCGTATGTTGTCATTAACCCGGGTCCGACAGGTTTATCGGTAAAAGACCTGATTTCAGAAGATCAGTATTTTGAAATTCTCGGCTCACTTCCGAATGATAATGACAGCCTTGAAGATGATGATCCGAAAAAATTTGTCGCGAAAATAGGCGGCCTGGCAATCAAGGAATTGCTGAAATTAACCGAAATTGAAAATACATTTCTTACACTTAAAGAAGATCTTAAAGGTCAGACTTCACAGCAGAAAAGAAATGATCTGTTGAAACGCCTTCGTGTTCTTGAAGCTTTCAGGGAATATGAAGGGAAGGTGCCAAATAAACCTGAGTGGATGGTGCTGAGTGTAATACCGATTATACCACCCGAGCTTCGGCCCCTCGTACCTCTTGAAGGGGGACGGTTCGCCACAAGTGACCTCAACGATCTTTACAGAAGAGTTATAATAAGAAACAACAGGCTTAAAAGGCTTATTGATATAAAAGCGCCGGAAGTAATTCTGCGAAATGAAAAAAGAATGCTGCAGGAAGCTGTTGACGCTCTCTTTGATAATTCGAGAAGAGCGAGCGCGGTAAGAAGCGACGGCAACAGGCCTCTGAAATCTCTCAGCGATATGCTGAAAGGCAAGCAGGGACGTTTTCGTCAGAACCTTCTTGGAAAAAGGGTTGACTATTCAGGCCGTTCGGTTATCGTGGTTGGTCCCGAGCTGAAGCTTCATCAGTGCGGTCTGCCAAAAGATATGGCTGTTGAGTTGTTCAAGCCTTTTATTATCCGGAAGCTTATTGAGAGAGGTTATTATAAAACTGTAAAAAGCGCGCGAAAGGCGGTTGACAGGAAAGACCCGGTAATCTGGGATATCCTTGAAAAGCTTATCGCCGGTCATCCTATTATGCTTAACCGTGCTCCCACCCTTCACAGGCTGGGTATTCAGGCGTTTCAGCCTCTTCTTATAGACAGCAAGGCTATTCAGCTTCATCCGATGGTCTGTACAGCGTTTAACGCTGACTTTGACGGTGACCAGATGGCGGTTCATGTGCCTCTTTCGTATGAAGCGCAGCTTGAAGCTTCATTGCTGATGCTTTCGAGCCATAACATTCTTTCACCTCAGAATGGCGCTCCGATTGTAGTGCCCACGCAGGACATTGTGCTCGGATGTTATTATCTGACAAAGGTGAAAGTAGGCGCCAAAGGTGAAGGGATGAACTTTTCCTCAATTGAGGAGGTTCAGATCGCGCTTGATGCCGAAGCGCTTGAGCTTCACGCGAGAATAAAAGTTAAAATTGATGGAAAAACATATGACACCACTGCGGGTCGTGTGATTTTCAACAAGATTGTTCCCAAAGAGATGGGATATTTTAATGAACTGCTGGTTAAAAAAATATTCAGTGGTTTTATCTATAAAATGTTCATTCAGTTGGGGAATGAGGTTACCGCCCGTTTCCTCGATAATCTTAAAGACCTTGGTTATAAATATGCTACAAAGGCGGGAATATCAATCAGTTTTAGCGATATGATCATTCCCGAAAAGAAAAAAGTGCTCATTAATGATTCGAACGAAAAGGTATCGGCCATTTTGAATGAGCATGAGCAGGGTCTTATTACAGATGCAGAAAGATATAACAAAATTATCGACGTCTGGACTCATACCACAAACAACGTGAGCCGGTCGCTGATGGAGAAGATCAAAACAGATAAAGGTGGTTTTAATTCATTGCACATGATGGTTGACTCAGGCGCGAGAGGTTCTCAGGAACAGGTTCGTCAGCTTGCCGGAATGAGAGGATTGATGATGAAACCGCAGAAAAGTCTTTCAGGCCAGTCGGGTGAAATTATTGAAAACCCGATCGTGGCTAACTTCAAGGAAGGACTTTCGGTTCTTGAGTACTTTATCTCTACTCACGGCGCCCGTAAGGGTCTGGCAGATACCGCGTTGAAAACAGCGGATGCCGGTTATCTTACAAGAAGGCTTTGCGATGTCGCCCAGGATGTGATTATTTCGGAAGATGACTGCGGAACTATCAGGGGTATTTATGTGACAGCTCTAAAAGATGTTGAGCTCGAAAGAGAACCTTTGGCAGAAAGAATAACCGGACGTACTGTTCAGGAAGATATTTATGATCCGCGCGATGATGAACTTATTATTGAAGCGGGTGATTTAATAACCGAAGATATTGCCGAAAGAATTGATGACGCGAGTATTGACGCGGTTTATATCAGGACAGTTCTCACATGTGAATCAAAACGTGGCGTATGCGCCAAATGTTATGGCCGAAACCTTACAACCAGCAGCCAGGTTGAGGAAGGTGAAGCGGTAGGTATTATCGCCGCGCAGTCGATTGGTGAGCCGGGTACACAGCTTACCCTTCGTACATTCCACCTTGGCGGCACCTCTTCACGTATCGCGAGCCAGTCGCAGGTTGAAAGCGCCTCGGATGGCAAGGTGAAATTTGAAAAAATCAATTATGTTGAAAAAACTGACTTTTTTGGTAAAATAAAAGTTGTTATCGGACGCCGCGGCGCGATAGGTATTTATGATGATGACATGCGTCAGATCAAAAAATATGATATACCATATGGAGCCGAACTGATTGTAAACGATGACCAGCAGGTTAAAAAGGGACAACCCCTTTACAATCATGACCCATATAACGCGGTGATTCTTTCTGATATTTCAGGACGTGTCGAATTTGTTGACCTTATTGACAAGGTTACTATTCAGCAGATTGCCGATGAGCAGACCGGTCACGTTCAGAAGGTTGTTATCGATTCAAAAGAAAAGAGCCTTACACCGAGTATTGTAATCAGGGATGACCAGGGGAATGAAAAATCGTTCCTTATCCCGACTAAAGCTTATCTTTCTGTCGAAGAAGGTGAGGCTATTCAGGCGGGAACAATCCTGGCGAAGATATCAAAATCGGCATCAAAATCACGAGATATTACCGGTGGTCTGCCGAGAGTAACCGAACTTTTCGAAGCGAGAAGCCCTCATGATCCGGCTATTGTGGCCGAAATTGAAGGTGTCGTGAAATTTGGAGCAAGGAAAAAAGGTTCAAGGGAAATAATTGTTGAATCCTTTGACAGCTCTGTTCAGAAAGTTTATAATGTGCCTTACGGAAAACACACCCTCGTCCAGGAAGGTGATGAGATACCTGCCGGTGAAAAAATAACCGACGGACCGACAGATCCGCACGATATTTTGAAGATCAAAGGTACGAATGCTGTCCAGGAATATCTCGTCAATGAGATACAGGACGTTTATCGGCTTCAGGGTGTGAAGATAAATGACAAGCACATTGAAGTTATCGTAAAACAGATGCTTCAGAAGTTAAAAGTCATTTCCTCAGGCGATACCAACTTTATTGATGAAGACCTTGTCGACCGTAATAAATTTATCGCCGAAAATGACAATATCAAGAATATGGTATATATCCTTGATCCGGGACAGACCAAATATAAAGCTGGTCAGCTGATCACCAGGGCTAAACTGCGTGAAGCAAACGCGGATATGACCCGGAAGGGAAGAGATTTGGTAAAAGCCCGTGACGCCGAACCGGCAACTTTCGAGAATGTACTGCTTGGTATTACCCAGGCGGCCCTGTCAACCGAAAGTTTCATTTCGGCAGCCTCATTCCAGGAGACAACAAAAGTTCTCACAAACGCGGCAACAGAAGCAAAAAGTGACTTGCTTTTAGGCCTAAAAGAGAATGTAGTCATGGGACATCTGATCCCGGCCGGAACAGGTCTGAAAAAATACAAGGATATAATCCTTACAGAAGAAGAAAAAACTGAAGAAAATACAACAGACGATATATCGGAAATTAAGGTGAGTGTCAGGCCTGAAAATTAATGATAGCTTCGCTTGACATTCAAAAAAATAATTTCTAAATTAAGAGTCTGAATTTCGTTTGACTAAGTAAATAGTGGAGTATGCTTAATGCCAACAATCAACCAGTTGGTAAGGAAAGGTAGAAAGCAGATAATTTCTAAAAACAAAGCACCGGCTTTGGACGCGTGTCCGCAGAAAAGGGGTGTTTGTACGAGAGTTTATACAACAACTCCAAAGAAACCAAATTCTGCATTAAGGAAAGTGGCCAGGGTAAGACTGACAAACGGTATTGAAGTTACAGCATATATACCGGGAGAAGGACATAACCTGCAGGAGCACTCTATTGTAATGATCAGAGGCGGCAGGGTAAAGGACCTTCCTGGCGTTAGATACCATATAATCCGAGGCACACTTGATACAAGTGGTGTTGCCGAAAGGAAAAAAGGCAGATCTAAATATGGCAGTAAAAAACCAAAGGCGAAATAACAGGTTATGAGAAAGAGAAGAGCAGAAAAACGGTATATAAAACCGGATCGTAAGTATAGTGATGTCCTGGTTTCGAAATTTATAAACTACATAATGTGGGATGGTAAAAAAACAGCCGCCCGTAAAATCGTTTATGAATGTTTCGATTTGATCGAGAAGAAGAGCAAAAAGCCTGCTCTCGATGTTTTTAAGCAGGCCATTAACAATGTGCAGCCCTTGGTTGAAGTAAGAAGCCGCAGAGTCGGCGGCGCCACCTACCAGGTGCCGATGGAAGTAAGACCTGAAAGGAGAATCGCGCTGGCATTCAGGTGGCTTAAAAATTATTCGCGCGCGCGCAAGGACAAAACAAGCGTCTCTAAATTTGCCGCCGAAATATTGGCAGCATCAGCAGGCGAAGGTCCGTCCGTTAAGAAAAAAGAAGATACTCATAAAATGGCTGAAGCGAATAAAGCTTTTGCCCATTTCAAATGGTGATGAATCTCAACTGAAAGGAAGCAGTGAAAAAAAGAGTTGAAATATCGCGAGTCCGCAACATAGGCATTATGGCTCATATAGACGCCGGTAAAACAACAACTACCGAAAGGATTTTGTTTTACACCGGTAAAGTGCATCGTCTTGGCGAAGTGCACGACGGAGCTGCCACTATGGACTGGATGGAGCAGGAGAAAGAGCGTGGAATTACCATTACCAGCGCTGCTACCACTGCTTACTGGCGTGATCACCAGATAAATATTATTGACACACCCGGACATGTGGATTTTACTGTTGAGGTAGAAAGATCTCTCCGCGTTCTTGATGGAGCTATAGCTCTTTTTTGTGCGGTAGGCGGAGTTGAGCCGCAGTCGGAAACTGTCTGGAGACAGGCGGATAAATATGGTGTGCCGAGAGTTGCTTTTGTTAATAAAATGGACCGTGTCGGGGCAGACTTTTACAACGCAGTTGATATGATGAAGGAACGCCTTCATGCAAATGCTATACCGATTACACTTCCTATTGGTGAAGGGGATTTGTTTTCGGGTGTGATTGATCTGATTTCAATGCAGGCCAGAATGTATCATGAAGATACCCTGGGGGCAACATTCGAGGATACTGAAATACCATCAGATCTTCTTCCTCTTGCCAATAAATACAGGACAATAATGCTTGAAGCTGTTTCGGAAGTGGATGACACTCTTCTTGAAAAGTATCTTGAAGGAGAAGATATATCCGCCGATGAAGTTGGTGAAGTGCTTAGAAAAGCTACCATTCAGCTTAAAATTACCCCCGTTCTTTGTGGTTCATCGTTTAAAAATAAGGGAGTCCAGAAACTCCTTGATTCAGTAATTGATTATCTGCCTTCACCTCTTGATACGAAAGAAATGATTGTTCACCACGTCAATAGAAATGACGAGGTGATAAGGAAAATTGATCCCAAAGAGAAATTTGCAGCTCTTGCTTTTAAAATAATGACAGACCCCTATGTCGGTAAGCTGACATATGTCAGGGTCTATTCCGGCGCATTGAAGGCCGGAGATTATGTGTATAATTCCGTTAGCGATAAAAGAGAACGTGTCGGACGCCTTCTTCTCATGCACGCGAATCACAGGGAAGACCTCGAACTTGTCAGGGCGGGCGATATCGTTGCTTTTATTGGTCTGAAAAATACTAAAACCGGTGATACACTCTGCACCAGTGATGATCATGTTGTCCTTGAGAAGATGGCATTCCCCGAACCGGTGATTCAAATTGCTATTGAACCCAAGACAAAAAATGATCAGGATAAGCTTTCTAATGCTCTCGCGAAACTTTCGGATGAAGATCCGACTTTCAAAGTGAGAGTTGATGATGAAACAGGCCAGACACTTATCAGCGGTATGGGTGAACTTCATCTGGAAATTCTTGTCGACAGGATGAAGCGTGAATTTAAGGTGGAAGCTAATATTGGCAAACCTCAGGTAGCCTATAGAGAAACTATTAGCGAAGAGGTTAAATCGGAAGCTAAATTCGCGAAACAGACCGGCGGACGTGGAAAATTCGGCCATTGTATCATTATTCTTTCTCCTAATGAAGCGGGGAAAGGGTATGAGTTTGAAAATGCCATTGTTGGCGGCAACATTCCCCGTGAATATATTCCGGCAGTTTCGAAAGGAATTGAGGATTCAATGAAAAACGGCGTAATAGCCGGGTATCCTGTTGTCGATATAAAGGTAAAGCTTATTGACGGATCTTATCATGATGTCGATTCAGATGAAATGTCATTTAGAGTTGCCGGATCAATGGCTTTCAGAGATGGCGCCAGAAAAGCAAAACCTGTATTGCTCGAACCATTAATGAAGATTGAAGTTATAACTCCCGAAGAATATCTCGGGGATGTTATGGGCGACCTGAATGGCAGACGCGGAAAAATCGAAGGATTTATCGCCCGCAAAGATGCCCAGGTTATCAGGTCTGTTGCGCCTCTTGCTGAAATGTTCGGATATGCTACTGTGCTGAGGTCGATGACGCAGGGAAGAGCGATTTATACAATGCAGTTTTCTCACTATTCTGAAGTTCCGAAAAGTGTTGCTGAAGAAATTATGGAAAAAAGATAATCAACTTATTGACGAAAGATAACTGAGATAAATTAAACAAGAAAATTAAAATTCAAGGAGTATTCGATGGCAAAAGAGAAATTTGACAGGAGTAAACCTCACGTTAATATAGGCACAATCGGTCACGTTGACCACGGTAAAACTACCCTGACAGCAGCTATCACAATGTCTCTTAATAAAAAAGGCTTATCAGAAAAAAGATCTTTTGATTCAATTGACAACGCGCCCGAAGAAAGGGAACGTGGTATCACAATCGCAACCGCGCATGTGGAATATTCTACAGCCAACAGACATTATGCTCATGTTGACTGTCCGGGTCACGCTGACTATGTTAAGAATATGATTACCGGCGCCGCGCAGATGGATGGCGCTATCCTTGTAGTTGCCGCAACAGACGGCCCTATGCCCCAGACAAGAGAGCATATCCTTCTTGCCCGCCAGGTTGGTGTGCCAAGAATAGTTGTTTTTATGAATAAAGTTGACATGGTTGACGACGAAGAACTTCTTGAACTCGTTGAAATGGAACTCAGAGAACTTCTTACAGAATATGAATTTCCGGGTGACGATATCCCGATTATCATGGGCTCAGCGCTTCAGGCTCTGGAAGCGTCAACAGATGATTCTGTATCTCCTGAAGATGAAAGAATGAATTGTATCTGGGAACTTATGGACGCATGCGACGATTATATCCCTGTTCCTGAAAGAGATAAAGACAAACCATTCCTGATGCCTGTTGAGGACGTGTTCTCAATTACAGGTCGCGGTACAGTTGCTACAGGAAGAGTTGAGCGTGGTGAAGTCAGAGTTAGTGAAGAAGTTGAACTTATCGGTTTAGGCCAGCATAAGAAAACCGTTGTTACAGGTGTTGAAATGTTCCGTAAAGAACTTGAATCAGCAATGGCTGGTGACAACGCGGGTATTCTTCTTCGCGGTGTTGACAAAAAAGAAATTGAAAGAGGAATGGTATTGGCTAAAACAGGCTCTATCACACCTCATACAAAATTTGAAGGTGAAGTTTACATCCTTTCAAAAGATGAAGGCGGCCGCCATACACCATTCTTCGCCGGTTACAGACCACAGTTCTATTTCAGAACAACTGACGTTACAGGTGTTTCTGAATTACCTGAAGGTACTGAAATGGTTATGCCTGGCGATAACGTAAAGCTGAAAGTTGAACTTATCAGTGAAATCGCTATGGAAGAAGGACTTCGTTTCGCTATCCGTGAAGGCGGAAGGACAGTTGGCGCCGGAGTTGTTACAAAAATTTACGAATAAGAATTAATTCCTCAGTAATTAAGATGGGAAGAAGTAATTCTTCCCATTACTTTGTTTATAGATAGGAGACGTTAAATTGCCTGGTCAGAAGATTAGAATAAAGCTTAAATCTTACGATCATATTTTAATCGATAAGTCGACTGAAAAGATCATAAAGACTGTTAAAAGCACAGGAGCTGTAGTTTCAGGTCCTATACCGCTGCCAACAAAAAGATCGGTATTTACTGTATTGAGGTCGCCTCACGTCGATAAAAAATCGAGAGAGCAATTTGAGATTCGAGCGCATAAGAGAATAATTGATATTCATAATTCGAACAATAAGACTGTCGATTCATTGAGCAAGCTTGAAATACCGGCAGGTGTTGATATCGAGATCAAGTTATAAGGGATAATAGAGATGCCAGGATTGTTAGGTAAAAAAATAGGTATGACGAGCATATACTCCGAAAATGGAGAGCTGATTCCTGTAACTGTAGTTGAAGCAGCGCCAAACGTAATTATCGGGATGCGGACCGCTGAAAAAGATGGATATTCATCTCTTCAATTGGGTTTTGGCGATAAAAAAGAGAAACGGGTTAATAAGCCTCTTATGGGGCAATTCCAGAAAGCAGGAGTTAAACCGGTAAGGGTAGTGAAAGAATTTAAAAATTTTGATGTTTCAGCTTATAATGCCGGCGACACTATTGGCGCTGATATATTTGCTGAAGGAGATAAAGTTAAAGTTACCGGTTACAGCAAAGGTAAAGGTTTTCAGGGTGTGATGAGACGACATGGTTTTGGCGGTGTCGGAACACAGACACACGGCCAGCATAACCGTCTGAGAGCTCCCGGTTCAATCGGTCAGAGTTCCGATCCTTCGAAAGTGTTCAAGGGTACGAGAATGGCAGGCCGCACCGGTGGAGTAAGAAAGACAGTATCAGGTCTGAAAATTATCAAAGTGGAAGCTGAGAAAAACCTTTTGTTCATAAAAGGAGCTCTGCCCGGTTCAGTTAATTCAGTAGTTGAAATTAATAAGTAGTTGGTTGGACAATGAAGGTCGAAGTATATAATCTGGATGGTTCAAAAAGCGGCGAAACAATGGAGATCGAAGACAGCGTATTTTGTGTTGAGCCGAATGATCATGTGATATACCTTAATGTGAAGGCTTACCTGGCAAATCAGCGACAGGGCACACATAAAGCTAAGGAAAGAAACGAAGTAAGAGGCGGCGGCAGAAAACCATGGAGACAGAAAGGCCGCGGAACAGCCAGGGCCGGTACTTCAAGATCGCCATTATGGGTAGGCGGTGGAAGGATTTTTGGACCTAAACCACGCAATTACCGTCAGAAAATTAACAGGAAAGTTAACAAGCTGGCCAGAAGATCGGCGCTTTCCTATAAAATCAAATCGGAACAGTTTATTGTAATCAATGATTTTGAATTTGAAGCTCCAAAGACAAAAGAATTTATTAAGATAATGTCCGATTTTAATATGGCCGGAAAGAAATTGACTCTTCTTACCGACGGCCTGAAGAGCAATGTGTACAAATCTTCAAGGAATATTCCTAAAGTAAATGTACTTGAAGCGAATAAGGCTTCAACTTATGATATTCTGAATAACCAGGTTTTGATGCTTCAGAAAAGCGCGGTCAAAACTCTTGAGAGTATATTAAATTAAGGATTGCGGAATAAAATGAAAAATATATTAATCAGGCCGATCGTAACAGAAAAGATGAATGATATACAGGAACAAACCGGACAGTATGGCTTTGTTGTTGATGTCAGAGCAAACAAGATTGAGATAGGCAAAGCTATCAAAGAAAAATTTGAAGTGGATGTTGTTTCTGTAAACACTATCAAGTATAAAGGAAAAACAAAAACCCAGTTTACAAAAAGGGGAAGGTTTACAGGTAATACATCCAGGTATAAAAAAGCGTTTATTACGCTTAAAGAAGGACAAACAATAGACATTTTTGGTGAAGTTTAGCAGCAGGATTTTGGAGTTCAGATAAATGGCAATCAGAAAATTCAAACCAAATACACCCGGCACCCGTTATATGTCGGTTTCAACTTTCGAGGAGATAACTAAAACCTCTCCCGAAAAATCTCTTACAACCAGTCTGAAAAAATCGGGTGGAAGGAATAACAAGGGAAGAATAACAACCCGTTTTCGCGGTGGCGGACATAAAAGAAGATATCGTATAATCGATTTTAAACGTGACAAGTTTGGTGTTCCTGCAAAAGTTCATTCCATTGAGTATGATCCCAACAGGTCGGCACGAATAGCGTTACTTCACTATGTTGATGGTGAAAAAAGGTATATTATTGCGCCGGATGGCCTGCAGGTGGGTGAAGTTCTGCAGTCAGGTACGGGAGCGGAAATTAAAACAGGCAACGCGCTGAAACTAAAAGAGATGCCCCTGGGCAGTTATGTGCATAACGTTGAGATCAAACCGGGGAAAGGCGCGCAGGTTGGCCGTTCCGCAGGCTCAGCGCTTCAGGTAATGGCGAAGGAAGGAAAATATGCCTCACTGAAAATGCCTTCGGGCGAAATAAGGCTGTTTAGTCTTGAATGTCTGGCAACATACGGGTCAGTTGGAAATTCTGATCATTTGAATATAAGTGTAGGTAAAGCCGGCCGAACCAGATGGCTTGGTTTCAGGCCTCACGTAAGAGGTGTAGTAATGAATCCTGTTGATCACCCGATGGGTGGCGGCGAAGGACGAACCTCAGGCGGCGGACATCCTGTTTCACCCTGGGGCCAGAAAGCTAAAGGCCTAAAAACCAGGAAGAAAAAGAATCCGTCAGATAAATATATTGTCAAGAGAAGAAAAGGATAACAGGTAGATGCCAAGATCAGTTAAGAAAGGTCCGTTTATTGATCTTAAGCTTTTAGCAAAGATCAGGAAAATGAATGAAACAAGTCAGAAAAAAATTGTCAGAACATATTCACGCGCCAGCACCATTTCGCCTGAATTCGTAGGACATACAATTGCTGTTCATAATGGAAATAAAATGATTCCTGTTTACGTATCCGAAAATATGGTTGGACATAAATTAGGTGAATTTGCGCCTACCCGAATTTTCAGGGGTCATCCCGGAACCAAAGCTGAAAAAGCTTCAAGAGTTAAATAATACCGAGATTGAGGTTAATGGAAATGGAAGCAAGAGCAAGAAAAAAATATATTGGATCCTCGCCAAGAAAGATGCGACTGATCATTGATTTGATCAGAGGTGAATCAGTAGATAAAGCGCTTGAAATTTTACATTTCAGCACAAAACACGCATCAAGGGATGCGGAAAAAGTTTTAAGATCAGCAGTATCAAATCTTTTTAATAAAGATGAAGATGCGAGACTGGACCCCTCGGACCTCAGAGTTAAAGAAGTTTACGTAGATCAGGGTCCTACTGTAAAAAGATTGCTGCCCGCGCCTATGGGCCGTGCCTTTAGGGTAAGGAAAAGAGCAAATCATTTGACAATTGTTGTTGAAACAAAAAGTTAATTTAGCGGAGGACTTTTGGGTCAGAAGACAAATCCGATAGGATTAAGAGTTGGTGTAATCAGAGGTTGGGAATCGAACTGGTACGAAAGTAAAAGTTATTCTACCAAGCTTTTGGAAGATAAAAAGCTTAGGATGTATATTCGCAACCGTCTTAAGAAAGCCGGTATATCGAGAATAATTATCGACAGGACATCAAAGAATATCATTCTCACAATTCATACTTCACGTCCTGGTGTTGTGATTGGAAAAAGTGGCAAGGAGATCACACAGCTTGAGCAGGAATTGAAGAAACTTACCGAAAAAGAAGTTAAGGTTCAGATTACTGAAATAAAAAGACCTGAACTTGACGCTTTCCTGGTAGGTGAAAATATTGCCCAGCAGCTTAAAGGAAGAATTTCATTCAGACGTGCGCTTAAATCAGCTATTACTTCGGCCATGCGAATGGGAGCTGAAGGAATAAGAGTTATGTGCTCGGGAAGGCTCGGCGGAGCGGAAATGGCGAGAACCGAACAATATAAAGAAGGAAGAATTCCACTTCACACACTGCGTGCTGACATAGATTATGCAACCACAACGGCACATACTATTTATGGCGCTATCGGAATAAAAGTATGGATTTGCCGTGGTGAGATTTTAGGAAAACGTCTTTCTGACTAAGATTTTTAGGAGATACGATCATGTTAATGCCAAAAAGAGTAAAATACAGAAAACAGCAGCGGGGAAGAAGACGTGGAAAAGCCTATCGTGGCAGCCGTGTGAGTTTCGGTGATTTCGGACTTAAATCCCTGGAAGCAGGCTGGATTACAAGTCGCCAGATTGAAGCGTGCAGGGTTGCCATTACCAGAACAATGAAAAGGGATGGTAAAGTGTGGATCAGAGTATTTCCCGATAAACCTGTTTCGAAGAAACCACTTGAAACAAGAATGGGTAAAGGTAAAGGCGCTCCTGAGTTCTGGGTAGCGGTTATTAAACCGGGAAGAGTACTTTTTGAAGTATCAGGTGTATCGCGGGAAATAGCTATGGAAGCTTTAAGGCTGGCATCGCATAAACTTCCCCTTAAAGTTAAAGCGGTTGTAAGGCCCGATTACGAAAATTAGAAGGACCCGACTGAAATGAAGATGTATGAAATTAAAGAAATGACTAACGACGAATTGATCAGAAGGATTGAGGAAGAAGAAAATAATCTGATCGATCTTCGTTTTCAGCATGAGCTTAAAAATCTAACGAATACTGCAAAACTCAATCTTGCACGCAAGGACATAGCGAGAATGAAAACAGTTCTTCGTGAAAGAGAATCAAATAAAGTCGCTGAAGAAAATAATTAAGGAGTTTTACCGAATAAATGGAAAAGCGTAATTTAAGAAAAACCAGAATCGGTGTTGTCGTTAGCGATAAAATGGAAAAAAGTATTATGGTCGGAATTGAAAGAATGGTTGCTCACCCGATCTATAAAAAATACTTTAAGAAAACGACTAAGCTGATGGCCCACGATGAGAAAAATGAATGCAGAGTAGGCGACGTAGTTAAGATAATGGAAACCAGGCCGCTCAGCAAGTCCAAAAACTGGCGTCTTGTTGAAATATTAGAAAAAGCCAAGTAGGAAAGTTTTATAGGAGACAACTGGAATGATACAAGAAGAAACAAATCTGGTGGTTGCGGATAATTCCGGCGCGAAAAAGATACGCTGTATCAGAGTGCTTGGCGGAAGCAACAGACGCTATGCCAGCGTTGGCGATTTAATAGTTGTTACTGTTAAAGCAGCTTTGCCGGGTGGTGGTGTGAAAAAAGGTGAAATATCACGTGCGGTTATTGTAAGAACCAGCAAAGAAGTCAGAAGAAAAGATGGTTCCTACATCAGATTTGATGAAAACGCAGCAGTATTGCTCAATGCTCAGAATGAGCCGCGCGGCACACGAATTTTCGGACCGGTAGCAAGAGAGTTGCGCGACAAAAAATTCATGAAAATTATTTCGCTCGCACCGGAAGTATTATAATTAAAGGGAAGAATATGAAGATCCGTAAAGATGATATGGTTATGGTTATCGCCGGAAACGACAAAGGCAAAACCGGCAAGGCGTTGAAGGTTTTTCCCAAAGATAACCGGATAATTATTGAAGGCGTGAATATACGAAAAAGACATACCAAACCGAGCCAGCAGAATCAGCAGGGTGGTATTGTTGAAAAAGAAGCGCCCATACATGTTTCAAATGTGATGGTTATAGACCCTAAGACTAATGAGCCGGTCAGGGTTGGTATGAAAATCATTGTTGACGACAAAACGGGTAAACAAAAAAGAGCCCGCATCAGCAAACAAAGCGGCGAAATGTTGTAGAAATTTATTTGAGGACTGAATAGTATAATGGCAAAGAAATCTAAAAAAGATAACAAGTCGCAGGCCTCCGAGCCACAGGGAAAAAAAGGCGCAGAAGAGCAGGCAGTGGAAGAAAAGATTCCTGCAAGGCTGCATGGCAAATATAAAACTGAAATTGTTGAGAAACTTCGCACTGAATTCAAATACAATAATATAATGGAAGTTCCACGGCTCGAGAAAATTGTTGTCAACATGGGTGTCGGCGGTGCAGTTCAGGATTCCAAGATGCTCGATGAAGCTGTAAGGGAAATTGAAACTGTTACAGGACAGAAGGCGACAGTGCGCAGAGCTAAAAAATCAGTTTCGAATTTCAAGCTGCGTGAAGGAATGAAAATTGGCGCGAAAGTTACTTTAAGAAGACACAGAATGTATGAATTTCTCGACCGCCTTATCTCTGTCGCATTACCCAGGGTAAGGGATTTTAGAGGAATTTCGGACAAGTCATTTGACGGACGGGGGAATTATACTTTGGGCGTTAAAGAACAGATTATTTTCCCCGAGATAGATGTCGATAAAATAAGCCGGATAAATGGAATGGATATTACATTTGTTACTTCGGCAAAATCGGACGAAGAAGCCCACGCACTGCTTAAAGCTTTCGGCGTTCCTTTCAGAAAGAAAGAAATTCAATAATATAGGTTTTTATTATGGCTAGAAAATGTTTAATAGCCCGTGAGGCAAAAAGAAGAAAACTGAACGAAAAGTATAAAGAACTCAGGAAAGAACTGAAGGCTAATGGTGATTATGATGCTTTACAGCAGCTGCCAAAAAACTCCTCACCGGTCAGGTTGAAGAATAGATGTATGATGACAGGCAGGCCTAAAGGTTATTACAGAAAATTTGGTATTTCACGTTTGCAGCTGCGCGAGATGGCTTTGCGGGGTGAAATTCCGGGCCTTAAGAAATCCAGTTGGTAAAAGATAGGAGATTAGTAAATGCCGGTAACAGATCCAAATGCGGATTTTCTGACAAGAATCAGAAATGCGATAAAAGCCAAGAAAAAATTTGTTGAAATGCCCTCTTCCAAAATGAAGGTGAGGATGGCCGAGATTCTTAAGGAAAATAATTTCATTAAAGATCTTAATGTTATTGAAGATTCTAAACAGAATATTTTAAGAATACACCTTAAGTATGTTGACGGAACTCCGTCGATATCGGGCCTTAAGAAAATAAGCACTCCGGGCTTAAGGCAGTACGTCGATAAAGATCATATTCCACGTGTGTTGAACGGGCTAGGGATTGCCATGATTTCAACTTCCCAGGGAGTTATGACTGATAAACAGGCAAAGAAAAATTCAATCGGCGGCGAAGTAATTTGTCATATTTGGTAATTTTTATAACGGAGTTACGAAGTGTCACGTATAGGTAAAAAGCCAGTAGATATAAAAGATGTTCAGGTTGAACTATCGGACAGGAATCTGAAAGTTAAAGGAAAGCTTGGTGAGCTTGAAATGGAAGTTCATCCTGATATGACCGTTGAGGTTGAACAGGAGCAATTAGTTGTGAAGCGTCCGGATGATCAGAAAGAAAACCGTGCCCTTCATGGTCTGACAAGAGCTCTTATCCAGAATATGGTTGACGGAGTTACACAGGGTTATTCAAAAACGCTGGAAATAGTCGGTGTAGGTTACAGAGTTGATCTGAAAGGGAAATGCGCCCTTTTGAACCTCGGTTATTCTCATCCGATTTATTTTATACCTCCGGAAGGCATTACACTTGAAGTTCCAACGCAGACTCAGATAAAAATATCAGGAATTGATAAAGAACTTGTTGGTCTGGTTGCTGCAAAAATAAGATCATTCAGAAAACCTGAACCTTATAAAGGAAAAGGTATTAAATACAGTGATGAACAAATAATCAGGAAAGCCGGAAAAGCCGCTGGTAAATAATATTTAGGAGATATCGGACTAAATGATTAATAACAATACAAAACGGTTACAGAAGAAAAGAAGTATAAGAAAGAAGATCTTCGGCACTCCGGAAAGGCCACGAATGGCAGTATTCAGGAGTCTGACTAAAATTTATGTTCAGATAATTGATGATGTGGAAGGAAAAACTCTGTTATCAGCTTCTTCACTATCAAAAGAAATTGCTGAAGAAGTTAAAAATGCCAAAGACAAAACAGCCCAGGGAGCAGTAGTTGGAGAATTTATAGGCAAAAAAGCTCTCGAAAGTGGCATTAAAGAAGTTGTTTTCGATCGTGGTGGCTATCGTTATCATGGCAGAGTAAAAGCTCTTGCCGAAGGAGCCAGAAAGTCGGGAATCAAGTTTTAATGTTGCCGGGTCGTCTAATGGCAGGACTACGCCCTTTGGAGGCGTCTGTAGAGGTTCGAATCCTCTCCCGGCAGCAAAAAATTGACGAAATTGATGATCTAAGGAGACTAAATTGAAGCCTAAAAAAGTATCCGGTATTGAGAATTTAAAGGAAAAGGTTGTATATATAAATCGCGTTGCTAAAGTGGTAAAAGGTGGCAGGCGCTTCAGTTTTAACGCGATTGTTGTTGTTGGTGACAGCAGCGGACACGTTGGTGTTGGTCTCGGAAAAGCAAATGAAGTAACTGATGCTATTTCCAAAGGTATCGACGATGCAAAAAAGAATCTTTATTTTGTACCGTTGGTTAAAGGAACTATTCCTCACGAAATCATCGGAAAATATGGCGCTGGAAGGGTTCTTCTCAAACCTGCTTCTCCGGGTACCGGTCTGATTGCAGGAGGTGGTGTCCGCGCCGTGCTCGAGCTTGTCGGGGTTCAGGATATTCTGACAAAATCGCTCGGATCAAGCAACCCGCATAATCAGGTTAAAGCTACACTTAATGGTTTATTAAACCTGATCGACGCTGCCAAAATGGCACAGAAAAGAGAAATGACGGTTACAGAATTATTTACTTCTAACTGAGGAGAGAATGGCCAGGAAAATTAAAATTACGCAGGTAAGGAGTATTATCGACCGCCCCGAAAAACAGAAGAAGACTATTAAGGCGCTGGGTTTGGGAAGGCCGAATTATTATAAAGTGCATAATGATACTCCGCAGATACGCGGCATGATCAATGTTGTATCCCATTTGGTTAATTACGAAGAAATTGAAGTTGAAGAGGAATAAATGGACATACTGAGTAATCTAAAATATGCTGAAGGCTCTGTCAAGTCAAGGAAAAGAATTGCCCGCGGTGAAGGTTCGGGGCATGGCGGACAGGCAACCAGGGGTATGAATGGTCAAAGATCACGCTCCGGAAGCAAAAGAAGAGCCTGGTTCGAAGGCGGTCAGATGCCTTTGCAGAGAAGAGTTCCAAAACGTGGCTTTACTAATATATTTAAAATCCACTACCAGGCAATTAACCTTTCAAGTTTGCAGGAACTTGCAGATAATAAAAAAATTGAAGATGGTAAAATAACCGCTCAGGTTCTTTATAAAAACCGTCTTCTTTCGAAAGCTGCGCAGCCTTATAAAATTTTGGGTAGCGGCGAAATTAAAGCCGCTCTTGAAATTGAAGCTCACGCTTTCAGTAAAACTGCTAAAGAAAAAATTGAATCTGCTAACGGAACTATTAAAGAGATTAAGATTTAATGGGTAAAATAACAGATACTTTCAGGAATATCTTCAAGATTCAGGAATTAAGGCAGCGTATTCTTTATACACTGGGACTTCTGATAATCGTAAGAGTTGGTTCTCATATTACTCTGCCTGGAATTGATTCCTATTTATTGTCTGAAGCTATGAGTAATCAGACAGATAACAATCTGTTTGGACTATATGATCTTTTTGTGGGCGGCGCATTTTCAAACGCTGCTATTTTTGCTTTGGGTATTATGCCCTATATCAGCGCCTCAATTATCATTCAGCTCATGGGCGCGGTTGTTCCTTATTTCCAAAAACTTCAGCGGGAAGGGGAAGAAGGACGTAAAAAAATTACCCAGCTTACCCGTTATGGAACTGTCGCCATATCTGCAATGCAGGCATGGGGCGTTTCAGTTCATATTTCGAGTATCACAACAAACGGTGTGGGTATTGTGCCGCCCGAGGTGCAGGGATTCTGGTTTACTGTTCAAACAGTAATTTTCCTTGTAGCCGGAACAATGTTCATGATGTGGATGGGTGAGCAGATTACCGAAAAAGGTATAGGCAACGGTATTTCACTGATCATTTTCATCGGTATTATTAATCGTCTGCCATTCGCGCTGCTCGATGAGTACAGGCTGATTTCAGAAGGCATGCGTAATATCGTTATTGAAATTATTATAATCGCTTTCATGGGTTTTGTTATTGCGGGTATTGTCCTGGTAACCCAGGGTACAAGAAGAATTCCTGTTCAATATGCAAAACGTGTAGTTGGCCGAAAGGTTTATGGCGGTGTTACCCAGTATATCCCGCTGCGTGTTAATACCGCGGGTGTTATGCCTATAATTTTTGCTCAGTCAATTATGTTTATTCCCAGCACTGTCCTCTCATTTTTCCCCGACAGTGAATTAATGCAGACTGTGGCAGGATATTTTGTATATACATCATTCAGTTATTCATTAATCTATGCATTAATGATTATATTTTTCACCTACTTCTATACAGCGATTGCTTTTAATCCGCAGGATGTAGCTGAAAATATGAAGAAACAGGGAGGTTTTATACCAGGTATTCGTCCGGGTAAACAAACCTCAGAGTTCATTGACAATATTTTAACTAAAATCACATTGCCCGGTTCAATATTCCTGGCTATCGTCGCAATTCTTCCGGCATTCGTTTCCCGTTTTGGTGTATCAGGAAGTTTCGCCTCATTTTTTGGCGGCACAAGTCTGCTGATTATGGTTGGTGTAGCTCTCGACACTCTGCAGCAGATTGAGTCTCATCTGCTGATGAGGCATTATGACGGATTTATGAAAGCCGGTAAGCTTAAAGGCAGAAGATTTTAAGCGGTTGTAAGAAAGTGATTCTGATAAAAACAAAAAAAGAGATTGATAAAATCCGGGAAAGCAACCGGATAGTAGCTGAGGCGCTTCAGCTACTGAAAAGTTATGTTGCCCCGGGAATATCAACTCTTGAGCTTGACAGAATTGCTGAAGATTACATCAGAAGCAATGATGCTTATCCGGCTTTCAAAGGATATTCACAGGCCGGTTCGATTGATTTTCCCGGATCTATCTGCGCCTCGGTTGATGAAGAAGTTGTTCATGGAATACCGGGTAACAGAAGACTTGCTGAAGGTGAAATAATATCAATCGATATAGGTGTTCTTAAGAACAGGTATTATGGTGACGCAGCCCTGACAGTTCCGGTTGGCCGGATCTCCGAGGAAAAGAAGAGGCTGATGGATGTTACCGAAAAAAGTTTATACCTGGGAATAGAACAGGCGAAAGCAGGCAACCGTATTGGAGATATTTCGGCGGCCGTTCAGGAATATGTTGAAAAAAATGGTTTTTCCGTTGTCAGGGAATTATGTGGTCATGGCGTAGGGAGGCAGCTTCACGAAGAGCCTCAGGTATGCAACTATGGCCGCAGAGGAACCGGCCCGATTATTAAAAACGGAATGACAATTGCGATTGAGCCAATGGTTAACACCGGTAAAAGCCGCGTGAATGTTGCAGGTGATGGCTGGACAGTTTATACCAGCGATCATCTTCCTTCTGCGCATTTTGAACATTCGATCGCGATAGTAGATAATAAAGCTGAAATTTTAAGTAAATGTTGAATAATTTTTATGGCAAAACAAGGTCCAATTAAAGTAGACGGAGTTGTTACCGAAACATTACCAAATGCACATTTTAAGGTGAAGCTGGATAATGGCCACGAAATAATGGCCCACATTTCGGGCAAAATGCGCATGCATTTTATTAAAATACTCGTTGGCGATAAAGTAGCCATTGAATTATCACCCTATGATTTGAATAAAGGTAGAATAACTTACAGATATAAATAATGGTGACGAAATGAAAGTACGTGCATCTGTAAAAAAGATTTGTGAGCATTGCAAAATTATTAAAAGAAAAGGCGTCGTACGCGTTATTTGCAAGAACCCAAAACATAAGCAGCGTCAAGGTTAAACAGGATTAGGAGGTTAACGATTTGGCTCGTATAGCTGGTATCGATTTACCAAAAAACAAAAAAGCATACATTGGATTGACTTATATCTATGGTATAGGTCAGGCAACAGCGCTTGAGATACTTAAACAAGCTGAAGTTGATAGCGACAGAAAAATTTCTGAACTGACTGAAGAAGAAATCGCGAAAATCAGATCGATCATGACATCGGAATATAAGGTGGAAGGCGCTCTGCGAAGCGAGGTTCAGCAAAATATTAAAAGACTGATGGATATTGGTTGTTACAGAGGTCTGCGCCATCGTCGGGGACTTCCGGTGAGAGGCCAGCGTACAAGAACCAATTCAAGAACGAGGAAAGGTAAGAGAAGAACGGTTGCCGGAAAGAAAAAAGCGCCCGGTAAGAAATAATTAACCTTTTTTTTAGCAGGAGTAAGAAAATTGGCTAAAGTATCGAAAAAGACAAAAAAGAAAGTACATGTTGATGCGGTTGGCATAGCGCACATAAAGGCTTCGTTTAACAATATTATTTGTACAATTACCGATGTTTACGGCAATACCATTTCATGGTCTTCAGCCGGAAAGAACGGGTTTAAAGGTTCTAGAAAAAATACACCTTTTGCATCGCAGGTTACTGCAGAAGCTGCCGCGAAAGAAGCGTACGATCTCGGTTTGAAAAGAGTTGACGTTCTGGTTAAAGGACCGGGTGCAGGAAGGGAAGCCGCTATAAGAGCATTAAATACTGCAGGTCTGACAATTATGTCAATAAAAGATATTACCCCCATCCCGCATAATGGCTGCAGACCGCCAAAGCGTAGAAGAGTTTAATTTTAGGAGACATTAGTAGATGGCTAGATATACTGGACCTAGTTGTAAATTGTGCAGAAGAGAAAAACAGAAACTGTTTTTAAAAGGATCGAAGTGCAGCTCGGAAAAATGCCCGATCGAAAAAAGAAATTATCCTCCGGGTCAGCATGGCCTCAACAGGAGAAGTAAATTTTCGGAATATGGCGTTCAGCTGCGTGAGAAACAGAAAGTAAAAAGAATTTATGGTCTGCTTGAAGCCCAGTTCAGAATTTATTTCGCGAAAGCAAACCGCCAGAAAGGTGTAACCGGCGAGAACCTCGTTAAAATGCTTGAAAGAAGACTTGATAATGTTGTCTTCAGGCTTGGTTTTGCCCCTTCACGTAAGTCGGCTAAACAGCTTGTTACACACCGACATTTTACTGTGAATGGCACTCTGGTAAATATTCCTTCTTATATATTATCGCCCGGTGATGTAATCGCGGTTAAGGAAAAAAGTAAAAAGCTTGACGCGATTCATAATTCACTTAGAAAACACAAAGATAATATGTACAGCTGGCTTTCTGTTGATAAAGCCGCGCTTACAGGCACTATGATGCAGATACCTGAAAGAGAAGAAGTGCCTCTGAACGCAAACGAACAGCTTATTGTTGAGCTGTATTCTAAATAATTGGTAAATTTGAAAAGAAAAGAGGAATGTAAATGAGCTTTCCTTTTATTAAGTTGCCTGACGGCGTAATATTAGAAGAATCATCTGCAAGTAGCACTTATGGCAAGTTCACCGTTCAGCCTCTCGAAAGAGGTTTCGGAGTAACTCTGGGGAATGCATTCCGCAGAGTGCTTCTTTCTTCACTTAACGGTTCGGCTATTGTCGCAATCAAAATTGACGGTGCGCTACACGAATTTACCACTGTTCCCGGTGTTCTTGAAGATATAACTGAAATAATTTTGAACATCAAAAAAGTCAGATTCCGTGTTGTTAATAAAAAAGCAACAAAGCTGGATATTTCTCTAAACGGACCGCATGACCTTACTGCAACCGATTTCCAGGCCGCATGCCCTGATATTGAAATCTTAAACCCGGAACAGCATATCTGCACCATTAATGATGAAGGTAAATTATCGATGGAGCTTAGATTCGGCACAGGTAAAGGATATGTGCCTGCCTCGGAACAGAAGCTTGCCGATCCAATGATCGGGTTAGTTCCGATTGACGCGATCTACACCCCGATAGTTGGTGTGCAGTATGATATCGAAAATGTCCGTATTGGCGAAAAGAATGATTTTGAAAAATTAACTCTTCAGATTAATACCGATGGTTCCATTACACCGGAAGAAGCGCTTTCAAGCGCCGGTAAAATTCTGAAAGATCATATCAACATGTTCATTAATTTTGAAGTTGAGCAGGAAGAAGATAAGGTTGAAAGTGAAAAAGATGCTGAATTTGAAAGAGTCAGGAATATTCTTCTTACAGGCGTCGATGATCTTGAACTAAGTGTCAGGTCCCATAATTGTCTGAAGGCGGCAAATATTAAATCGCTTGCCGATCTGGTCAGACGTGATGAAAATGAGATGCTCAGATTCCGTAACTTTGGACGCAAATCGCTGGCCGAGCTTGTTGAGATTGTAGAAAACTACAACCTGGAATTTGGAATGGATGTCGACAAGTACCTGGTTGAAAAACCTGATAACAGTTAAATCTTGAGAAAAGGTGTAAAATGAGACACAGAATTAAAGGAAGAAAATTAAACAGAACAGCGCCTCACAGGCTTTCTACTTTAAGAGCGCTTGCTACAGCACTGTTTTTGCATAAAAGGATTAAAACCACACTTGCAAAAGCTAAAGAAGCACAGAGGTTTGCTGAAGATCTTATTACAAAAGCGCGTAAGAATGATGTCCCGGCCCGTAGACTGGTTGCCCGTCATATTCAGCAAAAAGATGCGTTTTTGGAACTCTTTGGTGATGTTATTGAAAAAGTCGGCGAAAGACCAGGTGGTTATACCCGTGTTATCAAACTGGAAACCGATATGGTGACGCGGCGGAAATGGCTATTCTCGAATTAGTTGATTATAACCAGTTCACAACTGATGCGCCGGTGAAAAAAGAGAAAAAAGAAAAAACCGAACCTGAAGTGAAAGACGCTGAGATAATTGAAGAAAAGGTAGAAGAACCGGTTGAATCTTCAGTGGAAGAAACTGAAGAGACTAAAGAAGAAACGCCGGCAGAAGAAGTAAAAGCTGAAACTGAAGAAACTCCTGAAGCTGAAGAAAAATCTGATGAGTCATCAGACAAGAAAAAAGAAGAAAAATAACAGCTAAATAAATTCTGATAAAAGAGCAGCCTTCCGAAAGGCTGCTCTTTTTTTTTATTTATGAAAGATATAAAATTTCTTAGCTCATTATATAATTTAAAAGATTTACCGGGAAAAAAACTCCCCGAGTTAATTATGTCGGGACGTTCGAATGTCGGCAAGTCCTCATTTATTAATTCGCTTTTTAACCGAAAAGGGCTTGCTAAAACAAGTTCAACACCCGGTAAAACCCGTTCGATCAACTATTATCTCGTTGAAGAAAGATTTTATCTTGTTGATCTACCGGGATATGGATATGCCAAAGTTTCAAAAAAAGAAAGAGAATTCTGGAACAGATTCCTTACAAGTTATCTGATAAGCGGGCTGAATGATCCACATCTTTTTCATCTGATTGACAGCAGACTGGGACCGACAGAGCTCGATTATCAGCTTAATGAAACAGTTACGCAGGCAAATATACCCTTTACCCTTCTTTTTACAAAAATTGATAAACTGAAACAATCAGAAAAAGCGGCCCTGAAAAAGCAGATTTCAGGCTTTTATGAAGGCGCTAAAGAGAATTCGGAATACTTTTTTTATTCCTCGAAAGATGGCACAGGGAAAAAAGAGGTGATAAAGAGGATTACAAATCTCTTCAAATAGTATTTTATTAAAACTTTTCTTAATATTCAGTTTAATTTTTTAATTTTAATATTGCTTGGCTTTACAGTTTATATAATTCCCGGGAGAGAATCCATTTGAGCCGAAAATATAAAAAGAGACTTCTGATTTTCTTTTTTGTACCTCTGCTCGTGGCTGTCCAGTTTGTCACAGAGGACGCGATTCTGCAAATTGCGGCCGCGGTTCTGGAAGTTATTTATGTGGGATTTATTATATTTCTGCGTGATACTTCATCGAGGGATGAAAATCAGCAGGATGATGAATATGAAGAGTCGGAAGAGCAAATATCCGATAGTGATGGTAAAAAGGGATATGAGACAGATTCGGGTGAAGAATTTACTATTGTTTCGGCAAATAAAGATGTTGAACTGATAACCGAAGATACTTACACTCCGATGACTACGGGAGGGAGAAAAACAATTTTTAAACCCCCCGATCTTAAAGAGAATTTTGATAAAATAGCGACAGAAAAACTACCCCGGGATATAGGGCATGATAAACAGTTTGTCTTTATTCTTGAAAGGATACTCCACGTTGTTAAAGATGCCTTTCTTGCCCATTCAGCTTTATACTTCTGGTATAATAAGAATAAAAACAAGCTCACACTTGAGAAGTTTGTTTCAGCTTCTGGCGAGATAGTTCAAAGGCGTTTCGAGATTGAGAATGACATCCTCAGCAAAATTGTTGAAAAAGAGGAGCCTGAGCTTCTGACCGATATAAATCAGAATGCTGAAGCGGATGTTATCCGCTATTACAATAATCCGCAGGGTGTAAAAAGTTTTGTCGGGGTTCCTCTGTTTTATGGAGATGAATTAACCGCCATTCTTGCCCTCGACTCAAAGGAAAATGACGCATTCGGAATAGAAACCATCTATTCTTTAGGCAGGATAGTAAGAATTATTTCGATCATTATTTCTCTTTACGAAGAAAAATATGCCGATACTCTGGCAGAACAGCGCCTAAAAACTCTGCTGAATATTCTAAAGAATGAAAGAAAATTTGAAAGTGAGGGAGAGTTATTCGCGGTCATTGAAAAATCACTGAGCGAACTGATTAGCTGGGATGCATTTGCGTTTGTTTATTATAACCCTGAATCAAAAAGGTTTATCACTTCGAAAGTTGTCAATAATACACGGCTTAAATATATTGGTGAAAATCTTGAAATTGAATTAAACGGCACCCTTGTCGGTAAAGCTATCGTCAGCGGCCTGCCTGTAAAAATTGATGATATTACAAAAGGCAATTACCTGAGATATTCCAAAGCGGAAGATATTACGCTCGACGGCGCTTTTTTAGCTTTACCCCTGGTTTATAATGATACTAATTATGGTGTGATATGCCTTGAAAATCTTAAAAAAGGGGCTTACGCGAATGCCGATGTAAATTTCCTCAAAAATTCGCTTAGAATATTTTCATTTATTGTTTATTCTTTTTCTTCACAGAATATGTTAAAAGGACTGCTTGCGCGGGATATAGAGACCCGGGCGTTAAATTCTTCCAATTTTATTGAACAACTGGGAACAGAACTGATAAGAGCCGCCGAGCTGGAATTGCCCTCAACCCTCGCATTAATAAAAATTGATGATTTTCTTGAGGAAGAAACCCTTTTTGAAGGAAATCCTTTCCCGAAAGTATTAAAATCAATAACAGATTCAATAAGAGAAGAAATGAATCCATTCGGCATTTTCGGCAGATTGGGTGAAAGAATATTTGCTGTTTATTTCTTTAACGCCTCTTCAAAAGATATTTTCCTGTGGGCTGAAAAACTCAGAATCAAAATAGCCCGTAAACCTATCGCGGTAATTTCAAAACAGACAACATTTACTGTTTCGATAGGCATTGCCTCGGCAAATAACAGAACGGCTATTGAAGAGGTTATGTCGGATGCCGAACTTGCGCTGGAAAAAGCGCTCGAAAAAACGAACACTGTGAAAAGCGCCAATTAGAGGTTTTATGAATAATTTTATATTAGTAGTTTTAGATGGTGTTGGGGTTGGTGAACTGCCCGACGCTGATAAATTTAATGATCGCGGAAGTAATACACTTGGTAATATCGCCCTGGCGCTGGATGGAATATCCCTGCCAAATCTTGAAAAGGCGGGCCTTGGCAATATCATACCAATAAAAGGACTGATTCCTCAGGAAAAACCACTGGCCTCATATGGCAAGATGGCGGAAAAGTCATCAGGAAAAGATTCCACCACCGGTCACTGGGAAATAGGAGGAATGATATACAGGCAGCATTTTCCCCTCTATCCCGATGGATTTCCCGAAAGAATAATAAGCAGGTTTATTGAATTGACCGGATGCGGCGGTGTTTTGGGAAATAAAGCTGCGTCGGGTACGAAAATTATTGAGGAGCTGGGTGACGAGCATTGTAAAACAGGTTACCCGATTGTGTATACCTCGGCAGATTCCGTTTTTCAAATCGCTGCTCATGAGAAAGTAATACCATTGGATAAATTGTATGAAATGTGTATTACAGCCCGTGAAAAGATATTTACAGGGAAAGACAGCCTGGGAAGAGTGATTGCCCGCCCATTTATAGGGGATAGCGGTAATTATACGAGAACTACTTCGAGAAAAGATTTTTCAGTCGATCCTCCCGGTAAAACTATTCTTGATCTGCTGCTGGAAAATGATATTGAGACAGTCGCAATCGGAAAGATCAACGATCTGTTTAATCACCGCGGAATTAAAACTCCCGTAATCACCAAATCGAATATGCAGGGTGTTGACGCCATAATTAAAACTGCCGCTGAAAAAAACAACAGCCTGATCTTTGCCAATCTTGTTGATTTTGATGTCTATTACGGACACAGGAATGATACACCGGGATTTTATTCTGCTCTGAAAGAGTTTGATGACCGTCTGCCGGCAATACTTGAATCGACCGATGAAAGTGATATAGTTATTTTAACAGCCGATCACGGCAATGATCCCACTACAGAGAGTACAGACCACAGCCGCGAATATGTGCCTTTGATCTGTTTCAGAAAAGGGACTCCCGGCGTGAATCTGGGCGCCAGAAATTCATTCGCTGATGTGGCAAAAACCGCCGCCGATTTTTTTAGTGTAAAAAATGAACTGGATGGAGTATCATTTTTAAATGGATGACAAAATAAATTCCCTGCTCGCGGAGTTTTTAATAAAATATGACGGTTCCGGGCTTATTAAATTACCTGATGATATAACTGAAATGTTTGGTAAGCTAAAAAATAAGGAGCTTAAAATCAGTATAAAGTGCAAGCCGGATGAAAAAGCTTTTGTTCTTAACCTTGACCAGGTTCTTCTTAGTGATATTTGCAGTGTTCAGGGATTGCCGGAAGAGGTTGTGCTCGATTTTCTGAACAGCCGGGGCAAGTTATCAAAGAAAAATGGATAGAATACTGAGCTGATATGGAATTATTTATAGAAACTGATATAATACTCGATTTTTTGAACAATAATAATAACCGGCCTTCAGCGCTTGAACTGGCAATGAGCGGTTATAACTGCTTTACGAGTATGTATAACGCGTCGGAATTATATTTCGGATGCGTGAATGAAAACGAAACAGAATTTGTAACCTCGGTTTTGCGCGCGGTAAAGGTAATAGGTTTTAATTCGAGATACAGTATGCTTATTCCCCGTTTCAGGGAAGCCGAAAGCGTGCGCGATGCCATGATTTGCACTGTTTGTTACCATAATAAGCTTCCCATATTGACCAGTAATGTTGAAAAATATAAATTTAGTGGTATAAAAATATTTCATCCGGACGATATAAGAGGATAAATGACATTAGGAAAAGTAATTGGCACGGTCTGGTCGACCAGGAAGGATGAAAACCTTGTCGGAGCAAAATTTTTAATTGTGCGTGAACTTGATCTGGAATATAATCCCAAAAATAATTTTGTTGTGTGTGTGGATTCAGTCGGAGCGGGAGTAGGAGAGATAGTACTCTTTGCCCAGGGAAGTTCGGCCCGCCAGACAAACATAACTAAAAATAAGCCTGTCGACGCGGTTATTATGGCAATAGTCGATAAACTGGATATTTCGCAAAGCCGAAATAATAATAAGGAATAATTTTTTTGTTGTTGGGGAAAGTTATAGGAACGATCTGGGCAACCAGGAAATATGAAACCTTAACCGGTTATAAAATGCAGTTTGTTCAGCCGATAAATGCCGATGAGGAAGATATCGGCAGCCCGATTATTGCCGTTGATACAGTCGGAGCGGGACCGGGTGAAATAATATATTATATTACAGCGAGTGAAGCAGTTATTCCGATGGATGTGGATATGGCTCCCGTTGACGCATCTATTGTAGGTATAGTGGATTCTGTCTATTCTGAATAAAGTCAGGAGGATTTTCGATTGAAAATTACCAAGCAGTACACGAACCGCGAAAGTCAGTCTCTCGATAAATATTTACAGGAAATTGGAAAAGTTAATCTTCTTACGGCCGATGAAGAAATAGAATTGGCCAGGGAGATAAAAAAAGGCAGCTCTGACGCGCTTGAAAAACTCGTAAAGGCAAATTTAAGGTTTGTTGTCAGTGTAGCGAAACAATACCAGAACCAGGGGCTGACACTTGGTGATTTAATCAATGAAGGAAACCTGGGGCTGATAAAAGCGGCCAAACGGTTTGATGAAACAAGAGGTTTTAAATTTATATCTTATGCTGTCTGGTGGATCAGGCAGTCGATTTTGCAGGCTCTGGCCGAACAGTCGAGGATTGTGCGCCTTCCTCTGAACAGGGTTGGCGCTTTGAATAAAATAGGGAAGGCTTATAGCAGCCTGGAACAGGAGTTTGAAAGAGAGCCAAACGCGAGTGAGCTTGCGAATGAACTTGAGATGAATGTGAATGATGTAGCTGAGGCGCTAAAAATTTCGGGACGCCATGTTTCTGTTGACGCTCCATTTTCGCAGGGGGAGGAGAACAGACTGCTGGATGTATTGATCAATGATCAGCAGCCGACACCCGATTTCAGCCTGATGTCAGATTCATTAAAAAATGAGATTGAACGCGCTTTACATTCCCTTACCGAACGTGAAGCCGAAGTTGTTAAACTTTATTTTGGCCTGAGCAGCGAACATCCCCTTACTCTGGAAGAAATTGGTGAAAAGTTTAACCTTACCCGAGAGAGAGTCAGGCAGATAAAAGAAAAAGCCATAAGGAGACTCAGGCATGCTTCACGGAGTAAAAATCTGAGGTCCTATCTCGGATAGATTATGCGGGTGAAATATCTGACATCCTGCCTGTTAATTCTGGTCCTCTTTGCGGGATGTTCCTCTTCAAGCATCAATTCCCGCTATGGGAATAGTAAAAAAACTTCAAAATCCACCTATTCTGTTTATCCCGATACAGTTCTTTCTCTCTCAAATATTCCTCCTGCTGATCAACATTCATTCAATGATCTCCGGGATGCCGGCTCTGTTGTTTCTTATCTAAAAAGTTTTCTTGGCGTTCCTTATAAATATGGCGGTGAAACAAAAAAGGGGATTGACTGTTCGGGGCTGACTTCAAGCGTTTATAAAAAATTATTCGGTAAACTGCTGCCGAGGAGCGCCAAAGAGCAGTATAATTTCGGCAGGAAAGTTGCAGGAAAGGGCAATCTGAAATTTCTTGACCTCGTTTTCTTTAAAAATAAATTTCGTTATAAATTCCCCGAGCATGTCGGCCTCTATCTTTATGACGGCTATTTTATGCATGCCAGTTCAAAGAGGGGAGTTATAATCAGTTCGCTCAATTCCAGTTACTATAAGAAAAGATTTATCGGCGGGAGAAGAGTGTTAGACTAAAAATGTTCTTTGAAAAGTTGTTATAATATTTAATGCACAGGTGAGAGTAATATCCTTTAAGTGGATTTAATAGACGCTGTTTTTGGATTTGCAGAAGTTGTGATTTTTAAGGCAGAATTAGTATTCCGCGCAAAATTGGCAAAATTTCATCGTACTTATGTAACAGGTACTCGTAATCGTCCTCGAATAACCTTAGCGTTTTGGTAAAGACGAGTAGGAAGTACGATTACGAGAACGAGTACGATTCTTTCTTAGGATTCAATTTTTTTTCTGGCACGGCCAGATTATGATTAAGATTACGATTAAGATTATGATTTATAGTTCTACATACATAAATAAATATTAACTGATATAAAAAATTTTAAGGAGAGTGATTATGGAATATCGTATTGAAACTGATACAATGGGAGAAGTAAAGGTGCCTGCCGATAAACTTTATGGCGCTCAGACAGGCAGGTCATTGATGAATTTTAAGATTGGCGGCGAAAGGTTTCCGAGAGAAATAATCAGAGCGCTTGGAATTTTGAAAAAAGCCGCGGCTCTTACGAATAAAGAACTTGGCACATTACCGGAGGAAAGGGC